>CAVSSJ010000001.1:0-15783 GCA_963730595.1 uncultured Carnobacteriaceae bacterium
CGGCTCGCAAAAGAGAGCCGCATCCTTCATTCGTTGCCAGCTTTGTTTTTGTATCATTCCATTTCCAGCAAGCGTTCCATCGCAGCCAGTACCCCGTCTTCGTTGTTGGAAGCGGTCAAGTATTTGGCGGCTTGTTTCACTGGCTCGGCGGCGTTTGCCATCGCAAAGCTGTAGGCCACATGCTGCAGCATCTCGATATCGTTGCCGCTGTCTCCGAAAGCGGCGGTCTCCTCGTCGGAGATGTGCCATTCCTTCTGCAACAGCTGGATACCGGACGCTTTGTGCAGGCCGGGAATGATGAAATCAATGGAGCCGTGCCCGCTCGAGACGGGGGATACGACATCGCCGATTTCTTTCCGGAAGTGTTCCATCAATTCCGGCAATTCGGCTTCCTGAAAGTTCGCCGTAAATTTAAAGATGGTATCTTCGATGCCGGAAAAAGAAGAGACTCTCTTTAAGCGGTGATAATATTCGCGGGTCTTTTCATAGAAATAATCGGATGCGGAAAGGTCGACATAGGCGCTGTTTTTCCCGCAGACGACTAGCTGGGGATAGGCGTCCAAGTCCCGGAAAATATTCAGTACCTTTTCGATGGTTTCCGCAGACATTTCCCCGACGGAAAGCTCCTTGTTTCTGTCCACTACGTAGGCGCCGTTTTCTGCGACGAACGCAATGTCGTTCTGTATTTCCGGGAAAAAGGAACGCAGCTGGTAATATTGATTGCCGCTTGCCACGACGAAGCGGATATCTTTTTCCACCATGCGCTGATACAATTTATCGAAACGTTCCTTGTTATAGCTTTTGCGGCTGTTCAAAAATGTGCCATCCATGTCTACCGCAATCAGTTTGATAGGCATTCTGACTCCCCCCTTTTGGTATTGGAATAGATTCCGTAGCTGAGTTTCCCATTGGCCAACGGACAGAGAACCACGCCATTATTTTTTAATATTGTACTGCAGGATGCGTGCTTATTCAACTCTGCCAGCAAGCCGTATATGTCAATAATTCCTGTTAGGCGTAATCCGTAAAAAATGGAATTGTTCTTCGTGCTGAGGTATCCATTTTAACACAAAGGCACCGGATTCTCAGGTGAAGACGCTCGGAAATACAGTTGTGAACGAATGTGCAAACTGGTTCGTTCGTGGTATAATTGATGGTGACAGAAGCAGTTGGAAAGCATCAGCTGACGACAGAAAAGGTTGTTGCAAGCGGCAGGATTCCGAAAGAGAAGGCAATCATGTCATATTTTGGATGATGATAGAGAGGGGCTTTTTTCAATGGATAAAAAAGAATTGGACCTGATACTGAAACACTTCGGGGCCGAAAAAGAGTTTATCGGAGATGGGTACTTTAGGATCAGAGAAAAAGATAGCAATCGCTATGAAATGGCATATTTGGCACCGGCATGCTGCGGCACGTCCACCTATCACCCGCAAATTACCATTCGTGTTGAGGATGAAAAAATAATTCCTGAGTATTTGATGGACATGGAAGAAACGCCGATTAAAAACATAAGTTACTCGGATGAAACGAGCGAAGTGCTGGAACAAGAGCTGGATAAGTTATGCAGCAAGTTTCTGGCGGTAAAAAACCTGACAGTTTAGCAGGGAATGAGCGGGCTGCCTCGAAATGAGGCGGCCCTTTCGCATGCAAAAAATAAATGAAAGCGCTGTAGAAATTTAGCGGATAGCCTTTGAATAATTGCTCGATAATGCGATAATGGAAATATAATGATAGGGAGAAGTGGCGTGACTGGCAGATTGCGGTATATGACTACGAGGACGAGAAAACATATGAGTACCGGGTGATCCATTCATCGAACGGAAATCTCGAGAAGCACGAAATCAGCAACGAATCAGACTTCTTCACGGCGGCCTCAAAGGTAAGCGTGGGAAGCCTCTTTGACGTGAAGGCCATGCAGCGTCTGGGGAAACGGCACCCGCATGCAGGCTATGGCGGGATGTTCTACCATTGGCTTTTGGCTGAAAAACTCGCTCCGTACAACAGCTTCGGCAACGGTTCGGCGATGCGGGTGTCGTCGGTTGCCTGGCTTTATGATGATCTGGCGGCCGTACTGCAGCAAGCGGCGCTGACTGCCGAGGTCACGCATAATCATCCGGAAGGGATCAAAGGGGCTCAGGCTACCGCCGCCATTTTCCTGTCCCGAACGGGGGCGGATAAGCGGCAGATCAAAGCCTACATCGCGGAGCAGTTCGGGTATGACTTGAACCGCAGCGTGGCTGAAATCAGACCGCATTATCGCCACGTCGAATCCTGCCAGGCGTCCGTACCGGAGGCGATTATCGCTTTCCTGGAAGGGGAGGATTTCGAAGACGTCATCCGCACGTCCGTATCGCTCGGCGGGGACAGTGACACGATCGCCGCGATTGCAGGAAGCATCGCGGAAGCCTACTACGGCATTCCGGAAAAGCTTCAACAAAAAGTGCCAGCGTTTCTGGATGCCGACCTGAACGCAATCCTGGACAGATACAAAGCCTTCTTGGCGAATGGACGCAACAACTTGGCCGAGTGAGGGCCAGCGCCAGATCCATATGTATACAAATCCTATTTTGAAGGGGAGACGTTTTATGCAAGAAAATAACAATGAAGCATTCATGGGCTATTTTAATGACATCGAGACATTTTTTAACGAGAAGTATAAACCCGACAGAGGCAAACAGTACTACAGCTTCTATGAATTGGTGGAGAACGCTTCGCGCTACGACCGTTACGTAAAATTAAAGAAAGATACCTTTCAAGTGCTGGGGGATCTGCGGAATTTTTTGAGTCATGGCAATCAGAAGGATTTGGTGATCATCACCGATGAGTCTTTGGATCTGATCAAGGAAGTGCATGGTCAGTTGCTGCGGCCGATAACAGCCTTCGACATCAAAACGAATGAAGTGAAATTCTTTGAGGAATCGAGTCGGTTGGCCGCTGTTTTGGATCTCATCCGGACCAAGGACTACACCAAATTCCCAATCAAGAACAAAAACAACGAAGTCGTCGGCTTGCTGACGGACAACGGCATCACCCATTGGCTTGCCCAACATGCCCAGGAGGGAACCGTTTCATTGGGTGAAGCGACCGCCAGCGATATTTTAACGTTGGATGAAAACAAGAATAATTTTGCCTTCATCAAGCGAGAGGCGACGATATACGAGGCAGAAGCCGAATTTAAGGATAAAAATATCGAGGCGCTGCTGGTTACGCAAAACGGGAACAACAATGAACCCATTCTCGGCATCATCACACGGGTCGATCTATTGGAGAAGTTCAAATGAAAGCGGCTGACCGGAACTGAAATGTACAAAAAATAAGGCATCCTCAGCAAAAAAGGGATGGCTTATTTTTTTGGGGGAAAAACTTATTTTTCCACGTCGTCGTTCATTGTTTCTGCGAGGCTATTTTTTGATGCGAAGGATCCGCGGGGAAACTAGCCATTTAATGAATTGATTGGCTAGTTTCATCTTTAAGGTTCGGCTGTTGTTTGATATAATGGAATCTGGTCACGGTTAACAATTCCCACAGATATCTTCCGTCGAAGTCTTTGTCCAACTAAGATGGTAGGGTATGGTTAGAGGGTGTTGGCGGGTGGCCTTTTTTTATGTGAAAATATACACAATCAAATGCCGCAAAACATCAGCGTGGATTACGCATTTGTTTCGGCTAAAAAGTTGCGTCCGTTATCCGAAGGCAACTGTAAATAAGTCTGTGTAGATGAGCCTGGTTTGCTTGGCTTGTCTACCTTTTTTGGATTCAGCCCAGCCATTTTCCGATTTCCGGAAATCGATTGGGCTCAGATGAACTATGAATGAAAAGGGTTACAAGTTATACTCATTTGTGTAAGGAGGACATACATGTACAATAATCGATTATTAATACTCCTCAAAAAAATCATTGCCATGCCGCAGATGTACTTTTGGGAATTGGGCTTGGCGACCGGTATATAAACGTGGGCATCATGGAAGCCCAGGAGGTTTGCTGTGCTGCGGGACTGTCGGTGGCCGGATTCAAACCATATATCCATACCTTCGGGCCTTTTGCCAGCAGACGTGTCTTTGACCAGATTTTCATATCGGTGGCCTATGCTGGAACGAACGTGACCATCATTGGCTCGGATGCGGGGGTAAACCGCCGAAGCGAACGGTGGTACGCATATGCCTTTTGAAGAGCTATCCTTGCTCCGCTCAATTCCCCATGCGCACATCTATGAAGCCAGTGATGATAAGTGCTTGCGCGCTATCCTGGAAGAAACATATCATACCGATGGATTGAATTATGTGCGGATGATCCGCAAAAATGCCATTGAAATCTATGAGGAAGGCGAAACCTTTGAAGATGGCTACAAACTGTTGCGGGAAGGTACCGATGTCAGCATCGTCGCCTCCGGAATCATGGTTTCCGATGCGTTGCAAGCCGCCGATCGCTTGGAGGCGGAGGGGATTTCGGCGACGGTCATCGATCTGTACCGCGTCAAACCGGTGAATGAAGCAGCCCTGTTGAAGGCTGCAGAAACAGGCGCCATCGTCACCGCCGAAAACCACAATGTCATCGGCGGCATCGGCAGCGTCGTAGCGGAAGTCTTGGCCGAATTGAAACCGACCCTGCAATACCGCATCGGTGTCCGCGAAGCCTTCGGTCAAGTGGGACAGGCAGACTACTTGAAGGAACAATACGGCTTGACGGCAGAAAATATTGTCGTTCAAGCCAAACGATTGGTTGAACAGAAAGCGAAAATTGGCGTAAGAGTATAACGAATAAAAAGTAATGGAAGTCAGGGGAATCCTGATTTCATTACTTTTTTTATTTACAAAAGATTACTTATGGAAAGAACCCCAATAATTAGAATATGCTTATTATGATTCTATAAAAAAACCGCTCTCGATAAGGAGGGCGGGTTAATATATGAATTTATTGATGAGCAATTAATGAAAATGATATTCATTTTCAAATGCGTGGCATATGTCCTTATGTTTGAGTTAGTGGCGTTTCAATAATCGAATTGGCATTTTTAGAACTTGGTTATTCCATCTGCAGCTTGATTAAGCTTCCATTTCTGAAGCAAGCAAATTTAAAAAAGAAACAGCGCATACTGTGAATGTTATTAATGCTATTAGTGAATACATATCCATCTTCCTCTCTTCTATCTTTATATTTATAATAAACCATTGAAAAGGAAATGTAAACAGTATAATAATTTTGAAAGAGTTTGCATTTCAAATTATTTATTTCACAAAAATGGGAAGCGGTTTAGGAAACCCGAGGAAGCCCCCAAGAGAACTATCGGACATTCTCATTTTGGGTGATGGAAACCTAGCCTAACACGATGTACGGTGTGACGGCGGAAAAGTATGGGGATTTTTCGCAATTTCCTTTTATTATCGCGGATAATGCTTGTTAATTACCCCGTGAAATGGTACATTCTCATTATAATTTAATGTATAAATAGGAAGAAGGTTGCACCAATGAATTATGTATTTATTTCCCCTCACTTTCCGCACAATTTTCAGCGCTTCGCCACCGGGCTGAAGCAAGCGGGCGTGAACGTCTTCGGCATCGCCAGCGAGCCGTACGACTTGTTGGAAAAAGATTTGCGCGATAGTCTGACGGAATATTATCGCGTCAATGATATGGAAAATTATGACGAAATGCTCCGTGCAGTGGCCTATCTGACCTACAAGCACGGCAAGATGGACCGGATCGAATCCCACAACGAATATTGGTTGGAGAGCGATGCCCGTCTGCGTACCGATTTCAACGTCTTCGGCTTCAAAAATGAAGACATGGCCTATGTGAAGCATAAATCGTCCATGAAGGAAAAATTCCGGGAAATCGGTCTGAAGGTTGCACGAGGGCGGGTCATCGGTGACTACGAGGATGCCTTGGGATTGTGCCGTGAATACGGTTATCCGGTCTGCATCAAACCCGATTCGGGCGTCGGTGCGGCGGATACCCACAAAATCAATTCCGAATGGGACCTGCAGCATTTCTACCATGTGAAGAATCCCAATGAATCCTACATTTTGGAAGAATTCATCGACGGACAGATCGTCACGTACGATGGGTTGACCGATGCGTCAGGGAACATCCTTTTCGATGCAACGCTCATCTACGACAAAGCTGTCCTGGAAATAGTGGCGGACAATGCGGATATGTATTACTACGTGGACCGGCACATGCCGGAAGACCTGCGTGAAGCGGGGGCGAAGCTCGTCAAAGCCTTCCATCTGCAGGAGCGCTTTTTCCATTTTGAATTTTTCCGTTTGCCGGATGGCAGTCTGGTAGCCTTGGAAGCGAACCTGCGTCCGCCTGGCGGGCACACGTTGGACATGTGGAATTGGGCCAATGATGTAGACTTGTATGCGGCGTACGGCAATTTGGTCGGAAATGGCCACTTCAATGTCACCATGAGACGTCCTTACTACTGCTGCTACGTCAGCCGCAAGGGTGTCCATCCGTACCGCTTCAGCCATGAAGATGTGATGGAACGCTACGGCAACAATGTCGTGTTGTTTGAAGAGATGCCGGGCATCTTCGCCGCTGTCATGGGGGACTTCGGCTATGTCGTCCGTGCGGCCGAATACGAGGAACTCATGGACATCATCAGCATGATTTCCGTAACGAACTAAGACAGGGGGAAAAAAGATGCACACAGAACATTCATCACAATGGAGCAGTCACTTGAACCGCGAAATGCATTTCAATCGCTATGGGCACTCGGGCAAACCGATCATCGTTTTCCCTTCATCCGGCGGAAGCCAGAATGAATATGCCGATTTCGGCATGATCGAAGCCTGCAGCTGGTTCATCGAGCAGGGGTTGGTGCAATTCTACACACCCGACAGCGTGGACAATGAATCCTGGCTATGCGAATGGAAGAGCCCTTATGACCGTGCAAACATGCATGACCGCTATGAACAATACATCCTTCAGGAACTGGTGCCGCACATCAAATACCAGACCAATTACCATGGCCCGCTGATGGTGACCGGCTGTAGCATGGGCGCCTACCACAGCCTGAATTTCTATTTCCGCCATCCGGATGTCTTCGATACCGTCATCGCCTTGAGCGGGCTCTATGACGTGCGCTACTTCTTCGGGGACTACCATGACCGGAATGTTTACGAAAATTCGCCGATCGATTATTTGTGGAACCAAAACGATGGCTGGTTCCTCGATAAGTACCGTTCCGGCAACATTATCGTCGCTGTCGGTCAGGGCAAATGGGAAGAGGTCAGCATCCGCGATACGCACAAAATCGAGGATGTTCTGCGTTTCAAGAACATCCCGGCTTGGATCGACTTCTGGGGGCCTGATGTCCATCACGACTGGGAGTGGTGGCGCGTCCAAATGCCATACTTCCTGGGGAAATTATTGGAGCAAGACAAGCTGAAATAAGAACATCCCGTCTTTCCGGGCGTTGCTCTGGAAAGACGGGATTTTTTTGCATCCAGTTTTTTTCGGAAGCGCGTCCGGTAGCCGAATCTGAATGACTGATTCGGTTACCGGACTTGATTTTTGGGGCTGCATCTCTTCCTATTTCATTCAGCCCAGCTTAAGGGATGATGCTAAGAAAATGTGACGAATTTTTTAACGTTCGGATAAAACACTAAAGTCAATGGTCGTTTTTACTATTTTTATTTAAAAATTTGTGATTTATGCCCATTTTATGGGTGACTTCATGCTATAATGTTCGTTGAATTGGTGGAGGTCGGATTTATCTAGGCCTTTGACGGTACTGGTTAACCTGGTTTTCAAAAAACGAAATCAGGCTTCTGGTTTTGTTGGGCCAAGCATTACGAAAAGGTAGCGGATGGTAACGCTTCACTTTATTGGCAGCATTTTGCTAAGGCGAAACAGATAAAATCAGCACTTGTAAGCCTTTTTCATTCAGGAACAAATATTCATCAAAAGGAGTGTCACCTATGATTGAGTTTAAAAATGTCAATAAATATTACGGAAATTTCCAGGCATTAAAAAATATTAATGTCACGTTTAACCAAGGGGAAGTAACGGTTATTCTCGGGCCATCCGGCTCAGGGAAAAGTACATTGATCCGTTGCATCAATGCTTTGGAAGAAATTACAGAAGGCGAATTGCTCGTTCAGGGAAAAAATGTTCACGACAAGAAAACGGATATCACCGCCATCCGCAAAAATGTAGGGATGGTTTTCCAGCACTTTAATTTGTATCCGCATAAGACGGTATTGGAAAACATTATGCTTGCACCTGTAAAAGCATTGAAACAGTCTCCGGAGCAAGCCAGAAAAACAGCTGAAGAACTCTTGGAAAAAGTAAACATGCTGGATAAAAAAGATGCTTATCCGGCTAAATTATCCGGTGGACAGCAACAACGGATTGCAATTGCCCGTGGCTTGGCCTTGAACCCTTCCGTCCTGCTGTTTGATGAACCTACCAGCGCGTTGGATCCAGAAACAATCGGTGATGTATTGGACGTCATGAAAAAATTGGCTAAAGAAGGGATGACCATGATCGTCGTGACACACGAAATGGGATTTGCCCGCGAAGTTTCTGATCGTACCATCTTTATGGCTGACGGAGAAATTGTAGAAGATCGACCAAGTGAAGAGTTCTTTGAGGACCCTAAAGATGAACGTGCAAAACAATTCCTCAGCAAGATCATTAACCATTAATTTCAGGTGAAAGTAAGGTGCAAAAGTAATGAAGAAAGTGAATAAAAAAATTGTGCTGCTGTCTGCATTATCCGCTTTCCTGCTGCTGAGTGGCTGTACAAAAGTATCGGAAGAAAGCGTCATGGATCGCATTGAGCATGGTGATAAAAAGATTGTCTGGGCAACCGTTGTAACGACTCCCTTAATCGGTCAATTGAATGTGAACACAGGGGAAGTAGAAGGCCATGATGCCGATGTCGCGCGCGCGATTACGAAGGAGTTGACCGGATCGGCTGACAATGCCGAATTCGTCGAAGTTTCAAGCCAAAACCGGGTCGCCTTTGTAAAAAACAACATCGCCGATGCCGTCATCAGTACCATGACCATCACCGAAGAACGCGAAAAAGTAATTGATTTCACTGATCCCTACTATATCGGCGGGCAGGCGTTCATTGTGCCGGATGATAGCGCTATAGACGGTGTTGATGATTTAACCGCTGAATCGGTCGTAGCCGGAGCAAAGGGAACGACGATGATGCTCAACATGAAAACGCTGGCTCCGCAAGCACAAACACGCGAATATGATACCGAATCAGAAGCCTTTACGACGTTGGTTGCAGGGCAGGCTGATGCCTACACGTCGGATAACGTTATCTTGATGGGGATGATGTCGCAGACGCCGGGCTTCCACATGGCTGGCGGAAGATTGACGGATGAGCCCTACGGCATTGCCATCAATGAAGATGATGATGCATTCCTGGCTGCCTTAAATAATGCGATTGCGGAGTTGAAAGCAGATGGCACGATTGCGGCTATCGATGACAAATGGTTTGGTGAGTTTGAATAGGGGAGTGTGACGAGAGTGTTTACTATTTTAGTAGAGTATTTTGATACCTTTTCGCTAGCTTTCCGTACAACGTTGATTGCTAGTTTGGTTGCGATGTTATTAAGTTTAATCTTTGGTACACTGTTAGCTGTTTTTCAAGTATCGAAAAATAAAGCTTTGAATAAGATTGGGAATTTTTATGTGGAATGTTTTAAAAACATCCCATTGTTGGTGATAACGATGTTTTTCTACATTGCTATTCCATTGGTCTTAGGCGTTAAAATGAACGGCATGGTGGCAGGGACAATCGGGTTGACGATTTATTCGACAGCGTTCATTGCCGATGTCGTCAGAACGGGTATTCAGGCCGTCCCGGCTGGACAGATGGAAGCCGGCTTGGCGACAGGCCTGAACTACTGGGAAACAATGGTTAATATTGTGTTGCCGCAGGCCTTTAAGATCGTCATCCCACCGTTGGGCAATCAGTTCATCACATTGGTGAAAAATTCTTCCGTATTAGGCTTTGTGGCTGGTGCGGACTTGATGTATGCCGGCGATCTCGTTTCCAGTGAAACGTTCAATATGATGGGGACGTATATGGTCATCAGCTTGTTCTACTTGGTGATCACATTGCCGTTGAACTATGTGATGGCATACGTTGAAAGAAAAATGGAAGTCGCATAGGGGGGAGAAAGTTCATGTTCGATTTAGTAGGTGCCTTATCAGGCGGGAATATTACATATTTATTGAAAGGCGTCGGGAACACGGTGTTGCTCTCCGTTCTGGCCATTGCGCTCAGTTTTGCTGTTGGTTCTGTACTGGGGATCATCCGCTTTGTGAAAATTCCCTTTCTTTCTAAAATTTTAGGTTTTTTGATGGATGTCATCCGAAGCATTCCGCTCTTATTGATCATTGTCGTGGCCTATTTCGGGTTCCCGCAAATGGGTTTCCGCTTCAGCACTTTTGGAGCAGCTTTAATTGCTTTCACCGTTTTTCAATCATGCATGATTGCAGAAATCATCCGTGCGGGTTTGAAGTCCGTCCATCGTGGGCAAGTGGAGGCGGGTCTGTCAACCGGCTTGACTTATTTTGAAACGTTGTACCATATCGTCATTCCGCAAGGGTTTCGTGCGATGGTGCCGTCGCTGGTGTCCCAATTTGTATCCTTGATCAAAGATACGTCATTGACCACCATCATCTCATTTTCTGAGATCACGTATCGTTCCAAAATCATTTATTCCATGAATTCCGCCTATGTATTGCCGATGTATGTGGTGATGGGAATCCTCTACTGGGTTGTTTGCCACACCTTGTCGAGCTATTCCAAACGCTATGAAGTGTCATACCTGAAATAATAAATGTAGAAGAAGAGTGCATTCCCTCTAACAAAAGGGAGGAAATGCGCTCTTCTTTTCTGCATATTGGGACTGTTGTGGGATGGAAAGAACGAGTCCGCTCTTTCTTATCGGCTGAATTGATTTTCCGTGCCATAGCGGGGGATTTTCGAAGTGGCTTCTTAAAAAAATATTGAAGTATCGCTCTGGTAGTGTATCATGTACTGTAGGATTTAAGGATCGAAGATAGCTGATTGGAATATACATTGCGTCAAAAAGAAAGAGGATGCCTTCCGGTACTCTGGATAAATCATTAAAAAGATTCACTGGTTATTAGGAAAGGGGTTTTTATGGATTTCATCAATACTGCACAAAAAGATTTGACCGCCAACACTTTGAAGTACATCGCAATCATCGCTATGTTTTTTGACCACTTATTTGCGGTCTTTGTTTCCCCGGAGACGCTGGCAGGCATCCTTCTGCGTGTTCCGGGAAGGGTTGTGGCACCCATTATGTGCTACCTGATTGCGGAGGGTTTTCATTACACATCCAATGTAAAAAAATATATAATGAGATTGGTTGTCTTTGCGGCTGTGTCCCACTTCCCTTACATATTATATTTCGGTTATTCGTGGTGGCAAGCGACGAGCGTTTTTTGGGGATTGGCATTGGGTCTGATCGCCTTGGCGGCGGCAAAAAATGACAAGTTTCCTATCTACATAAAGGTACTCGTCATCGGATTATGTTGCTTGCTTGCTGTTCCGGCGGATTGGAATTACGTTGCCGTACTGTGGATCCTATTTTTTGGATTATTCAGAGGGCAAGTGGACAAGCAGATGATCAGCTTCGCTGTCATCGGGACGGCTTTGCACATCATTCCAGCCATCGTGCATATGGGTTGGGGGCATGCGAATCAATTGGGCATTTTTCTGGCAATTCCGTTATTGCTGTTGTACAAGGGCAGACGCGGCAAGAAATCAAAATTTTTGAAATGGGGATTTTATGTTTTTTATCCCGCACACCTGCTGATTTTATATTTCGTCTATAAATTGTTTATTTAAAGGGGGACCTATGGAAAGCACAATCAGGAGAAAATTAATCATATTAGGCGGCCTCGTTGTCGTTTTGGCATTGATGTTGACAGCTTATTTCAGGCAAAGCGGCGATGGCGAATTTAAGGGTTCGGAAGATGTGGCATCCAGCAGCACGCAAACTTCGGAATCGACCGCCGATTCGGCACCCGCCGTTGATTCGTCGTCCATTGCTTCTTCAGAAACTTCCGTAACGATGCCCCAAAAATACGTAGGGGATCTGGAGTTGCCTGTTGTCGGAGCAACCGGCTATGCGTCCATCGATTTAAATTTAAGGAAGGCTGCAGATATTTCATCCGAGACGATCGAAGTGCTGGCGCCCGGTACGGCATTTGAAATTTTGGAGGAGAAGGGTGACTGGTGGAAGGTCAAAACGGCTACTTCCTCAGGATGGGTAGCGCATATCTACTGCTTCATTAACCTGCCCGATGTCATCCCGTCCATCATTTACAACAATACCAATACCTACGCCTCAGAATTTATAACATCTGGCAAGTCCATCCCGGGCATTACGGGACAAGCGTTGTATTCCGGTAAAACATACAATGATCGGTTGGGAAAAGAGGAATTCATCGTTCCTGTCCTGTATGCGATGTCCAAGAAGATTTTTCTTGCGCAACAGTACGCTTTGGAAGAGGGCAATTCTTTGGTAATCTACGAAGGTTATCGCCCCTATGCCGTACAGCAAAAGGTTGTAGCTGCGGTGACCGCATTGGCGAATGTCGATCCCGAAGTCATGGCAGGCATCAGCACACCTCCTTGGGGGATGAATTGGTTCATTGCGACAAGCATTTCCAACCATCAGATGGGATATGCCATCGATGTGACTTTGGCCGAAGTCCACTTGCAGGAAGACATAACGGTGGGCGACTATATTGCCTCAGAAATCACGGATTATACGGAATATACGATGCCGACACCGATACATGAATTGAGCATGGCCGCAGTCACTTTCACAAAACCTGTTAAGTCCACGTCGCCGACGGATTGGCAATCTTCTGCTTTGGCGGACACCATGAATGAGGCAGCCATTAACCTTCAAAAATATGCTGTCCATGCGGGGCTGACGCCGTTAGCTTCCGAATGGTGGCATTTCAATGATCTGGATGCAAGGGAAGCAACGAAGGACATCAATAGTCAAGGCGGATATGTTTTGACCGATGTTTACAGCGAAAGCCCAACGAAATAAATAAGCTAATGTTCGACAGTTCTTTGCAAAAAGGGCCGTGGCATGAATCAGAGGAATTCTGATTCTGCCACGGCCCTTTTTGCTTACCCTACATTATTTTTTATCAATGCAACGATTTCTTCTGGTTTTGCGACTTTTCCGTAAGATACGACTTTTTCATCGATGACAAGCCCTGGTGTTCTCAGGATGCCGTAAGCTGCGATGTCCTGCATATCGGTTACCTTTGTGATGGTCGCCTCCATGCCCAAGATCTTCAAAGCTTCTTCTGTGTTTTTCGCCAAGTTCACACAATTTTTGCAGCCTGAACCCAAAATTTTGATTTCCATAATAAAATTCCTCCTGAATGATTTTTTATATTTTTTTACATAAAGAACGGTGTGAAGAAATTAAAGAGGTAGCCGATCAGGATAATTCCAGCGACGACGACCGTGAAGAAAATGGCCAGTAATTTAGGTTTTACGACCTGCTTCAGCATAATAAGCGACGGTAAAGACAAAGCTGTCACGCTCATCATGAAGGCTAGGACTGTCCCTAAGCCGACGCCTTTTGCGACCAAAGCTTCCGCAATCGGCAAGGTCCCGAAGATGTCTGCGTACATAGGTACCCCGACAAAGGCTGCAACCAATACCGAATACCATTTATCTTGACCCAATATGGCAGTGATGATTGATTCCGGTATCCAGTTATGGATGGCTGCACCAATTCCGACACCGATCAAAATATAGGGCCATACTTTCTTGGCGATATCTTTTACTTGTTCCACACCGAAAGCCATTCTGTCCTTTGCGGTCAATTCGGATTCGGGGAGGTCAACGCTGCGGGTACCATAAACAAAAGATGCCACTTGATCCTCTAGATGTGCTTTTCCGATGATGGTTCCGCCGACTACTGCCAGAATCAAACCGACGATAACATAGGCAAAGGCAATCCGCCAATTAAAGATGCTTCCCAGCAAGATGATGGATGCCAAATCCACCAATGGGGAGGAAATCAGGAAGGAAAAAGTGACCGCGAGCGGCAACCCGGAACCGGTGAATCCGATGAACAACGGAATCGAAGAACAGGAACAGAAAGGCGTTACCGTACCGAGTAAGGCAGCCAGTATATTGGCTGTCACGCCATTGAAACGACCCAAAATCTTTTTCGTCCGTTCCGGCGGGAAGTAACTTTGGATATAGGAAATAAGAAAGATCAATACCGATAAGAGGATGAAGATTTTCACGGTATCAAAAAGGAAAAATTGCAGGCTTGCCCCGACGCGGTTGCTGAGGTCCAACCCAAAAACATTTTGGACCAATCTGCCCATCAAATCGTTCAACCATAGCATTTTGAATAGCTGATCATTCAGCCAATTGAATAAGTTCATTGATTACATCTCCTACATTTTTTATACAGGCATCCCGCTGGACATGTGCTTGAAGAAAGCCTTCAAGTCATCCAAGGATTCATGGTTGATGGTATATTTCACCATGCTGCCGTCTTTTCTGCTGACAACCAAACCGCTGTCGCACAGCATTTTCATATGGTAGGAAAGGGTGGGCTGCGTAATCGGAAATTCTTCCAACAACTCGCAGGCGCATAATTCCCCATCCCCCAACAAATCCATGATTTTTAACCTTGTTTCATCCGACAAAATTTTTAAAGATTTCGCATATGCTTTGTAATTTTGTTCCATGTAAAAACCTCCTCGAAGCATTTCCGTCACGATGCTCCGTATTTGCCTGCTGAAAGCAGGGCTTATTTGTGGTTGTCGATATCGATAACTATCTATATCTGTAGTATACTCCGATATAGATGAATATCAATGTCTTTGTTGTTTTTTTAAAATTTTCTTTGTCGGCGACAACGCCGCCATGGAGAAATGCAAAAAAACTCCGGATGCTGTTTCCTGCTTTGGAAAAGCATCAAGAGCCTGTAATCGTCATCCTATTTTTTACAAACTGTTTCGTTTAAATTTTTTTCATCCAACGAGAAGTTATTTCAACACCGGCATCCTTCATGATGTTGTAAACGGGGCATCTTCTTTCCACTTCCATCGCCAATTTTTTTATTGCTTCATCGCTTTCATCGGTATCGATCAGGTTCGTGAGAACGATTGTCTGGAAATACGTGCGTACACCTTCGACACCGGCATAACCGCGTGGATCGAACGTTCCTTCAACTGAAAATTCCAGACTGTTGTAAGAAAAATGCTGTTCTCTCGCAACGTAAAAAGCGATAATCGAGGTGCAACCGGAGAGTGATCTTAACAGATATTCAAGTGGATTGGGGCCTTTATTTGCGCCGCCAAGACTTTCGGATTCATCAATGAAAAATTCAGGCAAATTTCGTACTTTGACGGTTGTGGTGATTCCCAAATCAGAGTGGCCATGGATCCTTAGCTTTGCTAATTTTGTTTCAGACATCATTGTCACGGCTCCTTTTTTTAGTTGCTCAAACCGGATTATTTCATCACAATCTTAACACAGAGAACCACGCTTTCTCCAATACGATAACTCCAAACAAGAGGAGTAGCCATTTTCCGCAGGATAAATATAGAGGAAGGGACTAGCTGCACAACTAGTCCCTTCCTCTATATTTATGTGCTTATTTTTTAGCTGCCAGCATCTTCAGGTAGCTTTGGTAGTTTTTGTTTCCGCCGGACAAATTGTACACTTCCTTGAAGCCGTAGTTCAACAGGACATTCTGTGCCGCATTCCCGGTGACG
>CAVSSJ010000002.1:0-147883 GCA_963730595.1 uncultured Carnobacteriaceae bacterium
CACTGAAGATGCAGCCATTTTTCATCTGGTGCCCTTTGTTCCTTTTTTATTTTTTCTCCCAAAGTAATGATAGAATCCCACGCCGACAAGGGGGACACATAGGCCAATAACAGGGGTAATCGGGTCTTCTTTCAACGTATTCACCATCAGCCCGACGAATATGATTGTGATTAGGATAATGGTGACAGGATAGCCTTTTACTTTATAGGGTCTCTCCATGTCCGGAAATTTCCTGCGGTACATGTATACCGCAAAGGCTGCCAACGTATTGAACAACATGCCCGAAAAAACGACAATTGAGGCTAACTGGTCCAAATCCCGGATCAACACAAGCACCACGGAAATAATCGCCTGTGCCACAATGGCGCGATGCGGCACAGCATATTTTGCATGCACTTCTTTGAAGCTGTTGAAGAAATGTCCCCCCATACTCATTGCATAGTAATTTCTTGGAAAAGCCAGGATGCAGCCATTTAATGCGCCCAACACGGCAATAACCATCGTCACTATGGCAAGGATTTCCCCTGGCATACCCAGTATTTTTGTGGCGGCCGCTGTCCCAAGGTAAAAGTCATCGGCTGCAATCATACCGGATATTTCAGCTAAAGAAAGCACACGGAAGATGGAATAATTAAACAGCGTGTAAAGCACTGTGATCGCCACAATCGAAACAACAATGGCCAGCGGCAGCGTACGACTCGGATTTTTCACTTCTTCCGCTAAGCTGTTCAAATTTGCCCAGCCATCATAGGCCCAAAGCGTTGCGACAACAGCGACCGATACCATGCCTATGACACTTCCTATATCAAATCCCACGGTCCCAAAAGGGATGGATAGGTCAGGTGCAATTTCCCCTTTTATCAATCCCGCCAGCACGATTAAAATAATGGGGATCAGTTTCCCGACCATGGATAGGTTCTGGACAATCATCCCCAGTCTGACGCCTCGGTAATTGACAGCACTCAATAAAATAATGGTTAGAGCAGCGATGCCCTTTATCCCGAATTCCCCAATCGGCACAAAATTTTTTAGAATGGATGCAAAAGCCAATGCGATGGCAGCTATTGCCCCCGGACCAGCCAAAACGAACAGATTGAATCCATACAGAAAACCGACGACGGGACTGTACGCATGCGATAGATAAACGGTCATCCCGCCGGCTCTCGGATCACTTGCACCCAGCTCCGCATAGCATAAGCCGCAAAGGAGGGATATGCCTCCGCCTATTATCCAAGATAACAGCGCTAGCCCGATATTCATATTCGTATGTATCAATACATACGAACCCAGATAAAAAATACCGGAACCGATCATAATGCCGCTTAAAATGCTGATACCGTCGAAAACGCCAATTTCTTTTTTAAATCCGCCACCCTTGTCAGCCATAATCCCCCCTCCTCGTCTACCCTCTAGTTTTCAAATGAAAGTGCCAGTAAAGGAATAGTTCTAAGATGGGCCGAAATTTAAAACAGCGCTGGCAATGCCGACGTTACTGAAATTTTTTTTTGAAAGGAAATGCACCATTTAGACGTTTCAGCAGGGCATGGTTTCTTTCTCTTTGACCACAAGTCCCGCATCCCGAACGTCAGTGGACTGCGCCTATCTGCTGCATCCAGCTCAGGCGGTCCGGCGAATTCCACCATTCCACAATTTTCCCATCGGTTATCTTTGCCATTCCGATGACATGGACGGCTATTCGATTACCGCTGGCCGGGGTGCCGTTGAACTCCCCGGTATGCAAGGCTCTCGTCACATGCCGGAATGCAACTTTATCACCTTCAGCAACCATATCTTCTAAAGTGATATCGTTTTCTGTGAAATTTGCATAATAATTGGTTTGGAACTTCTGGAATTCTTCCAGATCCATAGCCTGAGTGTCTCCAATATGGGCCATAAAATTTGGGGCGCACAATTCAACAATTGCCCGTCTTTCTTTGGTAGATTTTGTGAGAAAATCACGAACAATGGCCTTATTTTCCTCCAACATAAAAAATCATCCTTCCTCTTTATCACTCTGCCTTATCGCTTGGATTACAAGATTAATAAGTGACAACTCCCAATGACTGAAATCAACAGCTTCCTTGACTGATTATTGTGGCTTGAGCAACCAGTATGTGCTTTAATTGTACAGCTAACGTTTCGTTCCGTAAAAAAATACGCTGTCATTGCTGAAATGAAAAATAGGAGATACGAAATCTTATAACGTTGATTTCCTACCTCTTGATTATGCTCCCTCCTATTCTTTATCGAGTACCCTGCCCGCATCTCCGCAGCAATTATATTCGAACTGGATCGTCAAGTGGGTCACACCGAAACGCTCTTTCAATACCTGTTCCAGCTTCTTATAGATGTCGGATAACTCACTGACCAAAATATCATTTTGCAGATTTACATGGGCTTCGAAAAAGAGCGTGTGCTCGTCCAATGCCCAGATGTGGACGTGATGGATGTTTTTTATCGCATCCATCTTTTCGAGTTCCTCCGCTATTTCATCGATGTCCACAGTTTCCGGTGTCCCCTGCATCAGGATGTTCACCGACTCTTTCAATATTTCATAGCTTTCTTTGAGGATGTACAGTCCAATCACCACAGTCAATGAGGGATCGATCCAGTAAGCATCGAAGTAATAGATGACTATGCCGCCGACCATTACCCCGACCGAGGAAAGGGCGTCGCTCAGAAAATGCAGGTACACCGCCCGCATATTCAAATCATCTTCTGAATTCTTATGCAGCAAATATACGGCCACTGCGTTGAGGACGATCCCGATGGCGGCGATTACGATGACTATAAGTGCATTTATTTTCTCAGGCTGAATGAATTTAAAATAAGCTTCCCTGAAAAGGAAAAGGGACATGATGATCAGTAGGGTAGCGTTGATGACCGCGGCTATGATGGTGGCTCGTCTGTAGCCGAAGGTGTTTTTCTTATCGTGTTTTTTTTCTGCCATCTTGACGGCAAACCAACTGATGACGATGGACAATACGTCATTAAGATTGTGGAGTGCATCGGAAAGCAGCGATAAGCTGCCGGAAAACCAGCCGCCCAAAACTTCGGCAATGGTCAGCACAATCTTCAGGACCATGGTTATGATCAAATTTTTTCCTTTTACGCCATCCAGACCGTCCGGATGGCTGTGTGCATGGGTATGGTCAGTCATCGCTCACCCCTCCTATTGCGCGCAACAAGCAATTATCTATGCCACAATCATACTCCATATTTTATGAAATGGAAAAATCCATGACCGCTTTTCCCAACAAAAAAGAGGGGTTCCAATTTTGTTAGGAATCCCTCTTCATTTTTACATTATATGCTTTCCTTCTCTTGCTGGGATAAAGATGATCGTCTTTCCTTGTTCCAAAAGCGTTGATTACAGAACAGCAAGAGAAGGCCGGAAATGGAGAGTACGGCCCCAATGCTCAGGAACGGCGTATGGTAAGTCAGCGTAATTTCCGATTCCTCCGCAGACAGAGGAACGCCGATGAATCCGTAGTTCACTTTCACCGTTCCGACCTTTTTGCCATTGACTTCCGCTTTCCATCCGGGAGTATACGGGATGGATGTCGTGAGCACACTCGCTTTGGCCTGCGTGATCGTTCCGCTTATTTTTTTATCCGAAAAGGTCTCGATAGCCAAGGCATTCGCTTGTTTTTCTGATACCCGTGTGGCGTACTGTTCATCAAGCGGATACGCATAGACTTCAATGTCATCAATCTTGTATATGCCTGCAGCATTCAACTGCAGGCTGAGGGAAGCCGATTCCACCGTCTGCCCTTGGCTGCCCATGTTGAACAGCATGTCCTCGCGGTGGAAATAGGAACTGAAGCTCAAAAGATCGCCTTGTTCGACCGCTTTTGTCCGATCCGCAAAGGACACCCGTGCCCCATAGCCGATCGGCGTCCAGCCATATTCGGTTTGGGGTTTCGGGTCGAAGTGCAAACCTTTCAAATGGACATACACCTCTGCATTCGCCAATTCTTGCGGATCGTTCAGCAGCAACTCGATTGTGCCTTCACCATCTTTGACCGTGATCGTCCCTCCGGAAACTTGCACTTTTTCCGGATCAGACGAGGCCAATGAAAAAGCCACATCATTGACAGCCAGTTCCCCTTCAAATGGCGATAATGCCTCCGTATCCGTCTCGGTCGGTTCCAGCACGATCCCGTAGGACAGGAAGGCTTCTTTTTCCACCGGATTGTATTTTTCGAATGCTTCCGTTGAAAGGTACACCGATTCCGCATAGGCAAAGGGATAGGCCTGATCGCTCCGTGCAACAACAAACGCACCTGCGTCATCTCCGGTCTTTTGAACCACTTTATAGCCGTCAGGCAGATATTTGGCATGACCGGCTTCCGTCAAAATATACTTGACACCCAACAGGTTATTGGCGATCCGGCGATCATCGAATCCGCCCCGGATTGGTTGGATCAATTGGAATTGGTTGTTTTCCAGTTGCTTCGCGAAATCGGCGACCGCCCCGTTGGTGACGGAGAGATAGGAGTTCATCCCCATGCGGTGCAGCAAAGCCATCTGATTTTTTACGTTATTGTCTTTTGATGTCACGCCTATCCGATAGATTCCCGGATCTTTGATCAGCTGTTCCGCGCCATGAAAGGTCTCTTTATACTTTTCATCGACTGTGCCATAAGCCAAAAGATTCGCGACCTCATTTTGACCATTTGACTGGTAGAAATCCCGCGCATTGAAGACCAAATTCGTCATTGCCAATGCCAACAGCGCAACGGAAACGGTGGTTTTAGCCTTGCTGCTTAAACGGCCGGATCGGTTTCGCCGATATGCCCAGACTAGCAACGCCCACATCGACCAAGCGAAGGCAACCGGGGTAAGATAGGCTAGCCGAAACGGCATCGCTTCGCCGGCAACGGCAATCACCAGCGGAACCGAACTGAAAGCAACAGCCGAAAGACCCATCGCCTTCAGTTCAGAACGTGTCAGGTTAAACCGTTCATTGAATACTAGCGCCGATCCAGCCGAAAGAAAGAGTGGGATGGCGAAAGTCCAGCGGTTATAGGGTCCCGAAAAACCGTTCATGATGGACCCAAAAGCCGGCAGCAGCAAGATGACGGCAAACACCGAGAGGTTCGCCGCGATGTAGCCGAATTTCTTGCGCCACAGAAACAGCAACGGGGCCAACAGCACCGTGCAGGCGGCGAAGCCAAAGACCGTCCATAAGAACCGTTCTGTGATCAGCAGGTCTTTAAACAAGCCCAGATAATATTCGATTGGATAAAACCTCAGACCGGCGGCGAATTCCCCCGGTTGTCTGGAAGAATGCAAAAAACCCCAGACAACGGGAGCCAAAAGGATCCCTGCCATCAGCACCCCGATCAGATAGGAATAAAGGGACCGCCAAACATAGCCGAAGATGCGACCCCATTCCTTGATGCCATGCAGATCGAAATAGCGGGTGATTGCAAAAATAAAGACCAACACCGTCAGCATGTAAAAGAAATAAAAATTGCTGAAGGCCCCGAAAAAAACGGCCAAAATAAAGGCGGTGTTGGATTTTCCGTGCAGAATCCGTTCCATCCCCAGACACAACAAAGGGAAAATGATCATCGGCAGAAGAAAGAAAGGATGTCTGACCACATTCAAAACCACGTAAAAAGTGAAGGTGTAGAGGATGCTACCAACCAAGGCGCCCGGATTTTTTATCCTCATCTGCCGGCAGAACGCCAAGAAAGCCAAGCCGACAACATACACACGCAACAGGACCAACACATGATAAGCCAATTCCGTCATGCCTGCCGGAAACAGCAAGCCCAGGTAGACGAACGGATCCCCAATCACATAATAACCGTAAGAGGCGACGACATCCGCCCCCAAGCCGATGTTCCAATCCCAAAAAGGGAAGCCTTGCGTTGGATGGCTCAAGAATCCCCGCCACATGCTCAAGTAATCCTTAAATACGAGATAATGCTGTGAAAAACCGTCGCCGGTCCAAATGAATGACTTCTGTTCCTTCACAAAGTACCCGTAGATGAGGGCCGTCATCACTAAAAATAAACCTGTATAATAGAAAGCTGTTTTTTTTGCCACATTGTTCTCTTCAAACATGCCTGCTCACCCCCTCTGCTTAAAAATGAACCATTTGCTGAAGGCGTAGTTCAATACGACCACAATGAACTGTGTCGCTATCTTCGCCACATTGGCGTCCAAATGGATCCCGTCAACCAAAATCCACATGCTGAGCATGTCGAAAACGGCCGAGAGCAAGCGGAAGGTGCAAAATCGGATGAATTCAGATAAGCTTTCCTTGAACGTAGGGGTTTTCGTCTTAAAAACATATTTTTTATTCGTGAAAAAAGCAAAGACAATGGAAACGATGATGGAAATCGCATTAGCGACCAAATAATTCATGCCCAGGATCGTATCGCATAGAAAGAACACAGCGATATTCACGGCTGTCGTAAGTCCGCCAAAAATCAAATAGCTGATGACCTCTTCAAATTTTCCATATAAATTTTTCAACCTCTCCATGCCGCCTTAATCACCTCTTCCGTTCCGGATTTCCGATCTTTGTCCAGGCTCGTTTTCCACCTGACCCGACTCGGAATATTCCTGAATGAAATACAGCGGACGCTCTTTCGTTTCGATGAAGACCCTCCCCAGGTATTCCCCGATGATCCCCAACGAAATAAGCTGGATGCCTCCCAGAAAAAAGATTCCGGCAAACAGGGAAGGATACCCTGCTACATTTGATCCAAAAATCAAAGTCTTTATCACTTCGAACGCCAAAACGATGAACCCAAAAAGAGAAATGACGATGCCGACGATCGACCAAACTTTTAAAGGAATGGTGCTGTAGGAAGTGATGCCGTCGATCGCAAGCTTCATCAAACTGGAAAACTTCCATTTGGTTTCACCGGCAACCCTTGGCTGGGCCACATACGCTATTTCTTTCTTCTTGAAGCCGATCCAACTATACAATCCTTTCGTATAGCGTTCCCGTTCCCTCAGTTGTTTAAGGGCGTTGATGCATTTTTTGTCCAACAGACGGTAATCGCCCACCTGAGGATACACCTCCTGTTGAGATACTCTTTGAAGCAAATGGTAATACTTCTTGGAAGTCCATTTCTTTAGCCAGCTCTCGCCTTCTCTTTCCTTCCTTACGGCATAGATATCGTCATAGCCTTCTTCCCACCAATGGATCATCTCTTCAAAAAGTTCTGGGGGCTGTTGCAGATCGGCGTCGATGATGATGACCGCATCGCCTTTGGTATAGTCGAGGCCTGCAATCATGGCCGCCTCTTTGCCGAAATTACGCGACAGATCCACATATTGGACCCTGTCGTCTTGCCCCTTCAGCTGTTTAACGATCTGGAGTGTCCGATCCCGGCTGCCGTCATTGACAAACAGGAATTCGAAGGTGTGTCGGTTCAAGTTTGTGCAGACTTCATTCAATCTTTCGTACATTTTTTCAATAACGGCCTCCTCGTTGTAGGCAGGAACCAATATCGTTATTTTTCCCATTATTTTCCTCATCCATCCCTTATGTTTTCAAATTTAATTCTCATTATACTACAAACAGTCGCCCTCGTGATGAAAGTCAGGATTTTCCGATAGGAATCATTTGCTTTGTTGCGATGATTTTGCCGACGTATCCGGCGTTCGGACAATAGCGGTGCCATCCGAAACCGATGCTGCCGTTTGATTTCGAAAAAGAAATATGCAAGAATATTTAGAGAGATACGCAAACGAGAAAAAGCAAATGTTACCCACGTTGGTCAGATCAGATTCAGGCGGCCATCCGTCCGAATGCAGGAGGGCATCACATGAAAAAAAGTTTTTTTTAATTCTTTTAACCATCAGCATACTGTTCGGCACCAGTACTCTTCCCAATCAGGCCGCCAGCTCGGAACGGTTCCTGCCGATTCCGACACCCTATGATGACGGCACAAATTGGAAAGGCAAAGACCACCAGGCGACCCACCCATCCATCGTCCAATTCGACGAGAAATGGCACGGTTATAACTATTGGATGGCATTCACGCCCTATCCCTATGAAAATGATCAGACCGAGAATCCCTGCATCGTCGCCAGCAACGATGGGATTGATTGGCAAGTGCCTGCCGGCGTCAGCAATCCCTTGGTGCCGACACCAAAAAAAGGGCTGCATTCCTACAACTCAGATGTGCACTTGTTCTACAACCGCTCCACATCGAGGCTGGAACTGTGGTACCGCGAGTTGGCAAAAATCACGAAAGGGACTTCCCAGGAGACGCTCTATCGCCTCACCTCTTCGGATGGCAAAGACTGGACCGATCCGGAAGCTATGACTGCAGCGGTGGGCGACAAGCTGCAATTGATCTCCCCTTCCATCGTTTTTGAGGACGGCATCTACAAGATGTGGGTCATGCGCGATTGGTATGTCCTTTACAGCGAGAGCGCGGACGGCAAGAACTGGGGCCCTTTCAGCGCAATCACCGCAAATGGCAAGGCCGTTCATTCCTGGCATCCGGACGTCATGAAAGTCGATGGGGTTTACTACCTATTGAACCTAAACCGAAAAAACCGTGCGGATGTAGGCGGCGAACTTCGTTACAGCACCTCCACTGACGGCATCCATTTCACTGCGGAAAAACATCTGTTGTCGAACACCGGCGGAAAAGCGGATCCTGATGGCTACAGAATCTATCGTTCCAGTATGATCATCGAACCGTACGGCGTCCGATTGTATTATGGCCAGACTTCCTTCGACGATCAATGGACCATCGGCATCGCCACCGGACGCAGCCTGGCGGATTTGGCGGAACGGAAGAAATGATACTCCCGAAATTTTTCCCTATCATACCGTATTGGAAGTGAACTGTTCCAATGAAATTATTGACCTTGAACACGCATAGTTGGATGGAAACCAATGCTCAACAAAAAATGAACTGCCTTGCCCAGCATATAGCCGCCGAAAAATATGATGTGATTGCTTTCCAAGAAATCAATCAATCACGTTTTGCCCCGAAAGCCCCTTTAAAGGATGACCCTTACTATTTCCCGGCAAAGAAAAGGCAAGCTATCCATAAAAACAACTTCGCGTTCGTCCTGCAGCAAATCCTTTTAAAAATGGGGATCGCCTATTATTGGACCTGGTTTCCTTGCCATTTGGGTTATCGGCTGTATGACGAAGGGGTGGCAATCTTCTCCCGCCATCCCATCGAAAAGGTCTATGGGTACGTGATTTCATCTAAAGAACCCTATTTTTCGCAAAAACGGCGCGGCGTGGTGGGCATTGAAATGACAAATAAAACTCCAAGTTCGCTTCGCGAACAAATCCATGACAGAAAATAGGTCACCACTTATAATTTAATTGAAGGTAACACAAATTCAAGCTCTTTAACGGTGTTTTGCCGAACCCGTAAATAAAACTGAATGATTTCATCTTGTTGAGAAAAGCCGAATATACCTATGAGTATGGAAACAAAATTACAGATCTATTTCGATGAAGTCCGTTATCTTCTCATTTTTTTATAGGAGGGATTTCCATGGAAGTTATGGTTGAAACCTGTTGTGGAATCGATGTGCATCAAAAGTCCATTGTCTGTTGTATCCTTGACGGCCCGTTAGACACGAACAAACCAAAAAAACAGCATCGTACCTTTGGTACAACAACAAAGAAACTCCGAGAAGCATTGACATGGATTCAATCTCAAAAAGTAACGCATGTTTTTTTCGAAAGTACTGGGCAATATTGGATTCCAATATTTAATATTTTCTATGACAGCGATCTGACGTTGATTCTGGCGAATCCGCAACACATTAAAAATCTTCCTGGCAGGAAGACGGATATGAACGATGCAGAATGGATTGCCCAACTTGGTAGATGTGGTCTGATTCAACCATCCTACATTCCTTGCGAGGAAGTTCAACAATTACGGCTTCTGACAAGACGTCGGAAATCATATACCGAACGCATCACCCAATGTAAAAATGAAATTCATAATATTTTACAACGGGCCAACATTAAGCTAACGAGTTATCTCTCTGACATCTATGGCGTTACTGGGATGGCTTTATTGGAGATGTTTATTAATGGGGAAGTCATTACAGAAGAAACGCTTCTTCCCAAAATTCATGGGAAAATCAAAGCTACTGTAGTTGAGTTGGTTGAAGCGATGGACGGTAAATTGTCCTTTGAAGATCGATTCCTACTGGGACAATCTTTGGAACATTACCATCATTCGGTAAATCAAGTAGAGGAAATCACGGTTGTAATCAAGCAATATGTTTTAGAGAGATTTGAGCGGGAATATAATCTCCTTATTGAAATTCCTGGAGTCAGTTCGATTGTTGCCTTCGTGATTTTGAGTGAAATTGGCCCAAATGTAGAGGCCTTCCAATCACAAGGCAACTTAGCATCGTGGGCGGGAGTATGCCCGGGATCTTACGAGAGTGCTGGAATAAAAAAATCTTCCCATACAACACAAGGAAATAAATATTTAAAATCCAGCCTTTTCCAGGCCGGAGGCACTGCGGGAAGATCAAAAGATGAAGCGTTCCATAATCTATACGCTCGCATCTCTTGTAGGAGTTCAAAGATGAAGGCAATCATCGCCTGTGCGCATAAAATGATTCGAGTGATCTATGAAATCTTGAGCACAGGCGAGCATTACGACACAAAAAAAGCTCTAGGACTGCGGCAACAGGCTAGAGCAAACTAAAAAAATTTTTTCCACTTAAATTATAGCATGGGAGTGACTTTTTGCGCATTTTTCAGCTATTAATTTTCAAACAAAAATGAGAACATGCTGTTCTACTCCTGCCATTTGTCGGGGTGGCAGGATGGTAAACAGAATCCCTTCCTGGAGGAATGGTTACGGCTGGAAAATACATTAGCCGCCCTCCATCCCCATCAAAAGATCGTGCTGTTGGGCGACTTCAACGCTTCCGCCAATCGGCGCGGCAAAGGCTATGACTGGGTCACAAAAGTGTCCGGGTGGCAGGATAGCTATGCATTAGCCCCTGCCCCAAAAGGGATATTCACTTTCCCATCCCATCAGACGGGCTCAACCTACCAGAGGCAACAACGCAGACGGATCGACTATATTCTATGCAATTACATGCCAACGGTCCGGTCAGCTGAAATCATCTTCGACGGAAAGGATACCCCGCTCATTTCTGACCATTGCGGCCTGAAGGTCTTGTTGGACGCAGACGGGCTCCGGCAGATTTGATGCTGCCGAGAGCCAGGGATAACGATTAGGCCTGAAGACAGAAAAATGCCCAACCCCGGAAAAATGAGGGGTTGGGCATTTTTTTGATTGTCTAGAGAGCCAGAGAAAACAGACCCGTTTTTCCGATGCTTATCCTTCGAAGAAGTTCTCATCCATCAAGTAGCCGATGGCCGCTTCTTTGGATTTGAAGACCCCTTCGATCGTGCCGTTCGGCAAGGATACAGACCACATCGGATTGTCGTACGTCAAGCGCAGGACATCTCCGGTTTGGTCAAACCATAATTCCGAATAGCCTTCGACATAGCCATCCTCCGTTTTTTTCAAATAATCGATGGCTTTCTCGACCAAGTCGCGGATTTCCGCTTCGTCGGCATCCAGGACGGAAAGATAGCCTTTAGCCGTTTCTTCCTTGGGCAGATAGCCTGCATAGATAAAGGCATTCCCGTTCGGATGCAGGAAACGGACGACGATGGTATGGTCCACCGCGCTGGCCTTGAAATGGTAGTTGAGGCGGTTCATGGATACGGGTGCAGGCGTCAGTTCTTTATAGTCGTCAAAAATAGCTTTTTTTTCTTCATAAGACAATGTCATGTTCATCACTCCTAGTATGTGCCCGGCTAAATATTCAGGGCTCTGCTCATTCTACCACAGATGAGCCGCTTCGTTTGTTACATATCCGTGAAAACTTGCGCCTTCCGTTCAGCTAAGCGTTCGGGATATCTGCGGTGCTGGTCTTGCCCGCGAATCCTTTTCTTTCCATCTTGCCCCAGCCTTTCGGTTTTTTCAAGGAATTGATGTATCCCGTCACCCGCCATAAGCTGATCAGTTGCCTTACCCCAAAGTTTTCCATAAAGGCATAGAGCACAAGGATTGCCAGCTCCTTGAAGCTGAAATAATCCGATTCCTTTTCCGCCAGATAAAGGGAAGAGACAGAGATCAGGATCCCCATCAGGATCGTGGAGGCAAAAAGCAGCAGGGCGATTTCTTGGTTCAACAGTCCAAACACGGCCGCCAAAGCAACCATGATATAGCCCTGGATCTCCACAAGCGGCCCCATCATCTCGAAGATGAAGAAGTAAGGCATCGCGATCATCCCGACCCTCCCGTAGTCCGGGTTGCCGATAAGTTCGTGGTGGAAGGTCAAGATATCGATGAGCCCTCTGTGCCATCGGTCCCGTTGGCTTTTCAGCACACGGAAACTTTCGGGCACCTCTGTCCAACAATTGGCGTTGTAGGCATATTTTATTTTGAATTTTTGATCTTGCTCCAGCATATGGCGATTCAACCGAACCACCAGTTCCATATCCTCGCCGACGGTATCCTTGTTGTATTTTCCGCTGCTGGTCAGATAGCCGCCGATTTCGATGATGCGGTCCTTCTTGAACAAACCGAAGGCTCCGGAAATGATCAGCAGACAATCCAGTTGCGCCCAGCCTACCCGACCAGCCATGAAGGCCCTGATGTACTCGATCGTCTGCAGTTTTGCCACATGATTGTCGGGTATATTGAGGCTTGTAAGCGTCCCGTTATCAACGGCGCAGCCATTGATGGGGAAGATGTTTCCGCCCATTGCGGGACACTCCACCTCTTCATCAACCAACAGCGAAGTCAATTTGAGCAGCGCGTCAGTCTCCAGGAGTGAATCGGAATCGATGCCGCAAAAATAGTCTTTTGAGGAGATGTTTATGCCCGTATTCAGGGAATCCGCCTTGCCGCCGTTCTCTTTGTCCACAACCGTCAACTTCGGCCGAGATACATTCCGATAGATTCCCCTGATCGGCATCGCCTTCAGCTTCTCGTCCACCCTCACATCCAGTTTTTCAAGCTTGAAGTATTGAATCAGGGTTTGGATGGTGCTGTCCTTTGACCCATCATTGACGATGATGAGTTCATAGTCGGGGTACCTCAGGTTAAGGAGCGAGTTGGCGCTTTCGATGATGGTCGCTTCTTCATTGAAGGCCGGTGCGATGATCGAAACCGAAGGCAGCATCTTCTTTCTGAACAAAAAAGGCAGCTTCTTCAGATCCCAATATTTCGCTTGCTTCGTGACCCCGATAAAGGAACAAAACAGCAGGAACAGATAGACACCGTTCACTGCGCTAGTGTAGTAGATCAGGTAATAGTTGAAGTCGACCACATAAACCTTCAACTGTTCCAATAACGTCATCGTCAAGAGCAGTTCCCGGTGACGAAGGGCATAGATGGCCGGAAAGCTGAACAGCAAGACAAAAACCAGGAAATAGAGATAGGCCACTACCCACTTGTTGTGCTTTTCTTCCTTCCTGTGGTCTTTGGATACATATCTGGTAAGATCGCATTTTTCCAGCAGCCAATCGTCCAGATAGATGCGGTATTCCTTTTTCACGGCCGGGCTCTCCTCAAACACTTCCTTGAGGATGGGGATGATTGCCGCCTCAAGGTTGCTGTCCCTATTTTTATTCAGAAAACCGATGATGCTGCTGTTGTGTCCTTTCAGCATGATTTCCTTGAGGATGGCTCTGAATTCATCCTCATTGTCCGCCGACACCTTCAGCATCATATAGTCGATCCGCTTTGAAATCAGCTCAGCCAGGCTGCCCCTGACCCCATCATCTTCATACTTATGGAACTCTTCGGCCAGAATACAGACTTGCGGTGGTTTTGCCGCGATGATTTTGGCTATAGCCGCATGTGCATGGCTTCCCATCTCTTCGTCCGCGAGCAGTGGAATCAACCGCAACAAATTGGCAGCGGATGGATTTGAACCCAAACCCCGGACGGCGATGCCACGTATATAGGGATCCGCGTGATTCAGATATTCCGGCCGATCCGTTTCGAAGGCATAGATCTTCGTCAAGACACTCGCGGCTTTATAGCGGATGCTTTCCTCTTCTTCTTGATCCCTTACGCGCGCCCTCAAGTAATCCATCAGTTTGCTGATCGGATAAGTCTCTGCGAAACCGATGATCAGCTCCTTGTATTCTTTTCTGTCGCTGTCTTTTATTTCAGCGAAATAATCAAAGCAGTCTGTTCCGAACTCGTACAGCATTTCCCGCACTTTTTCGCGGTACCAGTCCGGCGCATCCAGGATTGTCTTTACAATGATCGGTATCGATTCCGGATTTCCGATATCGACCAACGAGCTGATGAGATACAGCCTTGCCGGGTAACTCTTTTCCCGTCCCACGGCCTGTTCAAGCGCCTCCCGGGCAGCCTCCGTACCGATGATGCCTAAATAGACGCCGGCCTCGATTCTCCTGAATTTCAATTTGGACTTCAGCCGTTTCATATAGTATGCATCCAGTCCGCAGGATGCAACGACGGCAATGAATTGTCTTTCCATTTCTCCATCGATGGCTACACTCTGTTTCAAAGCGGTGAATCGATCGATGAACCGTTTCCCGTCCTTTTTGGAGAGGGATGTATCGGCTCCAAAAAGGCCATTGATGATGAAGCGGTCCATTGCCGCCATTTCTTCTTTTTCCAGATCATGCCTTCTCTTTCTGAAGAAAGTCAATACAATCAGCATACCCGTCACAGCAGTGATCCCGAAGATGAGAATAATGATCAAATGTGCTTCCATTTCCAACTCATATACCGCCCTTCAATCTGTTTTTTGCGATACCGATGAGTTCCGTGAACATGTATGGTTTTTTGAAATAATGGGTCACATTCATCAGGAGCGCCCTCTCCATCGTTGGTTTGTCCTTCTTATGAGAAATCAGAATGAACGGAATTTTTTCCCGTTCAGAATAGAAGGACAGGTTCGCCTTCAACAACAAGCCATCCATCTTGGGAAGCATCAGCTCGGAAATGACCAAATCGATCTTTTCCGTATCGGTTATCGCGAGTGCCGCGACGCCGTCGTTCGCTGTGTACACCTTGATGCCATCCTTCTCGAACGCACTCTTCATGAGTTCCAGGTTCATGTCATCCGTATCTACAAGCAGGACCTTTTTGACGAGACTTTCGCCCATTTCCGCAGATGATGCGCCGCATACCGTGTTCCCACTTTTTTTGGCTATCCTCAAACGATTGAACGCACTGTTATGAAGGAATTCGGAAATGCATTCCGGTGTCCTCACCTGCTCGCCGACCTCCTGAAAGAGAACCAGGCCAATGGATAAGGTTATTTTCTCTCTGAAGATATCCGATTGCGCAACCATTGTTCTGATTTGTTCCGCCAGGGTTTGGGCTTCATTCCCGTTTGTCTCCGGAATGAAATAGGCGAACAACGAATCTTCTATTTTGAATAGCCGATGCATTTTCCCTTTTTCCCGTTTCAACAGATAAGCAAGGTTTTTCATGGTTTCATCTCTATACTTGGTTCCATAATGCAATCGGATGTCCGCCAATTTATCTATATCGATCAAAAACAGGGCACCCTCGGGAAATTCGTTGCCGGCGGTCTTCATGAAATCCTGAAAGAACAGTTCATTGAACAGGCCGGTGATGGGGCAACGGATGAACTTGTCCTGGATTTTTTCGATGCTGTCCATCAGATTCTGATTGAAGGCCTCCAGCTTCCTATATTTGTCGTTGAGTTCTTTGATTTTCCTGTCCCTTTTCAACAGTTTGGAATGCAGAAGATCCGGCATCGGAATATCGGCCTCCTTTTCTATGCTCTGTACCAAAGGTTCCAGTATTTGCAAGATGCCGATCCCTTTTTCGCTGAACAACACTTCAAACAATCTATTCCAAGCCTCTCGCCCGGTTGCAGCGAAATCCCGGATCAGCCCCGTCTGATCATCCAACAGGACTCCTTCTCTTCTCAGGACCGCTGCTACCTTTTCCGGTTCATAGATGGCATAAAGCCGTCTTATTACCCGGTTGCAGGCGTTCAAATAGCCGGCTGATGCCGAGAGTTTTTGCTCGCTTTGGTTGCCGTAATCCCAATCCCGCATTTCTTGGATGTACATTTTCACATCCTGGTCGACCACTCCCCCTTTTTGAGGAACAATTCTTGCGATATCCAAACGCAGCAGCTTTTCGATCACCGGCCCAATCATCTCGCTAGGCGGGTATTGCTCAAGAATCCCTTCTTCCGGTTGTAACCCGCTCTGGCTGTTTATAAATGGCGCAAACAGATTACTGGAGAAGAGGGTCTTCGATCCGCGGTCGTATGTCAGCATGGATCCAGCCATATGCACAGAGGGCAGCGTCAGAAACAGAAGGTCCCGTCCCGATGACAACGTCAGTTTGAATCCTTCTTCATTTACGATATAAAAAGGCGATGTGACCCCATAATGTTGCAAAGCATCGGCCGTTATCCCGTGGGTCACGATTTTTGCCTGCAAACCTTTCTGTTCAAACAAAGGCAAACTGGCGCAACAATTGGGCCCCTGGTGGTGCACAATCACATGCTTAATTTTTTCAAGCGGCAATATGCTTACTACTTCCCGGAAAACCCTTTCAAAATCCAATGCCGAACCGGGATCAATCAGAATCCCTTCTCCGTCATCTATCATCAGATACGTATTGCTAAGGCCTTCGCCAGACCCTACACTATATAATCCATCCACAATTTCCGTGCTGACCAATCGATTTCTCATAAGCCTATACCTCTATATATCCCTCTGTTAATTTTATGATATTTTATTTGCTTAACAAACGGAATTATAACATAGAGCTGCCCCAAAAAGTCACCATAAACAGTTATTACTTTTTGAATGATAACAAGAAAAATGCAGATGCTATTTTTCACGCAACGATTTTCCAATTTTCCCTTATAACGCGCTACAAAAAAAGAGAAGACCAAGATCCGACAAACGGAATACTGGCCTTCTCTTTTCATTGGTATGCTGATCTACTGCAGCTTTTCGAAGAGATCCTGCAGGATATAATAGGATGGCTTCAGCCGCTCATGATAGGTCGGCAACTCCCAGGCATCCCATGAATAGGCATCCATGTCGATTTCGGAATGTGCTGTTTCTCCACCTTTTACGACTCCCATGCCGAAATACATCTTGTCGGTCTGTTCGGCTTCAACGCCTTTATTTTTATAAAGATCCCCCATGACCGATTTTGTTGAAGGATCCATAACATTCAAGAGCTGCCAAGGGATCCTGATTTCGATATTCCCGTCCTTCACAGAAAAATCCGTCAACGAATTAAAATTCTCGTGTTCAGGATTGGCATCACCATAGCTCAACTTGCCGGTCTCATACGTTGAAAAAGGCACGGTTGTTTGATCTTCAGGCAGATTGATCCCCTTCGAAAGACAATGGTAGACCGGATTGAAGATGCCCGCTCCTGCGACTGTATAATCCGCATTCTTTTCGATCATCTTCAACTTTTCGGCATACAGATAATAGAAGGAATCATAATAGGCATCCACCAGTATCCGGGCATCTTCTTCGCTGCTGATCTTGATCAGGAAGTCAGCCGGCCGCTCAAATTGTAGCCCACTGCCATCATCGACCCTATTCCCTTGTCCGACCAATGAATCAATCGGGATACATAAGCTATCCTCCCCGAATGTGAAATCCTCTGTCTTAGCGAGCACGTAGACATATTTCTCATCCGATTTCACGTACAGGGCGCCCGCTTTCGTTTTGGAAATCGGTTCGTCCTCTTCCCAATCCGAAAGGTCGCCGTCAACATAGCAGATGCTCTCTTCCTCGCCTGGGTCGAAGGCCATCAGCCCGAACTCCTGCTCGTTCGTCTGCGGATTTGACCAGTATGCGCGTCTGTTGGCCAAATCGAAGTCCATCGTGTTCCAGGTCCGTTTAAACCACTCGTCCTGCCAGGAAAAGACCAGCCCGCCGCAATAGCCTTCCGAATATATATCACCAAGGAGATCGGCCACAATCTCTCCTTGTTCCGTCTCGTCATGTCGGCCTTGATCATAGCCGGAATATAGACTTTCGTGCGCTTTGCCCCTGGATGCAGGTACTCCGAATTCGGCAACAAGGACCGGGATGCTATGTTCCTTCATCAAATCCTTTAAATAGGCGCGATAAGTGTTGATTTTGCCTTCTTCATCCTTATAGGTAATATAATCCTTCTCATAGCTCAAGAAATCAGGATAGTATGGATAAATGTGGTAGGAGGCAAACAGTCCCGGCAAAAACTTTTCCTGTGCCTTGATGTGTTCCGTGTTAACGACCGCCCGATCATCTCTCCCATAAGGATCGCTTGGATGCTCCAGCATGTCGGTCGTTACCCAGTTCGCAAAGCCCAACGCCCGCGTTGTCTGGTATTCGTCGGCTTCGTATGTCAGCACCGCATCGCCCACCTCGCACAGAAATGTCTCAAACGGTGATGCATTTTCTGTATAGGTGTATTCTCCTGAATAGCTCGTTCGGTCAGGGTTGTTCGCATTCGTGGTATCCACAAAATCCGGATCCCATTCGATTCCCAATATCCAGCCGATGACGTACTGCGAGATGTCTTTCGTGTACTCGCCGCTCGCAAAGCCGGCTTTTTCCGGAAGAAGGGCATTCCCGTGGAAAATATCCACCAAGTCCTTTGCGTCATCGATGAAGTCATTTTTAATTTTTCCGTCATCCGCATAGGCATCCTGCAGTTCGGCGATGTCTTCTTCGTTGATCCACACGCCTTGCATAAGATAGAGCGGCTTTTCGGCACCCTTGTTGAATTCATACAAGGCCTCATAAAAATCAGGTTCCAAGGTTGTGTACACCCGGATCACATCGGCATTCATTTCGCTGATGTACTGGAACCAGCGTAAATATTCCTCCTTTGTGATGGCGAGTTCCCCGGGAAAATAACCTGGCTTGGCGGCGCCGATATTGACGCCTTTCAGGAACGTCTTCTCCCATTCTTCATCCTTATAGACATAAAAATCCTTGCCTTCCGTTTTCGAAACAAAGGATAACCCGGCTTCTTCGTAGACGGCAGCCTCTTTTGCCGATGCAGCACCGTTCTGAATCAAAAAGTAGGTAAGTACTATCGATGCGAACAACAAAACACCCAGTGTTGCGACAAGCTGTTTCCTTATGCTCATTTTTTTCATCCTATTTCCTCTCGAAACAAAAAAGCCCTGGATAATAAACCCTAAGCTTTTTGATTCATTTAAATAATATAATAGTTATCTTATCATTATTTAGACATTCCGCAACAATAAATCATTCCAGCTACATTTATTCCCTATAACATTTAGCTATCCTTTGCATCGGAAAAAGCGAGGTAGCCCAATCATACCGGGTAATTCCCATCTTTCTTTTCGATCTTTCAAAAGAGAGATTCCCATCTGGATAAGCTCCAGCTATTAAAGTTAACGAGATAATTTTTTGTTCATTTTCCTTAAAAAAGAGTGGTAAATATTCATCACTTTAGTGTTAACAAATATTTAATCCCGATGATATAATAAATAAAAAAATTGAATGTGAGGTAAGCCGCATGAAGCCGTCCAAACTAATCCCGCTCTTTCTATTTATTGCATTGCTTTTCGTTCCAACTACGATCGCAAAGGCAGCACCAAATAAGGCCACTGCAACCACCATCAGTACACAGAATTACTCTACTTGGCTGTGGAATACAAATGAAATCACCTACAACGCCGACAATCTGCTGGCCTTCATGGTGGACAACAACGTCACCGATGTCCAGCTGCAGGTGAACTATGGCATTGACTATGCCTACTATCAAGATTTCATCAGCAGAGCAGCCGCCAACAACATTGCCGTGCATGCCTTGGAAGGATCTCCGGATTGGGTTATGGAAGGCGGAGTCGTGTCTCAGGACGCCTTCTTCGCTTGGCTTGCGGATTATCAGGCCAATTCTGCGCCCGAGGCACAGTTCAAGGGAATCCACCTTGATGTGGAGCCCTATCACTACAGCACCGGCTACGGCACGGACCCGAACGGCGTATTGGGACGCTACCAGGATTTCCTGATGAACGCCAAAACGCAAGCCGCCAACCTGCAGCTGAATTTGGCCATCGACATCCCCTTCTGGTTTAACGAAGTGTCCTACAGCACATCCTACGGGAACGGGAATCTGGCTGCATGGATCTTCAACAACATCAAGACCGTGACCATCATGGCTTACCGGGATTTCGCTTCAGGAGCCAATGGCATCAACCAGCTCGCCGAAACCGAAATGAACATGGCTCGGCAGTACAATGTGAGTGCGACCATCGCCGTCGAAACGGAAAACATAGGCGATCCGACTTATGTAACCTTCTTCGAAGAGGGCAACGCCTACATGTACAACGAACTGAACATCGTCAGACAATACTTCAGCAAAAACCGCGCATTCAGCGGCATCGGCATCCATCATCTGGGCAGCTGGATGAACATGAATCCGTAAGCTGTCAGCCGATTTCGTTCAATCGTTACTAGGCTGAAGAAAACAAAAACAGAAGGAGAGCCAGCAGTCATGGAAATGACTGCTGGCTCTCCTTCTTCGTTCTGAAGCAATTTAATTTTCAGCCTCGGTAGCGCAATGCCAACCCCTTCAGGAAGTTCCTCGCATAGCGATCCCCGCACTGTTTGTAATTCCGTTGCCCTTCTTTCCGCAAAACGGCACTCAATTCACTCTTTGAGATCGTGACCCCAGCCGATTCCAGAATTTCAAGCATGTCCTCGCTGGTAAGCGAAAGAGCGATCTTCACTTTTTTCAGCAGGATGTTATTGACGTTCCGCTCGTTCAGCAACATTTCCGCCTTTGTTTCCGCTTCCCCTGGCTTAGGCTCCAGCTTTCCTCGTTGGGAAGTTATGAGCCCGTTCAGGAAGGATTCCAGTTTGTGGTTATCGCAGACAAGCCGATCCACATTGTCCGAAAACTCCTCGTCATCTTTGTCCGTTGCGCCGCTTTTCTTCGGGTTCAACAGCATTTTTTGGACTTCTTCCTTCGTCGTTTCGACCCCGCCTAAGCGGAAGACTTCGACCATATCCGCGTCCTTGATGTCCAGCGCATAGCGCAGACGGATCAATATATCATTATTATCCATAGCAGCCTCCAAAAACTTTCCTATTTGCTTATCCTTTTCCAGTATAACCGTTTCATGTATGGATTGCATGCTTTATCGGATATTCCCCGGGTAAGAAAAAACAACTCTTATTCACCCTCTTTTCTTGAACTTCATGGCTGCGCCGATGCGCCCATCGTTGCGCAAGAGACCGATTCTGAGCTGTTTTCCGCTCCTGTTTTTATTTTTTTATCTTTCCCCTCTTCACTTGTCCGAAATTTGTGCTATAATAAAATATACCCACATGACAGTATAACTATTTTTCGGTTCCTTAGCTCAGCGGGAGAGCACTACCTTGACATGGTAGGGGTCGCTGGTTCAATCCCAGTAGGGACCATCAAAATTTACAAAAACGAGGCACAATCGAAGATTCATTTCGATTTGTGCCTCGTTTTTTTGCATGCATTTCCTGACAGGATGCCTCCGGAACTCGGGTATTTTGTGAGGTGTGAGTGCTATCCGATGCATCCATGTCATCAATATCCCGCTTTTTTGTACAATTCGATTCCTTTGACGAATCTATGGATGCCATCATCCAGGCGCGCTTTGGGGCAGGCATAATTCCAGCGGACAAACCGGGATCCGTTTCCTCCGAAAATATCTCCTTCGGATAAGTACAGTCCAGTCTTCTCTCTGATGAACGCACATAACTTTTTTGTATCGTCTGTAATTGCTGTGCAATCGATCCAAGCCAGATAAGTAGCCTCTGCCTCCACCACGCTGACTTCCGGCACAAGCTGCTCCAATGTTTCCGTCAATATCTTTCTATTCTGCTCCAAATAGCCCCGCAGCTCCTCCAGCCATTCTCCCCCCTCGTTAAAAGCCGCTTCAGCTGCTTGGATCGCGAAGGTATTGGGCTCTGCGACCTCATCCGTATTGATCCCTCTGTCCACAAGCTTTCTGATTTCTTGGTTCGGGATGAGGATAGCCGCGGTTTGAAGCCCGGCGATATTGAACGCTTTTGTCGGCGCGATGCAGGTGATCGTTTGGTCAGCTATTTCCTCGGAAATGGAGGCAAATGGTATATAGGTGTGGCCGATATGCGTCAAATCACAATGGATTTCATCGCTGACTACCAGAACGTTATGCTTGATGCACAAATCGGCTATCCGTTCCAGCGCTTGCCGATCCCAAACTTTGCCGATTGGATTATGAGGATTGCAAAAAATGAACAATGAGGTTGTGCTGCGGGCCAGTTTTTCTTCCAAATCGGCATAATCAATGGCATAAGCGCCATCTTCGTAAAGCAATTCGCTCGCCAACACATTCCTTTGATTGTTCAAGATGGAATTGTAGAAGATGTTGTAGACCGGCGAAAGGACGACGACATTGTCACCTATCTCGGTCATTTTCCGCACGATCGAGGAGATGGCCGGAACGACACCTGTGCAATACAGGATCCATTCCTTTTTCATTGTAAACTGGTGCCGCGTTCGCCACCACCGGATGATGCTTTCCCGGAAACTTTCAGGGACGGTATTGTAGCCGAAAGCGCCCTGACGCAAGCGTTTTTCGATAGCGTCGACAATAGCCGGTGCTGTCCCGAAGTCCATGTCCGCTACCCACATCGGTAGGTCCTCCGCTTTGACATCCCATTTGTAAGAGTTTGTGTTCCTTCTGTCGATGATCCGATCAAAATCGAATGGCATATTCCCGTTCCTCCGCAAGATGAAATTTCGTTTTCTCGGCATCGATTTCGGGATCATCCAGGATCAGTTCACCGATTCCCGTAGCGGTTATCGTGCCGCTGATCGGATTCTTGACGCTGTCTATACGGGTGGTTGCTTGAACGTCGACCGTCGAGTATTCGAACGCCAAGTCCGTATTGATGATCGTGCAATTCTCCATCTTCACATTTTCCATGTAACACATGCCCTGGTTGCTCTCGATGATGCAGTCGATGAAGGTGATGTTTTTGGAATTCCAGCCCAGATATTCGCCGATGATCGTCGAATCCCTTACGACCACGTTCTCGCAGTTCCAGAAAGCGTCCTTTGAAATCAATTTGGCATTTTTGACTTCTATATTCTTCGCACCATCAAAAGCATAATTGCCCGATAGGGAAAAATCTTCGATGCTGATGTTTTCACTATTCATGGCAAAATAGTCGCCCGCTGCGTTTACCTGTTTCAGCGTGATATTTTTGCAGTTCCATAAAGTTTCTTGTGCGTTTGGCATTTCCACACGTTCCAAAGAAATATCGCTGGCTCTTCTGAATGTCTTGGGTGCTTGGATCATGCTGTCCGTGATCGTTATATCATGGGTATACCAAATGCCTGAGCGCGCCGTGTCCACCAAAGTGATGTTGTTTGCCGTAATGTTCTTTGAATACCACAAAGGATATTTCCAGCGAAAGATTGCGTTGTCGAGTACGATGTCGCTGCTTTCCTTCAAGGGAGACTCCCCATCCGCAAAGACTGAATGGCTGATCTGCAAGTCTTTTGCTTTGAATAATACCCGTTCTCCGGTGAATAGCTGTTGATTTAGATGTTCCATATTTTATTGCCCCTCTCTGATACATCCAGAGCATACAACTTAACGTTAAGGTTAAGTCAAGCGATAAAAAATAAGTCCGCCAAATGGCGAACTTATTTTGTGCTTTTTTCCTTTTCTGCTTCTTCCTTGGAGATCATGCTATCTTTGTTGCCTTTAAGGCGATCCTCGTAAAAATTGATCTTATTTTCGATCACGTCAAGATTGTGCATAAATGCTTGGATGTCTTTTTCCAACAAGCGTCGTCGCTTCTCCAAGAGTTCCATCCGCTCCAGCATCGTCGCATCCCCTTCGGCACGCCAAATGGTGTACTGCTTCAGTTCCGCCATCGACATGCCTGTGCCTTTCAGATGCAGGAGAAAAGTCACCCATTTGAAATCCTGATCGGTATAGACGCGCAGGTTGTTCTCATCGCGATTCGGTTTCAACAGCCCTTCATTTTCATAATAGCGCAGCGTCGACACAGGTAGACCGATCATTTTCGAAAATTCTCCGATTGAATAGGACATGCACTATCTCCTCCTTTTGTTACGGATACTATATCACGATTTTTTGTGAACCGCATAAAAATGTCGGACTCGCACTTGACTTAAAGTGCACTCTAGGTAGTATGCTGAATCTAACATTCGTAAGGAGATGATTTTATGGCAAAAGTTACTGCAGGAAGAGATTTATTAGGGGAGTTTGCCCCTAAATTTGCCGAATTGAATGATGATGTCTTGTTTGGGCAGGTATGGTCGCGGGAAAAAGAATTCTCTCCACGCGATCGTTCCATCGTCACCATCACGGCATTGATCACAGGCGGAAACTTCGAACAGCTCCCGTTCCATTTGAATAAGGCGAAAGAAAACAGCGTAACTAAAGAGGAAATTGTTGAGATCATTACCCAGCTTGCCTTCTATGTCGGATGGCCGAAAGCCTGGTCCGCCTTCAACATCGCCAAAGAAATATACAAAGATTAATTTACAGGAGGAATAACTTATGTCCAAAAACGAAGAAATAAAAAATGGCGTCATTTTCCCGGTTGGGGGAAAAAATACAGCTTACGCGCAATATTTTGTCGGTCAAAGCTATTTTAATGCACTGGTTGCCGATCCAGAAGTGGCTGTCAGCGTCGGCAATGTGACCTTCGAACCCGGTTGCCGCAACAACTGGCATATCCATCACAATGGCTATCAAATCCTGTTGGTCACAGGTGGAGAAGGATGGTATCAGGAAGACGGCAAGCCTGCCCAACACTTAACCCCAGGTGATGTCATCGTCACGCATGATGGCGTAAAACATTGGCACGGTGCCGCCAAAGACAGCTGGTTTGAGCATGTCGCGATTACTGCCGGTACGCCCGAATGGTTGGAACCCGTCTCTGATGAGTTGTATGATAACCTTCAGAAACAGTAAAAAAAGACGAAAGGCCAGCTGCAATATTCATTCTGCAGCTGGCCTATTTGGTTTAGTAATTGTCTTACTAGTTCGAGTATAGAAGAGAATAGAAGAGACAGAATTGCAACCTAAGACAACAAGATTTAATCAACTAGGCAAACAAGGCATTCACCCGCTCCAGTGTCTGTTCATCCACAAAATTGGAAAGGATCGGCAACTCCTTGAAAGACTCCAGCGGCACATCCAGATACTGCAGCGCGATGTCGTTGTTGCGCATCATCGGCAACTGTTCGAAGATGACTTTGCGTGGAGTATATATTCCAGTAGGTCACGATAGCGCAGCGCGGTCGTGACTTCAGGACGATAATTCCGTGTTGGCATATAGGTCACGCGGTATTCGCCTGCTTTGACTGTGATTTTTACAACGGCTTCAACCTGGACCGCATACTGTCCAAATCACAGATTTGTTCCTGATTACCCAAAATACCAAATACATCCACGCCGAGCAAATATGACCTACTCGATGTGGATGTAGAATTTTCTATTCTTCTTGCGCCTTTGATTTCATCAGATTTTTCATTTCTTCAATGTCTTGATAGTGCTTTTCGACAGGATTGAACCGTAAAGCTACCAGCAGAATAACGGCAGTTATGGTAGGAGCACCAAACCTCAGGAAATTGATCGCTGTCATTGTGCTCTCTGGTTGGTTTCCAATGGCGCCTGCAATATAACCTGAAATAGCCAATAAAGCTAAAATACCCGAATTCGTGATTGTATTGCCAGTTTTTTGAGCGAATCCTTTGATCGATGCGATCAATCCGTTTGCGGAAATACCTTCCTTAAACTGAATGTAATCAATCGCATCATTCACGAGAACATTCACTAATGCGTTCTGCATAGAGGCGATGCTTGAAGCCACGAATGTCATCACATACAGGAACGTCAAATTGCTCTTTCCGAAGAAAAACAGTAACGTATAGCAGATTATCGCCCCAACTTGAGTGAATATCAAGGCACGCTGTCCCGTTTTAAAAATTTTGAGCACAATCGGCATCAGCACCATCATCGATACCAACGCACCGATCGATACGATTCCCATGTATAAAGGAATCAGATCCGGTCTCCCAAGATAGTACATCACATAATATACGGAAGAACTGAACATCAAGCCATAGCCTACCGAAGCCATCAACCAGACAACTAAAAATGGCGTCAGTTCTTTGTGTTTCAACACTCGTTTCAAATCTTGTTTGATGGAAGTGTTCTCGATTTTAGTCAGATATCGTTCTTTAGAAGTCTTGAATAATGCCCAAAAAGAGAGGAATGAAAGAATGCCACAGATGAGCATCAGCGGAATGAATCCGTTGCTGAATCCCATATTTTCAAAGAAGCTCGTGATAGTAGTTGTGAAGGTTGATCCCACTGTGAACATCAATGCCATCATACCCGCGCTCAGCGCAATAATTTTGTTTCTTTGTTCATTGTCTTTTACAACCGCAGGCAACAGTGCCATATGGGGCATCGTATACATCGTCCCTGACATCCCATATCCTATGTAGATGATTAAGATATAGATGAACTTGCCTGTAGTACTGAAATCGGGATTCACCCATAACATCGTTGCAAAGAACGTAAACAAAATCGGGGCAGGTACAAAATACGGTCTGTATCGTCCCCATTTGGTATTTGTTCGGTCAGCAATCACACCCATTATAGGATCATTGATCGCATCCCAAAGTGTGGAAATGAACATTATCAGAGAGGCTGCTGCAGCCGGCAACAGCATTGTATCCGTCATGAATACAGCGAAATAAGTACTGATGACAGCACCCGCCAGCATAGGTCCCCCATTCAGTGAAGATGCATATGACCAAGAAAATAGCTTACTCACCTTCTCCTGAGGTTGTGCTATGGTTGTTTGTAATACTTGTTCTTCCATCATTAATTTTCTCCCCTATCTATTGATATTTATACATTTCATAATGGCCACGACAGTAGTGTGTATATCTTCCTATTCATTTACTGCACTCATGTACCTTTCTTGTCGGCATTCATCAGCAACAGCTATCTTGATTTTGGGAAGTCCCTTATTCTCTTTTTTGACAATCATCAACGCCTTCCCTGAGAACAAGTGCAGCGCACTCTTCTTATCCACTTCTGTATATGCCGGATTTCCGTTACCCGTCCCCAGAAGCGAACCATTTTTTATCGCTATGTCCAGAGCACAGTTGGCCATGGGCACAAAATTTCCATCCTCATCTATCGCTTCCACCATGACCAACTGGGTTGTTTCGCCGTCATATATGACTTCAGTCAGAAAATCCACCGCTTCTTTTGCTGTTACTCTTGCGTCCGAAACAATTGCTTCTCCGTTTCTGTATGCGATAGCCTTCAATTCACCCGGTATAAAATTTATAACCCAACTATTATTATGCTCACCGACTGGTTGTTTCCCTTGACTATTATCGTTTACAAACAGTTCCACTTCATCACAATTGCTGAACACCCTGATTTCTACTTTGCCATCCTCATTAAATGTCAGACCATCTTTATTCCAATGGGGCATGACATGAACCATCGGCGTTTCAGTCCATTTTGACTGATAGTAATAGAAGTAATCTTTTTCAAAACCACAAGTATCCAGCACGCCAAATTGAGAACTGATCCCTGGCCAGCCGAATGGTGATGGCTCGCCTGCGTAATCAAAAGCTGTCCAAATGAAGGAACCGCCCATATAAGGATTTTGCTCAATGAAATCCAGGACTTCTTCCGGTCGCGCCGTCCCGCCTACACCAGGATCTCCTAGCTTGCGTTTTCCAGGCAACACCATTGAATACAAGGAACCAAAGTTATTCGTTTGACATTTTTCTTCATCATCCTTATAGATGCCACGAGTAGAGAAGTAAGAAGCATTCTCCGTACTCATCAATGGTTGCTCAGGGTATTTTGCCTTTATTTTTTTCAGCCCTTCCCCCATGACACCGGCCTCCGGATAATTTACGCCTACCACATCGAAATTTGACATGTATTCCTCATCCACAATACCTTCCGGATTGAGCAATTCAGCCGAAACCAACAAATGCTCATAATCTATCGATCGCATTAAAGCGGTCACTCTTTTGGCCATCCTGTGACCCAATTTGGTATTCCCGATCACTTCTTCGTTAGCTATGGACCAAAAGCAAAGGGATGCATGGTTGCGCGTTCTCTTCACCATTTTTTCCAAATCGCGCAGTCTCCAAGGACTGGTTTCGAGAATACGATTTTCATTCATTACGATAATTCCCAGTCTATCGCAGCAGTCCAACAGGTCTTTACTGGCAAAGTGATGCGCACTTCTGTAGGCATTTACCCCCATTTCTTTTAATTTTAGCAGTTTGAATGCCACAATATCTTTATTCAATGCGACGCCGACGCCCGCAAAGTCTTGATGCTCGCATACGCCTTTTAATAAGTACTTGCTTTCATTCAGGAAAAACCCATTCTTGTCGTAGGAAATTTTCCGGATACCGAATGTTGTCCTGAATTCATCAAGGTCTTGCTTTTCCCCGCGTATCTGAATGGTCGCTTGATACAAATGGGGCGTCTCAGGCGTCCAAAGTTTAGGCTGGGTAATCAAAAACTCCTTGTTGACGCTGACCGAACAAAACGGTTTAATCATGATTTCATCCAATTCCACTAGTTGATCGCCAACATGCAGTGTGGGCAAGACAGTCTGTGGTTTGCCTGTCCGGTTGACAAAGGTTGCTTCACAGCCAAGTACGGCATTTTCACCAATTTCCTTTGTATAGATATAAAAAGAGTCATCATCCACGTATATTTTCGGAAGGAACTGTAAACTGACTTCCTTATATATCCCGGCACCCTCATACCACCACCCTTCAGCCCCTGTAGTCGTATCCGCCCGGACCAGCAGCACATTCACCCCTTCATCACCGAATTTGGCTATTTCAGTGATATCAAATTCAAACGGAGTGTAACCGCTTATATTATCGCCCAAATAAATACCGTTGAGCCACACAGATGCCATCCTCATCACACCATCAAACTTTAACAAAATCTGATTCTCTTCCAGTGAAGCATCCAAGGAAAATGTTTTCCGGTAGTACCCGATATTTTCCGGCTTGGATCCACTCATCAATAATCCTGGCGCATTCACATAGGGAACATCCACTGACCAATCGTGAGGAATATGGATCCTGTTCCATTTTTCTGTCAGTTTTGAATCCATATCGGTTCCCGCAAGCATCATCAAGCCTCTCTTTAGATCGCCTTGAGAGATGAGATTCAGAAAATGCTTCCCTCCTTGTCCGATCGTGATCTGTTCGCCATTTTCGCCATTGAGCGGAGCGGTCAGGCCACCGATTGCCCCAGCTTTTTTTACAGTTTTTACAGGCGAGCCGATTTCTCCTAGGTGAAACCGCCAGTCATCATTCAACATCATTTCGTTTCGCATACACAACCCTCTTTTTCTTGGTATCGCTTTATTCTCTTTGATAGTTACATTTTACTTAAAAAGAGGACATGATATAATGGTAGAAATCGACCCCAATCCACTGCGATATGTGAAAAATCGACATCCGAAAATGAATATGAAGGTGTGGAACAAACTATGATCGAATCAAATTCATTACCCGAAAAGCTTAAAGACCTCCACAGTAATTTATCGGAAAAACCAGCAACAGTTTTAGATACAAACAGTCCCGTTTCGATGTATTTTAAAACAGCTAAAGATAATCAAATTTTGTATACTGCAGTATACGGCGGAGAAATCAGATACTTGGTTGGAGACAACATTAATGTACCGCACAAACATACCCACTTTGAATTGATGTATGTCCTTCATGGATCTCTTGCTAATTATATTGAAGATAAAACGATCTATTATCGCGCCGGGGATGGGTGCCTGATGAACCGTCAGATCAGTCATTACGAAGTCTTGGATCCGTCCTGTTCCGTTGTGTTCGTAAACTTTTCGCCAGAGTATTTGACTTCCATTTTTAATGAAACCTTTTCGCACAAGCAACTCCCCACATTAGGTCCTTTATTTGAATTTCTGCGGGCCAATATCGCTGAGGACGACGATTTGAAACGAAGCTACGTTGAGTTTACACAAACCAACGAAGAAAATCGCACTTTCAACATTCTGCTCGATTCCCTTCAATTAGAATTATCCACATCCAAACTGGGCGCAAGTTATTTCCAAAAAGGACTGTCCTTGCGCATAATCGATGCTCTCCAAAACAACGCTATCTTTTTCACGAAATTTATGGATCTTGGATTAAGTAAAGAGGATTTTCTGGTGGCTCAAGTTTTGAATGCACTTGAAAAAAGAATGGGGAATATCACGCGTGCAGAATTGTCGGAAATAACCCATTATAACGATGAACATCTGAATCGATTGGTTAAGAAGAAGACAGGTCTCAGCATTATGAAGCATGCAAAAAAACTTAAAATCAAGCACGCGATGGATTTGTTGTCCCATACGGATATGACAATCAGTGATATTTCCATCGCCATCGGATTCACTTCGGAGTCGCACTTCTACCGTTTTTTCAAAGAAAATCTGCATCAATCGCCCGACCAATTCAGGCAAGAAAAAAAGCTATGAATTTTCTCATAGCTTTTTGTTTCGGTGCATTTTTTTCCTCAACTGATTGGGTGTCTCTCCGTACTCTTGCTTGAATATCTTGAAGAAATAACTCGGGCTTGTGATGCCAAGCTCTGCAACGATTTTTTCGATCGGTTTGTCGGTCCCGATCAGCAGATCATAGGCCTTTTGCAATCGCCGTTTCGTGACCCAATCTTTGAAGGTCAGACCCGTTTCTTGCTTCAGCAGATTGCTGAGATAATTTTTGTTGAAATTCAACTTTTTCCCCAGGCCTTCCAGTGTGATGCTGGCATATTCACTGTCTATGATCTTCAAGGCATCGATCACTTTCTTGTTGAAAGGGAGTTCGCCGGCTTCGCTTGACATGATATCTTCCAGTTCGGATAAGATAACGAGTAACCAAAGTTCCACTTTCTCAAATTTAGGAGCCTCTCCTCCAAAATAATCGTCAAGTAAATAGGACAAGCAATTGCTGATCCGCTGATTATCGGCCGTGCTGAAAAATAAATACGGTCGGTGATGGCTATTTTTCCTGCCCGCGGTCAACAAAAAATCAGTAATCAAACTATGTCTCTGTGCCATCCTTTGGAGCACTTTCGTATTGATGGCATCCGATTTAATCAATATATTGATGAGGATATCCTGTTCACCGAGTTTGTCGATCGAATGGCCGGTACCCGGATCAATCATCAGCAAATCGCCTTGCCTTAGTTGGATTTTTTCCTGCCCAATCCACTGGGTGCATTTCCCTTGCAAAAGATAATTGAGTTCCAGAAATTCATGAGAATGTGTGGGCATAGCAAAAAAGCGGGCGTGTCTGTTCATAAAGATTTGATGTTCCGTAAAAAATTCCTCATCAGACAAATGAAAATCCAGCAGATACCGAGCTGCTGCTTTATTTTTGAACTTAGCCGTTATTTGCTCAGCTGTCATTGTTTTCATTTCAGCTTCAAGCGGCGTTTCTTTCAGCAAGGTTGCCAGAATATCTTGTGTCGCAGACATTTATTTCACTCCTCTGTTGTCACTGCTCATTTTATCAACTCTCCCCAAAAAAGCAAAGGCTTTTGGGCCTTTGCTTTTTTTGTCAGATACTATTGGATTTTTTCAATATTCGTTCAGCCTCAGCGACCATCTCTGCAGTTATGCCAGTGTAGAATAATTGTGACAGCTGATTCAATGACAGGTTCAGCTGTTCTTCATCCGCAAACGCCATGAAGCCTCTGATGCGTTCGTGAATGCCCAGGATTTCCTCGAACAACGCATTGTTTTCGTTCTTGATGATCGAAAGACGTGTATCCAAATCATACAGCACGCTCAGGTCTTTTGTTGGTTGGTAGGCGTACTCATATCTGCCTGACCCCACTTTGATAGGCTCCCGATCGGAGTACGGCAACACGATCTCTGCCTGCGCGCCAAAAGGCACTTCGAAGTAGCAACTTAGTTCGCCATTTTCAAGTATCTTCCATTCGCTGACGAATCTGCCGGCCGCTGACTGATAGCTTCCTCGAGCATATCCCAATTTGACATTTGGATTGGGCGCTAATCTTGCGGTACGGAAACCGGCTTCCAACGGTTGGATGCCCACTACGTATTTATAGACAAACTCGATGACGGATCCATAGCTGTAGTGGTTCAGGGAATTCATGCCTGCAGGATTCATTGTGCCATCCGGCAGCACGCTGTTCCATCGCTCCCAGATTGTCGTTGCGCCAAGATTCACCGCATACAACCAGCCCGGGAAGCCTTCATTGAGCAAGAATTCATAGGCCAAATCGACCATGCCATTTTCCGACAGCACTTGGCAAAAAATCGGAGTCCCAACAAAGCCAGATTTTATTTTGTACAGATCTTTCTTCAACCGGGATTTCAACTGCTCAATGATCACTTCGCGTTCATGGTATAACTTGAACTTCAAGGCAATGATGTACCCCGATTGGGTGTCAATGGACAAGCGTCCGGATGGGGTCACATATTCAAATAAAATCCGCTCCCGGACTTTTTCGCTGAGTCCGCGGTAATACTCCGCTTCAGACTCTTTACCCAGCAAGGAAGCGACTTCCGAGACAATGCACAGACTCTCATGATAATACGCTGAAGCAATAAATGCATCATCTGTGCTTCCTTTGAACGAAGAAGGTGTTGCGCCATCCAAGGCTAGCCAATCCCCAAACTGGAATCCACCGGCATTGAGCTCCGTTTTCGAACCATGCGCTTTTTCTATTTTAGAACCGGTCCAATCCACCCAGTCTTTCATCAGCGGGTAGTACTGCCCGACTTCTTCCTTATTCCCGTAAGCAGTCCATAAGGCCTTAGGGATGAACGTCGCTGCATCTCCCCAGACGGCTGCGCCGCCTTGAGTAGCCATCGCCGGCATATAATTGGGGATGCTTCCCGACAGTTTTTCCTGTTCCGTGCGCATATCGATCAGATATTTGCGGTAAAAAGCGCGCGTATCCATATGATAGCTTGCTGTCGGGGCAAATACTTGCGCATCCCCGGTCCAGCCCAAACGCTCAGCCCTTTGCGGACAATCGGTAGGCATATCGAGGAAGTTTGATTTGAGCCCCCAAAGAGAGTTTGAATACAGTTGATTCACTTTTGCATTGCCTGTTTCGATGATGCCTGTTCGCGTCATATCGGAATAGATGGCCAACCCGCGTACGGCTATCTCCTTGTCTGCCGGCCAGCCCGTCACACGCACATAGCGGAAACCAAAGTAAGTAAAATGCGGGTGCACCGTTTCGGCTGTTCCATCGGAAATGTAACGGAAGCCTACTGTGGCAGTGCCGTAATTCTCATTATAAAAATTGCCTTGCTGCAGTATTTCCCCGAACTCAAAGAGCACATCGGTTCCTGCCGGAAAATCCGCATCAAACGCAAGCCAACCCGCAAAGTTCTGCCCGAAATCAATTACCGTCTCGCCATTCGGGGTCTTGATGACCTCCTTCAAAGGCACTACTTCATGAATGCTCAAACCGGGACTTACGCGGTCCTTCAATTTTTCTTTTGGAATGTCGACAATCGCCACCTCATCACTCCGACCCGATTTGTCCACGGTCCGGTCGATCGTTTCACCATCGTAGATGCCGCTGTTCGTGATATCGCTCAGCGTCGCTTTCCAACTGAGATCCGTCACTATCCGCTCTTCCGTCCCGTTTTCGTAGCGCACCACCAGTTCAGCGATTGCCGCAAATTTGTCCCCGAAATAAGCATTTTCGCCGCTCAGGCCGAATCTCCCTTTATACCAGCCATTCCCCAACATGATCGCAAACTGATTACTTTGTTTTAATTGATCAGTGACGTCATACGTCTGGATTTGGATGAAAGCATCGTAGTTGTTGACGAACGGCGCCAAAACGTCATTTCCGATCTTATTTCCGTTCAGGCTGCTTCATAAAGCCCAACCCCACTGATATATAAGCGGGCTTCCTTCACTTTATGGCTAAGTTCGAAATCCTTGATCAGAATCGGATGGATTTCTTCCTGCACCTCGGGCCCGATCCATTCCGCGTCCCATGCTTCATCCAGTTTCCCAGTCTCAAAAAAGCTTGTCGTCTCCGCCACTTCACCGTCTTCAGCGGTTACCCGTAGCCGCACATAGTAACGCGTTCTGGGCTTCAACTGCAGTGTCAACGTTTCCCCAGAACTGTCCAAATCACCGTTTCTCTCCAGAACGATCTCTTTGAATTCATTATCGGCAGCTACCTGAATGCTTACCTCTTTTTGCATTTTGCCCAAACCGTTGTCGACCGCCCAACTGACGATCAATGGCTGAAAATGATACCCAATAGGCTCAACAATGCCGTTAAATTTTATATCCATGATTTCCATGCGATTTCCCACCTTGTTTTTAAGTATACGCTTACTATAATCAAATCCAACCTGTAAAACTACATCAAAATCATACATAAAAATGCTCCATATGCAGATTCTATTATTAATTCAAAGCTTCGTGATGCCTTTATTTTTAAACTCAGCCTGTGCTACTCTCGCCATTTGGCTTATGCTTTTCTTGAAAGATAGATAATGGAGGGATTATGATGAGAATTGCCGTTTCCAGCGACCATGCCGGCTTTGCGTTGAAAGAAAAAGTCAAAAGTCCACTCGAAAAGGAAGGCCATAAAGTGCTCGACTTCGGACCTTACAACTAAGAACCTTATGACTTGTCCCTTTATGTCTATCCTGCCTCTCTGGCTGTGGCGGAAAGATCATCGGTTCTGCATTGGCTCTTGAAATCGTGGCGGCTTGGATGACGACCGATTACCTCAGCGATATCGAAAAATAAGCCAACCGCATTGACAAAGTGAAAAAGATTGCGGAGAAGCATCTGAAAAAGTTGGATGAATCCAGGACTAGTCAGTTACGAATTGACTGCACGATGTTCGAAGAACAAATTTCAACAAAAACAAGACCGCACCGAAATGGATAACAAATCCATTTTGGTGCGGTCTTATTGATTTTTCTCAAATCCGTCAGCAACGGTCTTAATATTGGCCGCCAATACTTCTTCCATCGAGTCAAGCGAAAAATATTATTCAGAGGAATCGTGTCATCTTAGATTGCAAAGATAACCGATCTACCCTCTGAATAGTAGAACAATATTAAGCTTTTACAGAATCCCAAGTCATTTGAACAATTTGGTTCAACTTATCTTCATTTAATTCAGATTTGCCCATAAAGTGTTCTTTTGCAGCTTGCATCACAGGGTAAGAAGTGAAGATATTCAAAAGGCTTGTATCAACTTGTTTGAGAATATTTTGTTCTTTGCCTTTTTCAAATAAGCGATATAGCGGTTCAAAATATTCGGCACTTTCTTCACTAGTGATTTTTTTAAGAAGCGGTGAATTTTGAAACTGCTCAATAAACAAGAAGTAATCTTTATTTTTCAAGATAAAGTGAGTGAATCTTCTCAACGATATTTCAAATGCAGTTTGGATCGGCAATGATTCATCGAAGTCGGTGAACATTTCCTCGCTCATCTTCCTTTTGGCATCCAAATACAGTTTATTCAGCAAATCCTCCTTGTTCTCAAAATATACGTAGATAGTTGAGGCAGATACTTTGGCACTCTTGGCGATCTTCGACATCGAAGTTTCAGAAAGACCAACTTCATTAATCAGTTGGAGGGTGGCGTTAAAAATATTTTCGTTTTTGGTTTCGTCTTTTAGTCTCATACCCGTATAATAAATGATCGTTCGATTAATGTCAACTGTAATCGTCCCTAAAATATTTGGTATCTATGCCGCGATTTGCCCGGATCCGTTCTGCGTTACATCGGCCCATTCCGATACGAATGTTCTCTGCTTCGGCGGAAAAATCATCAATATCCGTTGTCATGCAGGATTCTCTCGCAGAGGGAATGGCTCAGATAGGCAGAATCGGTCGAGACGGGATTTCCCTTCTTCGCGACCCCCTCGATAAAATCACGGATCAGCGGTTCGAAGCCGCGTTTGCGCAACGTCCCTTCCCAGTCGCCAAAACCGGCAAGCTGGGTTCCCGCCTGATTGGAGGTCGTCAGATCGGTCAGATCAACGACCCTTACGATCCCCTCCGGACTCTGGACCTCCATCACTTCCTGATTGGCGCCCGCTTCATAGTTCATTGAAACAAAACAGCTGGTCGTATTCGTTTCCAGCTGCAGCCAAATCCGCTTCAGATTGCCGTCCTTTTCGATGATCTTCGATTGCACGGAGAGCACCTCCTCGTCCAGCAAATAAAGGGCAACATCGGCGATGTGCAGGAACAAGTCATAAACAGCATGACGGACCGGTTCAACGAGGTTGATCCGATCCTTCCGGATGAAAATCATGTTCTTGTCGGGAATCCCCTTCAATCGACTGATCATCGGGGCGAAGCGGCGATTGAATCCTGTTGTCAGCATCAAATCCTTCGCGTCCGCCAAGTCGATCAGTTGTCTCACCTCGTTCAAGTCGTCGCTGATTGGTTTGTCGACATAGACCGAGATTCCCCGTTCCAACAAATTACGGATTACTTTCCCGTGGGCGGCCGTCGCCACGTGCACAAAAGCAGCCTCGATGCCGCTGCCCATCCACTCATCAACATCTGTATACAGCTGTTCGAAACCGTATTTCTTTCCGACTATTTCCAGCCTTTCTCTGTTCCGGGAGCAGAGATGCCACTCCACAGCATCCCGCATTTCTGCCATGACAGGCAAATACGCTTTCTGCGCAATGTTCCCGATTCCGATGACGCCAACTTTCATACCCACTCATCCCCTTTTTGAGTTTTTATGCCCTTCAATAGTTCATGCTTGCGGCTTCCATCAGGCGCTTGCCAATACTTCTTTTACTGTTTCGACAATCAATCTGTGGTCATCGAGATGCTCCAACCCGGAAACGCAAATAGCACCTGTGACTTGACCATTCTCGATGATCGGGAATCCGCCTCCGCAGATGGCATATGCTTCATCGCTCTCCCACTCTTTATACTCCGGCACTTCATCTGAAGATAGAAAAACATACAGCGAACTGTGGCCGCTCTCCAACACCGTCTTTTCTTTTCGGTTCAGCCAAGGGCTCTCTTTTCTTCCGTCCATCAAGTAATGCAGAATCAACAAATCATTGTGCACAATCCTTATGCCTACCGTCTTCACGTATCTTTTTTTCACTTTCTCAACGATACTTTGCGCAATTTCCAGTCCTAGCGCATGTGTAAATTTTTCAAATTGCAGCTCTGTTTCTAGATGCAATACATTGGTTTTATCCATTATCACACTACCCTTCCATCCGTAACCAGAAAATCAACCGGTCAACAATCTTATTTTAGCGTTGCAAAAACTGTGCACCTTGCTTATAAAAATGAGAGAACCTGCATTGGATCGCTGATTGCCAGCGTGCAGGTCCTCTTCTGTATACTCAAGTCAATTAAATCAGCCTAACGTTATCCCGGCCCCTGCGAGTGCTTCTTCGGCGATTTCCATCACGACTTGGCCTTGTTCAAGCATTTCCTTGGCTTTCGCAAAATCCTTTTCGGCGATCATTCGCGCAAATTCACAGAATTCCTCGTACATCCGGTGCGGATGGACCTTCTTGTCCACCGCCTGGCTCTCTTGACCGTTCATGTTCACCACAAAGGAATCGCAGACATTTGGCGGGCCGTTCAGTACAACGGAGCCTTTGTCACCTTGGATCATCGACCGAATAGGCGCCGCCGAATCCTTCGCGCCGATGCAGACGACTTTGCAGCTTGGGTACTCCAGCAACAGAATCCCGGAAGTGTCGATTCCTCTCTCGACGTTCGCAAGGTACTTAACCGAGTCGGGTTTCCCTAGATATCCCGACGACAAAATGGATATTGTAGATATTGATGTCCATCAATGCTCCGCCGCCCGCTTTGGGGTTGAAGGCAGGCAACACTTCCCCGTTCTTGAAGGCATCGTATCTCGAGGAATACTGGGAGTAGTTGCACTCGATGATCTTCAGATCGCCCAGCTGCGGGATCTGCTCTTTGATCGCCAAGTAGTTGGACAGGTACCTTGTCGTGATCGCTTCGACCAAAATCAGTTTGTTGCTTTCGGCAAGCTCCTTCAGTTCGATCAATTCAGCGGACTTGATCGTGAATGGTTTTTCGCAGATCACATGTTTCCCGTTCTCTAAGGCCTGCTTCGTAAATGTATAGTGTAGATGATTGGGCAGTCCCACATAGATGGTGTCGCACTCCGGATCATTAAGGACTTCTTCGTAGTCCGTATAAATTTTTCCGATGCCGTATGTGTTTGTCAGGCCCTCCATTTTCGCGCGTTCCGCTTCGATGCCGAACATGCTGACCAATTCCGTATCCGGCAAGTCCTTCGCCATCGTCAGAAAATCCATGACGATTTGTCCCGATCCTAGTATTGCAAGCTTCATATGTATGACCCCTTTTTTCGATTCTTTGTATTCTTAATTTTATTGAATTTCTATGCTTCAACAGCATCCATCTGCAGTTGCTGTACTTCTTCATTTTCCAGCTCTTCCTTAACTGCCATATTGTCTGCTACCTTAAAGAACGGGTAGTAGATTGCTGCGGAAAGGCCAATTTGGACGATATTCAATACGGCACCTCTCCAGCCGGAAACCAGGAATCCTGAAATGATCGGCGGCGTGGTCCATGGGATATTCACCCCGTTTGTATACGGTACGAGTCCCGTACTCATGGCAACATAAGCAACGATACATAAGACGAGCGGCGTCAAAAGGAACGGCACCATCATGATTGGGTTCAAAACAATCGGCATCCCAAAAATGATCGACTCATTGATCGTAAAGATTTCCGGACCGATCGACAATTTGCCCAAAGCCTTGAATTGCTTAGATTTGGCTGCGAATAGGAGCAACAGGCAGAGACCGAATGTGGCACCCGAGCCGCCGACTTTGACGAAATTGCTGTAGAATTGATAGTTCACGATATGCGGGATAGCCTGTCCTGCAGCAACTGCTGTAGCATTTTCAGCGGTCAGCGTCAACCAGATCGGTTGCATCACACTGCCGACAATATTTGAACCATGCAGACCGAATGACCAGAGGACACCTTCAATAATGAGCACCACGATGGTCGCAGGTAAAGTACTGCCGAGTGCCGTCAATGGTGTCTGCAGGTTGTTGAAGATGAACGTCTGTACGTCGCCATAGCTGGTCTGCTCAAAGCCGATGCGTACTAAATTGAAGATGACGATGACCAACGCAACCGGAATCAAGGATGAGAAGGACTTGGATACGTTTTGCGGAACCGAATCGGGCATTTTGATTTTCCAGCCCATTTTTTCGGTAAAGCGTATGATTTCCACCGAAATGATTGCAATCAAAATTCCGACGAACAATCCGGCAGCGCCAAGGTTCCCCAATGGAATCCCGATTCCCAGTCCGTCATCCGCAAAAGGGTGCATCGGTGTAACGACGAAAAAGGATGCCAGTGCCGCAAAGATGCCGGCCATCCTGTCCAACCCGTAGGATTGCGCCAATTCATTACCGATTCCGATCACAACGTAAACGGTCATCATGGCCATGGAAATGTTGTTGGGGATCGTGAACATCCGTTGCCAATCGGCTCCGAACGTGTTCAGCATGAATTCGGTATAAGCATTAATCGGCAAGTAGGCTAACAGGATAAAGAAGGAACCGATGATCAAGAGCGGCATCGCTGCCATAAAACTGTTCTTCACAGCGCTCAAATAGCGGTTTTGTTCCAGTTTCACTGCGATCGGAGTCAATTTTTCTTCAAGGACATTTAATAAGTTTTCCATTTTTTAATACCTCCTGTAATTATTCCTGTGATTGTGTTGATGCCTTCTTCCAGAATTTCGATTTGGCGGATGGTCTCTTCATCTTTGACGATTTTTTCTTTTCCATTGACGATTGACTCATAGACGCCGGCATAGATTCTTCCGTAGTCGCCAACTTCGGAAACGACTTTTTCTTCGTGGTAACGGCCTGCATCATCCATATACGTGAGGACACCGTAATGTTCCGGCAAATCGATCCCGAAATCGGCGTTTGTAGGCATATGGAATACTTTCAAGTGCTCCTCTTGACGGTCTTTGGTCTGCTTGACGAACGAACCCTTTTTCCCTGTGACAATGAAACTTGGACGATCCTTCAGGCGGAAATAGCTGGATTTGACGGAAATTTTCTTCGTGTCATAGAAGAAGTCCAAATCGAAGTAATCATTGAAGCGGCCTTTGCCCAAAAGCTGTCTGACGTCGTAGGTGATGCTTTCCGGATTGCCGAAGTACGACAGCACCTGATCGATCGTATGGCAGCCATGCCCGTACAAGTAGCTGTTGACCTTCGAAAAGCTTGTGATGGACTCAGGAATTTCCGGTCTGAAGTAGTCGTAGTGCATTTCGATTTCCAGGATATCCCCCAGAACACCGCTCTCGATCACTTTTTGGACCGTCAGGAAGTCCGAGTCGAATCTGCGGTTTTGGTAGCACTGGATAAAGAGGTTTTTTTCTTTTGCTAAGGCGAACAGTTCTTTGGCTTCTGCGGAAGTGTTAGTGAACGGTTTTTCAACCAGCGCGTTTTTGCCTTTTTCCAGGGCCATTTTGCCGTATTGATAATGGAAGTCGGATGGCGTGGACACCACTACCAATTGGACTTCATCATCGCTCCAGATGTCTTCAATGTTGTCTGTGTAAAGAACTCCAGGCACTTTTTCCCAAGCATCGTTTTGTACCGGAGAAAATATGGTCTTGACGCGGATATTTTCATTTTTCAGTGAGAAGGGCATGTGATAACGGTGGGCACTTTTTCCGCCGCCGATATAAGCTATTGTTAACATAATTTTATTCCTCCATTTCTCTTTCATGGCCTCATTATAGTGAAAGCACCACTGAATAGAAAACGCTTTTACGCCAGATGGGACCTGCTGTTCAGTGCAAATCCAATTTGCATGTAAAATACTGAACATTATGTTCAGACCAACTTGCCCGTTTTGCCATTTCATATGATATTTCCAGCTTTTTCATCCGATAGTTGCCTTTTCCGAGGATATTGCTTATATTGAGGGAAACACCGTTCCAGAGGGCAGGACGGATCAGTACTGGATGCGTTATACAATGGAGGGAAAAAGATGACTTTGCTGAAAAAATTACAAGCGAAACAAAGTTTTACGGATACGGAAGAAAGGATTGCCGCTTACATTTTGGCTAACTTGGATGATGTGCCCGATATGGTTATTCAGCAGCTTGCAGAAAATACGTTCACTTCCCATTCAGCGATCATCCGACTGAGCCAGAAACTTGGTTTTTCAGGCTACAGAAGCTTCAAGGTCGCGCTGATCCATGAAATCCAAAGCAACAAACACACCCCCACAAATGTCGATCCCAATTTCCCTTTCCTGCCGATGGACAGTTCGATGACCATCGCCAAGAAAATGGCGGATCTGACGATCGAAACGATCAGAAAGACATTGGTGAAGCTGGACAAGGAAAAGCTGAACAAAGCGGTGGAGCTTGTTCGAAAAAGCGGATAAGGTTTTCCTTTTCGGGACGGGTGATTCCCAAATCCGGGCCCGCAGCTACCAGAACAAATTCATCAAGATCAACAAACATTTGATCATCGCCGACGAGTACGGAGAAGCTGCCTGGAATGCCCTGAGCATGGGCAAAACGGATTGCGCGATGTTCATCAGTTACGGAGGCAATTCAGCCGCCCACAAAAAATCATGAAGTACTTGAATGCAATGAAGATCCCTTGCATCCTGCTGACGGGCAATCCTGAACCGATTTCGAGCCAATTATGCGATGTTGTGATCGAGGTGCCTTATGATGAGTTCGACTTCTTCAAAGTCGGCACCTTTTCTTCGCAGATATCTTTTGAATATATCCTGGACACGCTGTTCTCCATCATCTATGCCCGCGAGTATACAAAAAATCTCAACAGCCTTAAGCGAAAAGAAGAAATTTCAAGGAAATGGGAATTATTGTAATTCTCTATCGCAGGAACTTTCCCATTCTCTAAGGGAAAGCCATATCCTGAAGTGATGAAGCAGTCACTCGCGAATAAAAATGAAAAACACCGAATTCCCCAACTAAAATCAGGGGAATTCGGTGTTTTGATGCAGTTTCTTATCAAATCAGATTTTTGATGCCGTCGCAGATCCTTTTTGCGACGATCGAATTGTTCATCGTATAGATATGGATGCCATCCACATCATGCGCCAGCAGATCGACAATTTGATTAATTGCGTAAGCCATACCGGCATCGAAAAGCGCTTCTTTATTGTTCTCGTATTTTTGCATTATTCTGGAAAATTTTTCCGGCAAAGATGCACCGCAAAGCGTCACCATCTTGTCGATCTGCGCTTTATTGATGACCGGCATGATGCCCGCCTCGACCGGCACATGCATGCCGGCGATTTGGATATGCTCTTGGAAGGTATAGAATACGTTATTGTCGAAAAAAAGCTGGGAGATCAGATGCTGTACCCCGCTGTCCACTTTTTCCTTCAGGTAACTGATATCTTGAATCTTGTTCTTCGATTCCGTATGGCATTCCGGATAACACGCGCCGCTGATGGAAAAATCTCCGTATTGTTTGATGAATTTCACCAAATCACTGGCATACCGGAAATCCTTTTTGGCTTCCACTGCCGGGTTTGTATCCCCGCGCAAGGCAAGGATGCTGTCGATATCGGCGGCCTTCAGTTCTTCCAGCATTTCGCACATTTCGAATTTCGAGTAATTCATGCAGGTCAAATGCACGAGCGGATCGATACCGTATTGCTGCTTGATTCTTTTTGCCAACGCTACGGTCTGATTATTCGTATGGCTTCCGCCTGCGCCAAAGGTGACGCTGATGAAATCAGGGTTCAGTTCGCTCAGGATCGCCAGGGTCTCATCGATGTTCTGAATCGCTTTATCCCGCTTCGGCGGATAGATTTCAAAGGAGAGTACCGGTTTTTTCTTTTGGAATTTGGATTCTATTTTCACCAGCTTTCACCTCTTTTCAGACTGAAACTGCGTCTTTGATGATTTTCGCCGCCGCCACAAGATTGGCCAGACTTTCTTTCGTTTCTTTGATGCCCCTGGTTTTCAGTCCGCAGTCCGGATTGATCCATAGGTTTTCCTCGTCTATCTTCGTCAGCGCGTTCTTCAATACCGCCACCATCTCTTCGACACTCGGCACGCGCGGTGAGTGGATGTCGTATACGCCCGGTCCGACCTCCGTTTCGAATTGATTCGCCTTCAAGGCATCGATGATCGTCAGTTTGGAACGGGAGGCTTCGAACGAAATGACGTCCGCATCCATGTTGTCGATATCCTTTACGATCTCTTCGAATTCGCTGTAGCACATATGCGTATGCACCTGCGTCTCCGGCCGCACGCCGCTGTGGCACAGGCGGAATGCCGGGATGGCCCAATCGAGGTACTCGCTCGCCCACTCTTCCCTGCGGATCGGCAACTTCTCCTTCAGAGCCGCTTCATCGATCTGGATGATCTTGATGCCCGCTTCTTCCAAGTCCAGCACCTCTTCACGGATCGCCAGACCCGATCTGGAAAGCCATCTCCCTCAGCGAAATGTCCTCACGCGGAAACGACCAATTCAAGATCGTCACCGGACCCGTGAGCATTCCCTTGACCGGTTTTTCGGAAAGACTCTGCGCGTATTCCGAATAGAACACGGTGATCGGGTTTTCGCGTCTGATATCACCGAAGATGATCGGCGGCTTGACGCATCTTGTTCCATAGGACTGCACCCAGGCCTTTTCGGTAAATACGTACCCCGCCAGGTTTTCGCCGAAGAATTCCACCATGTCGTTGCGCTCGGATTCGCCGTGGACCAGCACATCCAGCCCCAGTTCCTCCTGTAGATCGATGCATTCTTTTATGAAACCTTTGATGTTTTCATCGTATTCGACTCTGCTGATGTCGCCTTTGCGGTATCTGCTGCGGTTCTGCTTCACTTCCCTCGTCTGCGGGAAGGAGCCGATCGTCGTTGTCGGCAACAGACCCAGTTGCAGCCTTTCCTTTTGGATCGTTCTCCGCTCTTTTCTCGGAACATTTCTGACAAAATCACTTTCGGCCAAACTTGCCACGGACGCTTGCACGTGCTTGTCTTCGTAGACCCGGTCCACTGAAAAGACTTGTCGATTCGCAAGATAGTCTTCGTTCTCTTCATATCCGGAAGTGCCGATCAGTTCCGTCAGTTCCTTGATTTCCTGCAGTCGTTCCTTCGCGAAAGCGAAATACTGGGATACTTCCTCCGGCAGGCTGGTCTCATTTTCCAACGTGTAGGGAACATGCAGCAGCGAACAGGAGCTGCTGATGACGATGTCGTTGCTGAACTTTTCCAGTCCTTTAACCAACGCGATGACCTTCTTGTAGTCGCTCTTCCAGATGTTCTTTCCGTTCAGGACGCCGGCAAACAGCGTTTTATCAGCCGGAAAGCCATGTGTTTCCAAGAGTTCCACGGTTTGTTTGCCTTCGATGAAATCAAGCCCGATGCCATCGAAGTCGAGGCCGATCACTTCTTCGTAGCTGTCTCTGACATCCCCGAAGTATGTCTGCAGCAATACTTTTACGTTGCCCTTATGCGCCAACACTTTTTCGTAAATGGCCGTGAACAGCGCGACATCTTCTTGCGGACAGATCGGTGACAAGACTCGGTTCGTCGAACTGCACCCACGCCACACCTTGCTCATTGAATCGATCGAGTATTGCGATATAAGCATTTGCCACTTGGTCGGCAAAATCATTTATTGTTTTTGAGCCTTTGTACTTGGCCAGTTTCAGGAAGGTGAATCCACCGATGATGACGGGCTTCGTCAGCACGCCGATTTGCTTGGCTTCTTCGTACTCGGCAAAAGGCTTGTCGCCCGCCAATTTGATCTCGGTATCGTCGAACAGCTCAGGAACCAAATAATGGTAATTGGTGTTGAACCATTTCTTCATCGCCAACGCTTTGACGTCGCCTGCTTCGCCCTGATAACCGCGCGCAGCCGCAAAATAGGTGTCCCGCTCGTTCAGCCCCAGCTGTTTGTAGCCGTTTGGCAGAGCGTTCAACAAGACAGTCACATCCAACAAGTTGTCGTAATAAGAAAAATCATTCGAAGGGATGTGGGTGATGCCGGCAGCCTGCTGCAGATTCCAGTGCTCTCTTCTTAAATCCTTTGCGACCTTCTCAAGCGCCTCTGTCGAAATTTCTTTCCTGAAATATTTTTCGGATGCGAATTTCAACTCGCGCCCTTTGCCTACTCTTGGAAAACCGATTAGTGAACTGTTCATTTTGATTCCTCCATCTCATTTTTTTGGTTCCTGCTATTTCAAGTCCCTTCCCTATTCATCCGGGAACACTGCGAACATGATGTCTTACCATTGTCCTGATATTTGCTGATCAGCTTCTATCAGAAGGTTGCTCCAGTATGCCATGGAAAACGGATATAGGATAACACTTAATAAATATACGCAGTTATAGATTATTACTATAACAATAGGTGGGCCAATCCAGGTTGGTCGGAGTTGAGCCGGCTGCGGTTCGCTCTGCTCCGGTCAACACTAGCTTCGACGGAGGAAGCAACCTTATTTCCCGATCTGTCCTCCGATGAGGCTGTGCTCACCGGAGGACAGGCCCAGAAATATGATTCGAATGCTGGATGCAACAGCGACTCACATTTCCATTTTCTAAACATTTTGTCCGGAATAGGCTTGTCTTCTCATGAAATTAACGGTACTTTTTCCCCATCTTCAACTAAAGCCTTTTCAAAGTCCACAACCGCCCTATAATGAAGGTGAGCACATATTGCCTATGAAAAATAATATCCAGACAAGGAGGAATGGTTATGACAAAGTATCAGATCGCTTTTTTTGACATCGACGGCACCTTGATCGATTCCCGCAATCACAACGTCAACATGAATGATGGCATACCCGAATCCACAAAAGACGCCATCCAAAAGATCCAACAGGCCGGAATCATTCCCGTGATCGCTTCCGGGCGCCACAAAGAAGCGGTGTTGGATCTCGCTTCCACGCTGGGCATCACTAGCATGATCACCTCTAATGGACAGGAAATCACCCTGCACGGCAAAAGCATCTACCAGAATTGGATTGAACAGGATTTGTTGGAAGAAATCTACACCACCTTCGAACAACGCGGGATTGATGTATTCTATGACACCGTTCATGGAATCTTCAGCTCGGCTGATCGAAAGAATCTAGTGGACCGAGGAGTTGAGATCCGCTTCCTCAAACCTGGAGAATACCCGTCGAAAGTACTGCAGATACTGGTCGACAGCGATGACGTAGAGGGCATCAGCAGTTGGTTGACGGAATTGAAAGTAGTCAAATCCACCCCAAAAACCTTGGATATCCTGCCCCATGGTATCTCGAAAGCTACCGGCATCCAGCAGCTTCTGAACATCCTTGAGTTGCCGATGGAATCTTCGTTGGCTTTTGGGGATGAGCAAAATGACCTGGAAATGTTCGATGCGGTTGGAACTGCCGTTGCCATGGGCAATGCCATCGATCAGCTGAAAGAAAAAGCCGATTTCGTCACCAGGGAAGTATGGCGGGATGGCATCTACTATGCCTGCCAGCAATTGAATCTGTTTTTGGAAGAGCAGTGAAACCAAGAAACCCTGCCTGAAACCTGAAACACTCGTTTTTTCGAGTGTCCAGCTTTCGGACAGGGTTTTGATCTCGTACTGCTTTATTTTCGGTTGGATAACCTTATTTTTGGACAAATTCGGTTTATCTGATTGTTTTGAAAATTAGCTTTTTATATTACGTGTTAATTGAACAATTTTTTGTACATCGCGATTGTTTCTTCCAATGTCGGAGTGAATGGGTTTCCTGGCGCGCAGGCATCGATCATGGCATTTTTTGACAGGTAATCATAATCGAATTCTTCTTCCTTGATGCCGAGCTCATTCAATGATGTTGGAATGCCGACGACTTTGGACAAACGTTTGATTTCTTCGACCGTGTAATCCGCGCAGGCTTGATCGGAAACTTCAGCCGTCACTGCTAAGCCTAAAGCTTTCGCTACTTTGCGGAAGCGTTCTGGTGCGAATTTTGCATTTTCGGCTTCCACGATCGGCAACAGCATGGCACAGCAGACGCCGTGCGGCAAGTGGTAGACGGCACCCAATTGGTGAGCCATCGAGTGCACATAACCAAGGCCGGCATTGTTGAAGGCCATTCCGCCCAAGAAGATGGCGTTGACCATTTTGTCGCGCGCATCCAGATCAGTGCCGTTTTCGACAGCTTTCGGCAAATATTCGCGGATCAATTCGATGGCTCCGGAAGCCAATACTTCGGTCACAGGGTAAGCGCCAGGCGTCACCATGGATTCGATTGCATGGGTCAAAGCATCCATCCCGGTCGCTGCCGTCAATGATTTCGGCATCGTCAGCATCAATTCAGGATCGTTCACGGAAATCTTCGCCAAACTGTTTTTGTCGACCATAACCATCTTCACTTTGCGCTCTTCGTCGGTGATGACATAGTTGATCGTGATTTCAGCGGATGTTCCGGCGGTTGTATTGATCGCCACAACCGGCAAGCCGGCTTTTGCGGATTTGTGCACGCCTTCGTAATCCTGCGGTTTGCCGCCGTTTGTCAGGATGATGCTGATGGCGCTCGCTGCATCCTGCGGAGAGCCGCCGCCGAAGGAAATGATGAAGTCGCAATTTTCAGCCTGCGCCATAGCCACGCCTTCATTGACGTTTTTGCAGGTCGGGTTCGGATCGACATCGGCATAGATCACATAGTCGATAGCCGCACTGTCCAATTCTGCCAAGACAACGTCAATCATTTCGCTTTTAGCCAAGAAGTTATCCGTAACGAACAAAGCTTTCTTGTAGCCCAGATCCTTCACATTGCTGCCTAATTCCTTGATGCAGCCTATTCCGATAAGGTTTGTTGCTGGTACATAAAAAGTTGCCATTTTCCATTATCCCCTTTTGATAAGATTAGATGTTCAAGTAGCCCGCTCTTGGGGTTACAGAGAAACGTTTGCCCAGATTGCTTAATTGTTCATCGGTGATTTCTTGTCTGATGCCGCCTTGCGATTGCACTAGTGTGTAGACTGTTGCTGATTTTTCAGCCGTTTCGACCAAACCGAAGCACTCTTCCAAATCTTTTCCGGCTGCATACAAACCGTGGTGCGGCCATACGATCAGACGGTATTCCTTCATTTTCTCCGCAGTTGCTTCACCGATTTCGTTCGTTCCAGGCATCAACCAAGGCAGGATGCCCACGCCTTCAGGGAACACGACCAATGATTCGGTGCACATTTTCCAAAGGATGCGCGTGAAGCTTCTTTCATCCAACTCGCAAGAGAAGGACATCGCCAACAGGTTGGTGGCGTGGCAGTGGTAAACGACACGGTTTTCAGGATCGACCGACAAGCGCGAAATGTGCGACATCAAATGAGCAGGCAATTCACTTGTAGGATCCGCTCCGTTTTCGTAGCCCCATAACAGGTCCACGCTGTTGCCTTCCGCAGTTACTTTCAGGATGCCCAAGACATCAGCCGGGTCATGGATGACATTCTTGAAGAATTTTCCTGTTCCTGTGACCAGGAAATATTTCCCTGCCAATGTTTTCCCGTCGAAAGCGATCGGAATGTTGCGTTTCACTTCGTTCAGGTCCAGATATTCCGTAATTTCCTCTTCCTTTAGCAAGTAAGACAAGTTGCCGCTGTTTCTTTCGTGCCAGCCGAATTTGTACATGACGTCCGTCAACAGCATGACTTCTTTGATGAATGGTGCTTCTAAAATGTTTTTCATTTTTATGATTTCCCCCTTATTTGCGTTCCGTCAGAATTTTTTGTTCGTAGTCTTTTACTTCAGTGCAGCCATTCCGTACCAGCCGGTACATTTTGTTGTTGGCAATAGAATTCCCAGACAGCGCCGAATGGATAAGATTTCATTTCTTCCGTGACAGCCAAACGGGTTGTGAAGTCACCTGTGCTTTCGGCATCCTTCAATGTTTCGATCGGGCTCAACATGCCCAACAACAAGGATTTCAATGTGCTGCGCGCGCCGATGACCATGGCTGCGACACGGTTGATCGTTGCATCGAAGAAGTCCATGCCGATGAAGGTTTTTTCCAACAAGTCGTTGCGCACCAAGGTTTCGCCGATGCGGGTAGTCGCTTCATCCAAGATGACCACATGATCGGAATCCCAACGGATCGGACGGCTCACGTGCAGCATCAAGCCTTTACCGAACGGCAGGAAGGCCGTGAATTTATCGGAAACATCCTCGGTCGGATGGAAATGTCCAGCGTCGATTGTCCACAGAATATCTCTTGTCAAAGCGTAGGACAGGTAGAAATCATTGGAACCGGTCGTGAAGCTTTCTGCACCGATGCCGAAGAGTTTGCCTTCGACTGCATCCAGCATGTGCGCATCATCGAATTTTTCTTCCAAACATTGATCCAACGCATCGCGCAGGCGGACACGCGGCGACATTTTGTCGATTGGATTGTCTTTGTAGCCATCCGGGATCCAGATGTTGTTCACGCAGGTTTGGTTCAGTTCTTCCCCGAAGTAAGCGGCCACTTTACGGCTGCGTTTCACGTGCTCGATCCAGAATTTCTGGATTTCCGGATCATTGCTGGACAACGTGCCGGCTGTCGATTTCGGATGGGAGAAGCAAGTAGGATTGAAGTCCAAGCCGAGGCCTTTTTCCTTTGCCCATTGCACCCATTTTTCGTAGTGCTTCGGTTCGATCTGATCCAAGTCGATTTTTTCGTCCGTATCGACGTAGATGGCATGCAAGTTCACTTTGTGGTTGCCGGGGATCAGGCTCAAGGCCTTGTCCAAGTCCGCGCGCAGTTGCGCTGGCGTCGTTGCTTTTCCTGGGTAGTTGCCGCTGACCGAAATCCCACCGGTCAAGGCTTGATCAGGGAACATGAATCCCAATACATCGTCCCCTTGCCAACATTGCAAGGAAACCTTTATTTGGCTTAATTTTTCCAATACGGTATCCGTATCCACACCGATGGCGGCGTATTTCTGTTTCGCTAAAGCGTATGCTTCTTCAATAGGTTTTGTCATTTGTCTATACTCCAATCTTCTCTTCATATTTTTTCAAATGATCCCGATCAGCGATCGGTTTCGGTTGGTATTCCTCGACTTCGATTTGGCCCCTCAGCCATTTTCTGGCCTCCGCCAAATCCTTGAACTCACCGGTTGCGATCATCTGCACGAGCAGGTTTCCGATCGCGGTCCCTTCGGTGGGTCCGGCTACGATCGTCTTCCCTGTGACATCCGCGGTCAATTGGTTCAGCAACTTGACGTTCGCTCCGCCGCCGACGATATGCAGGACTTCGATCGTTTCCTTCGTAAGCTGTTCGATCTTTTTCAATTCATGCGCATAGGCCAACGCCAGATTGCTGTACACGCACATGACCAATTCGCCGGTGGTTTCCGGGACGATTTCGCCCCGCTCCCGGCAGTAGGCTTGGATTTCCTCAATCATGTTTTCCGGGTTGAGGAAGCGCGGATCGTTCAGGTCGACATATTGCACAAACGGTTCGACGGCGTAAGCCAGCTGCGCCATTTCGCCGTAGGAATAGCGGTAAGCGAGGTTGCGGGCGATTTCCTGCACGAACCACATGCCGGTGATGTTCTTCAGGAAACGATAGGTGCCGTAAGCGCCCCATTCATTCGTGAAGTTCGCTTCGTAGGCCGGGACCATCGTTGATCGGTGCGTCGTTTTCGACCCCGATCAACGACCAGGTGCCGCTGCTGAGGTAGGCCCATTTCCCGCCCAACGCCGGCACGCCTACGATGGCGGATGCCGTATCGTGCGTCGCCGCAGCGATCACTTCGATCTTGGGCAAGTCATAAATTTCCGTCAGGTCATCCTTCACATCGCCGATTTTCGTTCCTGGCACAACCAGTTCCGGGAACTTCTCTCTCGGGATGCCGACAAGTTCAAGCAGGTCCTCATCGAACTCTCCTGTTTCCAGATTCAGCATCTGCGAAGAGGACACATTGGTCACTTCGCCAACCATTTCTCCGGTCAACCGGTAGGCAAGATAATCCGGTATCATCAGGATTTTATCTGTCTCAGCCAACAAGTCCTTGTCCTCTTCATACAGTTGATACAACGTGTTGAAGTTCAGGAACTGGATGCCCGTTTTGGCGTAGATCGTCTCTTTGTCGATCGACTTGCGCCACTTTTCCCATTGTATCTTTCGTGCGTTCATCCCGGTAACTGATCGGAAGCTGCAGCAACTGGCCGTCCGTTCCGATCAGGCAGTAGTCGACCGCCCATGTATCGATTCCCAAGTGGCATTCCGTCACGCCGAGTGCCTTCAGTTTCGAAAGTCCGGTAAGGATTTCTTCAAAAATGGTATTCGATGTCCCATCGATCGGATCCGTCGATGCGGCTGAAGCCGTTCTTGAACCGGTGCACTTCCTGTAACGCCATTTGCTGATTGTCTATTTCCGCCAGCAGGATCCGCCCGCTGGAGGCGCCGATATCTATCATCGCATAGTACTTCATATACTTGTTTAACACCTCCGCCATGTAATTGTTTACATCACTATTAAACAACTTTCTCATTTATGGTACAATGTCCTTAAATGAGTTCCGAGTACCAAATATACAGGAGGTTACCAGATGGATCTGATTGCATTATTGACCGAAGAGACATTCATCGAGAAGGAGCAAAAAAAGCGGCATCAATTTGTGCCGGATTTGCCGGATCTGGAAAACGCGCAGACGAAAGTACCCAAAATCAAGAACAACCTTTTTTTCGAAAACAAAGACATCTACATCAGCAAGCACAACCGGTACGCCGCCTACCCTGAGCATTCCCATCAATTTTTGGAACTCAACTATATCGTGCAGGGCGAATGCCGCCAGATCATCAACGGGACCCCTTATCTGTTGAAGGAAGGCGATATTTTGTTGATGGACACGGGCAGCGAACATTCCATCGAAGCGCTCGGCAAGGACGATCTGCTTTTGAACATCCTTTTCAACAACAAGAGCATCTCGATCAACTGGCTGATGAACATGAACCACAACGACAGCATCCTCTACAAAATCCTGCTGACGAACAATCCGTTGGACACGAACGCCGCGAATTTCATCCTGTTCCGCAATGAACAGAACGAGCACATCAAACAGATCATCAACAACATGGCCGACGAATATTTCTTCCCGAAAGTCTTTTCCGGAAAGATCATCAGCAGTTATCTGCCGATCCTGCTCTATGAATTGGCGCGCTCGCTTGCCGCACGAATACAGCGAAACCTTCAGCAAAAAGGACCCCTTCTACGAAGCCCTCCAGCTGATCGATGCCGAGTTCACGACGCTGACACTGGAAGCGGCCTCCAAGCGGCTGAACTTCAACAAGAATTACTTGAGCAACATGATCAAAAAGCGCAGCGGCCAGACGTTCACCGAACTGCTGAACGAAAAGCGGCTGTTGAAAGCAAACCTGCTGATCGAATCCACCGAAATCCCGATCCAGACGATTTTGACCGAAGTCGGCTTCTCGAACAAGACCTATTTCTACACGTGCTATAAAAACAGATTCCATGTTCTCCCATCGGAAGTGCGAAAAAACATCCCCAAAAAGCTGATAACTTTTGGGGATGTTTTTTGAATGTATAAGCTTTTTTCCTTTTTCCATCTACATATGTTCTACACACTTCCTTAGTATACTTTAAGCAGGATCAAGTGATCCCTTGAGCTGATCGTTTCTTTTCCGATCACCAACACGGAAACACTGTCAAAAAATTATCCCTTATTCGAATAGGAAGGAAGAACTTACCATGAAGAAAAAATATTTAATGATTGGCCTTATTTCTTTTACTGCATTGACCACCTTTGCTGTCGCAACTCCCATAGAAGCAGCGATGATGGATACAGTGACATATGAGAATCACGGTCAGTATGTACGTAGCCACGCCACTCATCTCCGTCATCACACGGAAGAAGCCTCTCAGATGAACGGCGTCAGCATGCATGCCCGAGACTGGGATGAAACGCTTCTTTGTCCCGCTCAATAAATGACTCCATCTAATACTCTTGGTGGTGTTTTGCAAAGCAACGCTTCTCGGTCCTATTGCTCTCGACGACAAAAAAAGAACCCGGAAACCACTGGTTCTGCAGTTGCAGAGACAGGCTTTCCGGGTTCTTTTGCTTAGCAACATTCCATGCGGAATAAGGCGCTGGCCTTATTTGTTGCTTGTTTGAGCTTGTTTTTTTCTTAAACGCGCTTGTTTGCGCATTTCAATCTCTTTGTAATACGCTTCCCATGTTATTTCGATGGTCACGTTGTTCGTGTTCGTATAAATAATGTTCTTCATGTATCTTGTTCTCCTCTTCCGGCACCGCACGCAGCGGATGCTTGTATCTTTCAACCTCCTCATATGTTGTTTTTTCTATGCTTTGGGCATATAAAAAAGGCACTCGCCAGAGTCCCTCCTATTTTCTACTTATATTAAGAAAGAAAAAGGTATTCCCATTCAGGAATCGCGGCTCTTTCACTATCAAATCTAAATCTTGGAAATTCATGTTGTTGGGCCCCACAGTGTGGTGGCTACTAATAAATTTAACTTCGCTTATTTTTGGTTCCGGTTACCCGTAGCATTTGCTACAGAATAGGGAAAAGCCATGGTTCCAGACACATCTACTACATATGTTCTTGGACGTTGAAAATTCATTGTAACACGAATACCCGTTCGATGCAAACATTTTTTTCAATTCAGGAATGCAACTCTTCCTTCCGTAGCCAAAAAATAAAGCAGAAATCCAATTGATCAGGATTTCTGCTTTATTTACATCCACTGTCGTTTCTTCAGCGGATCCTTTTGCCGGTTAGACGGTATAAGGTTTCGCGTCCAGATTGATGTTGTCCAACGCCTGCTCGATGTCCTCGATGATATCTTCAACGTTTTCCAGCCCTACCGAGAAGCGGATAAGTCCTGGCGTAATGCCTGCAGCCGCCAATTGTTCATCAGTCAGCTGTCTGTGGGTTGAACTTGCCGGATGGAGCACGCACGTCCGGATGTCGGCAACGTGGACTTCATTAGAGGCCAGCTTCAGGCTGTCCATAAAGATGATGGCGTTCTCTCTGCTTCCTTTGACGGAAAGCGAAATGACCCCGCACGTTCCAAGCGGCAGATACTTACTGGCAAGTTCGTGGTATTTGTCCCCTTGCAAGCCCGGGTAGTTCACGAATTCGATTTTGTCCGATTTACTGAAGTATTCGGCGATTTTCATCGCATTGCTGCAATGTCTGTCCATTCTTACTGGAAGTGTCTCCAGCCCAAGGTTCAACAAGAAGGCCGCGTTGGCGGTTGGGTATGCCCCCATGTCCCTCATCATTTGTACCCGTGCTTTTGTGATATACGCAGCTTTCTCAAAGCTGTCCGTATAGACGATGCCGTGATAGGATTCATCCGGTTCGGTGAATTCAGGGAAATTGCCGTTTTTCCAGTCAAAATTGCCGCTGTCCACAATGACCCCGCCCATCTGCACAGCGTGGCCATCCATGTATTTCGAAGTGGAATGCACGACGATGTCGGCTCCAAACTCAAACGGCCTGCAAAGGTATGGCGTCGGGAAAGTGTTGTCCACAATCAAAGGCACGTTGTTTTTGTGCGCAATCGTTGCCCATTTTTCGATATCCAGAACGGATAAGGCTGGGTTTGCGATGGTTTCGCCAAACACAGCCTTTGTGTTCGGTTTGAACATTTTTTGGATTTCTTCGTCAGGCAGTTCTTGATCGACAAAGGTGCATTCGATTCCGAATCGCTTCAATGTTACGGCAAACAGATTGATGGTTCCGCCATAAATGGAAGCTGTGCTGATGAAATGATCGCCTTCCTTCAGGATATTCATCAAACTGATCATGGTGGCTGCTTGTCCGGAAGTTGTGCACAAGGCCCCTACCCCGCCCTCCATTGAGGCGATTTTCTCCTCTACCGCAGCAACGGTCGGGTTGGATATGCGCGAATACATATGTCCCGCAGCCGTCAAATCAAACAGTTTCCCGATATGCTCCGTGGAATCATATCTGTACGTAGTGCTCTGGTAGATAGGCAGCGCACTCGGCTCGCCGTTTCCCGGATGGTATCCTTCATGCAAACATTTTGTTTCAATTCTCATTTTTAATCCTCCTCGATAAGATAACACTCATAATTCTAATGTATATTTAATATTTTACCACAAACCCGCAACGCTTGGGCTAGTTTTTATGGGTATCCTCCCTATCCAGATGACCTGGAATATGTGCAAATCGAGGAATGAAAGTCTTTATAACGTTGGTCGAATGAACGATCGGAGAAAAAAAGAGACGGTGCATGACAGAAAGCATCTGTCAGCACCGTCCCCTTCGCTGTCTATTCGTATTATCCATTCAAATGGTATGGACTACCACTTGAAAAATCAGTGTTTATTCAGCCCCTGCTTTTCAATAAAATCATGCATATAAAGGCGTTGCGGATGCGCCAGCATATTCGCCATCTGGCCTGTCCATGTATCGGCACGCTCTCCACCAGTCCGTTTCTTATAATAATCCTGTATTTGCTCATTGTATTGTTGCAGTTGCGCTTTGCAGACAGCCTGATCCTGCTCATAACGATTCTCATGGTAGACATGTTCCAACGGCAAGCGCGGTTTCTGTTCGTTTGTGGTTGCCGGATATCCCACCGCCATTGCGAATAACGGAAGAATCCTGTCCGGGATTTCCAAAAGCTCACACACTTTCTTCAAGTCATTCCGTAATCCCCCAACATAACAAATCCCCAATCCCATCGATTCTGCAGCAATGGCTGTGTTTTGAGCTGCAAGGGTAGCATCTATCAAGCTGACCATGAACTTTTCTGTGCTTTCAAGAGAAGCTGTCAGATTCTTCTGCTCCATTTCACCGATTATGTCATGGCGATGCAGATCGGCACAAAAGACGAACAGATGGCCATTTTTGGCGACAGATGCTTGATTTCCTGTTATCTCGGATAGTTTCTTTTTTTGATCCGTATCAGTGACTCCGATAATCGAATAGGCCTGTACGAAACTGGATGTGGAAGCGGCCTGCGCACAGCGGACAAGGAGCTCGATCTGGTCCTTCGATAAGGAGCGATCCTCGAAATCCCTCACTGTCCGGTGTGCTAAAATGCATTCAATTGTTTCATTTATCATCTTGTATCCTCACTTTTGGAAGTCATGCCATGAATTCCGATTTTTGTTAAACTGCTAATCTATTATAAGCGAATCCAAAATACAAGTCCATTTTCAGGGATTGATGCATTAGGGTAACCCCAGGCATAATTCAGTCAGCAGAAGCCGATGTTTGAGCATTCAAAAAAGGCACCCGCAGTCGATCTTTTCCTGCGGGTGCCTTCATAAATTATTTGGTTTATCTTTGGCATTCTGTGATTGGTTCATCCTAGGCGATGTGGCCGCTGTTCCTTAAATTTTTTTTGCTTCCTTGATCGGGCGATTGGATGTTTGTGTTTGCTCTGGCTTGTCGGATAGCAATCTTTCAGCGACCAAAAACAGGATCGGCAACAACACATCATCCGCGTAACCGGCCAGCGGCACAAAATCCGGGATAATGTCGATTGGACTGATGATATAAAGAATGATCCCCAACACCAGCCACTTCCGCTTGCCCGGAACGTTGGAATCGAATAAGGAAAGCACGAGTGACTTGATCTTATCAAAAGGCGTCTGACTGGTTTTTTTTCTTATTTTCATTGAGCATTTTCCTTTACTAGTTTTCTGGGCAGCCGGCAATGGCAAAAAGAATCGCTCTTTTACCTTACCTACTTAACCTGCCACTAGTATAGTGCTTTTTTTAAGTCAGTGAATCGGTCTCAAGACTGATTCCTTCGTAGGTTGCTTAGCTATGGCCTACGATGATGTGCGGCACATAAGGCTCCTCCAAGAAAGCAACCTCTTCCGGCGTCAATTTGACCGCGACGGCATCAACCGGCTTTTCCAGGTGCTCCAATTTCGTCGCCCCGATGATAGGGGCCACCACTGGTTCTTTTTGCAACAGCCATGCCAAGGCGACTTCGACGCGGGAAATGCCTCTGTCCGCAGCGACCTGAGCCAAGCGCTCCACAATGATGCGATCCTTATCGGCAGTGGCATCGTATTTCGAACGCGCCACATTGTCCGTTTCCATCCGCTTGGACGTCTCCGACCAATCGCGCGTCAATCGGCCGGACGCCATTGGGCTGTATGGGGTCACAGCGATTTTTTCTTCCCGGCAAAGCGGCAGCATTTCCCGTTCCTCTTCGCGGTAAAGCAGATTGAGGTGGTCCTGCATCGACACGAAGCGCGTCCAGCCGTTCTTTTCCGCTACGTGCAGCGCCTTTTGGAACTGCCACGCATACATCGCGGAAGCTCCGATGTAGCGGGCTTTCCCGGATTTCACAACATCGTGCAGGGCTTCCATCGTTTCCTCGATTGGTGTATTGTAATCCCAGCGGTGGATGATGTAGAGGTCCACATAATCCATATCCAAGCGCTTCAGGCTGTTGTCGATTTCGCTCAGGATGGACTTGCGGGATAGCCCGGAACCGTTCGGACCCTCGTGCATCTTGCCGTGGACCTTCGTCGCGATGACCACTTCGTCACGCTTTGCAAAGTCTTTGATGGCGCGTCCGAGGATTTCTTCGCTTCTTCCCAGCGAATAGACATTCGCTGTATCAAAGAAATTGATTCCCAGTTCCAAGGCGCGTTTGATGATCGGTCTGCTTTCTTCTTCTTTCAGTGCCCATTTATGCAACCACGTATCCGGATCCCCGAAGCTCATGCATCCCAAACAGATCCGGGATACGTCCATCCCTGTGTTGCCGAATTTCACATACTCCATCTTTTTTCCTCCGTTCCTCTTAAACGTACAGTCTTATTGCACTATAAAACCGGCCGGACGACTTCCTCCAAGTAGAACACGCTCTCTTCGTATCCGTAAACGAAGATGCTCCCGTTCGGGAAACCCTTCGCCAACTCCTCCGCCGGGTCTTGCCAAAGCTTCAAAAAGTTGTAGCAGGCCCCGCTGTGCGAAACCGCCAAAACGTTTTGGTGATCTTCCTGCTCCATCACTTTTGTCAGCGTCTTCGCCATCCGTTCCGCTACATCATTCGTATTTTCCCCGCCGAAGGGCACAAAGAAAGACACGATTTCATGCGGCTCCTTCGGTTTGAGCATCTCCCGCTCCCCTTCGAAGAAGCCGTAATTGACTTCCTTCAACCCTTTCAGACGTGCATAGGGCATGTCAGCAATCACTTCCAATGTATCGCTCGCCCTTTCCGATGTGGAACTATAGGCATGATCGAAGGTGATGCCTTCCTTCATGAAATAATCCCGGACCGCCAGCGCTTGTTTGATGCCACGTTCCGTCAAGGGGGAGTCGCTCCAACCTTGAATCTTGCCTTGGATATTGAACAATGTTTCACCGTGACGGACCAAATATAATCGTTTCATCCAAACCTCCTATTGATTAGATTTTTCCAAGCTGAAAGGCTGTCCCGGAGCATAAGCGTGGATCCTTTCCGGGTTCACTACTCTGCTGTACAAGGATTGCGGATCGGCGTTGAATACGTTCATATCCGGCGCATCCACCGTTCCCCAATGGCAAAGGATCAGATGCGCTTCGGGGTAGGTATTCGCCATTTGGATGGCCCCTTCCAATCCGATATGCCACTCGTTGTCGGAAAAGTCGAACAGGATCGCATCCGGCTGCGGCATCTCCAGGTGCTCCTTCATCAAACGGGAATCGCCCGGTGCCCAAATGATCCCATCCTGCGTCTCGATCCAAAAGCCGCAGTAATCCTCCAAACGGAATACCCGGTAGTTGTATTTGGCTTTTTCGTTCTGCCAGGCATGGTCCGCCGGCGTCAGCGTTATTTTGGCCGGCCCGACTTCGAACGTGTCCCCGATGTCATGTCCGTTTGCCGGAAAACCTTCCGCTTGCATCAATTCAGCCACATAGTGCGGCCCGTGGAATGCCTTGGAGACATGCTCCAGCGCGTGCAGCGTCGGCACGCTGTAATGGTCATTGTCGGAGTGCGTGATCAGCACCGCATCCAGATGCGGAACTTCCTCAGGCGCAATCGGCATATCGATCAAAAGCGGCATATCGAAGTCCTTCAGCATCGGATCCATCATGATGCAGGTGCCGCGAGTGTTAACGAACATCCCACCGCTGCCCAGCCAGCGGACTTCCGTGTGGTCGATCGGTTGAAAGGCTTCTTCTCCAAAGAATACGGTAGGTGGTGGAACGGCTTGTTTGTGTGTTGCCATTTTATTTTCCTCCTTCTGATCCGGTTCATCCGGACAACAGTAGACTATCTTATAGTGCTTATCTTAACGCTGTTTGAGCGCCAACGCCAATAGTTGTTTTGTATCATAAATCATGCCTGAAAAGCATGTTTCAATTCCTCGATGAACTTCGCGACGATAGGCGGGACTGCCTTTTCTCATCATGACCCTTATTTCCATATCTGCTAGGCTCCATTCACTGAACATCCCGTTGCTGAATGCGCTCACATTTCCATAATGACACAAGTAGCCCATTCCGACAAGCGGGAGCACCTATCAGAAAAACACTGCATTTCCGCATCAATAGTACGACCCTGCAGTGTTTCTGCTATCCTGGATATTCTTTTTTGTGCAACTCGATCCCTTCGGTGAATCGTTGGATGCCATCCTCCAGGAGTGCTTTCGGGCAGGGGTAATTCCAACGGACAAAACGCGGTTCATTGCCGCCAAACCGTGTAATTCGGTGCAGAAAGTCGCCAATGCTTTGCAGGGCAGTACGCTGTAATGATCATTGCCGCAAGGCGTGATCAAAACGGCAGTCAACTGCGGAACCTGTTCCGGTTCAATCGGCATATAGAACCTCTGTGAACTACTCACGACTCAAGTCGCGAGCTTCCTACGAACGCCTTCCTTGTCTGCGTCTGTCTTTGCAGACAGAGGGAATGGATATGGGGCAGGCTCAAAAGGCCCTACCCGATTGCCTTCCTCGGGCTGACAAAGAAATGATAAACGATACTGACGGCACTGAACCCCAGCAAAATAGCAGCCTCCGTCGTGAAGATGGCCCGTATCGATGCCAGCTGAAAAAGCTTTTCCATCAGGGCGATGCCATAGGGCGAAAAGGCCGCCCCCAAGTTGAACCCCACCAACAGGAGGGAAGTCGACAGATTCGCATTTCCCGTATGGCTGCTGTTCACTTTATTGAACAGGTACGGGATGAATGTCCGGAAAGAAAATCCGCAAAGTGCTGCAGCCAGCCCCGTTACCAGGACGCTGTTCGACTGGCCGATCGCGAACAAAGAGAGTCCCAGCAGCAGGAAGGCGATCGGCAGCGTATACTTCCCGATAAACGTAAAAATCTGCCCGAACAGGAATCCCGCAGCCATCGCACCGATGCCGATGAAGGAAAGGATGTTGCTTCCATCCGTGGCATCGCCATAGCCGATGGTCGTCATGAGCGGCGTTACGCGAACGGTGATCGACATGTAAAACATGACCACCACAAAAAGCAATGCAATATACCCGAACGTCCCCGCACGTAGCTTCCCCCTGCCTCTTCCTCCGGTGTCACGTTCTCGCGCGTCATCTCTCCCGTGTTTGCCGGAAAATCCGCTCGGTTCCGCCGGGATATCCGGCACAAACAACGCGAACAAGACGAATGCGGGAAGGGCGGCAATGTAGACCCAAAATGACGTCTGCCAGCTGATTTTGAGCAGCTGCCCCACGAGAAAAGAGACGGTCATCCCGCCGATCCCTTCGAATGCGCTTTGAAACCCGATCATGGTGGCCCGCTCTTTCCCTTCATAAAAATACCGGATAAAACTGACCAGCAGCGAATTGAACAAACCGATGCCGATCCCGAAAAATGCCCGCGAAAGAAAAATGACCCAGAAGTTGTGCACAAACACCGGTATCAGCCCGGAAACCGTGACGATGGCCAAGCCCAGCAATACCGTCTTCTTGTAGCCGATCCATCGTGCGATAGTATGGCTGAATAGGACAGAAAAAATGAGAAAAAGCGATGGGATCGTCGTCAACGACTCCACAACCTGCAAAGGAATGGCTGGAAATTCTTCTGCTATTTTCGGCACATTCGCCGCAATCGATCCGCCCGTAACGACGATAAACGAACCCGCTAATAGCGCAATCTTTTTGAATGACGTCCGCTTCATGGGAATTACCTTCCTTCCTGACATGCCCAAAGGGGATGATGATTTAACTTCATTCCTATTGTATCGCGCTTTCTCTTGGATTAATAATAGCTATTTCGAATCATTCACGATGCCCGCAAAGCATATTTCAACATCTCGATGAACTTTGCCGTAGCCGGGGAAAACACTTGGTATTTTTTCCATGCGATGACGACGCCCGTCTCCAAAATGGGCGAGAACGGTTTGAAGCAGATGTCCCTTTCATCACTGACGCTGACCAGTTTCTCCAAGCAGACCGCATAGCCCAAGCCTTCTTCGACCATGATGGCGGCATTGTAAATCAGATTATAGGTCGCGATGATCTGCAGTTGCTCGTAAATATCGCCGAACCAGTTCGCCAATTCGTTGCGGACAATGGACCGCCCTGCGGTTATGATGGGATATGGCTCCAGATCGCTTGGGCTGATGGTGTCTTTCTGCGCCAACGGGCTGTCCTTCCTCATCAAGACACCCCACTTCTCTTTTTTAGGGATCCGGATAAAATCATATTTTTCCACATCAACCGGTTCCGTCAATAGGCAGATGTCAATCAGCCCCATGTCTACCCGCTCCTTGATGTCATCGGCATCCGCACTGTAAAATTTGTAAGTCACCTGGGGATATTCTTCACTGAAGGCCTTAATGACCTGCGCCAATACATGCATGGATTGGGTTTCCCCGCCACCGATGGCGATTTCGCCATTCATGAACGGCTGTTTTTCTTTGAATTCCCGCTCGGTCTTATTGGCCAAGTCGAGGAGTTCTTCCGCTCTTCTCTGCAGGAGCATTCCTTCGCTCGTCAACGCGATTTTCCTTTTCCCGCGCTTGAACAACTGGACCCCCAATTCTTCCTCCAATTGCATCATTTGACGCGACAATGTCGGTTGTGTGATATGCAATTTCTCGGCGGCATTCGTGATGTTTTCCTCATATACAACGGTCAAAAAATAATTCAAAATACGTAATTCCATACCATCATCCCTTCCGTTCCTTAAACATTCCCGGCACAAAATACGTCTCCCAAAATGCGCATCATTTCTGCTCTGCAAAACCGATGCACAATACAAAAATAGCCAGATATTTCTATCTGACTTTTCAGCAGTCTCTGTGACTCTGATTTTTTTAATAGTAATTTTACTTGTGTTTGACAAATTGTTTCAATGATTTTTGGGTCTTTTGATAGGCTACGTGGTTATTTTTTTGACCAAACGTATTTTTAGAGCCTTTCTTTCCCATCACCAAATCGTTCAATATTTTTTTCTGGTTCTCTTTTTTTAGATTTTCTTTGTTTTTCTGTCATGGATTTGTTCGCGCAGCGAACTTAGAGTTTTCTCTGTATCGCTCATGCTTGCTCACATTCCCATTCTTTGCTTTTGAGATTATATCCACCTTACACCCATTTTACACCACTTTATACCTTTTTATGCATAATGGACGTAAAAAGTTATAAAGTGGTGCATATTAATATACAGCTGGTACATCATCTATGCCAGGCAAAAAGTCCCGGAAAATTCCGATAGTTGGAATTTTCCGGGACTTTTAATTTTTTCTTTGTTTCATAGGGCCGGAACTTTTGCTTCTGCAAGTTCCATCATCTTTTCCAACGGGCGGAGAGCCAGCTGCATCAATTCTTCATCCATCTTAACTTCCGGCGTCAGAGTGTGCATCGCATCATACAATTTCTGCAGCGTATTCCGTTTCATGCTGCGGCATGTCTGGGTGCGTGTCGGCACCAGGAACTCCTTACCCGGAGCCGCCTTCTTCATCTGATGCAAAATGCCTACTTCGGTGCAGACGATATATCCCGGTGCATCATTATTCTTCACCTCATCCAACAACACCTTTGTGCTGCCGACTACGCTGCCGAGCGCAACAACTTCCGCCTGCGCCTCCGGATGTACCAGTACCTTGTAATCCGGATGGGCTGCGATCATCTCTTGTACAGCCGCGACGCGGATTTTGTGGTGTACACAGCAGAACCCATCGTGGAGAATGACGTTTTTTTCCGGCACCTGGCTCTTGATGTACGATCCAAGATTCACATCCGGAATAAAATAGATGTTTTTCTGCGGCAGGCTGCGCACAATCTCCAGGCAGTTGGACGACGTCACACAGACATCGCTGTGCGCCTTTGTTTCCGCCGTTGTATTCACATATGCGACAACCGCCAAATCATCGTACTGTGCCTTGACACGTTCAATTTCATCGCTACTGATCATATCAGCCATCGGACACCCGGCATTGATGTCCGGCATGATGATTTTCTTTTCTGGGCTCAATATCTTCGCACTCTCGCCCATGAAGTTTACCCCGCAGAAACAGACAGTTTGCTGCGGCGTAGTCGTTGCCAATTTGGCCAACTGATAGCTATCTCCAATGTAGTCCGCCACGTCCTGAATATCGTCCTGGACGTAGAAATGAGCCAGAACAACGATATCCTTCTCCTGCTTCATCCTCTCTATGCCCGCGACTAATTCCGCCTCACCCATCTGTTGTGCGCTCATCTTCTTCATCTATACCATTACCTCCACGGCTTTATCACCTTTTATTGTCTTGACACCTGTCATCACAAGAAAGATTATCATGCTGAACAAAACCTGTCAATGGTTCCTTATCTATTCCGTTCATTCCATAAAATCGCCTTGGTCAGCTGTTGGCGGAAGATAAAAAGTGATGAGATCCACTGTAAACAACAATTCCTCAGCAACAAATCACTTCCTTTACGCCAAAATCCTTCATCATCCTGAGAATAGCCCCTTTTTCAAGGGGATGCAGAATCTCCTCTTACCGTTCACGTGATAGTTTCTACCTATCAATATCGTTCGTTTTTAACTGTTTGTTTCTTTCCCTCACTGGTGATAATATGTCATCATGCCTTCAGGCGACTAAAAGTAAGGATGTATCGCTTTTCTTGGTTATAATAGCTTATCGTTTGATAGGAAGGGCAACAGCAATCCTGTCGAATCAAAATATAAAAGTAGGAGTGTTTATTATGAAAAAATTACTATCAAAGATATTATTCGTGGGTGCAGCGGGCTTGGCATTGGCTGCCTGCGGAGCAACTGACTCAAGTTCATCGAGCTCATCAACCAGCTCAAGCGCAGCAAGTCAAGGAACCGTATTACAAACTATCGAAAAAAACAAACAATTGCGGATCGGCGTGGAAGGCACATACCCTCCCTTCAGCTACCATGATACGGAATCCGGCGATTTAGTCGGCTTCGAAGTGGAAATAGCAAAAGTCATCGCAGAGGACTTAGGCGTGGAGCCCGTTTTTGTTGAAACGAAATGGGACTCCCTTATCGCAGGATTGGATGTCAATAAATACGATATCGTCATCAACAACGTCGGCGTCACCGAAGAAAGACAAAAAGCTTATGACTTCACGGATCCCTATTTCGAATCCTATGGTCAACTTGCAGTCAGCGCAGAGTCCGGCGTTCAAACCTTAGCTGATTACAGCGACAAAAAATCGGCCCAATCGACAACGAGCAACTTCGCTCAAAATGCGCGCGATTTAGGCGCTGAAATCGTGCCCGTCGATGGCTTCAACCAAGCTGTCGAATTGGTTTCTTCCGGCCGTGCCGATGGGACAATCAATGACTACATTACTTTCTTGACCTACTTTAACGAACATCCGGAATCTACCTTAAAATTGATCGATGAAAAACTGCCTTCAAATGATGAAATCGGGATTATTCTTCAAAAAGAAAATACAGATTTGCAAACTAAACTGAATGAAATCATCGCTAAACGCACGGAGGATGGAACATTCAAACAAATCTTTGAAAAATACCTTGGCGAAGACATCAGTGTTGGAGCCAACAATTAATAAAAGGACTGGTGAGTAAATTTTGCAGCATACATTATCCATAATCGAAAACGCCTTTTGGCCAATTCTGAAAGCAGGATTTACGGTAACCATCCCCTTGTCGCTGATTTCTTTTGCCTTGTCACTTGTCTTAGCGATCTTCACTGCAATCATGAGGATTTCGAAAAGCAAACTATTGCAGGGGCTTGCCTGGTTTTACGTTTGGGTCTTCCGCGGCACGCCGCTCTTGATCCAACTGTTCATCGTATTCTTCGGTTTGCCGAAACTGAATATCACCTTGGAGGCGTGGACTGCAGCCATCCTGACTTTCGCCTTGAACAGCGGCGCTTATTCAGCCGAATCCATCCGCGGGGCCATCTTGTCCATCCCTAGAGGGCAATGGGAAGCGGCCGATTCATTGGGCATGACGCATGGGCAGGTCCTGAGAAGGGTCATCTTCCCGCAAACCATCCGGATCGCCCTACCGGCCGTCATGAACGACTTCATTTCTTTAGTGAAATCGACTTCGCTGGCATCCAGCATCACGATCATCGAAATGACGATGGTCGGGCAACAATTTGCTTCCGTTACTTATGAACCATTGATTCTGTATATCGAAGTGGCTGCCGTTTACCTCTTTTTCAGTACCCTCTTAACTTGGGTTCAGGGCAAATTGGAAGTCAGAACTTCAAAATATTTGAGAAAGGCGTGACAGCATGATTGAAATTAAAAACATTCAAAAATCTTACGGCGCCTTTCAGGCTTTAAAAAATATTTCATTATCCTTCCATACAGGTGAAACGACCGTCATTGTCGGCCCATCCGGTTCGGGCAAATCCACCCTGCTGCGCACGTTGAATCTGCTGGAAGTGCCCGAAAGCGGCATCCTGAAGAACGGGGAATTTGAGGTGGACTTCGGCGCCAAAATTTCAAAAGAAACGATGATGGCCATCCGCAAAGAAACGGCGATGGTGTTCCAGAGCTTCAACCTCTTTCCGCATTTATCGGTTCTGGATAATGTCATGGAAGGCCCGCTCACCGTCCTGCGGCTTTCGAAAGCAGAAGCTACCGCCAGAGCGAAGAGCCTCCTTATAAAAGTGGGGTTGGCCGATAAGCTGGATAATTATCCCGAACAACTATCCGGCGGGCAACAGCAACGGGTGGCCATCGCGCGGGCCCTAGCCATGCAGCCTAAATTTGTCTTGTTCGATGAGCCTACTTCCGCTCTCGATCCCGAGTTGGAAGCAGAGGTGCTCCGCGTTTTGAAAGAACTCGCTTCCGAAAAATTATCGATGATCATCGTGACGCATAACCTTGATTTTGCAAGAGAGGCCGCGGATCGCATCATCTTTTTGGAAGATGGTGTGGTTGGCTTTGATGGGTCAACGGATGACTTCTTCAAACACTCAAACGATCCCCGGATTGCCCGCTTCATCAGCAGCATAACGATCTAAAAAATAGACTGACCAAAGTATTTTGAATACCTTGGTCAGTCTATTTTTCATTTGCATTGTTGGACTCTCAGATGATCCGGAAGGAAATCGAGCAGCATCAAGGGATTTCGCCGCCAAGTTATCTCCCCTGCCGGGCGTTTGTCCTCATCCGCTCATTCACCAATCAATGCGATAATTTCCTCCAAGACAGCATCCCCGTTCAAAACTTCATAATCTTCTTTCGCGATTAATTTATAGGGAACCGATTTGTAGGTCAGGAAATCTTTTAAACGATTGATCTCATACTTTGATTGTGGCCCAATCATCAACGCATCGATGGATTGGCTTTGAATCGCTTGTTCTGCAATGATTGCCGGTGCGGAATACACATGGATATCCAATCCTCTTTCATCTGCGGCTGTTTGGACGTTCTTCACCAACAAACCCGTTGTGATCCCTGCCGTACAAATCAATAATGCCGTCTTCTGTCCGCTCATATTCATCCCATCCTTTAGGCTGCTTTCTTTTTCTTGTTGTAAATATCCAATACAACGGCCAACAAGAGGATTAACCCTTTGATCGCTTGTTGCCAATCGACACCGACACCCAGAATGGACATCCCGTTATTCAACACACCCATTACCAAACCACCGACGATTGTTCCCATGATGGTACCGATCCCGCCGGAAGTCGAAGCGCCACCGAAGTAAACGGCCGCCATTGCATCCAGTTCCATGGAATTCCCAGCTTGAGGCGTAGCCGCGTTCAGACGTGCCGCCAAGATCAATCCGGCCAATGCAGCCATCGCACCCATATTCACGAATACCCAAAAGGTGATTTTCTTTGTTTTGATTCCGGATAGTTCTGCCGCCTTACGATTCCCGCCTGTTGCATAAATTTGGCGCCCCGCAACTGTCTTGTTCGTCAAAAATGCATATACGGCCACTATCACGCCCAAGATGACCAAAATAACCGGATAGCCTTGATAAGATGCAAAGATGTAAGTCAAACCGATTAACACGACGGCCGTCATTATTGCTTTCACCAGGAACATGTTCATGGATTCCACTTCGAACAGGTTGTTTTTGCGTTTTTCACGTGTCCGCCATTGTCCAAAAACAAGTATCGCTGCGATAATAACCCCTATAATCATCGTCAACAGATGCACACTGCCGTCCGTCAAGTCCGGCAAATAGCCCGTCGATATTTTTTGGAACACTTCCGGGAAAGGCGCCAAGGATTGCCCGCCCAATACGACCTGCGTCAATCCGCGGAACATCAACAGCCCCGCCAAGGTAACGATGAAGGCTGGGATACCGAAGTACGCCACCCAGAAGCCTTGCCAAGCCCCGATCACGGCGCCAATGGCGATGCAAAGCGGGACTGCCAACCATGGGCTGATGTTATAATTCACCATCAAGATGCCGGAAATCGCACCCACGAATGCCATCACGGAACCGACTGACAGGTCCACGTGCCCTAAAAGGACAACCAATAACATCCCCGCAGCCAGCACCAAGATATGGCTGTTTTGCAACACGATGTTCGTGATGTTCAACGGCCGCCAAAAGATACCGTCCGTCATGATTTGAAACCCAATCAATAAACCGATCAAAATGATGATCATGCTATACTTGCTGAAAATATCGAGGATTTTTGCTCTAAAATCAATGGTTTGTTTTTCTTTCTTTATGCCATTCGTTGTTTCCATCTATAACACACCTTCTTCTTCCCTAGTCATTAGATTCATCAGCGATTCTTGATTTGCATCTTTGCGTAGAACTTCACCCGTGAACCGCCCGTCATTCATGGTGTAGATGCGATCGCACATCCCCAAAATTTCCGGTAATTCGGATGAAATGATGCACACACATTTCCCGGCTGCCGCCATTTCTTCGATGATCGTATAGATTTCATATTTCGCACCCACATCGATTCCGCGCGTCGGTTCATCCAGGAACAGGACATCCGGTTCCGTCATCAACCATTTGGAAAGGACAACCTTTTGTTGGTTCCCCCCACTGAGACTGCTGACTTTTTGATAAATGGAACTTGTTTTCGTACGCATCTTCTTCCGGTACGCTTCGGCCGTCTGCACTTCTTTTTCTTTGTCCAATATGCCTTTTTTACTGATTTTCCCTAAACTGGCAATGGTCGTATTTTCCCGGATATCCATCAGGAGGTTCAACCCTAATGCCTTCCGGTCTTCGGATACATACGCCAAGCCGTTTTCTATGGCTGTCGGCACATCCTTGACCGAAATTTCTTGGCCTTCCTTATGGATGCTGCCGGAAATATTGCTGCCGTAGGAGCGTCCGAAGACACTCATCGCGAATTCTGTCCGGCCTGCGCCCATCAATCCCGCAATCCCAACAATTTCGCCTTTGCGGATATTGAAATTGAGCTTATCGTTCATGATGCGGTGCGAATCGACCGGATGATGGACCGTCCAATCCTTCACTTTAAAATAGACCTCGCCGATATTCGGGTGCCTTTCGGGGTAGCGATTCGTCAAATCCCGTCCAACCATGCCCCGGATAATGCGTTCTTCAGTGATATCCTCTTTCTGCAACGTTTCGATCGTTTTCCCGTCCCGCAAAATTGTGATGCGGTCAGCCACATTCACAATCTCATTCAGCTTATGGGAAATGATGATGGATGTGATCCCTTGCCTTCTGAATTCCTTGATCAACTCCAATAAATTGGCGCTTTCCTCCTCATTCAGCGCCGCCGTCGGTTCATCCAAAATCAACAACTGTACGGATTTGGAGAACGCTTTGGCGATTTCGACCAGTTGTTGCTGGCCCACACCGATTTGGGAAACGAGCGTATTCGGGTCGACCCTCAGTCCAACCGTCTTCAATAGGTTGGCTGTTTTCTTCTCCGTCAAATCCCAGTCGATGATGCCGTGTTTCGCTTGTTCATTGCCTAAAAAGATATTTTCTTTTACAGAAAGATAGGGACTGAGCGCCAACTCTTGATGGATGATGACGATCCCTTTGTTTTCGCTGTCTTTTAGATCCTTGAATTTGCAAACTTCGCCGTCATAAACGATATCGCCGTCATAACTGCCGTAGGAATACAGGCCGCTCAACACGTTCATGAGCGTCGATTTCCCAGCCCCATTTTCACCGCAAAGTGCGTGGATTTCGCCGCGCTCGATTTTCAAATTCACATCATCCAATGCCCGAATGCCGGAAAATTCTTTGACGATATTCCGCATTTCCAATATGTGATCCGCCATGGTAACACTCCTTTATTGAAGAGACTCCCTTAACGTCGCCAAGGAAGTCTCCATCATTCTCATTGCTTATTGCGCTAAGTCTTTTTCTGTGTAGTAGTCCGTATCGATCAGTTCTGCTTGATAGTTTTCTTTGTCGACGGAGACAGGATTTGCTAAGTAGGTGGGAACCACTTTTACGCCGTTGTCGTAGGTCTCAGTATCATTTACCGGTACTTCTTCACCATTGAAGATGGCTTCGATCATCTCGATGGTGTTTTGCGCCAATATACGCGTGTCCTTGAAGACGGTTTGGGTTTGTTCGCCTGCAATAATGGATTTCACACCCGCTTGCGTCGCATCTTGTCCAGTAGTGATCGGCAATGGTTTGTCGTCTGAACCGTAGCCTACCCCTTTAAGCGAAGAAATGATCCCTAAGCTGATCGGGTCATAAGGTGACAGCACGGCATCCAATGTTTTATCGGTGTAATTTGCGCTCAATAGGTTATCCATCCGCGCTTGGGCAGTGGAACCATCCCAACGCAAGGTTGCGATTTGGTTGAAGTTTGTTTGTTTGGAAGGAACGACTAATTGTCCGCTATCGATATATTGTTGCAGCACAGATATCACGCCATTATAGTTGATCAATGCGTTGTTATCATCTGGTGAACCACCGAATAATTCGATGTTATAAGGACCTTTTCCTTCACCCAGTTTTAATGCTTCTTCAATGTAAGATGCCTGGAGCACCCCCACGCCGAAGTTGTCGAATGTGGCATAGTAATCCACGTTTTCGGAATTCATCAACAGACGGTCATAGGCGATGACTTCGATGCCTTCATCCGCTGCTTTTCCCAGTACATCCGTTAAAGCTGAACCGTCGATGGAAGCGATTACCAAAATATCCACCCCTTTGGTGATCATGTTTTCGATCTGCGCTACCTGGTTTTCGACTTTGTCTTCCCCGTATTGTAAGTCAGTCTTATAGCCTAATTTTTCCAATTCCGTTACCATGTTGTTCCCGTCGGCGATCCATCTTTCCGCTGACTTCGTTGGCATCGCGATTCCGACATATCCGCTATCACCGGTTGATGCTTCACTATTGCCGCAAGCACCTAACACAACACCCGATAACAAGGTCGCTGCCGTCAGGATACTTCTTTTCCAATTGATTTTCATACTGAATTCCTCCACTGCTGATTTATTTGATACTTGTATTGTACTTGTCGGAGATACCGCTTACATTAAATATCTTGTCCTGTTTCTTGAGAATTTTATCGTCATGTATCCGCTGCCATAATAATCCCTTGTATTTCTTCCGATTTTCTTGGATTTTTTTCGAACGCTGATTCATTTGTGCTAAACTATTCCATGGTAGCGTTTTAATCGCTTAAATAATAGGAAGGAAGTTTTCCTTAATGAAAAAAATATTCTTTTTGTTCATCTTCCTGTTTCTCCTCAGCGGCTGCGCTGTCGCCCCTACGAAAGAAGATGAATCAGAAAACATTGTCGTCGGATTCTCCCAATCGGGTACGGAAAGCCATTGGCGTAAACGCCATACGGAATCCATTCGGGAGGAATTAGCCAAAGAGGACTATGAAGTATTGTACCGGAACGGCTTCATGAATCAGGCACGCCAAATCCAAGATATCCGGACCTTCATCGCTTATAAAGTAGATATGATTGTCTTCACCCCCATTGTGGAAGATGGTTGGGATGCCGTTTTGTTGGAAGCAAAAGAGGCAGGAATCCCCGTCATCGTGGTCGATCGCCATATCCGAACAACAGAGGAAGGCCTTTATCTGACGCATATCGGTTCAAGCTTCAAATCAGAAGGGAACCGGGCCGGTCTCTATGCCACCAACCATTTTCAAGACAGCGCACAAGCTAAGATACAGATAGTGGAAATGAAAGGGCTTGCCAAGACCTCCCCAACCAACTTCCGCAGCGAAGGTTTCCTGGAAGTCATCAGCCGTGATCCCCGAATGACCATCACGGCCTCTCTGGAAGGGGATTTTATCCGTTCCAAAGCCAAAGATGTCTTCCGGCAATACATCAGCGAACACGGATGGGAGGGGATTGACGTCTTGTACAGCCACAATGATGAAATGACATTGGGGATGCTCGAGATCATGAAGGAACAAGGGATCGTCCCGGGAAAAGATATCGTCATCATCACCATCGATGGCCAAGCCGAAATGATTGAGAATTTGCGTGCCGGCACCGTCAATTGCGTCGTTGAATGCAATCCGAATGCCGGTTGGTATGTCCGCAATACCATCAAGCGTTTCCTGAACGGCAATACGATCCCTAATGAAATCTATATGCCGGAAACCGTCTTTTCCGATCAGGGAAACCTCGACAGCATTCCGCCAAGGGATTACTAGGAGGCACAGCGATGGAAAAAATACCCAGCATCAAAGATATTTTTAAGCAGACCAACCGGTTCCTCTTCAGCATCACCTTGATTCCGCTGTTGTTGATCAGTCTCTTTTACACAAGGAATATTATGGTTTACCGCAATGCCTTCACGAACGTCGAGGAAGCCAATGCGGTTTCGACCATCGTGCAGGAAAATATGTTGGAGGAACTATGGGACTTGGTTTTCGGTCTCACCGACGTCGCTACTTATGAATCCGGCAACGAAATCGAAACAGTCCGCAAGTCCATCGAAGATATCCAAGCCAATACAACGACCTCAAAAGAAGCCGCAACCTTGGATGTCGCCTTGCGGACACTGGATACGCTGGATAAATACATTGCTGAAATGAAAATAAATATCGCGTCTGAAAAACCCGTCGATGAGAATGAAGCCATCATGGTCCAGGTAGATGCCGTCACCGTCCTGCTGTACGCTATTTTGCAGGATTTTGTGCGGGTCGAGATTGAACTGGCAGGAGAAACCAGTGATGAAATGCTCGTGTCCCTGCTTTATTTGATGCTTTTTGAAGCCGTCATGATCCTAAGCATCATCCATTATGCCCTTAAAAACAACCGTTTCTTGACCCAACAGATCCAGGAGCCCCTGAATGATTTGGTTGCGCTGTCGGAAGAGCTCTCACAGGGCCATTTGGATTACCGCGCCGAAGAACCGGATGTGGCCGAGCTGCGGGTGGTGACGGAAAGCATGAATGACATGGCAAAAAACTTACGTACTTTGATGGAAGAAAATGCATTGAAGCAATTCGATTTGGCGCAAAGCGAACTGCGCGTTTTGCAGGCTCAAATCACGCCCCACTTCATCTACAACACGTTGGATGCCATCCTGTCCTTGGCTGAACAAGGTAATAGCGAGCAAGTCAAAACCATGACCTATGCCTTATCTGATTTCTTGCGCATTTCCTTAAGCAAAGGCCAAGACTGGATTACAATCGAAAAGGAAATCCGCCATATCGAAGATTACCTGACGATCCTGCAGATCCGTTACGGTCCGATGTTGACGTTTGCCATCGACATTCCCGACGCTCTCCTCCAGACGGAAGTCTTGAAGATGATTTTGCAGCCGTTGGTGGAAAATGCGGTCTATCATGGAACCAAACATGTCCGCAGAGTCGGCAAAGTAACCGTCCATGCCACCCATACCACGGACAATATCCAATTCTACGTTACGGACAACGGCATCGGCTTGAAGGAGGAACAGCTCCTGGCCATCCAGGCCCGTCTCGCACAAGGTGTGGTTGATGAGACGAGTGAGGGCGGGTATGGACTTTACAACGTCCAAAAACGCTTAGCGTTGTATTACGGCAATGCCGCTTCCGTCAGCATCGCCAGCACCTATCGAAAAGGCACAACCGTCACGGTTACCGTACCCATCATCCCATAGAAAGAGAGGAAACTGATGTATAAAATCTTTATAGTAGAAGATGAACATTTGATCCGCGAAAGTTTACGCAACCAGCTGCTTTCCCTCGCCGAAACGCACCCCTTGACCTTTGCCGGTGAAGCATCGGATGGGGAAATGGCCTTGGCCTCCATCATGGACATCAAGCCGGATATCCTGCTGACCGATATCCGGATGCCTTTCATGGACGGCTTGAATTTGGCGAAAGAGGTCCGCAAAATTTTTCCGTGGATCCGCATCATTTTCATCAGCGGGTTCGATGATTTCGAATATGCCCGCACAGCCATCCAGGTCCAAGCAGACGCCTACCTTTTGAAACCGATCAAGGATACCGAACTGATACATACCCTGCAAACGGTCATCAGCGTATTGGACGAACAGAAGAAAAAAATCACCGAACGGGATCCGCATGCGGACAGTTTTGTCTTCGAATTGAAAAAAAATCATTTCTTGAACGGCATTTTCTACGGCGGATTGTCGGTTCCGGAAGTGTTGCAGGAATCGGCCGCATTGAACCGCTCCGTCATGGGCAAAAAAACATGCATCGTATTGGCAACCAGCCCTTACAACAAAAACTTTGAAGACTACTTCCGTTTCAGCAATTATTTACAGGTTCTCTTCGGGGATGATGAAAGCATCCTTTTCTCCAGTATCTCTTCGCGCTTCATCAAATTTTTGTTGATGGATACCGATAGAGATCGTTTGTTGGAAAAAAGTTACCAACTAGCCCAAACGCTTGTCCATGAACTGAAAGACGAAGAGGCGGACGATCTGGTCGTCTCGATCGGCCCCATCGTCGATCGGCTCAGCGAAATTCCGCATGCTTACCGCCACACACAAAACATGCTCCAAACATATGGGGTCTTGCGGACCGAACGCATCATCAGCTACGAAGATGACATCAAGGATGGTGAAGTCTCTCCGACCAACCCCTTCAAGCTCGATTTGGCGCAAAAAATCGCCCAAACCGAAGCGGATGAACTGGAGGACTTGGTGCTGGAACTCCAAGGAACTCCAGGTGACACAGAAGAACGCAATCGCCTCTTTCGATTCTTTGTCCTGACCGAATTGGGACACCTCGTCCAAAAGAAGAAAAACGGTGCCGACCATCCATTATTGGATACAATAAATAATCTTGACCAATTCGCCGCTGTGGCAGCCGATACGGTAGCGTACACGGAAATTCTGGAAAAGCTGTTGTCATTTTTGATGGCGGCTCACATTCATCCTTCCATGGTAAAATATCATAGCGTCATCCATAAAGCTTTGGGCTTCATCAAAGAGAATTTCACGGATCCCGATATTTCCTTGAATGTGGTAGCGGATGTCGTCAACTTGAGCCCTTCGCATTTCAGCACCATCTTCTCCCAGTCTTTAGGACAAACGTTCATCGACTACTTGACCGAATGCCGATTGAAGCACGCAAAAGAATTACTGGTCCAAACAAACGACAAACTGTCCACGATCGCGATGGACATCGGCTACAACGATCCCAATTATTTCAGTTACCTTTTCAAAAAAAGGGAGGGCCTCACACCGAAAGAATTTCGCCGTACGCATAGCGCATAAAAAAACGGATTCTCATTCGGAGAATCCGTTTTTTTATGCGCTTTTTTCCAAGCAATAAGAAGTCAGCTTCGAACGCTTGGCACCGCGCTTACACTGAAGTCGCTGTTAAAACATTCAAAGCTTCCCATTCCCATGCCATCACTTCCGGGATATCCTCACCGTTTTCACGGATGTAGTCATGGTGGAAGTTCACTGTGTCGGTCATCCTTTGCGAGAAGGTTGCCGCTGTTTCACCGTAGACGGCGTTAGCCGCATCCTGCGCCAAGTGGAAACGGTCCATTTCGGACAGCACACGCATATCGAATGGTGTCGTGATGTCCCCGTTTTCACGGTAGCCGTGGATGTATAGGTTATGGTTATGACGATTGAAGAAGATGTCGCGGATCAAGCCTTCAAAGCCGTGGAAGGCGAAGATCACTGGTTTATCCGTCGTGAAGTAGGTATCGAACGCTTCGTCGCTCAAGCCGCGCGGGTCCACATCAGGATGGCGCAACTTCAACAGATCCACGATGTTGATGAAACGGATCTTCAGTTCAGGGAACTGCTTGTGCAGGATCGTGACGGCCGCCAGCGCCTCCAGGTTCGGCTCGGTCCCCGCAGCTGCGATGACGACATCCGGTTCCTCGTTGCCGCATGTGGAAGCCCAGTCGATCACTTTCAGACCGTCCTTCACCAACACTTCCGCTTCTTCTGCAGAGTAGAATTGCGGACGCGGGTGTTTCGAAGATACGATCAGGTTGATCTGCTCCTCGGAAGCCATCGTTTCCGCCATCACGGCCATCAATGAGTTCGCATCCGCCGGCAAGTATTCCCGGATGAATTCCGGTTTCTTTTCAGCCAAGTGCGTCAACAGGCCCGGATCTTGGTGGGTGTAGCCATTGTGGTCCTGTTGGAAAACGGTCGATGTTGCGATCAGATTCAAGGATGGATAGCGTTTGCGCCACGTCTGTTCCTTGGCCTTGCGCAACCATTTGAAATGTTGGGTGATCATCGAATCCACCACGCGCAGGAAGGCCTCGTAACTTGCGAAGAAGCCATGGCGCCCGGTCAAGACGTACCCTTCCAGGAAGCCTTCTGCTTGGTGTTCTGACAACTGCGAATCGATGACACGTCCTGATGGGGATAACCATTCATCGTAAGCAGGATCGATTGCTTCCATCCAGACGCGGTTCGTCACCTCAAAGACTTTGTTCAGGCGGTTCGATTTGGTTTCATCCGGTCCGAAGATACGGAAATTATCCGGATTGTCCACGATCAGGTCGCGCGCAAAGTTGCCGAATTCGATCATATCCTGCGCGATGACCGCACCCGGAGTCGTCGTATCGACGGCATACTGCTTCCAATCCGGAATGATGAGCGGTTTCGGCTCGATACCGCCATTCGTGATCGGATTTGTGGCCATCCGCTGGTTGCCTTTCGGCGTCATTGCTTTCAATTCAGGCACCAGTTGGCCATCCGTCGTGAACAGTTCTTCCGGACGGTAGGACTGCATCCAATCCACCAACGCATCGATGTGCTCCATGTGATGCGCATCCACCGGAATCGGCACTTGGTGGGCACGGAAACCGCCTTCGATCGGTTCGCCGTCCCAGTTTTTCGGACCCGTCCAGCCTTTTGGTGTGCGGAAAATGATGACCGGCCAAGCCGGCATCTTCGCTTCTGCAGCGGAGCCTTTGCGGGCTTCCGTTTGGATCGCTTTGATCTTTTCGACAGCGGCATCCAATACTTGCGCCATAAGCGGGTGCACGGCTTCGGGATCTGTCCCTTCCACGAACAAAGGCTCCCAGCCCATCCCTGTAAAGTACTGGGTCAATTCTTCGTTCGATTTGCGGTCGAGGATGGTAGGATTGGAGATCTTGCCGCCATTCAGATACAGGATCGGCAAGACCGCTCCGTCCGTAACCGGGTTGATGAACACATTGGAGAACCAGCCTGCCGCCAATGGGCCGGTTTCAGCTTCCCCATCGCCGACGACAGTCGCTGCGATCACATCCGGGTTGTCGAAGATGGCGCCTGTTGCGTGGGAAAGCGAATAGCCCAGTTCGCCGCCTTCATGGATCGAGCCTGGTGTTTCAGGTGCCGCATGGGAAGCGACCCCGCCAGGGAACGAAAATTGTTTGTAGAGTTTCGTCAAACCTTCCAGGTCCTCCGTGATTTCCGGATAGATTTCCGTATAGGAACCGTCCAGATAGGAATTCGAAACCATGACTTGGCCGCCGTGGCCAGGGCCTTCGACATAGAACATGTTCAGGTCATATTTGTTGATGGCGCGGTTCAAGTGGGCATAGATGAAGTTCTGTCCGGAGATGGTTCCCCAGTGTCCGATCGGATGGAGCTTCACATCGGTTGCCTCGATCGGGCGTTGCAGCAAGGGGTTGTCCTTCAGATACAGCTGTCCCACGGAGATGAAGTTTGCGGCGCGCCAGAAGGCATCCACCTTGTCCAGATATTCTTTTGAATCAAATGCAGTCATTTTATTGCTCCTTTTCAGTTATATTATCGAAAACACTCGCCAAACCTTTCACAAACGCCCTCCAAAAAATCGGCTTGACGATTTTCTGTCAAACCGATGGATAAACTATTTGATCAAGGCTACTTCCAGGCCGACCAGTTTTGCCCAAGCCAGGATTTGATCTGTGCTTAAGCTCAATGAAACGACAGTATGGTGTCCGCCGCCAGCTTCGATCCAAGCGCGGATGCCGTCATGGAAATTAGGTTTCACTTCCCATAGGACGCGTGCGACAGGAAGGTTCGGAGCTGCCTCAGTCGGTTCGAAGGCGGCTACTTCATTCACCAACAACTTGTAATGCGTTCCGAAGTCAGCCATTGAAACGACAACGCCGTCTCCGGCTTTGCCATCGAAGACTAGGCGGGCAGGTTCTTCACGATTCCCCATGGATAGTGGTGCGATCAATATTTTTGGTTTATTGACCGCCAGTCCTGGATCGACTTCCAACATATGCGATTGCAGAATCGCTTCTCTGCCTTCAGCCATTTCATACGTGTAGTCTTCCATGAAGCCGGTGTCCACGTTGTGGGACATGATCTTCATCAAACGGTCGATTGCGGCCGTTTTCCAGTCGCCTTCGCCTGCAAACCCGTAGCCTTCCGCCATCAAGCGTTGCACTGCAAGGCCAGGCAATTGTTGCAGGCCATGCAGATCTTCGAAGTTTGACGTAAAGGCGGAGTAGCCGCCCGCTTCCAAGAAACGACGGATGCCGATTTCCTGGCGTGCCTGCACTTTGACATGCGCTTCCCATTTGCCTTGCTCATAATCGCCGTAATCGAAATCATACAAATCTTTGTATTCATTGAACAAAGCATCTACTTCTTCCTCTGCGACCGCATCGACATAATCCACTAGATCCCTGATACCGTAGTAATCGACCGTCCAGCCGAATTGGATTTGCGCTTCCACTTTGTCGCCTTCGGTAACTGCCACGTTGCGCATGTTATCGCCGAAACGCGCCACTTTGATGGCGAAGCTTTCATTGTAGGCTACCGCAACGTCCATCCATTCCGCGATTTGGGTTTGGACGTTTTCACGTTCCCAATAGCCGACTACGACTTTATTGTTCTTCTTCAGGCGCGCGTTGATGAAGCCGTATTCGCGGTCGCCGTGCGCTGCTTGATTCAAATTCATGAAATCCATATCGATCGTTGCCCATGGAATGCTTTCATTGAATTGGGTCGCCAGATGCAATAACGGTTTTTGCAGCAATTTCGTGCCGCGGATCCACATTTTGGCTGGCGAGAAGGTATGCATCCAAGTGATGACTCCGGCCACTTCATCACGGTAATTCACTTCTTTCATGATCTTCGTGATCGTATCGGGCGTTACAGCCAATTCCTGCAGCACGATCGGATACGGCAGCTTGCCGCTGTTGTTCAGGCTTTCCACGATGACCGCTGCATTGTTTTTTACTGTCTGCAAAGCTTCCTCACCGTATAAATGTTGTGACCCAACTACGAACCAAAATTCTTTCTTTCCGACTGTTAACATATTTTCAGCTCCTCTATTTTTTTTGCCCGTAATAGGCGTTTTCTCCGTGTTTTCTCAAATAATGTTTATCCAAAACGCGCTGCGGCAGTTCTTCCGCAAAATTATTCAGTTGGCGGGCAAACAGATTCATCTTGCACACCTCATCCAAGACGACGGCATTCATCACGGCTGCATCGGCGTCCTTGCCCCAAGTGAAAGGACCGTGTCCATGAAGCAATACACCGGGAACTTCCATTGGTTTGATGTTGCGTTCGTTGAACGTTTCCACGATTACATTGCCGGTTTCTTCCTCATAACCATGATTGATCTCTTCTTGCGTCAAGAAACGTGCGCATGGAACAGATCCGTAAAAGGTATCCGCATGGGTTGTCCCCATGGCCGGGACATCCAGACCTGCTTGAGCCCAAATCGTCGCCCAAGCCGAGTGCGTATGCACGATGCCGCCGACTTCCGGGAATTCCTTGTACAGGACGGCATGCGTCGGCATATCGGAAGACGGGTTCAAATCCCCTTCGATGACGTTGCCGTCAAAGTCGCAGACCACCATATCGCTGGCTTTCATGTCGTCATAGCTGACACCGCTGGGTTTGATGACGAACAGGCCTGTGTCGCGGTCTACCGCACTGACGTTTCCCCATGTGTATTTGATCAATCCGCGTTCTGGCAACGCTAGATTGGCCTGGAAAACTTCTTCTTTTAATTGTTCTAGCAAGATGTATCCTTCCCTTCTATATCAAATGAGCCACTGCTGTTTGTTCGATCGTCAATCCCTTTTGGTAACGTGCGTTGAATGTGGCGAAGCCTTCTACATCCCGTGCTTCGGGAGCGATCGTCACGCCTTTATCTGTGCCGAAAACTTTTCCGTCCAAGAATGCATCAAGGGATTCCAGTCCCGTTTTTTGCTTCCGGTAAGCAGCCAGCAAGGCAATGCCCCATGCACCGCCTTCGCCTGCGGTTTCCATCACGGTAACCGGTGCATCCATCACAGCGGCCAGGACTTGTTGCCCCACTCGAGGCGTCTTGAAGATTCCGCCATGGCCGACGATCTTATCGATAGCAACGTTTTCTTGTTTCAAAATATCCATCCCGATCTTCATCGCACCAAAAGCAGTGAAGAGATGCACGCGCATGAAGTTTGCTAAGTTGAAATTACTTTCAGGCGAACGAACGAACAATGGACGTCCTTCTGCCAGGTGAGTGATGTTCTCACCAGAGAAATAACCGTATGAAAGCAATCCACCGCAATCATCGTCACCCTCTAAGGCTTTATCGAACAAGGTGGCGAATAATTTGTCCGTACTGATCTCGATTCCCGCAGCATCACTGAATTCACGGAAGAGCTTGATCCATGCATTGATATCGGATGAACAGTTGTTGGTGTGGACCATGGCAACTAAGCTGCCTGATGGCGTTGTCACTAAGTCGATTTCTGGATGGACCTCGTTCAAGTCCTTCTCCAAGACGATCATCGCAAACGCTGAAGTTCCGGCTGATACATTCCCGGTGCGTTCCGCAACGCTGTTTGTGGCTACCATCCCAGTGCCGGCGTCCCCTTCAGGAGGACACAATGGGATGCCCGCTTGTAAGGTCCCTGTCGGATCGAGTAATTTTGCGCCTTCTTCCGTCAACGCGCCTGCAGCTTCGCCTGCTACTAACACTTCCGGAAGAAGCTCTGCCAATTTCCAAGGCAATTCTTTTGGACCCGCGAGCGCATCGAATTGGTGGAGCATCCGTTCATCGTAGTTTTTCTTCCCGCTGTCGATCGGGAACATCCCTGAAGCATCGCCGATGCCCAACACTTTCTTACCCGTGAGTTGCCAGTGGATATAACCAGCTAAGGTAGTGAAGAACGTAATGTCTTTAACATGCTCTTCGTTATTCAATACCGCTTGATACAAATGGGCGATACTCCAACGTTGTGGAATGTTGTATGCAAATAACTCCGTCAATTCCTTCTCAGCATCTGCTGTAGTGGCATTACGCCATGTACGGAAAGGCACCAACAACTTATCTTGTTTGTCGAAAGCCATGTATCCATGCATCATCGCACTGAATCCGATTGATCCGACAGAGGTCAAGGTCACGCCATATTTCCCTTTGACGTCAGCTGCCATTTCTTGATAGCTGCTTTGTAAGCCTTTCCAAATCTTCTCTAAAGAATAGGTCCAGTTGCCGTCTTCTAACTGATTTTCCCATTCAAAGCTGCCGGATGCGATCGGGGCAAAACGGGAGTCGATCAATACTGCTTTGATCCGGGTGGAACCAAATTCGATTCCTAGGCTTGTTTTGCCGGTCTCAAGATCACTGACTACTGCTTGTAAATTCTCAGTCAACACGTTTCCTCCTTTTTTGCCTCATCCCTTAAAAGATGAGGCCTGTTCTTCATAGCTAGATTATAAACTATATGTCCGTACATGTAAACGTGTTATTTGATATTTGTCCGAACATAAATATTTTTTTTATGCAATGCTAGCCAAAAAGGGGCTGCCTCCAGTGGAGACAGCCCCTTCATTTAGATGTATCGCTCATTATATCCGCTTAACTGAATCCCGGATGATCAGCTCTGGATCAAATATTTTATTGCCTACCGTCTCTTGCTGTACCGCGGACATGATCCATTCCGCTGCAGCCTCGCCAAGCTTTTCTTTTGGATGAGAAAGTGTCGTTAACCGGACGCCGCCAGCAGTACTCAAGAAAGAATCGTCATTTCCGATCACCGAATAGTCTTCTGGGACCCTCTTTCCCATAGCCGTCAATTCTTGAACCAAATCTTGCGCGATTTCATCGTTGTAACAGACGATGCCCGTGACTTCGCTGTTGGCGACTAACTGCTGCAGCATCTTTTTGAGCACTGGCCCTTTGCTTTCAGTCGTGTAGGTGTATACATTTCTCGGATCAAAGTTGGTCTTCCTTTCTTCATGTGCTTTGATGAAGCCCTTCATCCGGTATTTCCCTTGCAAGTCGTCGATTTTAATGATCAAAGCCAAATGCTGATGCCCTTCGTCAAAGAGGTATTTTGTCGCCAGATAGCCAGCTTGCGTATCATTGACGCAAATGTACGGCAATGACAACTCTTCATAATAAGCATTGATCATCACTACCGGTATCCCGCGTTCTTTGAAGGAAAGATAGTAGGCTAAGTTCGGATTGTATTGATTGCTTTTGGTAGGCTCCACAATCAATCCTGCAATGCCTTGACTCAGCATCTGTTCCAAGCAGGCTCGTTCTTGCTCAACATCATTGTTGGTACTGGCCAAAAGCAAGGAATAGCCGCTTTCCCGCAGTTTCTGCTCAATTCCGCGGATGATGGATGGAAAAATATAATCCGAAAGATAGGTGGTGATGACGCCGATTGTTTTGCTTGCAGGTATGCCCTCGGAACGTTTCTGATAACTATCATCCACATAAGTCCCAGAACCTTTTTCTTTTCGCAGATGCCCTTCATTCACCAACAGCGCAATCGCTTGTCGTACCGTGTGACGGCTGACCTGATAGTCTTTTTGGAGCTGAAGTTCTGTTGGAATGACGCTTCCCACAGCAAACTCATTCGAAAGGATTTTAGAGCGTATTTCATCCGCAATCACCTGATATTTTGTTTTCATCGTGTTCACTCCCTTGTATTTGTCCGTACAAATAGTATAGTTAACCGGCAAGAAAAATACAAGTAGGGAAGCGTAGGGAGAAGCACGTAAAAAAGATCCCTTTTCAATTCCAAAACAGCCGTAGAAATTATGAGGTGCAATACAATAAAGCCAAACATCTTTGAGAAAAGCAGTACCTCATTGAAAGGAAATCCGCAATTTTCGCATTTTCATATTTTTGTGGTATAGTATGCCAGTCAGCCTATTGCACAGAGACCCTATATAACGCTTCGCGGCGATGCATTAGTAAGGATGATACAGAAGTCCTTTCCCAAATATGCCCGAAGAATCAGCTAATTAAATAAAATGCATGAAAAACATGCCGAAGGAGAACCACTTGTTATTTAAAGAATTAGAAATGAATCAATCCCTGCTGCGCGCACTGAAAGAGGCAGGATATCATAAAGCTACGCCCATACAGGAAGAGGCGATGCCGCATCTTTTGAAGAAAAAGGACTTGTTGGGTTGTGCCCAGACCGGTACCGGCAAAACGGCAGCATTTGCTTTGCCGATCCTGCAAAATCTTATGGAAGAGGGGCCCACTGAAAAAACAGTCATCAAAGCCCTGATCCTTGCCCCTACCCGGGAGCTTGCCCTGCAAATCGGGGAAAGTTTCCAGACTTACGCGAAATATTTGCCATTGAAGACCCAAGTTATTTTTGGCGGCGTTGGTCAGAACCCCCAAACGGCCGCATTGAAACGCGGTGTGGATATCCTGGTGGCAACCCCAGGCAGACTTCTGGACCTTATCGGGCAGGGTTTCATCAAACTGAACCAAGTATCTTATTTTGTGCTGGACGAGGCGGATATGATGCTGGACATGGGGATGCTCCATGATGTACGCCGCATCATTCGCGAATTGCCTAAAAAGCGACAAAGCATGTTCTTTTCGGCCACCATGCCGAATGAGATCGAAAAGCTTGCAGGCACCATTTTGTCAAATCCGGTGAAGGTGGAAGTCACTCCGGTCTCCTCTGCCGTGGAAACCATCACCCAGAGCGTCTATCCCGTGGCGAAGGCCGACAAGTTAGGCCTACTCATCCATCTACTGAAGGAGGACGATATGGATAGGTCCTTGGTCTTCTCAAGAACCAAGCATGGTGCGGACAAGATCGTCAAGAAACTCTTGACGGCAGGCTTTTCAGCTCAGGCTATCCATGGGAACAAATCCCAAGGGAACCGCCAACGGGCACTGGCAAACTTCAAGTCCAAAGAGACCAGCATCCTCGTAGCAACCGATATTGCAGCACGCGGTATCGATGTGCCTGAACTTTCACATGTCATTCTGTATGATCTGCCTGAAGTTCCGGAAACGTATGTCCACCGCATCGGGCGAACGGGACGCGCAGGATTAGGCGGAAAAGCCATCTCCTTCTGCGATGAAACGGAAACAGATCTGTTGAGAGACATCGAAAAGCTCATTCAGAGAAAAGTGCCGGTAATAAAAGATCAGCCTTTTCTGTTGAAAGAAGGCAGCATTGCCCCGGCGGCGCCGCAGAAGAAAAAACCGGATGCACCGCGCAATAATGGAAACCGTAACAGAGCGCCGCAAAGTAAAAGCGGCGGTCAGAAAGTCGCACGCGGACCCCGTATGCAAAGTAAAAAAAATACCCAAAGCAAGTAATCAACAAGAGAGCTCCCACCGGTTTTGGTGGGAGCTCTCTTGTTTTCTGTATAAATGGAGTGGATGCAGCGTTACTGCCCTCTTATTTGTTTTCTTTATAAACATTTTGAGCGTTTGTTTCTGTTGCGAAAAATGAAGCTACCACGCTTACACCAACAAATGCGATCAGGATCAGAAAAGATTTTTGATAGCCACCGAGCAGATTTGCATTACTAGCGTCCAGAATTTTCCCCATGATGACAGGGATGATAGCTGCACCTGCAAAAGCTACGCAGTTCACAACTCCAGTAGCAATACCGGAAAGTCTTCTGTCATTCATTTCATTTGCTATTGTCCAAGTCATAGTGAAGTTTGTCATTACAAAACCTAGGGCGAATAATAATACCGCAAGTAAGCCAGTAGGCACTTTTACGTATATGAATATGATCCACCCTGCTAAAGTTAAGGCGCTTAGAAGAACCAGTATGATTTTTCTCTTCTTCATCCTGTCCGATACATATCCAATAGCAATAGAACCGACCGCTGAACCGAAAACTGCCGACATGATCAAATTTGCAGCCTGGATTTGAGTAAGGCCATATGAAGTCATCAGGAATGAACCTCCAAATTGGCCTAAAAGCACGACATAACCTACATATAAGCCTATATCCACAATCGCTGCAATCCAGGTTCCTGGATTGGACATTACTGATTTCAATGCTTCCCCAACTTTAACATCTGTCTTGACAGCCGACCTGCCTTCAAGTTCATCCATTCCCGGAAGTCCCTTGTCCGCAGGGTCATCTTTAACGAACAACATCGTTAATGCAGTGAAAAATAGCATTATTATTCCCATATAAACAAAAGTGTTTCTCCATCCAAAGGCCCTAGCCGCATACACAAGCGGGGTTTGTGCCAAAAGTGCTCCAACGTTTGCAGCCAATCCGGCAAAACCAACCATGAGAGCAAAGTTTTTTGAGTAAAACCATCGCGATTGAATCTTAATGAGGCATATGAAAACAACGGATACCCCGATTCCTACCAAAAATCTTCCGATATAAGCAATCGTCAAGGTTGGAGCCAATCCGAAGATGACTGAGCCTATTGAAGCAAGTATCGAAAATATGGTTACCGTCTTTTTAGGCCCCAGCTTGTCAGCAAGTATTCCTGATGGAATCTGCATGATGAAGTAAGCATAGAAGTACATCGAACCAATATTGGCAAACTGAGCCGCTCCTATTCCAAATGTTTCTTGAAGGTCGGCCCTGACAACACCAGTCGCCATACGATGGAACGTAACAAAAATATACATGAGTGCCAGTATTGTCCAAACAACCCATCTTTGTCTTTCGACCTCTTTGATTTGCTCTTGTCTTTTTGCATCAACTTGTTTATCCATATTTGTTACATTGCCATAAAGAGCTATCTAAAACTAGTTTATGTTAGATTCCCTGTTCTTCGTGTCCCATTTTGTCCCTTAGAACTATTCGGATTTCACTTTCTAGTTTTAGGAGATTTTTAGATTTAGGCATTCCTTTCTTGTATTTTTTGCTGGCGCGTCTCTTTAATCTCTTGAGACGTTTCTCCGCTTTCCTCACGGAGGCTTTAATATGGATATCATATCATAATAGAGATATTTGCGTCTTGCTTGAACTTCCTTACTGCTACTAAAAGCGGTCCAGAATTATTAGATAGACCGGTATTCTTAAGAATCCTGCGCCGTTAATCGTGGGATGTTCAAATAAGTCTAATTTTTGTACAGTTTTCCGATGCGGAGTATAATTCAGATAGGTAGACATTGTCGCGTCCCAAGATCAAAATACGCCCTTTTCCACATTCCATTATTCAACGGAAATCTTAATCCCTCTCCATTGGTCATCGCCATTATTCACGAATAATCAACCGCCCCTAATTCTCACAAGCCTTCCCTTCATTGACTTTTGGCCAATACTTGAATTTAAAGGAGACGATAGTCATGAAACAGGAAAAAGTATCAACAGGACAATATCAAGGCAATGACAAATTGCTGTTTGGTATGGTTCTGGGCGTAATCACTTTCTGGCTTTTTGCGCAAACCACTCTGAATATTGCACCGACTATGCGTGAAGATTTGGGCATTGACGTGAACACCAGCAATATCGCCGTCAGTATAACCGCCTTGTTCTCCGGTATTTTCATCGTGGTCATCGGTGGATTGGGTGACAGATTCGGCCGTATCAAAACCACCAAAATAGGCCTCGCTTTGAGCATTCTCGGCTCGCTTTTGATTGCTTTATCTCCCGCTGGAACGGCAACTTTTTTGTTGGCAGGACGCATCGTCCAAGGCCTCTCCGCAGCTTGCATCATGCCCAGCACCTTGGCGTTGATCAAAGCTTACTATAAAGATGCCGCTCGTCAAAGAGCCATCAGCTTTTGGTCCATGGGTTCTTGGGGAGGCTCCGGACTCAGTGCTCTTTTCGGCGGAATTGTCGCATCGACCATTGGCTGGCGTTGGATCTTCTGGATTTCCATTCTCGTTGCAGTAGCCAGTTATTTCTTGATTACCGGGACACCGGAAAGCAAGAATCCCCCTGATGATAAACATAAAGGCTTCGATTATGCAGGCATCATTACTTTTATGCTCGGAATGGTCGCATTGAATATCGTAATTGGCCAAGGCGCTAAGATAGGATGGACGAGCCTTACTATCTTGGGTCTTGCCGTAACGGCTATTGTGATGCTCACCGCTTTTATCCTGATCGAAAAAAGGAAAGAAGACGGTTTTATCGATTTTCATTTATTCAGCAATAAAACGTATACCGGAGCCACTATTTCCAATTTCTTGCTCAATGGAGCCGCTGGTACACTGATCGTTGCTTTGACGCTGGTACAGTTAGGCGCAGGCAAAACTGCTTTTCAGGCAGGTCTTCTGACAATCGGGTATTTGATTGCGATCTTGGCGACTATCAGGGTCGGTGAGAAGTTGCTGCAAAAATGGGGTGCCCGCAAACCGATGATTTTAGGCTGTGTCATTACAGGTATCGGTATTTTTATGACGGCATTTACCTTTGTGTTGGCTAGCCAATACATGATAATCGCTACAATCGGCTTCACGCTCTTTGGGATAGGCTTAGGTTTCTATGCAACACCATCTACGGATGCAGCCTTATCGACTGTTCCGGCAGAAAAAGCCGGTACGGCTTCAGGTATTTATAAAATGGCATCCTCTCTCGGCGCTGCCTTCGGCGTGGCGATTTCAGCCGCAATATTCACAGGGCTCAGCAATGGACATGTAGAATATGTCGAAGGTCTTTTCTGGGGACGCACCGACAATATCGCAATCCGCTACGCCGCAGCGATAGCCTTGCTGTTCAATCTGTTCATGGTAATAGTCGCGATCATTGCCATTTTGATGACAGTCCCAGCCGGCAAACAAGAAACAAAAGAATAAACAGCACGCAATGTAAGTTTTAGCGAAAGCAGATAAGATGAAAGGAAGTGAACGGGCGTGGACATTCGCGACTTTAGTCGTGAGCGGAAACGCCCTATTTATGAAAAAAGAAGATTTAGCAGCCTATATCGATCAGCATGCCGATGAACTTTTCGGCATTGCCCAAACCATTTATGAGAACCCGGAGATTTCAAAAGAAGAAGTGCATTCAGCCGAATATTTCAGAAAAATTCTCCGTGAGAACGGCTTTACCATCCACGAATTTGAACAGGAAGAATTGAAGAACGCTTTTTATGCCGAGTTCGGAACGGGGCATCCTGTTGTAGCCATGCTGGGTGAATATGACGCACTGCCGGGCTTATCGCAGGTGGGCGGCTCCAAAGAGAAGAAAGCAGTCGCAGCCGGAGCGCCCGGACATGCCTGCGGGCATAATCTGCTCGGGACCTGTGCATTCGGCGCTGCGATCGCGGCCAAAAAATATTTGGAAGAAAGCGGACAGCAAGGCACCGTCCGATTTTATGGTTGTCCGATGGAAGAATTGTTGATCGGAAAAGTGATCATGGCAAAATACCATGCCTTTGATGGTTGCGACATGGCGTTCAGTTTCCACCCTTGGGATGCCAACATCCCCGTTTCCGAAGGAATGTTGGCGATGAACAATATGCGGTTCCGCTTCACTGGCATTTCTTCCCACGCAGGCCAAGCGCCAGAGCAAGGCCGCAGCGCACTGGATGCCGTGGAACTGTCAAACATGGGCGTCAATGTGATGCGCGAACATATCATCAGTTCAGCAAGGATCCACTATGTCATCACAAACGGTGGCGAAGCGCCGAACATTGTGCCAAAAGAAGCTGCTTCTTGGTACTATGTGAGAGCACCCCATCGTAACGATGTCGTTGACATCACCAAGCGCGTCATCAACTGCCAAAAAGGCGGCGCACTTGATGACGGACACGACGCTTGGATTACGAAAACGCTGGCGGTTGCTATGAAATCTTGCCGAACGATGTTCTATGCGATGTGGCCAGAAGAAATTTCGAAGAAATGAAGATGAGCCCGTATACCGAAGCAGAGAAGGAATTGGCGAAAGCACTATCTGACTCGCTTCCTCCAGAACAAGTGGCGAAAGAAAGAAAAAATATCGGCTTTGATGATACATCAAGTTCCATTCACACGGACATCATTCCGAAAGAGTTGCTGAGCCGCTACAATATTTCAGGATCATCGGATATAGGCGATGTCAGCTGGCTCATGCCGTTCAGTATCATCTTCACCGCCACCTGGCCGCTTGGGGTCAATCCGCATACTTGGCAATCTGCTTCTGCTTCGGGAAATACCTTAGGCCAAAAAGGAATGCTTTATGCGGCAAAAATCATGTCCGGTATGTTTTATGACGTCATAAACGATGCCGAAATTTTTGAGAAAGCGCAAGCGGAATTCAACCAACGCACGGAAGGCAATCCTTATGTTTCCCCGCTTCCATGATCGGTAAACCTAGCGTTGTTAAAAAATAATGTAAGCTAAGCAAAAAGGCCGTGGCATGATCAGAGGAATTCTGATTATGCTACGGCCTTTTTTGTAAAGAACTATCGAACATCATTATTTAATTCAATGGAAATGACATCGGCTGTGGCCCACTAAGCAGCCCAAGGATATCGGAAGGATAGATGCCCTGATGCTGAATCATCGCCCTGGATAATTCCAGTATGATGTTAGAGAAAACAGTGAAATCACTGACATGTATTCGTGCCCCAGCAGGCTATTTTTTCTGTTCTATATTATGCAGCCAAAAGAGGAATGTGGCCCCTTCATGCTCCTTGCTTTCAAGGGTGAGCGTTATGTGATGACGATTGGCAATTTGTTTTGCAACGGCAAGCCCTAAGCCAGTGCCTTTTTTATTGATTTCATCATTTGATTTGAAAAATTTATCGAAAATATACGGCTGATACTCCTCTGGGATACCTGGTCCGTGATCTGTAATCGCTAGACAACAGCCTTTCTCCTCCTTTACCAAGGAGACTTCGATATTACCTTTTTCCTGCGAAAATTTAACGGCATTTTCCAGTACTGCTAAAAGCATTTGCCGCAAGCGGGTATAATCCCCTTCCATGGTGCATTGCGCCACCTCTTTTGAGAAAGAGATTGTGATTCCTTTTTCCCTTGCAATGTACCTAACGGAACGAATGGCATTTTCGACGACATCCACAAAATCCAACCTGGTCATTTCCATCCTGTAATCAGCGTTCTGCAACCGCGAAAGTTCCAACAAATCATTGATCAGCCTTTCCAGATGGATGCTTTCCGCCAGCATTTGCTCATGGTATTCGTCGACTAGTTCCGGCTTGGTCACTACATGGTCGTTCAAGGCCTCTAATGAACCCCTGATTACTGTGACTGGTGTCCGCAATTCATGAGAAATACTGGATATGAACTCCTTTCTCATCTTATCCAGCTTGGCGCTCTCTTTCGATGCCTCATCCAGCTTATCGGCCAGAATATCTATATTGGCGGCCAATGATCCCAATTCGTCATTTTGCACAATGCCGGTGTGAACCTGATAATTGTTATTCGCTAATTGTTGGGTCGTTTGCTCCATTTTCTTCAGCGGCTGGATGAACTTTCTGGCCAATAAAACGGCTAGTCCCAGCACAGCTACCAAAGCGACTGCCATGCTGATGTAGAGGGTATTAAGGCCGGAATGGATCGCCGCTTCCATATTCTCTATATGAGTATGCAGAAGCACAGCGGCAATCACATCCCCATCAGCGGAGAAAACCGGCGCCCCGACCGTAACGGAAGGGTTCTCCAGCAACGTGCTGAAACTTTGGCTGAAGGCTACTTCACCTGCGAAAACATCCTTCAACAGGTCTATGCCATCTTTTGGAAGCTCCGAATAGGTAATTTGCTGATTCCCCGTTCCGACGCTGATTGTTTCGGCTGACTGATCGACAATCCAAACATCCCCCATTGCAATGTCTCCCAGAGCCTTTATATAAGCGTTATAGTTATTGGTGTTGTTCTTCCCATTCACCGGTTGATTCGAGTTTCCTTTTACCATATTGTAGGAGGAATCCTGTTCCTCGGTCGATTGTCCATCTGGCTGTATAACCGTTTCTTCAGCCATATTCTCAAGATAAGCGGAAACACCTGTCGCAATGGCAACCGCCTTTTTTTCCATATCAGTCTTGTATATTTGTTCAGTATGATCTGTAAAAAGCGTTACAAATGAGCCTCCTACAATCAGCGAAAAAAGCAGAATGATTGCTGTGAAATAGAGAAACAGTTTCCGCGTAATTTTATGCCTCATCTTGGGCCACCTCAAACTTATACCCTACTCCCCAAACCGTCTTGATGTCCCAATTTGGATGCGGAAAGGTATCAACTTTGGAACGTAGGCGCTTTATATGCGAATCTACCGTCCGATTATCACCGAAATAATCATATCCCCATACACTGTCCAAAAGATTTTCACGGGAAAATACTTTGTTTTTATTTGTTGCCAATACCCAAATCAATTCGATTTCCTTTTTTGTGAGATGAACTTCTTGCTTATTAATTTTTACAATGAACTCATCCAGATAGATTTCCAGATTGTCGTAGACAAACAATTTATGCTGGCCCGCATTTTCAGGTGTCTGATCTAGACGGCGTAGGATGGCACGGATGCGCGCCATCACTTCGCCAGGCGAAAACGGTTTGACGATATAGTCATCCGCCCCGATATCCAGCCCCATAATCCGTTCAAAGTCCTCACCCCGGGCGGTTATCATGATGATTGGTACGGTTGACGTCTTCCTGATTTCACGGCACACTTCAAATCCGTCTTTTTTCGGCATCATAACATCCAAGAGGATTACTTCAAATTTTTCTTGATCGAAAAGCTGCATGGCTTGCTCACCGTCATAGGCAGCGGACACCTCATAGCCTTCTTTTTTTGCGTATTCCTTCAGGATAGAAATAATCTGTTGGTTATCATCTGCAATTAATACCTTTACCATTCTAAGCCCCCCCTTTTCAGGATATTCTAGCCGAAAAATATGTTTTTCGTATGTCATAGCTCCCGTCAATGACACATAAATACCCGCCAAAAAACACTGTTTTGCCATAAATTTTGATTATTCTTTGTGTAGGTAATAAATAGCAAATAAAACACTTTAGGAGGAATTTAAAATGAACAAGGCAAAAATCATGACATTCTTATCCGTTGCGGGACTATTTATAGGAGGTGCCACTCCCGCATTGGCAGCAAGCAGCGACGAGAACACACAAACAACAGCGGCAACTTCCCAAGCAACTACTCAAAAACAAATCCGCTCTGGTGAATGCGATGGAACTGCTGCAAAAGAAAAAGCACAGGACAGATTACATACTCAAGACGGCAGCTGTGACGGAACAGGCCAACAAGCGAACGCAGCCGGTAATCAGTACGCAAACGGACAAGCAACTGCAACAGGTACCGAAAACAAACAAACCAAAGCACAGTATGGACAAAATAATGAACAATCTTCAGAAAAAGCCCAAGATGGGACCAATAATGGTGAATTTGGCGACCAACAACGACTGAAAGACGGTTCTTGTTTAGAATAACAATATTCGAATCCCCCGGAATATGGGCACTTTCCCAAAAAAGTCTCCTATTTCGGGGATTTTTTTGTTTTCATGGATTATCGATGAACACCATTCGATAGCCTTTGTATTTATTTTTTGAATTTTCTCCGACAATCTGACTGTCCATACTATTTCCTATACCTAGATTATAGATTTAGAGAGCGATAAATACTAATTTTATTGCCCTGAATGGTTCATATCATTTCATCGGGCTATTGCTGATGTTGTTACAACAATGTTTTCCGTTCATTCAGAGCAAGCAATTTCGATGCACAAAAAAGAACCCCAATCTGATTTGGTTAAAGTGATTAAACTACAACCAAAGAATAGGGTTCTCAACGGCGGAAATTTGTCTGCCGGTTCTGAGCTAATGCTCGCCAAAGGATTTATGTTTGGATGCCATCTATCGGCATTTCTTGGAGCGACTCTTTTTGCACATTGTGGCCGAGCCGTTCCTGCCGGCCAGCTATTATTGCTCTTCTATTTTTGTTGTCAAATAGTCAAGTAAAATTTCTTTCGGGTGATACCCTGTCAGTTTTTCAATTGGTTTGCCATCTTTGAACAATACCATGGTAGGTATGCTCATGATACCGAATTGACTGGCTGTCAGCTGATTTTCATCGATGTTCAGCTTAGCGATTTTGACTTCGTTATGCAGCTCTTCCTCTATTTCTTCCAGCACAGGTCCCAGCATGCGGCAAGGTCCGCACCAAGGTGCCCAAAAATCGACTAATGTAAAACCTTCTTGAACTTCATTTTGCCAAGTGGCATCTGTTATTTGTGTACTCATACATATCCCCTATCTTTCTTCATGATTTCTTTTTAAACTAAATTTTTTAGGTACTGGATCATAACCGCCTTTAACCAGCGGATGACATCTCAATATCCTGCTCGTCCCCATCAAAGTCCCTTTTATCGCACCGTGCTTTCTGACGGCTTCTATAGCATAGTGGGAACAAGTGGGGTAATACCGACAACTTGGTGGAAGCAGTGGCGAAATAGCTTTTTGATAAACTTTGATGCTGCCAATGATTACTCTTTTCATTCTTTTACCTACCTCCATGTTGCTCTAACTCATTATACCCCCGCAGGTATAATGGGTAAACCCCTAAAATAAAAAAAGCATCGAATCCCCAATTTTGAAGGGTGAAAATCGATGCTTTCTTTGCATTATCTATTGCTGCTTAGTTATTATTCTTCAATGACTTCCATTTCCTCAGCGGTAGCTCTTTCCTCGGTCTCCCCCATCCTTTTGGTGTACTTTACACTGCGTCGTTTTGTAGAAGTAAAACCTATCCATTATATGACAGGCCAAAATCAGCTAAACCAACCGTCAGTATTTAGTTGGGGTTATTGCCTTTGTCTTCATTTTTTCCAAAATTTACATTTTCTTGTTCAAACGCCTGCAGATGTTCTTCTGAGGCTGCCATCAACCTTTCAAAAACAGCCTTCACATCTGCGGGAAGTACTTCTTCTTCAAGGAAACGTTTGTACATGCTGATATTTTGCGTTTCGCCTTCTATACCCATTGCATAACTTGCTGCCAATGAATCCGGAAGTGTTACCCTATCAGATGAATCGTTGACAGGTACCTTGATTCCGTTCTTTTCGAATAATGGGAGCAATTCGTTTATGTGCGTGGCTTCAGCTTCCGCAATATTCGAGAAAGGATTAGCGTTGTTGTTTGCTTCTGCAATCGCAGTATACTTAGCCTGCGCCAAGTATTCATCCTGAATGGCATAGGTCAGCATTTCCTCTAACCTGTAGCTGTCATCCGCCAAAGCCCCTGCTGTTCCATATTTATCTTTTGACAATGCGGAGGTTACCTCAGATGCTGCTTCAGATACTTCTGATGCTGCCTCGGATGCTGCTTCAGATACTTCAGATACTGCTTCCGAAGCGGCTTCGGAAATTTTAGATTCGGTGTCTGACACATTCGAACAGCCCGTCATCACTAGCAGGCCTAATGTCAAAGTTGTTTTTACCATGGTCCCGATAAATTTTTTCATTTTGTGCATCTCCCTTTGTTTTGCAGTAACTTTACCTTTCATTCGATTGGCCTGTTCCATTTAATAACATCAGGTGCCATTTACCAAATTAGTTGGAAACCAGTGAAAAAGAAAAAATGAGAGTGCCTATATGCGATTGATTTACAGATGCTCTTTACATCCATTTTCTAAATGTATCCGCTTCTGCTTTGTTTTTTTGTGACTGTTATCCTTTTTCAGTATTTATCACGATGTGTTCACAATCCATGACTCAGCCTTTTCATTATCGTAACCTTCAACAGATCATTCAAAAGAAGACAAGATGCCATTGCATAGACAAAAATGGTAATGACCTGCCCCCATGGCAAAGAATCGATTCCGGGAATACCTATGAACGTAAGGCCAGTCCCTATGATTACATCTGCAAAAAGAGCAGCGATCAGCGTTTTGCTGGGCATCGTCTTCCAGAACCAACGCCGTTCCCGCACCGATAAAATGGAGAAGGCAGCGAAATAAAGCAGTGACAGGAAACTGAATGTAAAGAGCGCATTATCGTTACTCGACAAACCAAACCGCGTCCATCCGATATATAAAAGTGCCAGTGACTCAAAAACCATTGCCAAACCGATTGCCACCGCCATAAAAACATATCCGCCAATCTTCCAAGTCTCCGGTTTTTGGGAAGGAGAAACGTAATCCGTAGCGAGACTGATCTTTGCGAAGTCTGTCATGAAAACAAGCAAAAGCATGGCGAAGGCAGATACAACAAACTTTCCGGTTACCACATATGCGATGGCTACATAAGCCGATTTCAAAATCGTCCTGCTGATTTTGTTGATGATCCAAGTTAATATACGCTGATAAATCGTTCGCCCTTGTTCAACCAATGACACAATGTTTGCCAACCCAGGTTCAGTAAGTACGACACTGGCGGCACTCTTGGCCACATCAGTGGCCGAGCTGACGGCAATCCCCACTTCAGCCTGGCGCAAGGCAGGCGCGTCATTAACACCGTCTCCGGTCATACCAGTAATATGCCCAGTTCTCTGCAATTGCTTTACTATGCTGAATTTATCCTCCGGGTATATTTCGGCGAAGCCATCTATGTCCATCGGGAAATCGCTATCTTCGGTGCCAGGGCGTTCCTCTGATCCCTTCAGATCCGCAAGGCGGCGAATGTTGCTCAGCCCTAACTTTTGGGCAATCTCAACGGCGACAGCCAGAGCATCCCCCGTCAAAATTTTCACCGAAATACCTAGGTTCTTAAGATCCGCGATGAGTTTCGGTGCATCAGAACGAACGGGATCGAATAAGGTCACCAAGCCGATCAGGGCAGGCACCTCCGTCTCTAGTCCGCGTGCCACAGCCAAAGTTCTGTATCCTTTTTGTGCCGATTCTCTGACTCGCTCCTCTAAAGCGTCTATTTCCTCCGGTTTAAGCCCGCAAACCTGGGCGACTGTTCTAACGGCCCCTTTCATTATGCGATGACGCTTTCCGTTTTGCTCAATGAGCGCTTCCGTCCTTCGGTTTTTAGTATTGAAAGGAGTAAATGAGATGATTTTGACTGATTGTAAGTTATCGAGTAGATGATCCGCCTTCGCTCTGCCCAGAAAAGATAAGTCGATAGGATCTTGATTGGCTTCTTGGGATGCGAGCGCACCCGCGTATAATACATCCTCTTCGGTCATGTCCCCAAATGGATTTATGCTAACAATGCTAAGTTGATTCATCGTGATTGTCCCCGTTTTGTCTACGCATAGGACATCCATAGAGGCAGCGTCCTCAATCGCACTTAAACGCGTGACAAGCACGCCGCGTTGGGCAAGCTCCTTTGCGCCGACAGCCATGCTTACCGTGAACATGACCGGCAGTGCAACCGGCACTGCGCTCATCAGCAGCACCAGAACAAGCGGTAATATTTCCGTGATTGGCACAGAACGAAAGAACGACATCACAATGACTACTCCCAACAGTGTACCCACAATAACAAAGAGCCATCTGACGACTTTAGAAACAACTTCTTCAATATGAAGCTTAGGACTGGCCTCCTGAACAAGTTCGGTTGTTTTCCCGAAATAGGTGTCCTTGCCTGTCAGCATCACCACCCCATTTCCTTCACCAACCCGCACCACGGAACCGGATGGCAAAGTGTCCCCGATATTCTTTTCCACATCACTCGACTCGCCAGTCAGAGCTGCCTGATCAAGCATCAGCAAGCCATCCAGTAATTTGGCATCGGCAGGGACGATATCGCCAGGACGCAACCGAATGATATCCCCCGGAACAAGCTCACGGGCTGGAATCAGGCTCCAGCTTGCTTCGCGCAATACACGGGCATCAACCCGCAATCTTTTGCGCAATGTTTCGATGACCCCGGCGGACCTTTGATCTTGCAGGAAACTTAGAACAGCATTCATGACCAGCAAGATACTGACAATGATGAGTTCTTGGTATTTGCCTAGCCATGCGGACAATATAATGATCGATTCGAGCATCCACGCAGAGAGGCCCCAAAATTTGCTTAAAAATCCTCGTATCGGATTTTTTCTCCTTTCTGGCACTTCGTTGTATCCGTACTTTTCCAGTCGTTCGGTTACCTCGTTTTGAGTAAGTCCCTTATCCGGATCCACTTGAAATCTTGATAATATCTCTTCCATTGAGGGATTTTCCATCGCATCTTCATCTTCTTCCCTATTCTGCTTCTCATTTGCGTCTGCCGCATTGGGTTTTGAATGGATTATCTTCATGAGCGCATTCAGCACCTGTTTCATTTTCCTTTCAGCAGCGAATGTAAACATCAACATTGGTTCGATTGCGAAATCTCTGACTCATATGACAATTTAATTTTATCACTACGCACCCAGAATAGTAAGCGCTGTCAATCGAATCCACAATATTCATTGTCGGAAAATTTCATCACTCGTGGATAATCTTCGGATGATTATCATCCGGAAAAATTTGGTTTGTGTATTCGTTTTTCATTTTTAAGTTCCCTTTTCTATTGTTTCCATTCGAACTTCTGGTGACGTAGCGGTTTTTTTGAATGAAACAAATTTCATCCCTCTTCTGTTCAATATTTCCCGGTAAAAAGAAGGCCAAGATTCGCGCATGGAATCTTGGCCTTCTTATTTTTCTGATGATTCATGGATATCATATATATTGAGGGTTGTGTATAAAATCCTTAGTACAGGAATAGGTTATGCTATGAACGATTCTTTCCACTCACGACCAAACCTCTGAATATAAAGCATTTATTTTTTTGACAATTCATCTTCTGTTACCCATTTGTGGTTCCTGACCATTTCTTCACCAGTTGTCGGTTTAAAGTCAACCATATATACGGTAGTGGCTTCTGCTGATTCTATCGTTGCCATCGCCCCTTTCATGCCTTCCGTATGGCTTGCTTCCAGCGTAACCTCCGTTCCGGGTGCAAGTGATCCTGCGACATCTTTTGCTTCAGCTATTTCTTCCTTGATAACCCATTTATGGTTGGTTACTCGTGGATCGCCATTTGTTGGATTGAAGGATACTTCGTAAACCGTAGTGTCGAATGCCCCTACAATAGTAGCTTCTGCACCCTGCATTCCCGTCATATGGTCTGCGTTGACGATAACAATGTCCCCTATGTGGTACGTTGGATTTTCCGCTACTTGTAATCCTTCCGGTATTTCGCCTGAATCATCGTGCATCATTTCACCCATACTCGAATTGGATGTGACACTTTCCATATCCGATGATGCAGTTTCAGCAGATTCGGATCCTGAAATGGATTCAGACGCTCCATCTCCACTTTGATCATTGGAACATGCAGCCAACAGCATTAATGTGGAAAGACCTATCATACTTTTTATTAATCGGTGTTTTTCCATCTTTTATTCCCTCCGTTATTGACCAGCGTTGAAAGCGCTATACATTACACATTCTGTTCTTCCTATTTACAATAGTCAAATAAAATCATCTGACTAAGTCATGCTGTAGGCTCGTTTTAAGCATTCAAATACAGCACAATCAGACGCTCCCGATCGGCTTCCCCACTAAAAAATACTTATTCTTCCGTTCTAGCATCGCTCTCTTTTTCCGAACAACAGTTTTTCTTTTTTTTACCCCTGAACATGGTGATGAGCATTCCTCCCATCATAATGGGGCATATAAATGGTGCAATAGCTCCAAAAAAAGCTGCAACGCCTAAATTATATTTAGCAATAAATGGTACTGATACTATCATCAGTATTGGTAGGCCACAACAAATAATCATATGCATCATATGATGTAATGGGCTATGTTTATGTGTTGCTGATTCATCTTCTTTACCTTTATACTGGTTCATTATTTTTCCCCCTGCTTTTTTTATTGTTTCTGACTTTTATAATAGGATACGTATGTGTTGATTTTATGGAGAAATAGCTGAACTCAAAAAAAGCCAAGATCAGATAGAATCTTGGCCTTCTTGCTATTGATGGTTCGTAATCATAATCTCTATTTGAAAAAAGTCACTTCAAGCATGAAAATTGAGATTTACTCAACTACCCTTTCAATATTTTCTTCTTTTGTTGGTACTCTTCGTCCGAGAGTTCTCCTTTTGCATAACGCTGATTGAGGATTTCAAGTGCCTCATCCCGGCTGTTTTGCGTTGTGGCAGTATTGTTGCCTCCTTGGACTAGTTTCATCACTGCATACACGATGATAACGATTAAGATTACCAAGATGATCATCATGAAAATTCCCCATCCGCCCATCATGTTATATCCGTAATAATTCATCATTTTCTCTCTTCCCCTTTCTGCTAATGTTCGGAAATCACTTGTTCCAGTTCGCCATGCCAATCATGGTACCAAACTTTTCCGGTAAGGTCATTGACGCTCAGCATTCCGATTACTTTGTCGTCTTTCTTGATATGAAAAGTGTAGTAGCCGTAAAACGCATGCCCTTCACCGGGAACCGAAAAACCTTCTCCAAGCTGGCTCTTCACGAAATCGTCCGCAATCTTGACTGCTTCTGTCCTGTTCACCTTTGCCGTATCTGTTATGTTCGCATTGTAGCGGAAGGAGCCTCCCATCATCATGCTGTATTTCTCGTTCCACACCATGTTGGGCCCCGGTTCGGGATAAATCTGCCCCGTATAAGGATTGACCAATAATTCCATAGCCCCTCTGCCGGTATCTTTCTCTTCCACCGATACGTAGTAATCCGCATCTCTGAAGACAAAAATATCCGCCACTTGAAGGTTATTTCCATAACCGTTCAAATAATTTTCGACATCCGACAGAATCTGGTCGGGCGTCAATTTCTCATTACTGCTGTTCTGATTCTGATTGCTGTTGATTCTTCCACCCATCATGCCACTGTTGAAGTACCCTTGATTGTAAACGACTGTCTCAGCACTTTTTGCGAACAAAAACAACCAGATGCTGTACCCAATCAATACGGCAATTGCACCAAACAGGATCACACCCCACACTAATTGATGCTTGTTTTTCATATCCTCGTCTTCTTCCTCTACTAAGCCTTCAAATCGATTATGGACCGCTACCACTTGCTTTAGACATTTTCATAACTGATGCTCACTGAAATCCGGCGCCTCAGAATACGCTTCTACAATCCAAATTATAGTCCCCAATATCGTTAAATGCTAATGCCAACTATCCAAGAGTCCAGAGTATATAAACCTAAACCATCTCATCCTACAAAAAACTATCGTGAAGCAACCATTGAATTTGATAATCCTAATATACCGAAGCAATGTGTGGATTTGATGGAGATATGGCATCTCCATGAGACCTACATAATCAGCTGATATCCTGTGGTTATGAAACCTAAAAAATAATCCAGAAAGAAGGGTCTAGACAATGCAAACAATCCTGATTATCATTTCAATACTACTGACTCTTGTCTTAATGATATTAATCCTGAATGGACTCCATAAACATAATTCCATTTCTAAAGAGGAAGCAAAACAACTGAGGTTAGAAAATGAGTCTTTGAGGAAAGAGCTACTTAAACACGGTATCATCGAGTATATTTAAAAACGACGCTACTTCTTTTCTGCTTTTGTCATAAATAGCATGAAGCGTTAGAGCAAAAAGCAATCCAAATTAGCAGATTCTCTCGCTATAACCCATCTAAGACTAAAAATACGTACCACAGCAAAAAAGCATGAAGACATGCAGTCTCCATGCTTTTTTGCCACTCTCAATCATATGTAAGGACAATTAGTTTCCGGGAATGCGAGTAAGTATTCCTGAAAAGACGTTCCTTTTATACGCTAAGGAATCCCCCATCGACAACGACTTGAGACCCGCTCATGAACGAAGCCGTCCAAAGCAGGAAGCAACAACTTCGGTGATCTCGCCATGTGCTAGGGCTTTTCAGTTGCTGGCTCGGGGAAGGAGGGTTATTCAGTAGGGACCGCGCAATCTTGCGTATCCCTCAAAATGCCTTGAAATGAATGACAGCGCCTATACCAGCATGACCCTCCCACTTACGGATTTTGATGCGGCGCAAGAACACTTAAAAGACATTGCACACATAACTTAGCTTTGTAAATAATGGTGACGTAATTTACAATAATTATGAGAAAAGTGATGCCTTTCTCATATTTGATTCAAGTAAGGAGTATGATACCATGTCTGATTGGCAACCAAATCAATATCTTAAATTCAAAGATGATAGAACGCAGCCATCCATTGACCTCGTTAACCGCATTGAGGTAGATTCTCCGAAAAGAATCATTGACATTGGATGTGGCCCAGGGAACAGCACAAAAATCTTGAAGGATAGATGGCCTGACGCTGAAATCATTGGCCTGGATAATTCCAAAGCGATGCTCGAGAAAGCCCAAACCACTGACTCCAGCATTGAGTGGGTATTGATGGATTCAAACGCTGATTTATCTGAATTTGGAAAATTCGATATCATCTTTTCCAATGCAGCGCTTCAATGGATGCCCGAACATGAGGTATTGATTCCTAAATTATTTGAAATGCTTAACGAAGGCGGCGTCATCGCAATACAGGTTCCTTCTGTCAAACATTTACCAATCTACGCTGAAATTCAAAACCTGATTAAAGAGGGAAGATGGTCCCCGTACTTTGAAGCGCCACCAATATATCCTAAGCATTTTTCATTTCCGCATTTTTACGATATCATTTCTTCGTTATCAAAGACTCTTAAGGCATGGCAGACTGACTATATTACCATCCTGAATTCGCATGACGATGTTGTGGAATGGTACAAGGGAACCGCCCTGAGACCCTTCCTGAACATGATTCCAGATGAAGCATTGCAAGCCGAATTCTGTAGTGACTATCGCGAAAAAATCGTGGAAGCATATCCTATGGAAAAGGATGGCAAAGTTCTTTTGCCGTTCACAAGAATCTTCTTCACGCTGTACCGAACTTAAAATGCTTGGAAATACTAGCTTCTCGTTGCTTTGTTGCATTCCAATCTGGTTACAACAGAAGGACTAGTCTTTTAGCCCCCATCTTGCGCGCTAGTATTTTGTTTGTAATGCAATGAAGAATTTCACTTCGTGAATTACGCCAATACCCTTCCGGTCCAGCCATTTTCAGAGAATTATCATGGTCAATTCCTAATTTCCTCAACCATTTGTAGCGTGTAGACACTTTCTTCCATCGTTTCCAGATGAGTTGTCGAGAGTCGGTGATGCAGCCATGATTTCAACCCTATGACGAATGATTTCATGAAGGCAATCTTGTAGTAATTAATCAAGCTGAACTGCTCACCCTGGTTAATTTCTTTTATGATTTCTTCGAACTCTCCGGGGCGTTTTAACTGGTCAATTTTCTGAGTTTGCTTCGGATTCGTTGTTTGGCCGACCAACTAGGTCGGCAACCGACTTTCCCATGTGTTTATAGAGGTGAAATCCGAGGAATTTGGCTTTGGTGGGAGTTGTCACGCTGCTCTTTTCTTTATTCACTGTAAGGCGTAAGTCTTTTTCGAAATGTTGTGACGCTCTCCATAACCCTTTCACCTGCTCGTTTGGTTTTGACGTAGATGACGAAGTCATCGGGATAGCGAAGAAGCTGCACCACCTTTGTTCAAGCTCCCTATCTAATTGATGGAGGTAAGGATTGCTCAAGTAGTGGGGAGAGTGGACCACCTTGGGGTGTCCCTGATTCCGTCTCGGTATAATAGCCATGGTCGAGAATGCCCGATTTAAGAAACTTCCATATCAGTTTCATAACGATTTTATCTTGGATGTACCAATCCAGATTGTTCCGTAGCTTCTGATGGTTGATAGTGTCAAAGTAACTCTTCAAGTCGCAGTCAACTATGTAAATAGCCTTCTTCAGTACTGTTGTGCTTTCTTTACGGCTAGATGCGCACTTCGACCTGTTCAGAAGCACACAGGATAAGATTCGAGAAGTGCGGGTCGACAATAGTGCGTTTAACACCTGTAAAATCGCCTGTTGTACAACTCTGTCCATATACAGAGCACTTGAGGTCGTTTCACCTCCATTCGGTTTAGGGATGTCTAACTCTTTAAGTCGCGGTTGTGGTTGATACGATCCGTCTTTTAGTTTCCTTATCAGATGCGGATAGTATTTTGCCATGTGTTCATCCAGTTCATCGACTGTTACTCCGTCGACTCCAGGAGCTCCCTTGTTCTTGCGAACCTTTTCTTTAGCTAACTCCAAATTGTATATTGACGTCACTCTGTTGATGAATGAAATACCATCTTGTCTGTTCATATCTATGCTACGCCCCGACGCACATCTACATATTCTTTCGCTTCCAGCTTATCCTTCTGTAGCTTGCCAACCTTTCGGTCTATACCATGATGTTTTCTGCGTTCTTAGTGGCATAAAACCAACCTCCTTGATCTTTCCAAGATTAATACTGTTCGGTCCTTCGCTAGCCATTCGGTCGCTACTATGACCTCTGCTGACTTCTCGCTATGTCAGTTGTTACTACAGTGATTCCTAATGGCCTAAGATCTCCCCGGGTAAGAATGATAACCTTCCACTCATGTCACTGCCTCATTTACTGTGGGAGATTCGTGCAGTATAGGACTTTGCTTTGTTTGGCAAGCTCGTCCGTCTCCATTAAGCCTTGTATGAGATTTCTGTTCGTCAGTGCGAGTGTTTGCGTCCGACTTCCTTCAGATTCCACCTCACGATGGACACCCTTGTCATTCGCTAACAGTTCCTACTAATCATTAGAACGCCCCGAAAAGGGCGTTCTTTTACTTTCTATCGGAATCAAAACGGCATCAGAAGGTACATTCTCAACAAATTTGGATATGCTCACGGAGATCCTCAATGAAACTCATGTCTCATTAACCGTTCGAATCCGACTGAGCGGAGGAATTCTTTGAGCGATATAGTTTGCATTCACAGATCGATCCCTCACGTATCTGTATCAGCCATTTTCACATTGAATTTCAGAGTAGTTTGGTGTAAAATTCCCATTGAGAGAACCCCTTTCGAAGCATGCTGCTGGTCCATTGACCCTAGCCGAAACGTGTTCTTTTTTCACACCCGCTGGCTGTGGTTCGGGAGAGGAACGATAGGCTGACAGAACAGCGATGGTGAGCATCCAGCAAAAAATATATGACTTACCCAGGTTGACGAAACTAATAGCTATCCAGAAAGAGAGGAATTTCAAACTTCATATGAATACTTCAATCGGAATGTTGTTTCAATTATTCGAACGTGCGGCACTGCTTTTGATCACCCTTTTTTTATGGCAAGGATTCCCCGGTTTAAAGAAATCCTTGCAAAGGGACAAACATTCCCCTATCGAACTGGCGATCCTGACGCTTATTTTTTGCTCGTTGCGCTATTTTTCGGACATACTCGGGCATTGAAGTAGAAGGTTCACTTGTAAATGTCCGGGTTATCGCTGTCATGGGCGGAGGGATTTTGTTCGGTCCTTGGATAGGCATTATGACAGGCATCGTTCTAGGTGTGCATGGGTTCGATAATGGATATTGGCGGAATCACCTCCATCCAGTGCTTCATTTCAAGATCGTAGCAGGCGTTGTTTCCGGCTATTATATTGACCGAAAAGTAAAAAATCCGGGCGCCCAATTTACGGGATAGTGGCGGGGATGTTAAGCAAGGCCCTGACCATGGTGTTGATTCTTGCATTGGCTAATCCATTTGACCTTGGATTGGATATTGTTTCTAAAATTGCCTCTCCCATGATTCTGAGCCAGGTAAGTGTCGGACTGGATCGTGTTGATGATCATGAGCGTGGAAGGCGAAAAGGAAATGATCGCTGCCAAGCAGGCAAAGTTAGCTCTGGAAATAGCCAATAAGACGTTGCCTTATTTCCGCTCCATGGATAAGGAATCGTTAAATACCATCTGTACCATTGTGAAAGACGAAGTTAACGCGGATGCTGTTGCCATTACCGACACACAAAATGTACTGGCTTATGTCGGTTTAGGTGAAGAGAAATACGACGATCGGGGAGGAAATCATCAGATGATTTAGCAAAGTCGGCCGTCGAAATTGGCGGATTCGTCATTTCCGATCATGCTTCCGAACACCATGTGCCACAAATCGAATATTTTCTCATTATGCCGTTTAAAGAGAGGGATATCGTTACAGGAACGCTTCAAGTTTACTATCGCAAAGCATACGAAATGACGTATCCCTTACGGACGATGGCAAATCGGACTATCGCAAATGATTTCTACGCTGATAGAGGTATCACGTGACGAACACAGTAAAGAGGAAGCAAGCAGGGCGGAGTTACAGAGCCTTGCAAACAAAAATCAACCGTCATTTTCTTTTCAATGCATTGAATGCCATTGCTTCCGCTACGCGCGAAATTGCGGAGGAGGCGCGGGATTTGATCATCGATCTCTCCGGCTTTATGCGCTACAACCTCGAATTAAGCGATGAATTGATCGATGTCCATAAAGAACTTCAGCAGGTGAAAGACTACGTTGAAATTGAGAAGGTCCGATTTGGCACGCGCCTACAGGTTGATTATGAAACTGACGACGTGGCATTGGAGATCCCGAGCCTATTGATCCAGCCGCTCGTAGGAGATGCGATCAGATCATGGCATCCTAAAGACCAAAGAATCAGGGATCGTCACCATTTCGGTGAAAAGTATCGGCGAAACAGTGCGGATGAGCGTCAAAGATACCGGCACCGGGATCGATGAAGAAGTTATTCAAAATTTGTATCACGGCAAACGTCCCATTGACGAAAATCGGCTTATCCAACGTGCACCAGCGGGTCAAGCTCATTTACGGGAATGGACTTATGATCAATCGCCTGAACCCAGGAACAGAAGTTTATTTTGATGTGGAGAAGGGGATCGAATGAGAGCCATCATTGTTGAAGATGAAATACCGGCACGCGAAGAACTGGAATATTTAATTGCGAATTACAGTGACATTCGAAAGTAACGGATTGCTTTGAAGATGGGTTAGATGTGTTGAAAATTTTGCAGGAACAGGAGACGGATCCGATTTTTCTGGATATCAAACATCCCTTCCCTTGATGGCATATTTGTAGCAAGCAGCATAAGCAAATTTGCCAAGAAACCTTATATTATTTTTACGACAGCCTATAAAGAACGTGCTGCACAGGCGTTTGAACTTGAGGCATTTGATTATTCTGAAACCTTATGAAGAGAAGCGGATGCCTCAATGTTGAGCAAACTGGAAGCTGCTTACCAGCGTGATCAAATGGACAATAATCCGCAAAATGAAGGAAACGTTCGAGAATGATCATCCGTCCCTCATGAAAGCAGGGGAAGGAAAATTGGGAGTATCCAGCCGAATCGATCTACGGAAGGATGACAAAATTATCGTAACCGATGTGAATGACATCTATTATGCCGAGGCAAGCGGGAAGGTTACTTTAGTATACACTCTGGACGGGGAATTCACGATGCCAATGAGCATCTCTGAATTTCATGCCCAACTCCCCCAAGGCCTCTTTTTCCGCTGCCATCGTTCTTATTCGTTAACTGTCGAAAATCCGTGAATTTTCCCTGGTTTAACCAAACGTATTTACTGCGCTTAAAAGGTCTTGATGCGGAGGTTCCCGTGAGCCGAAGCAAGCAAAAATATTCCGGAAAATCATGCGGATATAACCACGCCACTTCATTCCCCTGCATCGTCAACTCAGGAAGAAAACGGTTTCAATCCCCTTTTCGGTGTTATATTTCTATTAAAGCAAGAGGTCGTTACTAATGAATCTTGCAACAATCGGAATGAAAAGAGGAGATTCAAATGACAGAAAAAAAAGATAACCGCTGGCTCGTGATGTTGGGGACCGTTATTGTAATGATGGGATTAGGGACCATCTATACGTGGAGTCTGTACAACCACCCCTTAGTGGAACGCTTTGGCTGGGACTTAAATTCGGTTGCTGCCACATTTTCAATCATGAGCTTTGCATTAGCTTTCTCGACATTATTTTCCAGTAAAGTTCAAAGAGGAAATAGGCCTTCGCCGTTTGCTTATCTTTGCAGGCAGTACCTTAGGAGCAGGGTTAATCATCAGTTCGCGAGTTTCATCCTTATGGCTGCTTTACATTTTTGCAGGCGTGATGGTTGGAGCCGCAGATGGCCTTGCCTATATGACAACTTTATCGAATGCGATCAAATGGTTCCCTGAGAGAAAAGGTCTTATTTCGGGAGTTTCTGTTGGATCCTATGGTTTGGGCAGCTTATTATTCAAGTACGTCGACGGATCTGTTCTTAAATCAGTAGGCGTTTCTCAGGCCTTTCTCTTCTGGGGATTGATCGTCATGGTCATGATCGTGGGCGGCTCGTTCTTAGTCAAAGAAGCAAAAATATCGAATAAGCCGCAAAGTATTACTGTCAATGATACCGTACAGAAAAATTACTCCGTAAAAGAAATGTTGCGCACAAAAGAATCTTACCTATTGTTTGTGGTCCTGTTTACGGCTTGTATGAGCGGATTATTTGTGATTGGAATCGTGGCCGATATTGGGGTAAGCATGGCTGGCTTAAGTGCGGCCAGTGCAGCAAGTGCGGTGGCATTGGTGGCGATATTCAATACATTAGGCAGAATTATCCTTGGAACTTTATCCGATCGGTTTGGTCGATTAAAAGTGGTATCCGTAGCTCTTAGTGCGACAGCCATAGCAGTCCTCATTCTAAGCTATGCAAAACTAAATTACGGATTGTACTTCGGCAGTGTAGCCGTTATCGCCTTCAGTTTTGGCGGAAATATTACTATATTCCCTACCGTTGTCGCTGATTCTTTGGTTCGAAAAATTCGAGCCAAAATTATGGGATCGTATACCAAGGTTTCGGCTTAGGTGCCTTATCTGCATCTTTTGTCTCTTCGATTCTGGCGGATTTGAACCTACATTTAAACTCATTGCTATTTTGAGCATTATATCAGCAGTGATTGCCCTAAGAATAGAAGCTCCTGGTCTAAAACAAGCTTCTGGGAAAGACTGGTCAATCAAAGCATTGGAGCATGAAAAACGTGCACTCCACGCTAACTAAAGCTTCATAATAATCAGAGCTATTAGAATTACTGAAAAAGTATATGCACCATTAGTGAAGCATCCTCTACACGTTGTATCCAGATTTTCAAAAATTTAAAAAGCGAGCGACGGGAATCCCCATTGCTCGCTTTTTAAAATCTGATAAAAGGTTCAAGTAAAATTAAAGTTGCTGTTTCATCAGCCTCATAAAGCTTTGGGACAATTTTTTAGTACGACGGTTTAATTAATTCTTATATGAGCAACAATAATCTACATACTTCTCTACAACCATTTTAAAGGAAGAATTTGCGGGAACCACGTAGCTTTCCCCTTTGCTATAGAGCGTGTATTTTTCTTCGCCCGGTAGCATGACCGACATGTCGCCGCCCAGAACTTCCATAGTTTCCTCGGCATCGGTATTGAACTCATACTCCCCTGCCAACATAAAACCAAGTGTCTTTTTCTCTCCGCTTTCGAACTGGACCGTTCTGCTGGTCACTTTCCCGTCAAAATACACATTTGCCTCTTTGATTACAGTAACATTTTTGAATTCCATTATTTTCCCTCCGTTTGTAAAAGTTATTCATAGTATAAGCGAATGCGGCACTGAAGTCCACAGCATCTAACCTATCGTAGTGCTTCCTGTAATAAGGATCCTTTTATAATGGTCTAGAACAATTCACCTTTCCAACCATTGTTAAGGTTTTTTGTGGAACAATAGGGCTTTCTATTTTTATGCAATACTAGTGATCGTTTTTTCTTTCTCTACAACCACTTCTTTTGCAGATTCGCACTTTTTAGTTAGCAAACGGGTTGTCAGCCCTGCTGTAATAGGTATGATTAAGGTAGAACCAAATCCGATAATGAGAGTAGCCAGTATCTCTGAGCTGAAAACTTTGGAATTTATAGCTTCGCCAACAGAATAGTCTAAATCTCTAAAATATAGCAGTAAAGATAAGTAGCCTCCAATAAACGAAAATAATAAAGTATTTGCCGTTGTTCCCAAAATATCTTTACCTATCGTTATCCCTGAACGAAAAAGTTCGAATCGCTTCATCAACGGATTGTTAACATAAACTTCATTCATGGCAGATGAAATGGAGATAGCCGTATCAGTAATCGCGGCAATTGTCCCCATTACCATTGTACAGATGCCTATAACCCTGTAATCCACATCAACATAGAACGAAAACGTGTTGAACTCCTCTATCTCTTCTACGCCAAAACCTTGAATCATCGCTTTTTGATGGAATAGAACAATTAAAAAAAACAAAACTACGATTGTGATTCCAGTGGAACATAAAGCCGCTTTCGTTTTAATGTTTATTCCATTTACAAAAAACAAATTAATGTAGCTGACTACGGCACAAGTAATCAAAGTAACCAAAATGGCATTGGCGTTATTAACCATCAGCATAATCGCTAAGAAAAGCATCCCAAGATTCAAAAATAGCGAAAGGAAAGAGGTGGTTCCCCGCTCTCCACCAATAATCCTCATAAGAACAAATAAAATAATGGCTAAGACTGACACTACACTCATTAATTAGTGACCTCCTTTTTACGTATCAATCCAACGGAAGTATATAAACCTATCGGAACAGTCAAAACAATCCCAATCCCCCCAGCAAGTGCACGCGCCAGCTCCAACGAGAGATTCATCGAAAAAGTGAACCCAATTGTGGAACCATTTTCCAAGTAAAGGATCAACATCGGAATAGTGCCACTGACATAGGCAAACAACAGGACATTTGCCATGGTGCCCATAATATCCTTTCCAATTTCACGCCCAGATGCAATCAGCTCTTTGTTGGTTATCGCGTTATTCTTTTCATATAATTCGTAAATAGACGAAGATATCATAATGGCCACATCCATTACAGCACCTAATGATCCCACTAAAATGCTAGCAATGAATACTTTGGGCGGTGATTGCGTCGCAAATGCCATTCCTTCATAATACAGGCCGTTTCCGGATGTCGCTTGAATGACTCCATACGCTATCAGTAATGTAAGAAACGTGCTGAATAAAGTTGCAACAATGGCGGCGTAAGTCTTCTCATTTCTCCCACTTACTAAAAGAAGCGAAAATAATGTGCATAAGATAACCGCGCCACTGCAAGCTAGCAACAGATGGTTATTTTCATTATATTCATATATATCCAACGCAAAATGAAAAACAATGATGTTCATAACGATACTTATAATCGAGAAAAATCCCTGTCTCTTCCCGACGATGAGTAAAGAAAGGACGAACAACCCTACCATCATAGCTATATATTTGTCGCGCTTCACTCCCGTTATTTTCCCCGTTAGGCCGGTATCTGAATCAATTGAAACGAACAATTCATCCCCCACATTATATCTCTGATTGTATACCTTGAAAGAGGTATAGCTATTCTCCAAAGTTATCAGTTGGCCCTTTCGAGAACCATTCATCAGTTCAGCGGTCAAATTTTGATTATATATAATCTCTTTATTTTGATTTTCACCAATGGTCTCTGTTTTGCTGATGAATTCGGTTGCTTTCACCTTAACTATTGGTTGCGCATACAAATCATAATCGTGATAGATGCATACAATCAATAAAATTAAGATCAATGTTGCAAAAAAATAAAACCACTTATGATTCAACTGCATTTTTTCTAACTTTAATTTCACAAAGAATCCTCCACACAAAAATGATAATGTCTTCATCAGAATCAAAAATAATTCCCTATCCAGCTTTCGGCAATTTTCCTTTGTTTTAGGCGATGGCTTTATTGAAAACACGGGTAGCCCAGGAAAGAGTAAAAATGGTTAATGGGATCAGGAATAAGAATGCTTCCCCAACTTTGGCTTCAAAAATATGACCGGAAGCAAGCAGGCGGCTGGCTTCAACCGCATAATAGGCCGGATTGATATGAGCAATATTTTGTAGCCATTTTGGTGCCAGCTCCATTGGCAACAGCATCCCCGACAGTAACAGGATCGGTAAATTTATACCTTGTACGATAGGTGAAAGACGGTCTTCGCTTTTTAAAATCATTCCGATGCCATTGCCAAATGCTGAAGTAGTTATGAGTATCAGGCTGAGGATGACCAACAGCAACAAATCCCCCCCTATATGGATTTCGAAGCCAAAAGGAATTGCCAGTAACACAAAGATAATGACGATCACCAGCATATTAACCAAATCATGCAAGACGCGACCGGCCAGAAGCGCAAAACGACTCGTTGGCGTTACTCGGAAACGTTCAATGACCCCATTGCGAACCTCATCAATGATGTCATACCCGACAAAAAGTCCGCTCATAAATGACTCAATCACCAAAAGCCCGGGCACAAAATTATTCATGACATTATCGGAAGAGAAACCGGGTATGTTCGTTAATTTACCGAGGAGCGGGGAAAATAGGACAAGATAAAAGACCGGAGTCAGCAATCTCACGATAATATAAATGGGATTTCGAAAAGTTTCCATCATCTTGCGCCGAAACATCAAGCCGGTATCGCGTATGATTTTCATCGTTCTTTCCCTTCTTTCGCATTGATGTCGCGCAAGGAGCGCCCCGTTTTGCGTAAAAAAACATCGTCAAGCGACGGTGCGGACAGCGTGATGGTCTGTAAAGTGATTCCCTGATTCCCCAGTAGTTCCAACACTTCGGAAATGGCCTTCGCCCCATCATCGACGTAAAGGCGCAGATGATCCCCGTCTTGTTTTACTTCACGCATAAATTCCACTTCTTTTAAAAGTGGAATGATTGCAGGGGCCTTTTCTTCCAAACTATCAATGCCTATCGTGATGCACTCGCCTGCAATTTGTTTTTTGAGTTCTTCGGGTGTGCCTTCGGCAACGATGCGCCCGTTATCTATGATGGCTATGTGATCGCATAGCGCGTCCGCTTCATCTAGATAATGGGTAGTCAAAAAAATAGTCGTGCCCTCCTGCTGCAATTTTTTAATCTGCTCCCATAGATTAGCCCGATTTTGCGGGTCTAATCCGATCGTGGGTTCATCCAAAAATAGTACGATCGGACGATTCATGAGTCCCAGCGCTACGTCAAGGCGGCGGCGTTGGCCACCGGAATAGGTGTTGACAATGCGATCGGAACATTCCGACAAGTCCAAAAGTCTGATTAATTCCTCTGCGCGGGCAGTTGCTGCTGCAGTACTCATGCCGTAAAGTTGCCCTTACAAGACAAGGTTTTCCTTTCCGGTAGCCGGGCGATCCACTCCACCCGTTTGGCTGACATAGCCGATATGGCTACGTACCTTATTCGGCTCCTTCTTCACATCTAGGCCAGCAACGAAAGCATCACCGGAATCCTGCACTAAAAGCGTGGTCAATACACGCAACACAGTGGTTTTCCCCGCGCCGTTCGGGCCTAAAAAGCCAAATATTTCACCTGACTCAACCCTCAAATCAACGCCATCAACAGCCTTTACTGGCCCTTGCTTGGAAGGGAAATATTTTTTCAAATTTTGAATGACTACAACCTGTTTTTCCATAAACTCGCATCCTTTTCGATTCACAACACTCTGTCGATAATCCAAAAATAATGATATTTCAACATGTTGAAATATCGCTGCCCTATTACTAGCCATCAGACCTTCCCAATAGGCAGCCGCCCTATACTACCTACTGCTCCATATCTTCTTTTCGGATTCATTTTACCACTTGAATGAGGGGGTAGCCATTTATTCGATTTTCTTTGAACCATTACGACAAATCCCTCACTGATCTGCGTTTTTTCTTCGGTTGCTTCTTCCCAAAAAATCAGTCTTCATCATCAGGGTCCCAATGTCATGGCAACAATCATTCATTACCAAAAAAGCATCGATTACCCCATCTAGGAATAATCAATGCTTTTTATTTCTATTCTCTTTTTCCAGAAATTTTGGGTAGTCCCCCCCCCCGAGATTCTTGATGTCACACTATTCTCGTCAAAAGGTTCACTTGTCCAAATAACTTAAAATTTCTTTTTTGTAGGCCAAAAATTCCGTGCTTAATAAAAACTCTCTTGATCTGGGATGCGGTTCGCTTATGACCAGTTCCTTCACAATTGTTGCCGGCTGCCCACCCAAAATATAGATGCGGTTCGACAATTTGATTGCCTCATCGATGTCATGTGTGATAAAAAAAGTTGATAGTTTGATTTGTTGCATAATATCTAGATACCATTCATGCAGGCGGTTTTTAGTAATGGCATCCAAGGCACTGAACGGCTCGTCCAATAAAGCGACTTCATCGGAAAATAAATAGGTCCTTAGGAAAGCCGCTCGTTGCCGCATCCCTCCGGACAACTCATTCGGATAAGCATTTTCCGTTCCGGTCAAACCAAAAATCCCAAAATAGTTCCGCGCCGTCTCGTACGCCTGCTTTCTCCCGGTGCCCCTGATGATCAGAGGCAAGGCGACATTCTGCAAAATGGTTTTATACGGCAAAAGCATATCTTTTTGCAGCATATAGCTGACATGACCAGTTTGATAGGTGATATCCTGTCCGTTTAAATAAACCGTTCCTTCTGTCGGTTCGATTAACCCGGCAATCACATTAAAAAGTGTTGATTTACCGGATCCACTAACACCCAAAACACTGATGATTTCCCCTGCATTCAAGGTAACCGTTACGTCCTGCAAAACTGCTTTTTGTTCAAACCGGACGCTGATGTGATTTGCTACTAACTTATCCACTCCATCGCCCCGATTCTTTCCGTTATTTTGGTAGATATTCATTTGTAAAACCGACGTTATCAGCGATTGGTTTCTCTACCAATTCATTTTCGTTCAGCCATTGATAGAACATATTCCAGCGTTCGGGATTAATATATCCCCATTGTGTAACTTCAGCTTTGTATTGATTCGCTAACCATTGTTGGCTGGCTTTTACCATCTCAATGTCCAATTCAGGAACGGCATCCACCAATATTTGTGCCGCAGCATCCGGATCCGCTATTGCAGCTTCATAACCTTGACGTGTAGCGTCTAAAAACGCCTTGGTGATTTCCGGATTGTTTTTCATATACTCGTTATTACCAACAATGACCGGGCTATAGTAATCCAGTTCTTCAGCATAATCAGCAAAATTCAAATAGTTTGTTTCCAAACCAGCTTCTTCTGTTGCAATGCCGTCCCAACCATAATACACCCAAATTGCATTCACACTCTTTGTTTGTAGGGCTGACACCACATCCGTGACCGTGGATGGAATCAGTTTCACCTTGCTGAAATCACCACCATCATCCTCAACAACTTTTTTGACAATGGCCAGTTCGATCGGCAAGTTCCACGTCGCATAAGACTGTCCCGCCAATTTAGCCGGTGAATCGATGACGTCTTCTTTGAGCGAAATCAAACCGGATGTATTGTGTTGAATAACCGCGGCAACGGCTGTAACCGGCAATGGATTTTTACTGGAAAAGTTGGCCGCTAAAGAATCTTGAAAATCGATTCCAAATTCAGCTCCACCGCCTGCAACTAAAGGCGTTGCCCCATCTTCCGGCGGTTGCACAATTTCGACATCCAAACCAGCTTTTTCATAATATCCTTTTGCTTTTGCTACATACAGGCCTGTGTGATTGGTGTTCGGCGTCCAATCCAGCACTACCCTGACTTTTGTAAGTTCTTTGCTGCCTGATGCAGTCGATGATGAATCAGCTGTTTGCGAATTTCCACAGCCTACTAAGACTAATCCCAATAAAACCGATAACAAACGTAATTTTTTCATACTTCTACTCCTCCTTGTGATGGTCAGCGGTATTTTTGTATTTCCACGGCAGCGCCCTCTTCTGCAAAAAAGAGACCAGCGCCATCAGCAACAAGCTAATGAAGGAAATGAAGAAGATTACCGCAAACATTTTATCATATGCATAGGCCTTGCGAACTCTCGTCATATAGACTCCAAGCCCCATAAATCCACCTAGCCATTCCGCAACGACGGCGCCTACGACTGAGTAGGTAACCGATATTTTCAAGCCCGAAAAAAATGCGGGCAATGCAGATGGGAATTTGATGTGCACAAATTGTTGCCACCGATTTCCACCCATAGCACGGATCAAATTTAAAGCATCGCGATCGACACTCCGAAATCCTTCCAACACCCCTATTGCAATCGGAAAAAAAGTGGTGAGGATGATCAGCACCACTTTCGGCAGCATCTCATATCCCATCCACAAAACCAATAATGGCGCTATCGCTACCGTTGGAATGGTTTGAGATACAACCAAGATGGGATAAAGTGCTCTATTTAAAAACGGGATTTGGTCCATTGCTATCGCAACCAAAAATCCGATGGCAATCCCCGCTCCCAAACCAATAAATGCTTCACTTAATGTATAGACCATGTTTTGCATCAATAGATTAAAGTCGCCTATAAATGCTCGCACGACGTCCATAGGAGAAGGCAACATATAACGAGGAACAGCTTCTGAGAACGATAAAAATTCCCAGATACCCAGAATCAAAGCTATTGTAATCCATGGTGCAAGCCTATTCGTGATATTTTTTGGTTTTTTCATCAATTGTCAGTATATCCCTTTCTCTCGCATACGTGATTTTGACATAAGATAACACCTTATCACAGCCATCCTCAGTAGCGATCAGTTGGCAATTCTTTACAATCTCCATCAGTTTGTCATAATCGCCTTCAATCGCTGTTTCTGTTGGACCAACGAAGTAATTTAACCCGGTGCTGTCGATATACGCAATCACCCTATCAACAACGGCTACAACCTCTGCATCGCTGTTTAATCCTTGCGGCAAAACTTGAATTGAAACATTTGCATTCATTTGCTTATCCTCCTTTCATACATTCTGAAATGATAGAGCTAATCCCAAAAAATGAAACCTCCATGGAAGTCCACAGAGGTTTCAGAATATTGATAAAATTTCAGAAAATCTATCAAATTTCATATATCTCCCTGCGCCAGAATTACCTGGATCAAGTATGAAATAGCTCTCACTATTTCAGGGTCAAAAGTCACACTTTTTTCTCAGCCTGTCTGCAAGCTCCCCTGTTATACGTAGGATAGCATAAACAACCTGAAAAAAACAATTAGAATCCGTTTGCATCTCTGCGCCGCGTCCCTCAGACCGGCAAGCCGACTTCGATATGCCGGAAGGAATCGACGTCGAACAAGCCTTTGTCCGTCAATTTCAGACGCGGGATGACCGGCAGGCACAGGAACGACAGGATCATGAAGACATTTTGCGCTGTTTCTGCGATCGTAGCCAGTTGTTCGTGCAGCTGATGCAGCTCCGCGATCACTTCTTCATACGGTTTTTCCGACATGATGCCGCCGACCCGCAGCGGGACTGATGCTAACACCTTCCCATTGTCCACGATGACGAGGCCGCCCTGTATCCTCTGGGCTTCTGCAATCGCCAACAGCATGTCGCCATCGTTCGTGCCGGCAACGACGAGATTATGCGAGTCATGTGCGACTGTCGATGCGATGGCCCCTCGCTTCAATCCGAGGCCGCTGACGATGCCGACGCCGATGCTTCCGGTCGCATGATGCCGCTCGCACACCACCATCTTCAATTGATCGCGTTCCGGATCCGGAACAAAAAAGCCGTCTTCTATCTTGACCTCTGCCGCAATTTTATCCGTAATGATCCGGCCGGGCACAACGCCGATGACCCAGGCTTTCTGGCCCTGCTGAAGCGGTATCTGCAAGGAGTCTTTTGTCACTTTCTTCAAGTTGATGGATGACCTGACGGACTGGGGCACAATGGCCCGGCCGCTTTTCAAGGCGGCCAGATCCAGCACACGGCCGTCTTTGATGATCGTTTCCGGCTGAAGGGTCTCGAGACTGTCCGTGATGAGGATATCCGCCTGATAACCGGGTGCAATCGCGCCTTTGTCTTTGATTCCGTGGCACACCGCATTGTTGATGGTCGCCATTTGAATGGCGATCAGCGGATCCAACCCGTTTTGGATGGCCAGTTGCGCGGCATAATTGACCGTCCCCTCTTCGGCCAGTTCATCCAGATGCTTATCGTCGGTGCAGAATGAGAAGCGGGTGCTGTTCCGTTCGTGGATCGCCGGCAACAGGGCCAGTAGATCTTTGGCAGCCGAGCCTTCCCGCACCAGCACATGGATGCCCCGCCGTACCCGCGCGATTGCTTCTTCTGCCGTCACCGCCTCATGATCGTTTCGGATGCCGGCTGTGCTGTACACATTCAGCGCGGCATCCGGCAAACCGGCCGCGTGCCCATCGACACTCAGACCGGCCTCTGTCGTCATGTGTATTTTCTCAAGCATATCCGGGTCAGCATTCAAAACGGATGGATAATCCATCACTTCTGCCAAGCCGATGACAGCCGGATCGGAAAGATAAGGACGGAGATCATTCGCTGTCAGTGTCGCTCCGTTCTGCTCGAAGGGCGTCGCCGGCACGCACGAAGGCAACTTCATCAAAATATCCATGTCGGCGTTGGTGGCGTCCTCCAGCATAAAATCTATCCCGTCCTGCCGGCGACGTTCGCAATTTCATGCGGATCGGTCACGACGGTCGTCACGCCGTGTTTGATGAGGGCGCGTGAAAATTCCGATGGCGTGACCATCGTCGATTCGATATGGATATGCCCGTCGATAAAGCCAGGCAGGACGTACTTGCCTGACGCATCCACAATCTGCTTCCCTTTTGGATACGTGCCGATGCCGACGATCGTGCCATCCTTGACCGCGACATCTGCCTTGAACGTTTCGAGTGAAAAAACATCCACTACTGTTCCATTTTGGATGATGAGATCCGCTTCCTCCGGGTGCTGGGCTGCCTTGATCAATCTTTTCATCGCGTCTGTCATACAAATTCCCCCTTGTTCCATTCGCTCTCTTGATCAGCGAATCTATCGTTGTTTCCTATATTATACACGATTCGCGTTGAGGCTGATAAGCTTCTTATTTCCGCAATATTCTCTCCCTTTTTTCCCCTTTGGTCAACTCATCAATGCGCTTATCCAAACAACGGATTTTTTGCACGAGCTTGTCTTCTATCTCTTCAACGGGACCTACAAATGACGCCTTAGATGATCCAAAAGGCAAAAACAAAGCGGAATCATATTTAAAACAGCTAATATTTGTTCCACAATGGGAACTAAATTGGTTTTATCGTTCATTGACGTCCGCGAAATATGACCAATTGATAGGTTAAGATAATCGATCTTAGCTTGTTTTAATTTTTCTATTAAAGCGAAAGTGCCTTCCAAACGAATCCCCGGAGTTTCAAATTCTTCTGGCGACACACGATAACCAAGAAGAAACGTTTTTGAACCATGCTCTTTTATTACTTCTTGAACTTTTTTGACAACTGCCAAAGGAAAGCGAAGGCGATTTTCAAAGCTGCCGCCCCATTGATCGGTTCTTCTATTTGAATGTGGGGAAAAAAATTGTTGAATAAGATATGTATTTGCACCATGAATTTCAACGCCATCAAAACCAGCTTTAATCGCTCTCAACGTTGCTTCGCCAAATTCTTCGATAATCTGTTCTATCTCGGGTTCTGTTAAGGCTCTGGGCGTTTCTGCTCCCGGTCTTTCAGCAGCTATTGCGCTGGCACTAACTGTTTGTTTGCCTCGCAAAACTCTTGAATTACTCATTCGTCCAGCATGGAATATTTGCAATACTGCTTTTGTTCCATCTTGTTTAATTGCTGTTGCAATCTTAGTTAAATCAGGAATAAAACGATCGTCTGTTGCGCTAAATTCTCCTTCAAATCCTTTGCCGTCTTCTGATACATTGGCAACAGCAGTAATGATCATGCCTGGACCGCCGCCACGACGATGATAATAATTCACCTCATCGGTTGTCACGTGGCCATCATGAAAGCTTGACATGGTTGTCATAGGTGCCATCACGATCCTATTTTTAAGTTCTAAACCGTTCGAAAAACGATAGGCTTCTAAAAAATTGTATTTTGTCACTGTATATAATCTCCTATCTCAAGAGGATAATTTTTAATATATTTCCAATTCCCGATACGTAACCGTCAAATGAACATCAGGAATATCTATTATTAGGACTGTAACCAATTGTCCGTTCCGTTACTCAACCATGTTCCTGTAGATTCGAGCTCTTTCCATTCCTACTGTTGTGGGTTCACTGTGGCCGGAATAAAGGATTGTGTCTTCTGGCAAAGTTAAAATTTTTGTGATTACCTCTGTAAATAACTGAACTTCATCTCCTCCATAAAAATCGCTGATTCCTAAGCTTCCTTTAAAAATACTGTCTCCCACAAATGCAGCCTTCTCTTCTTTACTGTAAAACACTACACCGTCTGTTGTGTGACCAGGAACATAAATTACCTGAACCATTATGTCAGGATTTGATTCTAAAGCAATTACGTCTCCATGCTTTATATACTGCACATCTCCCAAAACTACTTTTAATCCATTTTCTTCCGACAAATTCCATATAGGATCCGTTATGTAACGCTCTCCTTTTTCATGGATATAAATCGGAGCCTGCAGTTTTTGACTGACTTCTTCAGCAGCGCCGATATGATCAAAATGCCCATGCGTAATCAGTATTTTTTCTATTTGAAAGCCATATCTTTCAATTACCTGTAGAATAGCCTATATCCCGAAGGCCAAAACAAAGCGGAACGCCCGTCACTGTAGACTTTCCGCTTTATCGATTCTATTCTCTTTTTTAAGCCATTCTCGGTCGCAGCCTTGCCTGCACCAGCCTAATTCCTGGATTCCTCATCATTTCTCATTCCTCCGTGCATCAGAATTTTCATGAATTCCTCTCCGGAAATGGTTTCTTTTTCGAGAAGATATTTTGCAAGTTCATGCAGTTTCGGTTCGTTCGATCTTGATGATTTCCTTGGCTCTTTCGTGAGCGAATTTAATGATGCGCAAAACCTCATCATCTATTTTTGCGGATGTTTCATTGGACACAAGCGATGTCGTCTCTGTGCCCAGATAGGGATTAATGAGCGTTTCCAGGGCCATCATGTCGAATTTTTCACTCATGCCGTATCTCGTGACCATCGCTCGCGCAATCTTTGTTGCAGCCTCTATGTCATTTTCCGCCCCGGATGTGACCGTGTTTAAAATAACTTCCTCTGCAGAGCGACCGCCCATGTAGGTTATGATTTTATTCATGAATTTTTCCCGGCTCATCAGCAGCTGTTCTGTCTCTTCCGTCTGCATGGTATAGCCGAGGACTCCGGACGTCCTTGGTATGATGCTTATTTTATTGACTGGTGCGGAATCTGTTTGTTTTGCGGCAACAATCGCATGCCCTATTTCGTGGTAGGCTACCGCCTTTTTATCCTCTTGCGAGAGGATCGCATTTTTCCGCTGGTATCCGGCCAGTACGATTTCCAGCGCATATTCCAGATCGGATTGCTTTATCTTGCTGCGTCCTTCTTTTATGGCATGGAGAGCGCCTTCGTTGATCAGGTTGGCAAGATCGGCTCCGGAGCTTCCGGATGTATCTCTGGCAATCTGCTTAAGTTTGACATCTTCATCCATTTTGACGGATTTTGCATGGACATCCAGAATCGCTTCCCTACCGGTAATGTCGGGCAATTCAAGAGGAATGCGCCGGTCAAAACGTCCGGGCCTCAGCAGCGCTTTGTCCAGAACTTCAGGTTTGTTCGTTGCTGCCAGGATCACCACGCCTTTTTCTGAGGAAAAACCATCCATTTCATTTAATAACTGATTGAGTGTCTGATCCCGCTCGTCATTTCCGGAAATCCCCCCCACGTTACGGCTCTTGCCGATCGTATCGATTTCATCAATAAATACGATACAGGGGGCTTTTGCCTGGGCTTGATCGAACAGATCCCTGACCCTGGCAGCTCCCACGCCGACGAACATCTCCATAAATTCAGAGCCCGATATCGAGAAAAATGGCACTTTCGCTTCTCCCGCAACCGCTTTTGCAAGAAGTGTTTTTCCGGTCCCAGGAGGTCCGACAAGCAGAATCCCTTTTGGCATCTTAGCCCCGATTTCCCTGTATTTTTCAGGATTATGGAGAAAATCGATCACCTCCCAGAGGGCTTCCTTCGCTTCGTCCTGACCCGCTACGTCTTTAAATGTTTTTCCCGTTTCGGATTCAGCATAAATCCTGACATTGCTTTTGCCGAATTTCATTTCACTACCACTACCAATTCCCCCGACTCTTCCCTGCATCCTGCGCATCAGAAAACCCCAGAACGTATACAACAACGCAAAAGGCAGAATCCAAGTCAGAATAAAATCAAAAAGAGGAGAACTTTCTTCAACGATCTCTTTCTCAAACTTTACATCAGTCAGCAGCAGCCGGTCGGTAAGCTGTGGGTCCTCCATTCTGCCAGTAATGAAGGTGCTCTCTTCCCCGTCCTTGTCCAGCGTTGTGAATTCTATCCGGTTTTCCTCAACCAGAACTGACTCTACGCTGCCTTCATCGACCATTGTAAGGAACGTCTTATAATCCACTTCCGTTACCTGATTTTTCTCCATACCGGAAACCAGGAAAAGATTCAGCACAATCAGCAAAGTTGTAATTGTCATAGCAACATACAGCCATGGTTTATTGACCTTCGGGGGTGTTTGAGGCTCCATTAGATAACTTCCTCCCGTTCTTCACAAAACAGAATCCTTCTATCCTTATTATCCCAGAAAAATATAATAATACAAAAATTACGTATTTTTTAATGATGGGATTCCATGATATGTAGTCGAGTATTCCTGTGCAGTGGGTTCATCCTACTTCCTTCAGATGAGAGCCAATATCTTCATCCATTTGAAGTCACAGATAAAGCGGAAGGCAAAAAAACGGCAAGCCCGTCGTTGTGGGCTTGCTGCTCAATCGATTCTATCCTTTATTTTTGAGCCATTTCTGTAGCCAGCTCAGGAATGCCGTCATACCGCCATTCCCTCAAAAAAATCTAGAACAGATTTCTCTATTCTGGATTTGGTCCAACTTTTGGGGTTCACAACATTCTCGTCTGTTTGAAAAAAATTCATTTTCTTTTTTTTCCGGTCTTAGACCTAATTTCACCAGGAACCACACTAATATTTCCATCCATTTCAAGCGTCGCCATGTGGACATCTCTTATATTAGATATCCCATGTTCCCTTAGTACTACCATTATTTCATCTATTGAAAGTTTTGCTGCTTCAACATTATCTTTATTCAACTTGCCTTTGTATATTAGAATCATTTTCTTTCCTTGAATTAAATTGGCAAGCCTAGGAAAACGATATAATAATTGTTTAAATATGAAGTTCATTATAAACAAGGTTCCAGCAGCAACTAATCCGCCCGCTAGTGTTGAATTTGAACCCACCATTGCATTCTGAACTGAATTACTTATAAGTAAAATAAATACCAAATCAATTACAGAAAGTTGTGATATTTCCTTTTTCCCAAACAAACGAATTGCTGCAATAACAAACAAATAGATCACACCCGAACTTATTATTATACGAATATATTCATTATCAATAATAGTCATGTTGAACCACTCTTTCAATTAAGTATTAATTCGCTATGCAAAATAAAATGTTCCCTATCATTCTTACAAGATTACCTTATATTTGTCTAACCGCAACCATGGTATTGCATGCATAGATTGCTTGGGCTAGTTATTTATGGGAACCGCATTGCTTGCATTTCTATACCCGTCTCGCATCTAATCTTAATTTCATTTTACAATTGTATGCCACTAAAATCCATCTTTCTGAATTGATATTTGTCTATTTCATTCAAAAAAATAAAACCACACTTGTGAACGAATGGTTTGTTCTGCGACTATATCAGCTTGAATGGGATTGCGTATGTATTCCGCTATTACCTTCTTGTTTCTTCCGGCCGTATCGGCAATAATATCCTGTGCACCAAAATTTGCGATTTCCAAATCGATATTTCAAATTTGCATGCCAATCAAACATCATGAGACTGCTCTTCCCTTTTAGGTATCCTACACACTTATTTTTTAAGGGTGTGCTTAATTGTTTTTGTCTTGAGACATATAAAGATCCTCCTAAGTATTGAATATTGGTTGGCGAACCAAATATATTCAATACTTAGTGAGGATTTTTTAATACACCGCCGAAAGCTCTCAGGAACCATGGTCTAGCCCATGCTTCTCATTTATCCAACAAAGCGGAAAACCCGTCATTAAAGGCTTCCCGCTTTATCAATCCTATTCTCTTTTTTAAGTAATTTCTGCAGCCGGCTCGGCAATGCCGTCATACCGACATTCTCCTCAAAAAGAAGGCCAGCAATCGTGGCCTTCTTTTTCTAGACTATCCCATTCTCAGAACAAATCCATCTGGTCGATTTCTTCGGTTATTTTGAAGTGGGATGCCTCCAATACTTCCTGCGCCTCTTCCCCTTTCAGATGTTCCCCATGCAAGAACTGCACACCACCCTTCAGTTTTGAAGAAATCAGGTTCAGCACATAGATGTTGTCGAAGCGATTATAGATGCTGTCCCCGCCTAAGCCGGAAAGGCAAACCAGTTGCGTGTTGCTCTTCTTGGCGATTTCCATCAGCGGCTTCAGTAAATGATCCGCATTCGTCTGCGCAAACGGATTGTCCATCACCAGGACCTTGCTGTTCTCTTTTTCTGCGAAGATGTCCGTCTCATCCCTTCCCATATAGGACAACAGGCTGGACAGGATGACGAAGGCGGAAAGGAAGCCTTCCCCTCCGGAGTTCTTCGCCACGTCATTCCAGCTGATTTGGCGCTCCTTCTCCTCTTCAATTTTGAATAGCTTGATTTCAATGCTGCTGATTGTCACGACTTCGTTGTACAGATTTTTCGTTGTGATTGCCGCGGAGATGGTCTCTTCGGCGTTCTCGTTCTGATCCAATCTGTCCAAGGTTCTTGCTGTCACCGTGTCCAGTAAATCGTTGAGGCGCTGCTTGTACAATGCCTGGTTTTCTTCCCAATCAGGCAAGATGATTCTGAGCATTTTGATTGAGCGGCCCCTGATGTTGATGGAAGAATTTTTGTCTATCTTGCCAAGGTTTTCGTGGACCTCGCGTATGTAATCAAAAATACTTTGAAGGACGTTTTCCTTCTCTTTCTGGATCAACTCAATGTCCGCTGCCAATTTTCCCATCAGAGTGCGGTAAGAATCAAAGATGATATCCAAATTCCCCAAAAGAGCATTTGAATCGTTTGAAAGATCATTCAGCGTCTCCAGAGGTATCCTGAAGAAGTCATCGCTGTTGAATACTTTTTTGCGGAGAATCCTCTCGATTTCCCTACCCAATTGTATGCTCTTTTCGTTTTCATCGGACTGGCACTGCTTGTAATCGCGCAGCATTTCCCCCCTAAATCGGCCCAGATCCTCATAATCCACCTCGATTTCGACTTCCGAGACAATCGGGAAGTCTTCATACTCAACCAACGCAGTGCGGTTTTCGCTTATCCGCTTCAGCTGTACTTCAAGTTTGCCTGTTTCACGCTCGATTCCCTTCTTCCGGTCCGCTAGGATAAAGATTTTTTCGGCAAAATCATAGTCCTTGATTTCGTTGCGCGCTTTTGGTTCTTCTTTGCCGTGATTCTTCTTCAGATTGGCGAAGTGCCCTTGGATCGTGTTCTCAATCACGGCTTTTTTAGTTTTATACTCATTCATTTCAGCAGTAATCTCGGCTAATTTGCTTCTCAGCCTTTCGATCTGCTTCCCTATCTGCTTCTCTTTATTCAGGTCGTACAATACTTCCGTGAATTGGCGGTCAACCAAACCATATTCACCTGATTTCATCGAAAGTTCCGCCTCTTTTTTGCTGAACCTTTTTCTCGCAGTCTTAAGCATTTCTTCAAGGTTCTTCACATCTTCTGTAATTTTAGTCGAGAGGCTCTCGAACCGGGATTCGATGTCCTCGATATCCTTTTCCACCAAGGTGCCTTCTTTGAACGCACGATAGTTCTCCAATTTTTTGCTGATTTCCGATTCCTTATCGCGGAAATACCTTAACCTTTCTTCTTGTTTGCCTTTATCTGTTTCAAGTGTTTTTCTCAGATTTCTTTGCTCCTCAAGCTGAGCACGGATGGCAGCCACTTCATCTTTCAACTTGTTTTGCCTTTCCAGATTTTCGCAATACTTGGCATATTCCCCTTTTAATTCCTCAAAATCGGCAATCTGTCTCTGCAAATCGCCTTCTGCACCCTTCTTCATCCTCAATTCGGCTGTCGCCGAATCGCATTCTTTCGTGATGGCAGAAATGGCGGTGCCCAAATCGCTAAGCTTCTGAGCGGTAACGGAAATCGCGTTTTCATGTATTTTTCTCTCCGTCTCCGCATTGGAATAGCTTTCCTTGTCGACTCTGGTGGAGATTACTTGGCTTCTTTTTCCTTCAAGGATATCGATTTCGTTCTGTTTATCCTGGATTCTGTTCTCCAGTACAAGAATCTCCTTTTCCTTTTTGCGGACGATGATTTCCAATTGCTCTTTATCAATCAACTTATTGTTGAATGAAATCAGAAAATTGACTTTGCCCAATGCCAGCAATTTTTTGTCGCCGGATACGAAGGCATGATCCAATTCCTCCCGGCACAGTATCACAATCGGGTACGAGGTAAAGCTTTCTATGGGTTCCTTCTCCAGCTTTTCGATATCCCGTCTGTTCATGATCAAGGAATAAGGAATGAACGGGTTGTCGCGGACCAATCTTTCCCCTGCAGCCTTCGCGTTTTCGGACTTCCGCAGCCATTCCATCCCGTAGGTCACTGGAATATCGCGTTTCCCGAATTCAGCCGAAATATCGCCCGGCAATTCCGCTATTTTGCCGGTCTGCAATTTATTCAGTTCCAACCGTTCCTTCTCCAGCTCCGAATGCAATTTGGTCTGCTCGATTCTCATCGCAGCAATCCGTTTGTCGAATGCATCGACAATGCTGTCTTTATCGAATAGACGATTTTCACCGAAACCGATGTATTTCAGGGTGTCTTTTCTTTCGGATAGCTCTTGCTCAAACTGTTGAAGCGTATGGATGGTATTTTTCAATTTTTCGTTATCGGTGGCTTGCTTCGTTCTTGCATCCGTTACGGCCCGTTCCAGGGACCTCTTTTCTTCGGACCTGTTGTGCAGAAGGTCGTTTAATGCGGCGATTCCCTTTGAATTGGCATCCCATTGTTTGCGGTACTCCAGCCCGGCCCCGATCAGCATCCCTTCATCGTAAAGGCCGGTAAGATTTCTCATGAATCCCACGTGATGTTTGTTGTTGAACCGGGCTTCGGATGCATCAAACCCTCTGATGCTTTCATCGATCCCGCCTAATGTCGATGCAGCCCGGTTCAAATCATCGTTCAGCGAATCAGTCTGCTCTTCGGCAACTTTAATCCCATTTTTCAACTTCTCTACTTCCAGCTCAATTTCAGCGGAATTTTTCCGGGTTACCTCTTGCTCCTTGCCGTAGTGCACGCTGAGGGTATAACCCAAATTTTCCCTTTCGGAGCCCATGTCTTTTGTTTCGCTTTTCAGTATATCCAGTTTATTTTCCAGTTCCTGAACTTCTTTCGAGAAATCTCGGTACTCCTCTAATAACTTAGCGCACTCAAAAATATTGCGCATCTGTTCCTGTTCTTGAAGGAGCAAACCATTTGCATCAAGGTCATCCTGGGCCCTGGCTATCGCCTCTTCTGTCTTTTCTTTTGTTTCTAGGCATCGATAGATTTCCAAGGAAAGTCTCTCGTACCGAATGTCCTCTATTTCTTCTGCGATGCGCACGGTTTGCGCATTCAAGTTTTCCTTCAGCAAGTCCAGCTCGGCCTTTTTCCTTTCGATCGTCACCACCAGGTTGGCGATCCTATTTTCGAATGCCGAACGCTCATTTTTGCATATTTGGAGCTCGACAGCGTGACTCCGGATGCTTTCTCCATCCACAAAAAACTCTTCGATGGAGGCCTTTTTATCTATTTTCGACTTGTTTTCCCGGTATTGTTTGGCGTAACGGAAGACGATTTTCCGGAAGTTCTCGATTTTGTCCTCGTCACCGTTTAGCTTGTCCTCCACCGTTTTCAGGAACCATTTTTCGATCAGCCCCTCCGCACTTTTTGATTCGACGAAAAGTTCTGATAGCCCTGATTCCTTGAGGTTTATTTTGTGGATGATGGACTCCCATTCCTTGTGGTTGATCTGGTATTCCTTCAGTTTTTCAAAATAACTTTTTGACTGATGATAGTGCGTCATATCATAGTAATTGAAGTTGCATTCCGGGTTCTTCTTCAGGGACTCGAACAAGGACTTCGCATTTCCGAAGCTCTTGACCTTTTTTCTTCCTTCAACCGTTTCAACAAGCGGGATGTTGTGGATATCATTCGGATTTTGCCCTCTGTATTCGTGGATGAAATTGACGATCTCCAGATCATCTTTGGAATCTTCATCGGATGCGTAACTCCTTTTTCGGACCATCATCCCGGTAAGGACCCTGTTTGCTGCACCGTCCAGTTCCCACTCCACCAAAATGTAGGTAGGGATAGTGGAAGTGAAATAACTCGAAAAAGAACGGTCCTTCAGGTTCCGGTATCTTTTGGTCACGAAAGGGGCCAACATCATCTGCACAAGGACAGTCTTGCCTCCCCCGTTCCGTAACGAAAGAAGCGTGCTATCCCCATTCAAGTGAAAAAGCTCATCATCGATTCTCATCGTGTTATTGTTGTAGTTCAGGTTGATGATCCTGACAGCACTGATTCTACTCATGTTCTTCCTCCCCCAAAGCGACCAGGACTCTGTTGTAGTTGTTTTTGTTCAGTATGTTCCAGTCCATGAAATGATCCAGTTTCTTCGAGGTCGTAATCATGTCATCGACCTCAACATAAACAATCAGGCCCTGACCCTCCAGGAATTTCAGGATCGTGTACAAAAATCCCTCCTTGGTGGTTTTCGAACGGCTTGTCCTGTCGCCGCTCTTCAGCGCTTCGAAGCGTTCCTGCATGTTCGAGAAGGCGATCCCCCCATTGTCCTGTTCGCTCTCGTCCTTCTCGGCCCCTTCCTGTAGCCTATTGGATACGATGTTCAACAAGTCTCCTCCTCTCAGATAGTTCCGCGATTTAGCCGAGCTTCCCTGTGAGCCGTACATTTCGACCAAAAGCGTCAATATCACGAATTGGGACAGGTAGTAGTCTTTGTCGTTCGCGTTGCTCCTGCAAAGTTCGGATTTCAGTTCGCCCTTCGAATATCCGAGAAAATCGTTGTCTTCTTTGGGAATGAGGTAAATGGTTCCGCCGTATTTTTCGACAACACAGTCGCTGGTTTCCCCTTGCTGCTTCACCAGATTCGTCACGCGTTCGTTCTCCGAATAAGCCCTGTACAGCTCCTTATCGTCTTTTTCGTTCAATTCCCCATTTTTCAGCAGATGATAAAAAATAGTTTGGCTGAATTTGATGTCTTCCACCTCATAGGCCATGTTTCTGCCCCCTTTTCACCTCAAATAAAATATCCGAGCAGGTCACGACCCTGACCGTGCCGTCCTTGCTGGCCAGCTCGCGGAACTTCACCTTTTCCTTGCCGGATAGCTTGCTTACCGTTACATAGGTGATGTCCCGTAGATCCGGCGATTCCTCCACGATGTTCAAGATGGTTTCATTCAATTGGAATTGCGGCGCCAAATCATCCGTATATTGCGCCTTTTCCTCCCGGAGCTCCTGCACATCCACGGACTTGCTCTTAAGCAATTCGATGACGATTTCCCGGAATATTTCAACTGTCGGAATCAACGTTTCCAGTAGATCCCTTTCCTCCGACACGATGGCGCTGATTTCATGCAAGGAGATTCCCCCTCTTTCGTTCGCCAAACGCAATATGACCTGCAAGGAATGCTTGTATTTGTCAAGTTTTTCTTTCCGTATGCGCAGTTGCTCCGCTTCCCATTCCTCTTCATCAAAGGAAAGCATCTCTTCATCATCCTCCAAATCCTTTTTTCGGATTGTCTTTTGATACTGGAGTGATTTGTTGATGTTGTAGGTTTTTTTGACTTTTTTTCTGAAAAGCGGCGCAAAAAAATAGTGGATGTCCTTCAGTTTCCCGGCGTCTTCGAATACCAAATCATACATGTCTTTACGGATATTGAACCTTTTTATCAAGGACATCTGCGAAAGATCCTCCAATTCCTTCGCATAAACGTCTTTCAGATCGAAGTGGGCAATCAGCAGTTTCTGCTGCTCTTCGATGGAGCGCGATAGGTACAGTTCGATGGTCTTCAAATAGTTCAGATTGTCATGTTCTTCTTCATCCAGCTTTTTGATGTTGATGTCTTGTTCCTCGAATTCAGCGATTCGCTCGCGGACGTGATTTTTATAGCTGTCGAACTTGTTTTTGGTCGTCTCCAATGAACTCAAGTTTTCATCCATCAGACGTTTTGTATTCCTGCACCGAATAAGAGAGTGCGTTTTGCTTAATCCGTAGGACGGATTCCTGCATTTTCTGGAGCTGAATCCTGATCAGATTGAAGATGTTCTTCACGTCTTCAACCGCCTTATCATAGCTCTGCTTATCCAAATGCATTTTGAAGATGAATTCATGGATGGTCAATCGCATGTTCGCTTCCATCTCCAAAGTCGAAAGCAAAAGAGAGTATCCATCATTGGAAAGCTTAAAGCTTGTCCGTCGCACGGTATCTTCGAGATAAATGATTTCGTTATTCAGAAAGCTGATGTTGATTGCCTGATACTCCTTTTCGGAAAAATCATATCCGTTGAAATACATGGCGTTCCCATCATCGCAGAGAACGGTGTTGACGATGAAGTCAGCCAGTCCCTTACAATCTTCATAGGTCAACGCTTTTTTCAGATAACTCATATTGAGGTCGTCCACAAAGCTGCCTATGTCATCCAATGTACAGACCTCATCCTTCAGGGACTGCTCCATGACATAAAGGAGAACCGCAAAGATGATGTTGGTCTGCTCATCGAAGTTCTCGAACCCAAACTTTTTCCAGGTGGTCTTCTGCATGCTGTTTTTGTACAGCAGGGCATAGGCGCCCACCCGCTTCATTCTTTCGTCAAAATTATTTAAAAATTCATACTCCATCGGCTCAGAAGTCTCCTATATTCAAAATTTCCTGCGGGATATATTCATCCCTCTCAAGGATGCCTACTATCACTTCCCGATATTCATCATCGAATTCCCGTAAAAACAGTTCCGAAATATTCCGGTTCTGCCCGGATTTTGTTTTGGGCAGGGACATCTCCATTCCCGAATATTTATCGATCATTGCAACATACCCTTCAATAAACGGCTGAAGAGCGTATGCGTCACCGATTTCCTTCTTCAGCCATTCGTAAATGTAGATGCCTTCATAATCCAGGTCGCCGAGGTACAGGATGGCATTGTCGGCGTTCGCTACGTATGGTTCGACAGAAATGCCGAAGTCCTCGAAGCTTTTGAATATGTTTTTGCCTCCGCCGTACACCAGTGTGGCGATTTCCGTTCCGAATATCGCGTTGTTCCCCTCCAGCAGGTGCTTCCGCATGCTGAAAAAGGTGTCCTTATTCTCAAGTATCAGTACCTTCTGCGGTGTCTGCTTGCTGTGGGAATAGTAGGCAAGGGGGACAGATGTGCTGTAGTAATTCAGGTATTCTTCCGAAAGTCCGAGATTCTTCAGTATCTTGATGCCGCCTTCTCTGCTGAGGAATTTTTCCCTTCCCCATATCTCAAAACTGCGCTCATTGATGGATATCCTGTTCTTCAATTTTTCCCTATCGTGCAAAAGATAGCTGTTCAGCTGCAGCACCTCAGCTCGATTGGCCTTGTATACTGCGATATTCCTTAAATAGTAGCTTGTGTCCAATTTCAGATCCATTATATAACTTAATTCATTCGTCAGCTCGGTATTGTCTTCCCCAATCGGCATGACCCGATAGGCCGTCCGCAGCGCAGGACTTTTCCCGTTCGGCTTGCTGCTTTTCACGACTTCAATCATGCCCTCATCAATTAGTTCGATAATTTTATTGTATAATTTTTTATAATCTTCCATTCCGTAAAATCTTTCTATTTCGGTTAATGACACCTTCTTCTTGCCTAAAGATCTGATGTCCTTTTTCATCGTGATATCACCCCGCAGTTGATTGGGAAAATCCCTTGCTTAATTGGATACTCTCTTTGAACTGACAATATATTGTCAGTTTCTTATCCTATCATACCCTATCTTGCTGTAATTTTTCTCGAAAACTTCATATAACCTAAATTCACGCCTACATTATAATGAGGATTTCGAAAAAATCAGTAGTATCAATGCTTTAAGAGATTTCCAATGTTAATCCACCTCGTTATAATACCTTTTTATAACAAGATAATAAGCCATTTTTATCAAGCATTACAGTAATTCTAGTTACACTAATTTCAAGGCGAATGTGGCTGCTCCTATATATACGAACTGATCACGGCTGATGCCACTTTTCCGGGATCAGGTTCATCCCAAAGAATAATCCTTTCACTATCCGATTCAAGAGAACATACGGTGACAAATATGAAAAAATCGCATGAAACCAAACGGGTAAACGTTGATTTCATGCGATTTCTGATAGTTTTATTTGGCTCGTTTGCGCCAGAATATCATTTATGTCCCAGGCTTTTTTCATAATTGAACATATCTTTTCATCCATTTCAAAAAAATTTAGTTAGCAAATGGACTTAAACCTTCATAGCTGTCGTTGTGGATTACATCGGATTTTAAGTAGTTGATGATCGATTCTGGAATTTCCACACCTTCAGATTTATTTCTCTCGTAGCGCTCGTTCGATCCTTGACCAGGATAACGGACACTTGAAAAGCCTTCAGTTGGTTTGATGGCGTTTAATTCATCCATCGTTTGGGTGATATGCTCCTTAAAGGTATCGGCATCACTAAAGCGTGCTGGGTCCAGGATAATATAGAGTTGACCTAAGTTACGACCAGCATGTAAGTCATGGTACATTGAGCTGACGTGTTTACCAAACGGCAGGTTCAATAGGACACCGGAAAGGATGTCGACCATCATCATTAATCCATAACCTTTAGGGCCGGCGATAGGTACTAACCCTCTCACTGCATGAGGATCTGTTGTTGGTTGCCCACTTCCATCTACAGCCCAGTCTGCCGGTATTTCGCGCCCTTTAGAGCGTGCATCTAAGATTTTACCCCATGCTTGAACAGTGGTTGCCATATCAAATATTAATGGCGTCTCCGTCGCGCTTGGTGCACCGAAACCAAGGGGATTGGTACCATAATAAACGTCTGCGCCTCCGAAAGGAACAGCCATCGGATCTGACTGAGTCATCGCCATACCAACTAAGCCTGCTTCGGCAATTTTACGTAAATAGTAAGACAGCGTTCCCGTATGCCCGCATTTGGACACGCCGACAACCGCTACGCCGGATTCTTTCGCCATTTCGATAGCTGGTTCCAAGGCTAAATTCGCTGCATACTGTCCTTGAGCGTTGTCCCCATGGAAAACACCAGAACTTTCACCGGTTTTTTCAAATTTGATTTCCGGTTCTAAAGTGATCCCACCTTTATTGATGCGTTCTGAATAGTATTCTACCCGGACCGCACCATGTGAATGCACGCCGCATAAATCCGCATACACCAGGTGATTCGCGGTTTCGACTGCTTGAACTTCTGGCAAACCTGCTGCTTGAAGCTTGTTTTTTATTAATGCGTGCAACTCATCGGGAGTCACTTTGATTAATTTTTCTTCAGACATAAACTCTCTCCTTCATTTTTCCAAAGTGATGGCTAAACTTAATGCGTGATGGTAGCCATCAGATGAACTGATTTTGTTTAGGTATAACATATCCCATTTTATATATTTACATTATCATAAGGAAATCTGGATGAATTTAGCTGAATTGCACAAACCGACTACGCTTACTTGGCTAATGTAAACGAACACAACCTTATTCACGCTTACAGATTCAACCCAGCCAATGTGCCGCGTGATATTTAATATATACGATACGAAATCATCATTCCTCAATATGATGTGGTCCAGTACATTGATTCCCAACAGTTCACCTGCTTCCGATAAGCCGCCGCCATGAATATAAAAAAGCCACGTTTTGACTTTTTGCGTATCGCTGTAATACAGTAGCTCGATAATATCGGTCCAAGTTTGGAATTAAGAGTTTTTTTATTGATCAGCGTCATATGATCCTCCTAATCCATCCGAATATTAAATAAACAAATATTCATAATTAATATATACTCATTTTGAACTAAAATAATATTATTATTATATGTTATGTCATAGCAATAAATTTAGAATCGCTATATATTATGTTGAAGCGATGAAATTGAAAGCGCTTTATATTTAAGTCGAACGATAAAAGGAGGCGTCTCATGATCAGCGCGAACAAGAAAAGTCAGGAAATGCTGCTGTAGGACAAACGAAACAATGGATGGCCGAAGATCAATTTTCCCCAGGAGCGTGCTGTCTAAAGTTAAAGCAGCCCGTGTGGCACACTGGGACTCAGAGTTGCAAAGATGTTATTTCTTTAAGGAGGAGTTTACATGAAAAATTTAAAGAAAATCAGCATGACCAATCAAATTATGATTGCGATGGTATTAGGTATTGTGGCCGGCTTAATTTTTGGACCGGCGATTGCGCCAATTGCAGTAATCGGACAGATCTTCCTTCGGCTGATTCAAATGGCAGTGGTGGTTATGATTATGGGCGCAGTTATCGAAGCAGTAGGCACACTCGACCCGCAAATATTAGGAAAACTCGGCGGCAAGATGGCTGCCTGGTTTCTCGGCGGAACAGCGCTTGCTGCAATATTGGGCTTGGCGTTGGGTTATCTGATTCAACCGGGAGCCGGGGTTGATATGCAAATTGATCCCTCTGCAGAAGTTACTACTATGACCGGCAGTGTCACCGATGTTATCTTAGCGTTTTTCCCGTCGAATATTGTTCAATCAATGAGCACGGGCAATATGATTCAAGTCATTATCTTTGCCTTATTATTTGGCTTATCGATCAGTTTATTAAGTACACGCCGGGATTTAACCATGCTGAAATCAACGATCTCACAATCCAATGAAGTTATCCTCCAATTAGTTACTACCGTGATGCACTTGGCGCCTTTGGGAATTTTTGCCTTGTTGGCTAATGTCACCGGTGTAATCGGCCTGACCGTGATCTTGCCGTTGGCTAAGTTTCTCTTAGCGATGGCGATTGGCACTGCCATATTCTTAGTGTTATGGATTTTCCTTACCGGTATGATTACCAAAGTGAATCCCGCGCATATCGCTAAGGGCTTGACACGCATGACCATTATGGCCTTTACCACAACCTCGTCGGCCATTACGCTTCCGGTTAAGATGGAAGACCAAGAGAATAAACTTGGCGTCAGCCGCCGCATTTCCCAACTGGCCGGCCCCTTAGGTATGGCGATGAACAGCAATGGCTTGTCACTCTTTCTCGCCATTGCCGCTATCACGTTGGCGCAATTTTATGGCCTAGAGTTCACTTTAGCGAACGCGATTCAAACTGTCACCCTATCAACCTTAGCCACCTTGGGTACCGTAGCGGTTCCCGGCGGCGGGCTAGTGGCCTTGACGATCGTTATTCCGGCACTCGGCTTGCCTCCGGAAAGTATCGGCCTGTTAGCCGGCATTGATTGGTTTTCCGGCATGTTCCGTACGGTACTCAATGTCGATGCCGACGCAACGATTGCGATGATTCTCGCTTATGGCGAAGGCGAATTGGACCACCAACGCATCAAAGAAGTCAACACTAATCAAGTAACAGAGGCTTTATAAAAAATTAGCGGCTCTTGAGCCAAACAAAAAACCAAAGTGACAAAAGTCGCTTTGGTTTTTTGTTTGGTGCGCATGAACTCATTTGGGGTTCTAGTTTCCGATAACCGGTAAACACAGGTGGTTAAATTAGACTTGAAATTTTTGCAGATAATTATTCTTGAGAAACTTTTTCTGGTATTATATTCTTATGACATTTCAATGGAGGAAAATCAATCATGTTGCAATTTAAACAAAATATACGGGGAAATGTAGCCCTAGGTGTAAACCCGCTTGGATGCAAGCAGGAAGTATTGAATCAAATCGACTATGTGAAAAACAAAGGGACTTATCCAGGCCCGAAAAAGGTATTGATCATTGGTGCGTCATCAAGCTACGGTTTAGCCACCCGGATTAGCCTGGCTTTCGGTGCGGGAGCAGATACAATCGGCGTTTCTTTTGAAAAGGGACCGAAGAACGAAAGGAATCTCGGTACAGCTGGCTGGTACAATAACATCGCTTTTCGCGAAGCCGCTGAAAAAGATGGTCTAATTGCCAAGAATTTTGTGCTGGACGCATTTAGCCACGAAAGCAAGCAAGAAGTCATCGAGTATATCAAGAACGAGTTTGGGGGCAAAGTGGACCTGGTCGTTTATAGTCTGGCAAGCGGCAGAAGGACAGATCCCGATACCGGGGAGACGTACACTTCCGCAATCAAAGCTCTTGGGGAGCCAGTGGTCGGCCCTAATATTAATATGCAAAATGAAGCTTTCTACATCGAAACGTTGGAACCAGCAAATGACCAAGAAATCGCTGGTACGCTCAAAGTGATGGGCGGAGAAGACTGGCAATTATGGATGGAAGCACTGAAAGAAGCAGATGTGTTGGCTGACGGTGTTCTGACGACCAATTATTCTTATTTAGGAACAGAGCTTAATCGTCCTTATTATGGTGGCGGTACCCTTGGTCTTGCTAAAGCAGACTGTGATGAAAAGGCGAAGACTATCAATGAGTTACTGGCTGTCATCAACGGCAAAGCTCAGATTGTGGTGGCCACTGCAGTGACCACTAAAGCAAGTTCGGTTATCCCATTTTTCCCTGTTTACTGCATCGCGCTTTACAAAGTAATGACGGAAAAAGGCACCCATGAAACACCGATTATGCATATCGACCGCATTTATCGCGATATGGTTTATGGTACGAAGGCTGAGTATGATGAAGTTGGCCGACTGAGACCGGATAGCTGGGAACTTGACAGCGACACTCAAGCCGAAACGAAAGCCCTGATCGAAAAATTAAACGAAGATAATTTCACTTCCGAAATAGCGGCCTATGACATCCTTTATAAAGAGTTTTCAATTTTAAGTGGGTTCATGGTTGATGGCTATGTTGAGCAAGAGGTTACGATTGAAGAATTAAAGGCATTAAACTATTAACTCAACTTTCGCACCTTGAAAAGTAGAGTTAAACCTTAATAAGACACTCCCCCTTTCGTATGTGTTGTGTGATAACTACACTTTTACCAAAGGTGGGTGTCTTTTTGCGTGCATTCTGAAGATTGAACATCCCAAAAATATGGATACCGCAGTCAACTACCCATGACTAAAGTCACGAGCTTGCCTCCGTCGGCAAACGACGGGAGCGCTTATTAGACAAGCGCCATTTAGGCTTATTCCTGTCCGGCAGTGCGAACGCATCCGGAGACGCTCCTGCCTTGGAGTGACGGAATATCTGGGGTTGCCCCCGCAGGACGGTTGACTTCGCCCTTGCCGCAACGGACATGCCGAAGCGGCACCGAATCGATGGCCGTTCGCATTCAGCGCCTTGATGGTGTAATTTCCAGCGAGTGCCTTGAGTGAACGTTGCTCACATAACGGTTTTCTCCTGGAATGTAGGTTTCGGACGCTGACGGTTTTTCGATTTGCGGTGGTTTGAATCGCCGTATTTCACCTCTTTCCTTCAATACCATTATACCGCTTCTCAAGCGGAACACCCAAACAGGAGTTCCCCAAAAAGACAAAAGAAAGGAGTTCGGAGAAAAAGGAAAACTAAAAACATGAATTGACCGATACTTCCGTAGGCGAAAGTTGAATCCTCAATTAATAATTTCGCCTTTATTATTGGCCAATTTTTCACGCCATACACGAAGTTGCTCAGGCGTCTGCCGCAACCATTCTGTTGCTTCGCCAACAATTTTTAAAGGCGCTTGTGAGCGATAGGAACGGGTCAGATTTCCGGGGAATTTCTTGTCTGTAACATTTGGGTCGTTTTCAAATTCCCCGGTTGGTTCTACGATATAAATGCGTTCCCTTCCATCTCCTTTTGCTAATGCGGCTGCAAGTCCCGCCCCACTAACCAAGGCTGTGAAATAAATGTGGTTCATTTTAAGTTCGGGTTTATAATTCGATTCCTCCTTTGCTGTCAGTAGATCGCCAACCTGCAAGTCTGCTTTTGTCCCATGATAAAAGGGGCCTTGGTCAGAAGGCGCAAGCTTATACGAATTTGATAATTCAACATTCTTTTTTGCCTTTTCAGAATCGGATAACGCCTCATAGCATTTAGCGATGTTCAAATATAACGATGGAAAAGCACTCTTAACCGCCTCATCATTCAGTTTCAAAGCAAACCGCAAAGATGTTTCGAACCATTTTAATTTGTCTGAACTATTTTTTTGATGTCGGGCCACATAATAAGCTGCAATAAATTTTTCAAAATCGTCTGTTGCTTCACTCCAGGCTTTAAGAAATAGTAAGCTTGCCTCTTCAGGTTTGCCGCTTTCTTCCATGCCCATCCCCCGAAGAAGTAGTTGAATGATTTTGTTATTGGGATCGAATTGATTATCCATCATAATTTCACCTCTTAATTATTGAACCGCCAACTGAACTATACTGATACCCTGCTCCTCAAAAAGCCACTGCTTTTTGCAGCGAATAAATGTAGATTACAAAAGCTACGAAAGTGAGAATGCTGACTCTTACTCACTTTTTCTTCTCTCTTTTCATGGCCTCTTGCTTCATTGGCTTTGGCATTTTTTCAATAGCATACCTTAATGCAGTTCTAGGCATTGTGTCCCTCTTGCTTAACACATACTGGTATACTTCATCTTCATACTTGGTGCATAAAGACTTCAGCATCCAGCCATACCCTTTTTGCACTAAATCATCCTTATCCAACAATAAACTGTCGGCAATTTCAAAAATATCGTCTTTAAATAGACCCTTTTTGGCTGGTATTATAAGCGATACAGCTGATGCCCGCCTAACCCATCTATTTTGGGATGTCGTCCAATCTTTTAATTTTTCTATGTACAATGGATACATTTCCAAGAATGTTCCAATAGTGTGGTTACATAAAGTATCACAAGATGCCCAGTTGGTCACATATTCATTTACCCATTTTTCGAACAGAAGAAAATCATCTTCAGTGTACTGTTTATTGATCGCATATGCCCAATTGCAGGCAATAAAAGCTTCCTCCATCATTCCGGAAATCCACAGTTGTTCGCATAAATCAAATATTTCTTTTTTGGAAAGCTTCTTGATGCTTTTAAATGCCTCTTTGGAAATCTTCGAGACTGTCATCGTTTTTACGCCATAGAACCTTACTTCTTCCTTAAAAAATCTTTTGCCGCTTTCCTTTGTCGTTTCGTCTGAATTATTGATTAGTTCATGCCTTACCTGTTCGATTATGTTAGACATAGCCCACCACCCTCTCAAACTTTTACCCATTCTTATTTCTCGGTACGTTAAAGTAAGTTCATTTCGCTTCATTATCTCAACACCGGTGAATTTAATCAACTTGTTGTGATTTTGCTCAAAAAAAATACCCTCGATATGTTCCCATGAAACATATCGAGGGCTTAAAACCTTGCATTTTTCTATGTCATTTATTCAAGAGATCTGGCCAGAAACGTTATTATATCTAATACCTCATCTAATCGATACTCATCGCCGCATACATACCAGCTCGTACAGCGCCGCCCACTTTTCCGACTTTATTACAGTCACCAATGATTCGTGTCTTGTTGTGATACTTTTCGTCAATTGCTCTTGCAACTGCGGTATTCGGAACCATACCGAAGGACGCTACAACCGTCGTTCCTTCAATAAATGCTTCTGTACCATCTTTTTTCATCGCTTTGACGCCGTTTGGCAGGATTTCAAGCACCTTGTGTCCTGTACAGATTGTCACACCGTTGTTAATCATCATTGGAATCAAGGAAGCTTTATTTATAAAGTGATCACCGATTGCAACTTCATCCAGCATTTCGACAACGGTGACTTTTTTCCCTTTCATAGCCGTTTCAATTGCCGAATCACATGCGGATAAACCGCCGCCACAATAGATGATGTGGTCGCCTACCAATCTGGTTTCATCGAGGTGAGCCTGAAGAATATCAACTGTGTTCTCAATCCCTTTGATGTTCACTTTCAAAGGTACCGCTCCCGTCGCAACAAAGATTTCATCCGCCTCAGCAAGCACTGATGAATCTGCGGTAACCATTGTATTTAAATCCACTTTAACATTCAGGATTTCCAGCTGATGTGTGTACCAAGTCACTAATTCCCTAAGCTGGCTTTTAAATGCAGGTGTCGCCGCACTTCTCAACTGGCCGCCAAGACTTTCCGCTGCTTCGAAAAGCGTAACGTCATGTCCGATCAAAGCCGCCGTACGAGCCGCTTCCATACCGCCTGGCCCACCGCCGACAATAACTACTTTCTTAGGATCAGTGGTCTTAACCAGCTCGAAGCGTTTTTCAAATCCCGTAGCTGGATTGACGGCACAGCTGATTTTTGTCAGACGGTTGAGAATCCTTCCGATACATTCTTCATTACAACGGATGCATGGACGTACTTCGTCTCTCTTGTCTTTCATCAGTTTTTTCGCCATGTGAGGTTCTGCAATCAGCGGACGTCCCATCAGAACGAAATCCGCATGTCCCGCTTCAATCAGAGCCAGCCCGGTTTCCGGTGTATGGTTACCAGCATTTAAGATTGGTTTGCTTGTTACTTTTCTTGTCGGTTCACAAATCTCAGACATACAAGCATCCCCCAGATATGCCGGCGGGAAAATATAATCAATATTTTCATAGCTGCCGGTATCAATATCAAAGGCATCAACGCCAGCATCTTCCAGATATTTTAATAACGGAAGTGTTTCTTCAAGTGTTCTTCCACCTTCAAAATTATGTTTCATTGCCATTCTGAAAATAATCGGCATATCTGGACCGATGGCTGAGCGGATTGACTGAACGATTTCCACCGCAAAGCGCATGCGTTTTTCCGAACTTCCACCGTATTCGTCTTCCCTTTTATTCCAGATAGCACTCATGAACTGGTCAACGAGATATCCTGCATGGGCGTGAACTTCGATCGCATCAAACCCCGCATCTTTCAGCAGTTTAGCTGAATATGTGAATTGCTTCATAATCGTCTTAATTTCTTCCACTGTTAAAGCGCGGCAGATTAATTCAGGATTGAACATGGACGGAATGGCTGATGCCGATACTGGTGGTTCGCCGTACATATTGGCAAACGCATTTTTGCCGGTACCACAGCTTAACTGGGCAACCATTTTCGTTCCGTAACGTTGAACCGCTTCACACAGTGTCGTCAGCTGTGGAATAACATACGTTGAGTCCAGATAACCTTCAAGGGAACCCTGGGCAAGGTCCTGAGTCAGGAACTGGCATCCCATGATGATCATCCCTGTACCGCCTTTTGCCCTTTCTTCAAAGTAATCGATTTCATCTGTATCGATAGTACCGTCCTTATGTCCGGCATTAAGCCCCATCGGTGCCATGGCAATACGGTTTTTTACTTCCATTTTTCCAATTTTAAATGGGGTAAATAAGTTCTCAAAATTCATTTGACTTCCTCCCGAATCGTTGATGTGGTATTGAACCTTCTCAGACTGATTCTTGTGTTTTTTTTCACAATTTGATAATATCACAGATATTACTCCGACTTCATCGTGCAGAAAAATAGAAAAAAGCCGCAGACCTTGACGCAATTGCACAAGAGTCTACAGCTTACCCGTATATTCAAGAATCTTATAAGATAAAAAGATTTTCATCGCTATTTCATCGTCGTCCAGACACTCCCCAATAAGCTCTCGTATTTTGGACATCCTGTACGATAGAGTATTTCGGTGTATGAAAAGACTCTCCGCAGTTGCGATGAGATTTTTCATATTAGATACATAGGCATAAACAGTCTTCAGATACTCTGTTCTATGCTCTCGGTCATAACTTTTCAGCTTCAGTACCGTCGGATGACAAAAATCCAACACATCATGCTGTACCCCAACCAGCTGAATCATATGATAAATCCCGTAATCTTCATAAAGATAGACTGTTTCTTCCTTCCCAACCTTATGCCCCAGGGAAATGGCAGTCACCGCCTGATCAAAGTGGTGCCTCAGCTCCAAAATATCATTAAATTCCTGACTGATTCCGGCTTTCAAGGTATCCTTCTTCAGAAAAGCATCAAATGCGCTCAGCTCCTGCTCGTTCAGATAAGCACCTTCCCCACATCCTAGAATCAACACCAGTTTATTCTCAAAAATAACGGCTTCTTCCCCCGCTAAAAGCGTTTTCAATGTCTCGCTAATATATGGAATGAGAGAAAACGTGTCTTCATAGGAATTATACTCAATAGCTAGCACATACATCTTGGAAGGCATCCGCCATTTGATATATTTAATCCGCTCCAGAATATTTTCTTTCCCCGGATGATTGCCGTTTAGCAAATCCAGGATCAGATTTTCCAACATGACTTTTCTGGAGTTAAAATACTGATGATTTTTCTGCATTTCAGAAGAAATCAGATCACAGATGAATGCCACAACTTCCAGATCTTTTTCCGTAAAGGGACGCTTATGTTCAAGGACCGCAAGGTTACCCACAATGGCATCCCCTATCTTAACAATAGCAAAGATCCTGTTTATCTTGCTGATTTCTCCAAGATTGCCGATCACCGGACCTTTTGACCGGGCAGATTTTTCAACCCAAGGCTTAAAATCATACTTAACCGTATATTCATAAGTGCAATAGCCTGTGTCCCGATACTCGTTCCAGGCATTATCCTCCACATCATCACACCTGGAACAGGCTAAAAGCCGGTGATTATTATCTCCCAGCATCACGGGATTTCCCAGCAATTCACTGGCAATCTCCATAATATACTTCAAGCCTCTGCCCTGAATAATTGAGTTGAACAGGGCCGCTGAACTCTGGACAAATGCCAGAGAATTCGACAGGATTTCCTGAACCCGATTAAAAAGCACACTCAAGGACACTTCCGGCAGAAGACACCAGTTTCCATTTTTGGAATCCTTTAGCTTGTTCTTTAAAATCGAGGTCTCCTCATATGTGCAAATCAAAAGAAAATTACTGTTCTCTGTTAGATTGTCCATATCCAATTGATTGGCATAGCCGATATATAGAAGGTCTTTTTCCCAGCGCTGTTGATTGTCAAACAGGCGTGCTGATGTAATTTTCTGTTCCCCATCGGAAAATACCGTCACGAACTGCTCCCGATTTTCAAGCTTCTCTATAATCTGTTCAAATTTTAGATTCATCTGTTTTTACTCATTTCCTATCTTGATTTCATTGTCAGTTCTCATTACGGTTTCTCCATGGCTCAATAGAAATATTATAGACCAGATTTCCCGATATGTATAACGACGATAATTTAAGTGAATAAGAAAGATATGCTTTGATTGCATTTATGGGGGTAACACATTCTGCATTCCTCATAATCTAAGAATGTGCGTATCATTCACAACTGCGTTATTCATGATGTATTTTGTTTATATAAGTTGGCAAAGCAATTTTCCCTGTATCACTTAATCAGCGGTTGGTGCTGATTACGCATTATTTTTTCTTACGGTCTCCAGCAATCCCGTACATTGGGTTCCTATGCGCTCCATATTCAGAAGGTTGAATGTCTGTAGGATGGCAGTCAGTTTTTCGGTGTCCTCCATGTGCTGCATGATGGCAATCAATTCCTTGAAGAACAGCAACATGGCATGTTCATACATCCTGTTGTCCGATACAGAAACGGTTTTTTCCAAATCAGCATAATAAAGCAAGCTTTTCTCCAGATTATTTTTTTCCAGCTGCAACACCAAAATATTTGAGATAAGCGAAAATAGTTCATTTTTATACCGTTTCAACTGATTGAACTCTATCATCTTCTCCTTGGCTCTAGCGTACACCGCATCCAGTACATCCTCCGGAAAGAAATCCAAGGCGTTTGTGAACAAGACCAACTCATAATAATGCCACGTCTCACAATGAAAAAGGTAGTCTTTTATGACCGCCAACTCTTTATGCGGGAATGGCAGCTCGCTGATGTTACACCGCAGCAGGTGGATGATGCTCGCATGATGCAAATATTTAATCTGGGAAGTTTCATCAAAATAGTTTCTGGCCTCTTCCTCCAATGCTGCCAACCTCAGTAAGTCCTCTGCATAGTAGGCTTCTGAATAAGCGCTGATCATCCTAGCATCGGTATTCATTTTATTATCGCTATAAAGGAAAGCAAACTCCTCCAAAGATAGGTTCAAATTATCAAGGATCTGGAGTAATTTCCCTGCAGTCGTATCACTCTGACCTTTTCAAACCGCGAAATGGCAGGTCTGCTCAATATACCTTTATAGACATCTTTCGATTTCAGATTCTTGTTCTTCCGAATAGCACCGATTACCTCTCCGATTTTCATCTCCATCCCACCCTTTTGTTCCGTATTGTTTACTTTTTTACTATTATTAGTATAACTATCTTATACTAAATATATAAATAAATTCATTGGAGTGGTAATATGAAAAGGGTTTTTTTAATAACTATTTTAAGTTTAGGTATGTTTTTTGGGTTTTCTAATGTTACATATGCAGATACAAATTCAGATGATTTTAATTTGACAGATTCAGTAAATATTGAACAAGTCAATTCAGAAGATATCGAAGGAACTGTTATTAGTTTTGATGAGCTCTCAGAACAAGAAAAGGAATATTTTAAGGATAAGGGATTTGATGAAAGCAATCAGTATTTTACATCAGAGGCTTATCTACCACCGTCTCCAGGTGATTTAACACGAGCTATAAATGTAGTGAGAATCACTGGTTCAACAAAAAAACAAACTAACACATTAGCATATACAGAATATGTTATTTCAGCAACTTCAGCAGGCTTTTTAGATTTAGATTTAGATTGTAGACTAAATATGGGGAATGTTAAAACTGTTTATTCAGCTGTAACCCCTTATGGTGCGCCATTAGTATATGGAGGAGGAATTTTTTCTTCATATACTGGAAAAAGTGTATATATGACATATAAATTAACAATACAGTATACAACGTATTATGGTACAGGAGGATTGGGTTCTCAGACTGTAAATGTTGGTGGAGTTACATTAGGTGTGTAATAGTGGATATTGAATATTATGTAATGGATAAGAATAACACAGGATCTAAAAATAATTCAATTAATATTGAAATATTAGAAGAAATGAATAAATACAAAGATTATCACAAAGATAGAAACAACTATTCTGTGTACTCTTTTAAAGAATCACCTGACGATTTTAAGAAAAATTTAGATGTATGGAATTTAATAGAGAAAGAAGGTAAGGATATATTACCTATTACTTGTATTGATAAGAAAATATACAAAGTTAGAAGTCTATTAAATGTCTTTGAACTTAGTTGTTTAACGGGAATTGCCATTTCTTTCCAAGAAGAACCAAACGATTCAGAATGATGGTTCTAGAGTTAAACGCTATGGCCAGGCAATGTTTACATCGCAGAATTGATGATTTCGAGAAACTCCGTTCAGAGTTGGCTGCATGGGAGCGGGAACGGAATACCCGAACATCAAAAATCCGTTGGCATTTTACAAATAATCAGGCGCGAGAAAAGATAGCATCACTATATCCGAAAATTGAGAAATCAAATATTTGATACGAAGCGAGTATGGCAATCATTTCTCTAAATATCAACGATACACTACACTAGAAGATTTATAAATCAACATTTTCCGATTATCACAATTGTTACAGCCGTAGATGATCCGGAAGGTAAAAACAAAGCGGAAAGCCCGTCAATATAGGCTTTCTGCTTTTTCGTTTCTATTCTCTTTTTCAAGCCATTTCTGTATCCGGCTCAGGAATACCGCCACTCTTTTCAAAAAAATGACCCCTCAAACGTGTTCTGATTCGCAGAAGGTTCCGCCTAAGCTGTCAATCCCACACGGCCAAGGCCATGCCGTTTAGGGATTGTCCTCTTAGTACTCACCTCCTGAGCGCGAATCATCACACTCTCTCATTTATGATATGCATGTCCATGGATGATCCGGAAGGCGCGGTAGATCTGTTCGGTCAGCACGAGGCGCATCAGCTGGTGCGGATAGGTCAGGCGGCCAAATGAGATGTGTTGGTCGGCGCGGGTCAAGACGGCTTGGCTGAGTCCCAGCGACCCGCCGATGATGAAGGTGATATCGCTCTTCCCGGAGGTGCCCAATTTATCCAGTTCGTTGGCGAATTCGACGGAGTCATACTGCTTCCCTTGGATGGCCATCGCAAAGACATAGCTCTGTTCCGGGATCTTCGCCAATATCTTTTCTCCCTCTTTGTCCTTGATGATCTCCATTTCCTTATCGCTCAGGTTTTCGGGCGCCTTTTCGTCGCTGACCTCGATGATCTGCAGTTTGCAGTAGCTCCCTAGCCGCTTGGTATACTCTGCGATACCCTCTTTCAAATATTTTTCCTTCAGTTTTCCGACTGTGATAATTTTTATGTTCATGTTCTATCGCCCCTTTTTCTTGTCACTTTCTATCCTATGCGAACAAGCTGGATTTCGCAACCGATTTTCCGGGTTCCCCTTCTTTTGAACAAATATTTCTGAAATGTTACGAATATCTCTTTATTAACCAGATTAGCTGTCCACTTCTATTATATATGAAGAAAAGTTTTCAATAAGCTTGAAAATGGTTTGCTTTTTCCAGAAATTGTTTTAATATAGCTTTATGCATTTTAGTTGCTTTATCATACACCGGTATTATAATGAAGTATCAAATCTTATTTGTATGGTAATGCGAAAGGAGAATTGAATATATTGTGTTAGAGCGAATTTCGGGCTGGTCTATTTCACAGAAGATTGCAACTAGTTTTGCCTTTGTCATCTTCACAGGCTCGCTTTTATTGACGCTGCCGATCAGCCAACTGCCCACTTCGGAAGCTACCTATTTTGATAATTTGTTTACGGCGGTCTCCATGGTTTGTGTGACCGGGTTGTTTACAGAGTCAGTCCATGATTCCTATACTAAATTCGGCCAAGTTATTGGAATGATATTAATGCAAATCGGCGGGTTGGGGTTGATGACCCTGATTGCCAGTGTCGTTACCCGCTTCAAAGGACGGATTGGTCTCCGTAACCGCTTGGCGGTCCAAGAAGGAATAAATAGGGGGGATGCCCGCGGATTCCGCGAATATCTTTCGGATATCCTGAAATATACGGCAGTGATTGAAGGTGCAGGATTCGTGTTGCTGTCTTTCCGTTTTGTCCCACAAATGGGTTGGGGCAACGGTATGTTCACATCCCTGTTCCTTGCCATCTCCGCATTTTGTAATGCGGGCTTCGATACGTTGGGCAATATAAGCTTGCTCGACTATGTCCATGATCCCTTGATCAATTTCGTCATCACCAGCCTTATCATCCTCGGCGGCATCGGTTTTTCCGTCTGGTTCGATGTGTCCAAGAGCGTGAAATGCTATTTCAAAAAAAAATGCAGGCCCAGCCTGCGGGTTTTCTTCCGCGGCCTTTCCTTGCACAGCCGTATAGCCCTTACGGTAACGCTACTCCTCATCATTGTCGGAACCATATTCTTCGTGGCAGTGGAATATACCAATGAAAATTCGATCGGGACATTCACCTTCCCGCAAAAATTGATGGCGGGTTATTTCCAGACCGTGACCATGAGAACGGCTGGCTTTGCCACCATCGACTATACAAAAGCATATCCGTTCACTTTGTTCTGGTTTGTCATCACGATGTTCATCGGGGGATCTCCCGGTGGTACCGCCGGCGGTTTAAAGACGACGACTTTTGCTATCGTTGCTTTGACGCTTTTCAATGAATTGAGAGGGCAAAGCAATGTGAATATCGCACAGCATACCCTATCCAGGCAAATGGTACGCCAAGCTTTCGTCATCTTCATGGCCTTGCTTGGCAGCCTCATCATCGGCACCAGCCTGTTGAGCATCCTGAATCCTGAAGTTGATTTCATCTACGTTTTATTTGAAGCCGTCTCTGCCTTGGCTACGGTTGGGGTGACTGCAAATTTGACGCCGACTTTAGGGCGACTGAGTCAAACGGTCATCATGTGCTTGATGTTTGCGGGCCGTATCGGTCCGATCACGTTAGTGGATAGCATATCGAAGAGGACTCAAAAAGTGCAAGATGTCGAGTTCTCAAAAGGAAACATACTGATTGGATAAGGAAGAATAGGAGCGATTATAAAAATGAGTAAATTGGTCGGCATTTTAGGTCTTGGTATTTTTGGGTCCACCATTGCGAAAACGTTGTCTGAATTTGATTCTGATGTTATTGCGGTCGACAAGGATCCCGATAACGTCAACCGTCTGGAACCGTTCATTACAAAAGGGGTCATCGGTGACGTTACCGATCTAGCTTTATTGGAATCCATCGGTTTAGGCGACTGTGACGTTGTCGTCATTGCGACGGGTACCGTTCTGGAAGCGAGCGTCCTTGCGGTCATGAACTGCAAAAGGTTAGGCATCAAGCACATCATCGCAAAAGCAAAAAACAAGAATTACCGCGATGTGCTGTTGGAGATCGGTGCCACCACAGTCATCTTGCCGGAGAAAGAAACCGGTATGCGTGTCGCAAAAAACATTTTGCGCACCAATATCGAAGATGTTGTGAATTTGGACGAACAGACATCCATCATCGAATTCTATCCGCCTGCCAAATGGGTCGGCAAATCATTGCTTGAATTGGACTTGCGCAAAAAATATGACATCAACATCATCGGCTTGCGCAAACACAGAGGCGAACACTTGGATGTATCCTTCTCGGCGGATTACATCGTCGACCAAGACATCGTTCTTGTTGGGATTACCGAGTCGGACGTATTCGAACGTTACGACTACTTGAATAAACTGGATTAAGCACTTCCGGAGAGTGTGACAAAAAGCGTTCAGACCCGAATCACTGGAGCGAATAAGCGGAAGATGGTCGCAGACCACCTGAGCATTATTCGTTAAGTGACGTCGGGTCTGCTTTTTGGAACACGTTTACGTTAGGTGTCAGGAACTAAAAAGAGGCTAGGACATAATAAAGTCCTGTCCTCTTTTTTTAAGTTCTTCCTTCCGA
>CAVSSJ010000003.1:0-91285 GCA_963730595.1 uncultured Carnobacteriaceae bacterium
TTGTTATAATGGGAACTATATCTGGTTAAGAAGCAGAATAAATGAAAACGCGCAAGGTTGCGTATATTAATCAACAGAATGAATGAGGGGGCTCCATCTATGCGGATTCTGCATACCGCCGATTGGCACTTGGGAAAAATGGTCAATGATTTTTCCATGCTTGAAGGCCAAAGCTATTATTTACATGCACTGATCGAAACACTGAAAACAAAAGAAATCGACGCCATCATCATGGCCGGCGACCTCTACGACCGTTCGCTGCCTCCGAAAGAAGCCGTCGCATTGGCGAACACGATTTTGACGCGGATGATAAAGGAACTGCAGGTTCCGGTCTTCGTCATCGCCGGCAATCACGACAGCAATGAACGGGTGGAATACGGTTCCCTTCTCTTGGCCGACAGCCAACTGTATATCGAAGGGACCGTCAAAAAGGAGACCAGGAAAGTCTCCCTGAACGGCACGAACTTCTATCTGCTACCCTTCGCCGATCACGTCTTCATCCGGGAACTGCTGCAGGATGACAGCATCAAAAACATCGAGGACGCGACGCGCGTGCAGATCGAAGCGATAAAAGCGACGATGGATCCGGACGAAGTGAACATCCTGATCGCGCACGGCTACATCATCGACTATTCACAGGACACCAGCGAAACCTCCGACTCCGAACGCCCACTCAGCATCGGGACGGCCGAATACGTCAACGTGCACCTGTTCGATGATTTCGACTATGTCGCCTTGGGGCATCTGCACAAAGCGCAGAAGGTTTCGAGCGACAAGGTACGCTACAGCGGCTCCATCCTGAAATATTCCAAGTCGGAAACGGCGCACAGGAAACAGGTTTCGATCGTCACCGTCGACAAGAGCGGCGTATCCATCGAACCGCTCTACATCAAGCCATTGCGGGATATGCGCATAGTCAAGGGGACCTTTGCGGAATGCATGGAAGGCCGTTCGGACGACTATCTCTTCTTCGAACTGGAGGACACGGAATACGTCATGGATGCCATGAACCAGCTGCGCCTGCGCTATCCTCAGGCGATGGGGCTGGAATACGTGACGCAACGCCAAGCGGAAACCGTGTCTTTGCAGCACAACCAGGAAGATCTGCAGAAAACGACGTTGCCGGAGCTTTTCAAGGATTTCTATGAACTTTACCGCAATCTGGAGCTGGACGAGGAAGCCTTCAAAGTCGTTTCCGATGCCTTCGCCGCCGTAGAAAGGGATGAGTAGATGAGACCATTAAAACTGGAAATGAACGCATTCGGCCCCTACAAAGGGAAAACGTCGCTGGACTTCACGCAGTTCCAGAACCAGACGCTTTTCCTCGTCAGCGGCCCGACCGGCGCAGGCAAGACGACCATCTTCGATGCCATCGCCTATGCCCTCTATGATGACTCGAGCGGCAGCAGCCGGGAAAAAGATACCTTCAAATCGCAGTTCGCCACCGACATGGACATGTGTTATGTGGATTTCACATTCGAATACAACGGACAGCCTTACCGGATCGTACGGACCCCGGCCCAGACTGGCCCCGGCAAGAACGGCAAGCCCAAAAATGTCCTTTCGGCCGTGGAATACTATCATGATGATACGGTCACGACGAAAGTCCGCGACGCCAATCTTGAAATCCAACAGTTGCTCTCCTTGACGTACGACCAGTTCAAGCAGATCGTCATGCTGCCGCAGGGGGAATTCAAGAAATTATTGGAATCGAACAGCGACGACAAGCAAAATATCTTCCGCAATATTTTCGGGACCGCCGTCATCAAAAACTTCCAGGATCATCTGAAGAAGAAGACCAGCGAACTGCAGGGGCAGGCTAACTCCGCCATGGACGGTTTGAAGACGGCCTTCACCTTCGTTTCCGGCATACCGGACGAGGAACTGCAGCAGGCGATTGCCCTCGAGGATACACAAGCCGTGCAGGCACGCATCGCGGTCATCCTTTTGAATAAAGAACAGGAACGGACAGCGCTCGAAGCCAGGCTGGCCCTCTTGCGGGAAGAAAGCCATATCGCCGAAGGCAACCGCAAGCTTCTGCTGGAAATCGACCAGCTGGAAGCAGAAAAGACGCAGCTCGTTCTGCAGCAGACAACCATCCTTGAAATGAAAAAGCAGCTGGCGGACCATGAACAAGCCGCTGCAGCCGAAGCCAAAAGAAAGTCGCTGGTTTCCGAGGAAAAGGAACAAAACAGCAAAATTCTGCAGCTCGCCGAAAATGAGAAGGCGCTCCAAGAAGGTAGAAGAGAGTTATGCGGAAAAAAAGGCAGCAGCCGAAGCGCTGGAAGCCACCTATCAGCAAATCCCCGCCTGGCGGGAACTTGTCGATGCTTTTAAGGAGCAGGAGAAAGAAATCGAAGCTTTGAGCGGCAAGAAAAAGCAGTTGGAGGAAATCAACGGAGCCATCATCCGAGCCGAGAAGGAAAAACGGGACGAAGAAGCAAAACGGGCCGAACTGACCGAGGAAATGAAGGGGTTAACGGAACGCCTCTCTGCCATCCAGACAGCCCAGAAAGAAGCCGTCCAGCTCCAAGAAAAACTTGGCGTTATCCAGACGACAATGGCGCAAGCGGAAAATCAAAAAGGCAAAACCAAACAGATCGCCGCCCTGCTGACCCGACAATCACGCGAAACAAAAGCCATGCAGGATCAGTATCAGCTCTTCTTGGCGAAGGATGAAGAACTCCGCAGCGAAACAAGCCATTACAACCAAAATCTTGCGGGCATACTCGCAGAAAATCTTGCCGATGATGAAGCCTGCCCGGTTTGCGGCTCCCTCCATCACCCTGTCTTAGCCCAAAAAGCGTCAGCTACCTTGTCTGCGGATGATCTGGAAATTTTGGGGGAGGCACGCAATAAGGAGTACGCATCTTACCAAACGCTTGCTGCTTCCTTGCAGAGTCTCCAGGAACAATTGCAGAACCTGCATGACGACCTTGGCATCGCAACCGATCAATACGAAGCTTTTGCAGCCGCATTGGAAAGCCAGATGAACGATCAGGCGCGCGCAGAAAAAACGCTGTTGGCTGAAATCGAAGCCGTCAAAGCCTTGCTGACCAACAGGATCTGCTGCAGAGACAACTGCAGACAGCCGAAGCGAAGAGCAAAGAGACGGATACAGCCATCCAGAAGTCGCTTTCCGCCATAGCATTCAACCGGGAACGCCTAGCAGAACTAAGCGAAGAAATCGTCCAAACCGAAACGCAGCTTCCGGAGACAGATCTGCAGACGGTCCAAAATAAACGCAAGCAGCAGGCCGAACAGATCGAATCCGTTACCCGGCAACATACGGCTATGCAGACGGAAATCAACGAAGCTTCGAAACAGATTGCGGTATGCATGGCAAACGCAATCGCCTACGCCGCACAAGCAACGGAAGCGGCTGAACGCGTAAAAACCGCGAAAACGGCCTTTGAAGAAGTCCTTGCGGCCACAAAATTGAGCGAACCGTTTGACTGTTTGATTCTGAGCGCGGAACATGTCCAAAAAAACAAAGCGGCGATTGAACAATACGAAAGCCGCATGGCCATCAACCAAGACCGGTCGGAAAAACTGCAGGCCGCCGCACAAGGATTAGACCCCGCCAGCACGGCGGATTCCTTCGCGGAACAGAAAACAGCCCTGGACGACGAAATTCACACGCTGGATAAGGAAAAGGAAGAGCTGGCGAGTGCCCTGCACCAGTTAACCACTGCGTCGGAACGGATTGCCGCAATCTACAAAAAGCAACAAAAGATCCTGACTTCCTTCAAACAGTACAAGACCTTATCCGAAATCGCCAATGGCTCGAGAGAGACGGACTATGTATCCTTTGAACGCTACGTGTTGGCGATCTACTATTCCGATATCATCGAAGCCGCCAACCACCGTTTCCAACAGATGACCAATAACCGCTATCTGTTGAGCCGGAAAGAAGACAAAGGTAAAGGCGCCGGCGCCAAAGGATTGGATCTGGATGTCCTTGACCACTACACCGGCCAGACCCGCGGCGTCAAAACACTGTCCGGCGGCGAGAGCTTCAAGGCTTCGCTTTCTCTGGCGCTGGGGCTGAGCGATGTCATGCAGAGCCGAAGCGGCGGCATCCAAATCGATACGCTCTTCATCGACGAAGGGTTCGGAACGCTGGATTCGGAATCTTTGGATGCGGCCATCGAGGCACTCTTCGAACTGAACAGCCGCGGCAGATTGGTGGGAATCATCTCGCATGTGGATGAATTGAAGACGAGGATACCGGTCCACATCGAAGTCACCCGCTCCGCTGAAGGAAGCGAAGCGAAAATCGTGATGTAATTTAGAAAAGCGGGACAAGCCCGCTCTGCCTCGACTAGTAAGGAAACACTGTGACCAAAAAGCGGTCAAGTGTATCATGTCTCTAAGCGATTGAAATCGCAAGAGCCATGACAATTTAGGAAATCTGGCCCTGCAACTTTCCCTACGGTCACCTTATACTGGGACTCTAAGGGATAAATCCCTAAGACTCCCATGCAAATGAGCATCGTAGAGCGCAATTGCTGAGAGACTTCCTGCGTCAGCAGGTTAGTCGAACAGTATGTCTTGGCTCGCAGAGCCAAGAGGACCCTTTATCTTTATTCCGAGAGGCAGGCTTGGACCGCTAGCCATCTTTTGGGAACGTGGAACATATTGCAAATACGTGAAACGCCTACGGTGATGCACTTCTGTACTCGAAAAAACTTATAGTTTGCCATAAAAAAGGAAAAGTCTAGTTACCGGATGCGTAACTAGACTTTTTTGCGTTTTCTGATTTTATTTTTAAAAGCGTTTTGTTAACTTTTCCTTACTATTAATACGTCACATGGCGCGTGGTTTATGACATGATTGGTGACGGAACCCAGCAACAATTGAGCGATTGCTCCTCTTCCTGTTGCCCCCATGACAATCAGATCAATATTCCATTCTTCCAACAGGTCTTTCGCAATGAGTTCCTTCGGACTGCCGGTACGCATATCTTTATGCACTGCAACGCCATTGGCTCTGGCATACCTATCCAATTCATCAAATAAAGAATCTTTGTCTTTGTGTAGTTGAGCAGCTTCCTCAGCATTATCTATTTTATCCAGTATCGCAACAAGATACAAATCTGCCTCGTCTCGTTCGGCAATATGTACCCCTTGCTTGAAAGCTGAGATCGAAGTCTCCGATCCATCAACTGGCACTAATATCTTTTTGTACTTGCTCATCCATACCACTCCTTCAGGATAATAAATCAGAAAACGCTTTCCTTACCCTTATTTTACTATATTAACCAAATAAACAAAAGATTTGTCGCACAGTAGACTATAAATATACAAACAAATAAAGTGCCACATTTAACTCTTTATTTATTTGAGTAGAATTTCAATAGGAGTTTCTGCAGATTGATCTGACGATGCAGGTGGCACATCTGTTTGGTTCTGGCTTTTTAAATTTCAATGCTTTCCAACGTGCCGATTTCCTTTACATCTTTCCGCAGTGTCGCCTGCGACAGGTTCGGACGGACTTTATAGGTGGACTTCGCAGACATGATTGCGTTGACCAAGCCCGTCTGGATAATTTCCGGTAAGGTATCCTTTTTCAAATAGGAGAACACGATGCCGGCACAAAGCGCCTCGTTGGTCCCCCAAATGTACGTATCTGATCCTTTGTTTTTCAAATCAAAAACCCGCATACCGTGTTTTTCGCTCGCATATGCGACAGATTGGCTATCCTTCGTCATAATGACATGCTGCACACCTTTATCCAGCCACTTCTGCAGCGCGATTCTGAGGGACGCAGGGCTATCGATCTTCATATCGAAATATTTTTCCGTTTCATCTTTTTTTGTGATCAGCAGTTTCAAGCCCTTCAAATTTTCGGGAATCGTGTGCAGTTTCAAAACAGACGCCGTGATCAACACGACGGGGATATTGTATTTCATGCCTATTTCCAACAGGTGTTCCATGCTGTCTTTCGGGCAATTTGAATCGCTCACGATGGCTTTCGCTCTCTTCAAGGTGGCGATATGCTTCATGATCCATTCCGGTTGCATATAGTCATAGATATCCATTTCGGCTAATCCGATCAGCATTTTCCCGTTGTGGTCGATGACTTCCATGAATGTTCCGGTCGCCAAACCGTTGACGACTTCCACTTCATTTATTTTCATGAAGGGACGCATCGCTTGTTCGATGGTTTGCCATTCCGCATCATTGCCCGCCAAAGACAGGAGAACCACTTCTTCTTGCAACCTCCCCAGATTTTCGGCAACGCTCAACGCCACTCCGCCGATGGATGTTTGCGAGGTCACATTATTCGATTGTCCCTGGATCAGGTCTTCTTCAACAAAATACCGTCTGTCTATGCACGCTGCGCCGATGCAGACGATGGGACGCGTATCGTTGATGACATAGGCTTTGCCCAACAAGTAGCCGCGTTTCACCAAGCTGGAAATGATGTTTGCAACAGCTGGTCGGGACAAGCCGATTTTTTCCGCCAAATCCTGTTGGGAAATAAACGGGTTTTCCTTGATGTAGCTCAGTATTTTTGATTCTTTTTCATTTAATGACATAATTGTATTCCCCTTACACTATAAAAAAGTCGGTTTTATCCCCACTCAATTTCATTTCAAATTCATTTTCACTGAACTTTAGTATACATCCAAAAAGGCCTAATGCAACATACTATTCAATAATTTACCATTATTTTTAACTTTAATGGGGATTTCCCATCCAGTCTAGCAATCCAAAACGGTTGTGCTATAATGAACGGGACTATTTTAAGGGAGTGATTTGTAATGATTCAAACATTTATCTTTGATATCGACGGTACCATCATCGATACGGAACAATCCATCTTTATCGGCTTGGACAAAATTTTGACGGAGCATGCAGGACGACGGGCAACAAAGGAAGATATGCTTAAAGTATTTGGTATTCCGGGCATAAAAGGCTTGATTTCATTGGGATTCACGCATGAAGAGGCAACCGACCTTCATCCGAAATGGAGCGCCATCTCTCGGAAACATATAGATACGGTGGCCATTTTCGACGGGATGAAAGCAACATTGCACCACCTGAAAGATAACCACCATCGCCTAGGCATCGTCACATCAAAGACCCGCGAAAGTTTTGACAGGAGCTTTACGCCTTTCGGACTGACTCATTTGTTCGACGAAATCATCACATCAAACGATACGAAAGAGCATAAACCCTCAGGCGAGCCTTTGACGGAATGTCTGAATCGCCTGGATGTACCGGCAGAGCAAGCCATCTACATCGGCGATTCCATCTTCGATAATTTGTGCGCCCGCAATGCGGATGTTGCCTTCGGCCTCGCCGAATGGGGTTCCCACACGAGCGAAGGCTTTGATGCCGATCATATCTTCAAAAAACCTGAGGACATCTTGTCCGTTCTTTAAGGAACAGATTGCTTGGACGAAAAGATTGAAAGAAAAAAATAGGCGCTCGCTTTTGGTAGGCTGCCGGAAAAGCGAAGGATTTTTCACTCCGAGTAAAAAATGACCTCCACTTTTATAAAGGAAACCGCATTAAAATGGGTATGGACTTCCCTTTTAATGCGGTTTCCTTATTTTTCCCCACTTTAAATGATGGATAGTATTTTTCAGCAGACTCACTTCTGGGTGGCCTATTTTTTCGGTTCATTATTTTTGTGTTTTACCCCGTCATCCAAGCACCGAATCCGCTTCAGCAATTCATCGGCCGCTTCATGATTCCTATGCAATTTATAGAGATAATGGCTATCCAGATACAGTCCGCGCGCTTTTTCCAATTCATTGATGGTGAAATGATAGTCGCCTAAGCCGCGCAATACGCCCGCAATGACGATGCTGTCTCCCGATTTTTCAGCGTAGTGTTTCGCTTTATCGATGTACACTTTGCCTTTGATCGGATTCCTTTGCAGCAAAGACAACATGGCGGCCTCATGATAGGTTTCCGCCAATCCGATATAGTCATCCGGAAAATGCGTCATGCGGAAGGCTAACTCTTCTTCACACATGATGGCGGCTAAATCATATTCTTCCGTCTGGCGGGCATTCACAGCCAACTTATGAAGATATTCCGCTTCTTTTTTCAAGTGCTTATTTTTTTTCGCATACCAATAGAGCTCCTCCAAACATTCTTTTGCTCCATCATAGTTTTCTTGTACTGTGTAACACTTCTCTAGTTCAGATACGATGGTCTGATATTCTTCCGCTTCGGGATTATCTAATAGATACAACGCATCTACATATTTTTTTTCTGCGAGTTCAAAATCCTTTGCATCAAATGCAAGTTTAGCGGCATCAACAAGTTCCTGGACAAGTTTCTCCACAACGCTACCCCCTCACCAATCAAAACAACTTTCTGTCAGCGTTCTCATTTCATCTTACCACCAATTACCGTCTTTAGCAAAAGACAGCGATTGGTGAAACATTCATTGCGATTGCTTGGTTTATTATGTAGATGAGGCCGATACAATAGAGAATCGCAAGAATACCGGCAAGGATGATTAGCCGATTCAGCCATTTATGGTTACGCGCCACGGAAGCAATTTCGCTGTTCAGCCCAGAACTTTGAAGGGTTCGTTGCTCCGTAAAGGCCGTCGCTTCTGATGTGCTTTTTTCACCCGCATTGGATGCATCCTCTGCTGCAGAAGCTACGTCGTTTTGTGTTTCCTCCGGTTCAGCGTTATCCTCGCTGTCGGTCGTTTCTTCGGCGGATACCACCGCCTCTTGTGCAGTACCTTCCAGCGGCTATTTCCGGTTCAACCGCGCTGCCATCGTCGGCGCTGGCGATGCCCGATGAGGCTGCAAGATAGCTCGCCGGACCGCCTTCGTCCGTTACCCTTTTGCCATACACCAAGATGCGGTAACGATCGGTCGGATAGGGATCACAGGACAGCAAGGTGACCAAGTCTTCGCCTGCCGCGACTGTTAACGATGCGGTATCCTCCGGTTCGACGATGGCCTGGCCGGTGACTTCATACGCCAATAGCTGATTCAAAATATGGATGTAGAAACGATCGCCCGGCTCCAGCTGATCGATGTAGCGGAAAAAGGTCGCACCGTAGAAACCGCGATGGCCAGCGATGACGGCATGCGTTCCTGTTCCGCCGGTAGGCAAAGAGGAGCCCGTCACCTGAGCGACCCCGTTGGCGAGATGATCGGCGCTGGCCCCCAGATACAGCGGTAACGTCTCCCCTATTTTGGGTATTTCAAGAAAAGCGAAGACTTCCTCCTCAGCTATCAAATCAGCTATCAAAGCCGGCTGCTCCCCAGAGGCTGCAGATTGTTCGCTGAACGGATCGCTGAACGGTAAGAACACGTCCGTTGCAGCGACGGACCCGCTGTCAATTTTATCATCCAGTTCACCTGCATCATCCGCAAAAATTGCTGTTTCCGTCGCTTTCCGCGCGGTTTCAGTGTTGTTGATGATTTCTGCTTCCGCAAAAAATTGCTCGATTTGTTCCTCGGGAATCGCCGCAACCGAATCCAAGTAATGTGTCATTTGATTGTCTTGCGTCACCTCATTGTAAAAGATGACCAGTTGGGGTCCCAGTACGATGGAGACGCCCAAAATGAAAAGCCAAAGATATCTGTTTCTCTTTTTACTTGTCATTTATGCCGCCGCCCTTCTTCCGTTTTATGGCATAAAGCAGCATCACAACGAAAACAAAAGCAACCGCCATACCGCTTTTTCCGTACATCCCAAAGTAATCCGCTTCATCCTCTGCTGCAATGGCCGCCTTGGCTTGTGACCTTCCTGCAACCTCATCGACCGCTTCATAGGGCACCCGATGCCCTGTCACCAATAAACGGTGGGTGTTTACCATGTAGGGGGTGCAGGTTATAAGCGTGACCAAGTCCTTTCCCTCGACAATTTTCAAGGACGCTGTTTCATCCGGCAGTACCGTTTGGATGGTGTCCACCTCATATGCCAAAGTATCATTCAGTGCATGAATGTAAAAAATATCGCCTTCCTTCAGTTTATGCAGATCCGTAAATAATTTTGCGCTCGGCAAACCATTATGCCCGGTCAGTGTTGCATGTGTGCTGGCTCCACCGACAGGCAATGAACTGCCTTCCAACAGGCCGATGCCCTCCTGAAGTACTTTTTCGCTTGTTCCTATATAAATTGGAATATCTATGCCGATTTTAGGAATCTCTATGTGGCCTAATGACTCTCCTACTGATTCTGACAAGGCATCATAAACAACTGGTTCTGAACTTTCGGTGGTTTCCTTAACGGAAGCATTGTTGTCTTCCTCAGATGCTGCTGATTCGCTGTCAAAAATGCCGGCGAAGGGATCTGTGTAGGCTGTCCCCTCTTGGCTCAGTTCCTCATTATACGCAATCATATTCCGGAGCTTCTGTGCTTTTTCATCCTTCGTCATCTGATCAACTTTGTCCTGATAGGCATCAATGATCTGATTTTGGAACTGTTCAACATACAGGTTACTGAGTGTTGGATACAAAAAAACACCCAATCCTATTGCAAAAAAAATTGCCATGACAACCTTTTGTCGTTTCTTCGCTGTCTTCATCCCCAAGCTGATCACCCACTTTCGCGATAACAAAGAAGAGCCCCATGAAAGGAATTCCCATTCATCGCTGACTCTTCGAATATGGCAGCTGCTCATCGAAGGCCCCTTATAAAGAAAGGACCCTTCGATGAACAGGCGATTAAATCGCCCGTCCTTGCAATCAAGATGGCTACGGAGTCTTGGTTTAGACTGCCTATTCTTCAGCGCCATCTTTTTTGTATCGTTTCACAGCTACTGCCATCAAGCCTGACCCGGCAACCGTGAACAGAATCGTTCCCATCCCGCCGGTTCTGGCAGCACCAATGTCGGGGAGTTGGTGATTTTTGCGACTGTACATCGGCATAGCTTCCTTGATCAATAGTAAAGTCAACATCAGCTCTAAGTTTATATCCTGTTGGAGCTGTTGTTTCTTCCAATGTGTAGTCGCCATAGGCTAAGCCCTTAACTTCAAATTTCCCATCTGATTCTGATGTAAAAATGTGAGCTGTTGCTTTATCACCCCAAGACCAGTCATCTTGAAGATATTGCGTCGTTTCCGCTTTGAAAATCTTGAATTCAGCTCCAGACAATCCAACGGAACCTGCTGCGCTGACCTTCACGAACTTCTTACCGCCAGTATGCACTTCAGGTGACCCTTTTTCATCCACATACGTTGTTCCATCCAAAGCGGCTGTAATTTTGATTCCATTTTCGATGTTTTTACCCATTACAGCTGTTTCGTTGATGGATGTATTGAATGCAATGGTAACTTTTTGACCTTCATGTCCAACCAACCCCTCAGTACCAATGGAGATTAATATTACCGGTCCGGCAGTCCCGACTGCTGGTTCCGTGAACTCATAGTCTGTCCCTGGCGTCAATACAGTATCTCCGGCCTTAACCGTCAAACCACCCTCATAATCCAAGGCTGAATCCAAATCGTCCGTGATGATGTAGCTTTCGTAGTCTTTAATATCCTCGGGGATAGTGGATTGGATGATCCATGTATTTAATGCAGCGACGTTTGCTGTGTCGTTTTTATTGTCGATTGTTGTTACAAATTTATCAATCGTAGGATATAGGAAGTTGTTGTCGTTAAGATTCTTCGTTTCATTGTGATCGTTGATTGTAATATCGAATTCAATCGGTGTTTGATTCAACCCGAAACCAGTGGGAGCACTTGTTTCAACAAAATAGTAGTGACCAACAATTAAATTCTCAACGTTGATTTTGCCGCTGGTGGCATTGGTTGGGTATGTACCAATCTTCGTATCATCAGCAGTTCCATCAGCAGAATCACCTTTGTACAGGTCAAAGGCAGCAATTGGATAGGGTGCTTCTGTATAACCTTGGAACGCTTTCGTTAATTGCACTTTCCCTAATACCAATTGATTTTTAGGGTAAACATGAACACTTGCATTCCAAGTAACGTTGTCCGGATTCATCATTGGTACATCAACCAAGAAATTAGGAGTGAATGACTCAATCCCAGCTGGTGTTCCAGCTGCAGTAATATCTTCAACTACCAAATAACGGCCTGCAGCTAAATTCGTGAATACAGCTAAACCTTGTGCATCTGTCACTACGATTATCGGCGTAACTTCCCCAGGAATCGTAGTGGACGTTGCATCATCCGCTACTTTATAAATTTTGAAGGTGACTCCTTGCAAAACGGAAGTGCCCGCCGGCAAATCCGGCAGTACCAAACCGTTGTTTGTGATTTCCGGTGCGGTCTCCGTGTTGTATTGTAATTTATGGATCGTCAACGTACCGGTTGCTGGTCTATCCGTCGCTGCCTGCGCCGTTGTGGGCAGTGCCAGTGCGAGCAGAACAAACAGTGATAGCAATGCTGCAAACAGGCTTTTTTTCTTCTTGTTCATATTCTTATCCCCCTCATCCAATCGATTCATTATTTCCCGTTTTTGCCATTTGTCTTATGGTAGAAAAAGACTGCACCTATCATGATGCCCATCCCCACCAGCATGAAAAGCGTTGTGCCCATCCCGCCGGTTCCTGGCAATTCCCTGATGGGTGTGTTCGCGAGTTCCAACGGAACCTCAGCGGTTATGATCTCTCCCGACTCCGTTCGAACAACCGCCTTTCCTGCGGCATCCTTCTCGATGATGATGGTTATATCCCTGTTGAGCAGATTGTACCCGTCCGGAGCTTTTGTTTCTTCCAAAACATAGGTTCCAGCCATCAAATCAGGGAATACCAGCAGTCCATTCGCATCCGTTTCCAGTGTTTGCGTAAACGGCGCTGCTGCGGCCGGTAAAGCGCGCGTAATCTTGAACGTTGCGCTGTCTGATGTCAATGGATCCCCATTCTGATCGACCTTTTTGATGAAGAGGCTGCCTTTGACGAGCGTATTGGTGATGTCCAGGTGCCAACCTTCGTTTTCCAGATAACCCGTTGGATAGGCTGTGTCGTAATCGGTAATGGCGCCTTCAACGACGCTGTAACTGTATTCATTGCCATCGCTGTCTGTCTTGTCTCTCATGCCGAAATCGTATCTCCACCCATCGGCTGCGGTCGTGACCTCTGTAGCTACATCCTCAAGCACGCCTCCGGCAATCATCCTTTTCAGTGTGATGGAGATTTCAGCCGGACGATGCCCTTCCGTATCTTCTGCCCATGTCTTCTCACCCATAAGCTGGATTTGCGGCTTGGCATAAGTGTTGGTAATCGCCAATCCGTCTTCGTTTTTTGTATAGTTCGTTGGCGTGCCGTTTTCGCGGACAAAGTAAAGGTAGGAATCACCATTACTACCCTTTTCCGGATAGTTGCCCATCAGGACGGAAACCTCGTAAGTGCCAGTTTGGTTGACATCGGGTGCGGTAACCAGACCCCCTACTTTTTCTTCCAGGCCTGTTGCCCCCACTTTCCGGTAAAGCTGGAATTGGACTTCGGGCTTGTCCGCAGGACCATTCTCCCAAATCTTCGTGGCGTAGATGGCTTTACTTGGGCTGGTATAGGTGTTGGTAATAAGGAAACCTGCAATCGCATCGCCTGTAACGGCGTAAGTGTAATTTCCTGGTGCGCCAACTCCATATTCACCCTCCGTATCCGTTTCTGCGAGTTCAGCGACGGTATACCGGTAATCGGTTCCTTGCTCGTCCTCAAAAGGTAATCCCGTCCAGGTGTATGACGTTTCACCATTTTCCAGCTCAATCAATGAGCCGTAAGCGATATCGTTTTGATAAAGCTGAATGTATACGTTCGGATGCTCAGCCGGACCCCCACTCCATGTCTTGGTCACATCCACAGAAATACGTTTGTATGTGTTCAACACATCAAAGGTGTAGCTATCCGTAGCATTTAGATCGCCGCTTATCGAAACGTCGTATCCATAGGCATTTACTTCCTCGATGTAATAGTCGTATATCTGTCCGACATTGTTTGTTTTTGGCAGTTCGGGAATAGTGAGGACCATAGGAACGGCAGGTGTCGGCGTTGCCGGAGTTAGCGTAAATGGACTTCCCGGGACGAGATGATCGCCCAAGCTGTCCGTGCAATAGAGGTTAAAGCTGACCGGTGTTGCCGGCCCTATCCATGTTTTGTTGATGGTCACACTTATTTTTGGAACATCGAAGACAATCGGGCCCGAAACATCAAACCCGTTGCCCCTGCCGTGGAAATAAGCGGTGTTTACTTGGCCTGCCCCGAGATTGATTGCTCCCAATAAAAATTGGAAGACGATCCAGCGGTTCCCTGATATGTTCCCGTTCAATCCATCCGGCTTCATTTCTGCGTCATCTATATAGATGGATTGTCCAAGATTCCATTGTTGGTAACTCAGCGGCATGATCCCATTTATGGTCATTTGCTGGGTTGCATCCATTTCGTGGGTCGTTTTCATGGCAATATAGACATTTCCGTCCTGTGCCCAAACAGGCCCCACCAAAGTATGGTCATTCGTCGAAGTTGTATTGATGTACCCGCCGATGGAGATGTAATCAGGGTCGGCGTAATAATAAGCAGTGTTGCTTGCTGCCATCGTGGCAACCGACGCCAAGGAAGCTGCCGGCATGATGCTCTCTGCCTCAAGGGAAAACGCGCTAGCCGGAGCCAACGTTTCTTCGCTTACCGGTGCCGTTGCTGTTTCCAGCGAAGTGACTTCTCCGGAAATGGACGAATCAACCGCAATCGCTTCCTCAGCGGGTGCTGCCAACGTTTCGGCTGCCATGACCTGCTCCACTATCGGTTCCTCAACAGATTTCCCCTCAATGGTTTCTGTAGATTGAACGGCATCGCTGCCGCTAGACTCACTTGCCATCACAGCGAACCCACTGAACATTGATAAAAACGAAGGCATAATCATGATTACCGTAATCAGCCAAAATAATATTTTTTCCAACGATAAAAATCGTTTTTTCATCTTCATTCCCTCCTTTTTTAATGAGCGACGTTGTATTTGCTTGACCTAACAGGAATAAATCAAACACCCTCTAACACTCTTCCATTTGGTTGTGTTTCGGCTGTTTGAAAACCCATCATTTTTCAGGAATAACAAAAGCAAGTGGCTCGAAAAAAAAATTAAAACATCTATGTATGCACAAAAATCGGATTAGCTTCAGGGAGATCAAACGGTGGTTAAAATTGTGTCAAAATCGGGGTTTGCTTTCCCGAAAATCACTGGAGTGCAGAATGAGTGCTGTTTGAAGATCGGTATAGGAATAGGGATGATGCAAAATCATCTTACGCCACTAATTGTTCGATTATTAAACTTACTTAAAAAAAAGCAATATCTGAGCTTTGGACAGTTGCTTGGCTCTACGAACGGAGTGGCAGAAAATTGAAAATAGGGATGATTTAATGCGGAATGGCTTCTTTAAAAAGGATTGATAAACCTGTACGGTAGTTTGGAGTGTTTGGATGGTGATGCTTCTCTGTTTTTATCCAGAAATAGCCGAGGTAAATTATGTTTGTTTGTAAAACTTACTATTAAAGTCGCGGATGAGAATTTCTCTTTTAGGTTGGGTAGGATTGAACGGATAGTGAATAGATGGAGTGATGATTTCGTTTGATGTAGTTTTTTTGTGACGTAGGAAGAATTTGAATGGGTGGATTGAAGGATGACGAAGTCTTTCGTAATTGGGGATAGAGGATCCCATTTCTCGGAAGCAGTCTGAAATTTAGTATATTACTTTTTTCAAATATATAACATTTATGCGTTTTCGTCAATTTATATACTACACGTAACCCAACCCGTTTGGGCCTTAACACATTAAAAAAGTAAGTAAAGACGACTCGCCTCAATGGTATTCATAAAAATACAATAATGAATTTTTTCCTTCAGCTCGTTTCAACCTAGCCTAGGAAATGACTTGTTCCACAAGCGCCGGAAAGAAAATGTCACTTAGTTCCCACCGAAAAGCTTTATTCGATTTGAATCTGTAGCATGCCAAAAAAATGCCGCCACAGGAGATGAGACACCTCGTGTGGCGGCATTAAATGATTGGTTTGCTTTTATAGTCTGGACTTGAAGTCCTCATAGCCGAATGTCTTGATGACTTTCGTGCCTTCTTTGACCGTATGCGCTGCGATGGCAGGCAGTTGGATGCCGTTGAAGGTCGTGTTCTTCACCATCGAATAGATTGCCATGTCCGTGAAGATCAATCTGTCGCCCGCCTGCAGCGGTTCATCGAATGAATAATCGCCGATCACGTCGCCGGCAAGGCAAGTCTGGCCACCCAAGACGATAAGTATGGGCTTTTTCGCCTGCTTCGCCCGATCCGATGATGATAGGCCGATACGGCATCTCGATAACATCGGGCATATGGCAAGTCGCAGAAGTGTCCAAAATCGCCAGGTTCATTTGGTTGAAGTTCGTCTCCAAGACGCTGGCCACAAGAAATCCCGCATTCAAAGCAACCGCTTCGCCGGGCTCCAGATAAACCTGCACATCGTATTTTGCCTTGATGTGGTTGACGCATTTCACCAATTTGGCGATGTCGTAGCCTTCGCGGGTGATATGGTGTCCCCCGCCGAAGTTTACCCACTTCATGTCATACAAGTATTTGCCGAATTTTTCCTCGAAGACGACCAAAGTGGCTTCCAAGGCATCGGAATCCTGTTCGCAAAGCGTATGGAAATGCAGGCCGTCCAGGATGCCTACTTGGCTGGCGTCGAAATTGGCTTCCGTCGTGCCCAAGCGGGAAAATGGACTGGCCGGATCATACAAGGCATGATCTTGCGTCGACAGTTCCGGATTGACGCGCAGACCGATGTGGATCGGGCGCCCGCTGTTTTTCACCAGTTTCGGCGTACAGGTTCACTTGCTTAGGGGAATTGAAGACGATATGATCCACAATCGGAATCAACGCTTCCATCTCCTCTTTCTTGAAGGCCGGTGCGAAGACATGCGTCTCTTTCCCGAACTCCTCAAAGCCCAATCTGGCTTCGTGGACGGAACTTGCCGTCGTGCCGTCAAGATATTCGGCAATCAACGGATAGAAATGGTACATGGAGAAAGCCTTCTGTGCCAGCAAAATTTTGCAGCCCGTCTGGTCCTTCACCGCTTTCAGAATTTCCAGGTTGTGCCGCAATAAGGTTTCATCCACCACGTAGCTCGGTGTCGGCAACGCCGCAAAGTCAATGTGTGTTTCCATGCGTTCCTCCTAGTCTACTAAGGTAGGATTGAAGTCTTCTTGCCAAGGCAAGCCATATACGTTCAATGCTTCCATGAATGGATCCGGATTGAATTCTTCGATGTTGTAGACGCCTGGTTTCTTCCATTGTCCGGTCAAGACCATCGCTGCCCCGATCATGGCAGGGACGCCCGTTGTGTAAGAAACGGCTTGCGAGCCGACCTCTTTGTAGCATGCTTCATGGTCGCAGACGTTGTAGATGTAGTATGTCTTCTCTTTGCCGTCTTTGATCCCCGTGAAGATGTTGCCGATGTTTGTTTTCCCTTTTGTGCGCGATCCCAATGAGCCCGGATCAGGCAATACGGCTTTCAGGAATTGCAACGGCACGATTTGTTTGCCTTCGAAATCGATCGGTTCGATCGACGTCATGCCGACATTTTCCAAAACCTTCAAGTGAGTCAGGTAGCTTTCGCCGAAAGTCATGAAGAAACGGATGCGTTTGATCCCTTTTATGTTCAAGGCCAATGACTCGATCTCCTCATGGTGCAAAAGATACATATCTTTTTTGCCCACTTGGTCGAAGGTATATTCGCGTTTGATTTCCATTGGTTCTGTTTCGATCCATTTGCCGTCTTCCCAGTAGCTGCCGTTAGCAGTCACTTCGCGGATGTTGATTTCCGGATTGAAGTTCGTTGCGAATGGATAACCGTGGTCGCCGCCGTTGCAATCCAAGATATCGATGGTATGGATTTCATCGAAATGATGTTTTTGGGCATAGGCTGCAAACACGCTTGTCACGCCCGGGTCAAACCCGGAGCCCAACAAAGCCGTGATGCCGGCTTTTTCAAAGCGTTCGCGGTAATCCCATTGCCATTTATATTCAAATTTCGCCGTATCTTCCGGCTCGTAATTCGCTGTATCGACATAGTCCGTTTTTGTTTCAAGACAGGCATCCATGATGGTCAAGTCTTGGTATGGCAAAGCCACATTAATCACGATATCTGGTTTATATTCATTGATCAAAGCAACCAATTCGGGTACATTGTTCGCGTCCACTTGGGCAGTCGTAATTTTTGAACGACCAGCATAGATCCCACTTTCAATCCGATTTTTGATTTCATCGCATTTCGATTTTGTGCGGCTGGCAATCATGAACTCTTCGAATACTTCAGAATTCTGTGCACACTTATGACAGACCACGTTGGATACCCCACCGGCACCAATAATTAACGCTCTACTCATCTTATCCATTCCTCCTGTAGGGAAATATAATTACTGCATCTGCCTTAGCCATTCCGATGCTGCTTACGCTTGCGAATGTTTTCAAGACAGGTCAAAACATTATAACATAAAGTGCCTTAAGATTATATTATTTCAAATACAACGACAACATATCGCAAACACCGAAAGGAAGCGCCAAAAAGCGCTACGGCTCGGGTCGTTGCCCCAAAACGCACGCCGGGACGGCTGTTTAGGACGCGATTGTGTACTATGTCCAGTTTGTGAACACCCTGCATTCATCACGTTTGCTGCACAGTTTTATGTTACCGCGAAAAAGGCAAAGAAGCGAGCAATCCGCCTCCACTTTGGAGACGGATATGCTCGCTTCTTCTATATTATTTCTTTTTTTTGTTCCGGGCATTGCAGGAGACCGGCGCTTTCCAAAAGGCCAACCAGATTTTTTTCAACCATTTGAACAAAAGAGGCATCCCCCTTATTAACGAATTTGATCAGACCTTTACGCTACGCGTAGATGTTATCCCATTTCGCTTCATAGGCGTCGATTTCATCTTTGTAGCCCATTGTTTCGGTGATGTCATCGATGCCGTTTTCCAATTTGTGTTTCCAGGTCGGGTCTATGTCGAACGGATATTCCGCAGCTTGGGTCCTAACGACTTGGTTCGGCAGATCGATTTCGATCGTCTCATCCGCAGACAGCTGCGCCAATGCATCGCGTTGGTCCTGCGGCAATTCAATCAAAAGCAAGCCGTTTTTCAATGAATTCATATAGAAGATGTCGCTGTAGCTTCCGGCGATGATGACGCGGAAACGGTAATCCTTCAATGCCCACGCCGCATGTTCGCGGGATGAACCGCAGCCGAAGTTATCTCCGGTTATCAGGATGGTCGCTTCTTGACGATCCGCATCGTTCAAAGGGAAATCGGGATTTGGGTCGCCATTTTTCAGGAAGCGCCATTCATCGAACACGAATGCGCCAAAACCGGTTTTTTCGATCCTTTTCAGGAATACTTTCGGGATGATTTGGTCGGTATCGATGTTGTTGTTCATCAAAGCGACTGTTTTTCCCTGATGCACTTTAATTGGCTCCATATGTCACAGCTTCCTTTCTGATATCCACAAATTTTCCGTTCACTGCCGCTGCCGCCGCCATCGCAGGGCTGACAAGGTGGGTTCTGGAACCTTTTCCTTGGCGTCCTTCGAAGTTGCGGTTGGAGGTGGAGGCACAATGCACACCAGCCGGCACTTTATCGGGGTTCATTCCCAGGCATGCGGAACAGCCTGGCTCACGCCATTCGAATCCGGCATCGATGAAGATTTTGTCGAGGCCCAATTCGGTTGCGGCATTGCGGACGGCACGGCTGCCCGGTACGACCATGGCGCGGATATGGGATGGCACTTTTCCGCCATCCACATATTTTGCGGCTTCCACCAAGTCGGACAAGCGCGCATTTGTGCAGGATCCGATGAAGACAAAGCCCAATGGGATGTCTTCCGCCGTTTGGCCAGGAGTCAAGTCCATGTAGTTGTAGGCACGTTCATCGTTTTTATCGGCTATTTCAGGGAATTTTTCGCCGAATGGCACACCCATCCCAGGATTTGTTCCCCAAGTGACATACGGTCCAAGATCCGTTACATCGATTGCGATCTCTTCGTCATAGGTTGCACCGGCATCGCTCTTCAGTGTATCCCAATCAGCGATGGCTTTTTCCATATTTTCCGGTGCATAAGGTCGTCCGCTAAGGTAGTCGTAGGTTGTTTGGTCAGGTGCCATCATGCCGATTTTCGCACCGAATTCGATGGACATGTTACAGATGGTCATCCGTTCTTCCATCTTCAGGTTTTCGACCGTCTCGCCGAAGAACTCGATGGCGTAGCCGCTACCGAAGGCAGTGCCGTAAGTGGCGATCAGATGCAGGATGACGTCTTTTGCGTAGACACCCGGCGACAATTTGCCGGTTATTTTTACGCCCATCGATTTCGGTTTCTTTTGCCAAATCGATTGCGTCGCAAATACATGTTCCACTTCCGAACTGCCGATTCCGAATGCCAGCGCGCCGAATGCGCCGTGCGTTGCGGTATGGGAATCGCCGCAGACGACCACTTTACCGGGTTGTGTGGCACCCAATTCAGGGCCGACCATGTGGACGATCCCTTGGTTGGCTGTGCCGATGTCCATCAACGGGATGTTGAACTCCTTGCAGTTTTTTTGCAGCGTTTCGATTTGTTTCTTCGAAATCAAATCCTTGATGTTGTAGATGTCTTCGGTCGGTACATTGTGGTCCAGTGTTGCGATCGTCTTGTCCGGGCGGCGCACTTGACGATGTGTTTCGCGCAAACCGTCAAATCCTTGCGGAGAAGTCACTTCATGAATCAAATGCAAATCTACATATAACAATTGCGGTTCCCCCGTTGGGCCTGCAATGACGTGTCTGTCCCAAAGTTTATCAAATAGTGTTTTGCTCATTTTGTGTTTCTCCTTTCTATTCAGCTAAGTTTGCTTGAACTGCTGCAGTAAATTCTGTCGTTTTTGTATCGCCGCCTAAATCAGCGGTCAGGAAGCCGGCATCCATCGCATCGTTTGCCGCTTTTTCAAGGGCATCCGCTTCTTCATACAGATGGAAGCTTTGGCGGAGCATCATGACGACCGACAAGATCATCGACATCGGATTGGCGATGTCTTGTCCGGCGATATCCGGTGCTGAGCCGTGGATCGGTTCGTACAAGGATGGCCCTTTTTTGCTGTGGCTTCCGGAAGGCAACATCCCCAGCGAGCCGGTGATGACGGAGGCTTCATCGCTCAGGATGTCGCCGAACATGTTTTCCGTCACGATGACGTCGAATGCCGTCGGATGTTGGATGATCTTCATGGATGCCGCATCCACATAAAGGTGTTCAACCGTAACTTCCGGATATTCGGTCGCGATTTCATTGACCGTCTTGCGCCATAGTTTGCTGCTTGCCAGCACGTTGGCTTTATCCACGGAAGTCAATTTCTTCTTGCGGGTCATCGCAATGTCGAAGGCTTGGCGGACGATTTGCTCGATTTCGCTTTTTTTGTAGTAAAGCGTATCGGTCGCTTCTTCGTCATTCCACATTTTTGGTTGGCCGAAGTATAGGCCGCCCGTCAGCTCGCGGACGACGACAAAGTCGGTTCCCTTGACACGTTCCGTCTTCAATGGTGACAGATGAGCGATGCTGTCGCTCACCGCAATCGGACGGATGTTGGAGAAGAGACCCAATGTTTTACGTAATTGCAGTAAGCCATCTTCCGGTGTTTTTTCAGCTTTCTCCCATTTCGGTCCGCCGATTGCCGCAAGCAGGATCGCATCCGCTTCTTGGCAGCCTTTGATGGTTTGAGGTGGAATCGGATCCCCTGTTTCATCGATGCCGGCACCCCCGAAAGGATAAACCGTCACGTTAAAGTCATGTTTAAATTTTTTGCCGATCGTTTCCAGTAAAGACAATCCGCTTTCCATAATCTCTGGGCCAATGCCGTCTCCCGGTAATGCTGCAATTGTATAATTCATGTTCCCTATTCCCCCTTATTAGAAATGTGCCGATACTTTTTCTTCTGTCTGTTTATTTTTGGCTTTGCCGCTTGCTTGGATATAGGCTTTCGCCGATGCCGTCAATACGTCGAAGTCGATGCCTGTTCCGTTGTGGCTCTTGCCATCTTCATCCTCGACGACGACATGTACTTCCGCCTGCGCATCTTTCCCGCCGGTGATGGCTTCGATGTTGTACTCCTTCAGGATGATTTCTTGTTGCATGATGCGGTTGATGGTATTGTAGATGGCTTCGATGCTACCTGATCCGGTTGCGGAGTCTTCCATCTTCGCGTCTTTGTTGCCTTTGTCTTGGATGCCGACGATAGCCGCCTGTACGCCATCCTTCACGAATTGGACTTGCAGGCGTTTCAGTTCATAGGCCGATTCGTCTTCGATGGATTTCCCTACCATCAAAGCATGGATATCCTCTTCGGTCACGTTCTTCTTCTTGTCGGCCAGATCTTTGAATCGTGCGAAAAGGACTTTGATTTCTGCCGGATCGGTGACTTCATAGCCCATTTGTGCGATGCGGTCTGCGAAAGCATGACGGCCGGAAAGTTTTCCGAGCGGCAATGAATTTTGTTCCACCCCTACCAACTGTGGTGTGATGATTTCGTATGTTTCCGGATTCTTCAACACGCCATCTTGGTGGATGCCGGATTCATGAGCGTAGGCATTACCACCGATGACCGCTTTGTTGCGCGGAATCGGCATGCCCGATAGGCGGCTTACCAAATCGCTGGTGCGTTTCGTTTCCTTCAAGACGATGCCGGTTTCTTTTTGATAGAAGTCTTTGCGGATATGGAAAGCAACCGCGACTTCTTCAAGGGCTGTATTGCCGGCGCGTTCCCCGATGCCGTTGATGGTTCCTTCAACGCGGCGCGCACCGTTTTCGACTGCCGCCAACGCATTTGCCGTAGCCATCCCCAAGTCATCGTGGCAGTGTGAAGAGAAGATGGCATCATCGAAATGCGGTACATTTTGCTTCAGATATTTGAATAGGTTGCCGTATTCAGTCGGATTGGAGTAGCCTACCGTATCCGGTACATTGATGACCGTCGCACCGTTTGCAATGGCGATATTCACGACTTCCACCAAGAAATCCCAATCACTCCGCGTCGCATCTTCAGGCGAGAATTGCACTTTTTCAAATTTTTGTTTCGCATAGGCTACATGGTGTGCAACCGAGGCCAATACTTCTTCTTTGGTCATCTTCAATTTATATTCCATGTGGATGGGGCTGGTTGCAAGGAAGATATGGATTTGTGGATCCACCGCATCCTTCAGTGCATCATAGGCTGCATCGATATCTTTTTCGCTGCAACGGGCAAGGCCGACAACGGTCATGTTTTTGACGGCTTTGGCTATCGCTTGAACCGCTTCGAAGTCTCCGGAGGAAGAAATCGGGAAACCTGCTTCGATTGCATCAATCCCCCATTTTTCCATTTGCAATGCGATTTGAACTTTTTCCTTCGTGTTGAAGTTGACCCCTGGTGTTTGTTCTCCGTCCCGTAGAGTCGTGTCAAAAAATTGAATATAATTTTTGTCTATCATGATAATTTCCTCCGCTTCGATGGATGATTTTTTTTTGATTAAAAAGTCATAAGATAGTTTTTCGAAAAAAAATGCATCCACAAATAATGGATGCATCCCGAAGTTTGTTAAAAAAGTCGCTTCAGCCCCATTATTTGTCAATGCCAAGCAGGGCTCAAACGACTGAATGTTCAGTGTTCAAGCCCTGCTATAATAATAAGCCTTTGTAAGAAAGGGAAGCGTGCACTATTCCGTCCATTTGTTTGCCATCTGAATTTTTCATGATTTTTCCCCTCCTCTTATATTGTAGCCTCTAATGTTTCTTTAATTTTATTATCGTATTCTCATTTTATGCAATTGCCATCAATTTGTCAATCCTAAACAGTGATTATTTTTCGAAATATTCATTCATTTTCTTGTTCCTGCAAAAAAATACTAGCGGCAGAAGCCTCATTTGGCTCCCACTGCTAGTACAATTCCGCTATCCCGCCGGATGGATTCTGTTATTTTTCAGATGATTCTGGAAGTTTGATGCTTGCAGGATCGATTCCCAAAGCTTTCGCAACGTCTTCGTTCACGACTAATTCTAAGGTACTAGGGTATTCAACCGGGATTTCGGAAGGCAGTTTGCCGTCTTGCAAGATTTGCAATGCCATTTTACCCGTTTGACGGCCTAATTCTTTGAAGTCGATTCCGTATGTCGCCAATCCGCCGCCTTCAACCATTTCCGTCGAACCTGGGATCACCGGAATTTTAGCCTCCATAGCGATTTGCCCTACGGTTGCCATCGTGCTGGCCAATGTGTTGTCTGTAGGGATGTAGATAGCATCGACTTTTTGCACAAGCGACTCCATCACTTGTTGCACATCATTTGTCGAAGTAACGGTCATCACTTCAACACCCAAACCTTTTGCTTCCAACAATACTTTCGCTTGGTCACCCTGCAATACGGAGTTCATTTCGCTTGAATTGTAGATGATGCCGACTGTTTTAGCATTTGCTGCGATGGACAGCAACAAGATCAATCTGCTCTTCCATCGGGCTTTGATCGCTTGTACCGGTGATGTTTGCACCTGGTTCTTCAGCACTTTCAACCAATCCGGCATCGATCGGATCCGTAACGGCCGTGAAAAGAACAGGGTTTTCTTTTTCCGCATTTGCGACTGCTTGTGAAGCCGGTGTAGAGATGGATAGGATGATGTCGTTGTTGCCTGCTAAACGTTCTGCCATGCTCTGCAGATTCGCTTGATCGCCTTGGGCATTTTGATAATCGACGATTAGATTATCCCCTTCGACATAGCCCGCCTCCGCCAATACTTCAAGGAAACCCTCTCTTGCTGCTGAAAGTGATTCGTGTTCCAAAATTTGGAGTATCCCTATTTTTACAGCATCCGTTGAAACGGTTATGCTTTCTTCCGAAGAAGCCGTTTCTCCGCCGTTGCCGCATGCCGCCAATACTAACGCTGAGGATAATGCCACTGCTGCCGCCATTTTCTTTTTCCAATTCATCTTCATCATTTTATTTCCCCCTATATTTTGTTTTTTTTTTGAGTGCGAGCCATTACCTATGCAATCCACCATTCCCGTTTTCCAACAGAAAAACCCATTCAGATTCTTCAATCTAAATGGGCTTTTTATGTATAAGTTAATGAAAACTCAACAGACCACTTAGATTTTTCATCTATGTGGCCATTCACGTCACGTGAAAATGCTTTAGCCTTCATAGATACAAACAAATGTATGTTCATTGTTTGCATCCATGTTTGACATGTCTACAAACAGCATCTAAAGAAGCTAAAGTCGAAGCTATTTATGTGATTGTGAATGTTTCTTTGAGTTTGCATAAGTATCCCTCGCACTTGTTTTATTTGATGACATCAGTTTATAAAATTTAAATAAGAATGTCAAGAGAATAATTAGAATTCCCTGAGTTTTTGACCCTGTCCGACCAATCACCCTTTTCCGCTTGATTGCCTGCTCAGCCAATGATCAATGTGTGGGTTGTCGGCTTCAGCAACTGGAAGACCCTTTTGGGATCGGCTTTTTGGTCCAAGTAGAGCGCTTCGTCTTCCGGATCCAATATCACCGGCATGCGGTCGTGGATGGCTGCCATCTGATGATTGGCATCGGTCGTGATGATTGAGAAGCGCGTGAACGCCTCACCGTTTTCATCTTGATAGGTTTTCAAAATGCCGGCCATCGAAAAAATCGGGATGTCCCCTACCCAAATCTTACGTTTGATTTTTTCCTTCCCCGACTTCTCCCATTCAAAAAATGAGGTCGCCGGGACGAGGCATCGGCCGCTGATGAAGGCTTGCCGGAAGGTAGGTTTTTCCAAGATCGTCTCCGCACGGGCATTGATCAGCGGACGGTTGGCAAAAGGCTCCACAAAGCCCCATTTCTGATAGACCAACTCATTTCCGGGCAGGATGATCGGTGACACGTTGGTCGGGAAAATCTCTTCCCTGCCGGAGAAGCCTTCATCCATCTCATCCAATAGATACCTTTCCCATAAATCCTTCTTCGATGCTTCCAGAGCGTACCTTCCGCACATATCAAAATCCCCTTCCTATCCAACGCTTTTGTTTCAGTATAACGGAATGGACGCCACTCCACAAAAAAAAGCGCCCAATGGACGCCAACATATCGGAGCTTATAAAATATTTTAATCACAGAAATGCATCACCGCAAGTGTTTCACAGATTCCTAAATTGTCATGGCTCTTGCGATTTCAATCGCTTAGAGACATGATACACTTGACCGCTTTTTGGTCACAGTGTTTCCTTACTAGTCGAGGCAGAGCGGGCTTGTCCCGCTTTTCTTACACATTACATAAATAATCCCAGGATGATCGGAATGAAGACTGCCGGTGCATAATTCATGATTTTCAGTTCCGTCACTTTCAGCATGTTCAAGGAAAGTCCGATGATCAAAAGGGAGCCGACACAGGTCATCTCATTGATGACGTTTGTGGTCAACACAGGTGCCAGAAAATTGGCGAACAACGTGATGCCGCCTTCGTAAACCAAGACCAGGCCCCCCGACAGCAGAACGCCGATGCCGAGGCTGGATGCCATGATGATGGCCGCAATGCCGTCAATCAACGCTTTCGCAAATAACGTATCATGATTACCGGTCAATCCGCTTTGCAAGGAACCGACTATCGCCATTGCCCCTACGCAAACCAAAAGACTCGCCGTGACGAAACCTTCCGAAACAGAAACGCCTTCACCAGGGGATGACACTTTGCTTTCAATCGTATCCCCCAACTGGTTGATCTTCTTGTCCAGCTCAAACCCTTCGCCGATCAGTGTCCCGAAGACCATCGAAAGGATGGTGATCAAGATGTTTTCCCCTTTCAGGGTTCCGCTGATGCCGATGTACAGCACGCATAACGCTAGGGCATTCATGACGGCTGTCCCCAACCTTTCCGACAAACCCTTTTTCAACGCCAGGCCGACACCTCCGCCTACAACAATGGCCACACTATTGACCAAACTACCTAATAAAACCACTTGATCCCTCCTACTGAATTCTGTTTCTTCCATATAATATATTTAAGACGTATCATCCAAAAAAATTATTCCCGTTCAGTATAGAACGATATTTACGGAAGGTCAATGTCTCAAAGCAATCAAAATCGCAAGATACATGATATAACGGACAGTGGAGCATGATTTTTGGAATGCGTTTACGCTGGAAACAACACAAAAAGACCACCATGCTCACCAGGCATGACGGTCTTTTTACGTTTGTAATGATTATCTGATTGTTTTTAAAGCGCCGGACCATTTGATGACTTCGTCAAACATAGCTGTCGCATTGCCTGCATGGTAAGCGTTAGGAACGAAGTTGCTCATGTTTTCGAAGTCGGTCATCAAGGAGAAGTTGACGGTTGTATGAACTGTAGCAACGCTCAATTCGCCTAGGATGACGCGCATGTTTTCGTGGGCGCGGGCGCCGCCTAAGCTGCCGTATCCAACGAACCCGGCTGCTTTATCGGCAACTTCAGGTTTCAAGAAATCCAATGCATTTTTCAGAGCGCCACCGACTGCATGGTTGTATTCAGGCGTGACGAAGATATAGCCGTCGAATGATGCGATTTTAGCGGACCATGCTTGGATGGCGGCGCCGGCTTCGGCTTGGCGTTCTTCTGAAAGTTTAGCGCCCAATAACGGCAGATCGTAGTCCGCTAAAGCGACTATTTCGTATTCCACGCCTTCGTCGTTTCTTTTGACTGCGAAATCATGGATCCATTCCGTTACTGCTGCTGAGTTTCTTCCTTCACGCACGCTGCCTGAGATAATGCCGATTTTCATAGTTAATTTCCCCTTTTCGTCTGTTTTTTCGATTTGATTTTTATTTCCAAACAAAGCATTACTGATTCGAGATATAAGAGTTGTGTTACCCAAGTTATTTCCTCCGCTACTTTATATTTGCATTGAAGGAAGACCTTCAATTCTTCTTACGTTTCGTAAGTACATGCATAGTATGCCACAGAACCAAAAGTATTTCAAGGTAAACATTCACGAATTCGAGATATTTTATTTAAATATTATAAAAAACGTTGATGAATCAATGGTTTTCAGTATAATATTTTTTTATGAGATCCCCCTTTTTGATTTTTGGCGGCTATTTCCATCACAAAAGGTTACGCCAATCCGGAAAGAAAAAATAGATCCGACCGGCTTCGGATTTCTTCAATATGATAGAGCGGGATGAACAAAAAAATCAGCGGACTTGCGAAAGGCAAGTCCACTGATTTTTAATTTTGATATGCGTTTATTGGAAGGCGCGTACGCGTCCTTTCAGACGATTGGACAGCGCAACAGCCAATAGCACTTTCGCGACATCTCCCGGGATAAACATCAGCATGCCCATTTTGAAGATGTCCAGGATGCCGAATTGATTTCCCATGAAAACGTTCAGGATGACCGTCATGTATGGCAAACCTATGGCATAAATCACGATGGAGCCAACAAAGGCTGCCCAGGCATAAGAAAGGATGCTGCCATCGTTCTTATGGACAATGTAGGAAATGACCGTTGCCCCTGCGATGAACCCGAATACAAATCCAAAGCTTGGGCTTAAAAACGATTGGAAACCTCCCAATAAAAGTTTCAACAATAAGTGCAAAGTTTGTGCCAAAAAAGCAGCGCGCGGGCGCAAGAACAAGCCCGTCAATAGAACAAGCAATGTTTGCATCGTGATCGGAACAGGCCCGACCGGGATGCTGATAAAGCCGCTGACAAACGTCAACGCCGCAAAAATGCTGATTTGTGTCAATTCTTTCGTTGTTACCTTCATATATTTAACCTTCTTTCGTATTTGCTGATGAAGCGCCCTAACGCCTCTCGTTTTATCCCTGGGGAGCAGTCAGTTTCACACTGATTTCCCCAAAAGTGATCGTCTTTTCTTCTCCGTTCGGCATCGCGACAACCAGACCGCCATTATCATCGATTGCAACGGCTTGCGCCTGGAAGGTTTCTTTCCTTTCCTGGAAAGAGACTTGCTGGCCTAAAACAAAGCAACGTTTGCGGTATTCATCCAGATAAGAGCGGGATGCCAAATCGCCATAGAGAACGTAAAAATGATTGATGATCTCTGCTGCCAACTGGTTTCGTGTCAACTCCGCATTTTTTCTTTCGAACAGCGTTCCGGCAATGTGCTGGATTTCTTCCGGAAAATCAGCTTCGGGCTGACGGAAATTCACGCCGATTCCCAATATGATGGTGCCGATGGTGCCCGACTCCATGTCCATGATGCCTTCCGTCAGGATGCCGCATATTTTGCGGCCATCCAGAAAGATGTCGTTTACCCATTTGATCTGCGGCTTTTTGTCGGTCAGCTTTTCGATCGCCTGGCAGACGGCTACGGCCGCAGCCGTTGTGATCAGCGTCGCGTTATCCATATCCGCAAAAGGCTTCAGAACCAAACTCATGTACAACCCCGATTCACTCGGCGAAAAAAAGGCTCTGCCCAGACGGCCGCGGCCTTTTGTCTGTTCTTCCGACACAACGACACCTTCAAAGGCGGCGTCCTCATTCACGATCCGTTTCGCTTCCAGATTGGTGGAATCGATGGTTTTATAAGCGATGATCCGCTTATTTTCCAGCGCTGCCGCAAGCAACGGGACGATTGCCTCTTCCGACAGCAGATCCGTTTCGACGGAAAGCTGGTAGCCTTTGTTTGTCGCCGCGTTTATCTGATATCCCTCTGCCTTTAACGTATTGATTGCTTTCCATACGGAAGTTCTGGATATCGCCAGATCGTCCGCAAGCTCTTGGCCAGAGACACTCTCTCCTCTGTGTTGTTCAAGATATTGCAATACTTTTTGTTTCGTTGACATACTTTTCAACTCCCATACCGGTATGAAAAAACCACCACTCAATTAAAAGTGATGGCCTCAATTGATATATTCAGTTTACCGGAGCCTATTTCTTTTGTCAACCGAATAACAGGAATAGGTAACAATCAACCTTATTTTTTTATTCTTCCATGATTTTCTTTGTATTGGTTCACTAATTCCGCATAATCGGACAGGATTGTCTGCACAATTTCGTTCCTCATCGTCGGGATAGCTTGTTCTCCGATTGCCGAAATCGGTAAAACGTTGTTACCCGTTCCGGACACGAATGCCCCCTCACAAGAATCTATCCAAGCTACTGGAATGGGCATCTCATGGATGGGGATTTGTCTCTTTGCGCAGATTTCAAATACTTTCTTGCGGACGATTCCCAGCAAGACGGATTTTGCCGGCGGTGTATACAAGGCAGAACCTTTCACGAAAAAGACATTCGTGCGGCTTCCTTCCGTTATTTCTTCGTTCGCATCGACCAGCAACAGCTCATAGACATCCTTTTCGGCACGCTCCTGCAGGACAGCCTTTTGATAATCCGCACGGACAAGTTTGATGTTCGGATCCAAGCGTTCAATATGGAAAAGGCTTGTGCGGATGCCCTCCTCATAATAGGCAGCCGGCGGATAGATGCTTTGGGTGAGAAATATCCACAGAAGGCTTTCGCCTGATTTGCCTTTGCCCAGAATCAATTTCACATTTTTTTCATTCACCTGATTCGCTTCGATCAGCTTATAAATCTTTTCTGTAATGTCCGAAGGCGTTGCACCAGGGGTCAGATCCAAATAGGCCGCGGATCTAAAGAACCGCTCCAAATGATCCTCCAAGAACAAGGCGATCCCGTCCTGCACACGGATCAATTCGTACACCGTCTGACCTTCAAATACCGGAAAGGCGGCACTGTCCCCTGTTTTTTCCAGCCTGTCATTAACAAAATAAAACTGTTCCTCGATTTTTTCCATCCCCATCACTCCGTTCTTCGCGTTGCTTATAGTTCTATTTTAACCCGCAAAACGAAATTGTACACCAAAATACAACCGACCCGATAAATCGATGTGAACAAATCTTAACAATACGCAATCACCCCCTTCCGCTGTGCCTTTGAAGCCTATACGCTGCTCCTTCTTCTGTGCTATACTTTCGATACATTCCGCCCTGCAGCCTTCTTTGCTAGCGCAAAAGGAATCGAATCCGCCATCCTATCCGGGGCGCAGAAATATTTTTGGAGGATGAAGCCATGAAAATTGCATTGATAAACGAAATCAGCCAATCGGCAAAAAATGAACTGATCTATTCGACTTTGAAAAAGACGGTGGAGCCGATGTGCCATGAAGTATTCAATTACGGCATGAGGGGCGCTGATGATCCCAATCCGTTGACCTATGTACAGAATGGTTTGCTGGCCGCCATTCTGCTGAATGCGGGTGCTGTCGATTATGTCGTCACCGGCTGCGGTTCCGGCCAAGGTGCCTTGTTGGCCTGCAACGCCTTTCCGGGAGTGGTGTGCGGCTCCATCGTCGATCCGACCGATGCCTATCTGTTTGCCCATGTCAACGACGGCAATGCCATCTCCTTGCCGTTGGCCAAAGGATTCGGCTTCGGGGCAGAACTGAATCTGCAATTCATTTTCGAGAAACTGTTTATGGAAGGAAGCGGAAAAGGCTATCCACGGGAAAAAGTCGTTCCGCAACAACAGAACGTGTCCATCCTGAATGAAATAAAGCAAATAACCCAACGCGATATGCTTACCGTATTGAAGAACCTTGATCAGGATTTTCTGAGGAGGACAATCAGCGGAGAAGGTTTCCACAGCCATTTCTTCGAAAATTGCAGAGATGAAAAGATAGCCGATTACCTAAAAACAATTTCGCAATAACCACAAAAAAATGGGACATGCATGCCGCGCACCCAAAACTATTTTTGATGGCCAAGCGCATAAAGTATGTCCCATTATTTAAGGAATGGTTAAAGTGAAAAAATACACAACATTTCACTTTATTTTTTATTCCAAACGTTGTATAGTATGTTCAATCATGAAAAAACAATACAAAATACCCATAAAAAGGATGATAGAAAAAGCATGCAGAATGCACAATCTAGTTGGAAAGACGATGCTGAATACGTTACTATAGTCGAAGATTTGATTTACCATGAAGAGCTGTTACAGATGGAAGAAATCACACATCATCACTTCACAAATCGCTTGGAACATTCCATCAGAGTATCCTATACTAGTTTTAAAATTGCGCAGAAATGGAATTTGGATGCTCGTGCCACTGCCCGCGCCGGTTTGCTGCATGATTTCTTTTTGGAAGACCGCGATGGCGTTGCCGCGTTGAATATCGGTTCCCATGCGGATGCCCATCCCAAAATTGCCTGTGATAATGCTTGCCGCATCACGGAAGTCAGCGAATTGGAACGCGACATCATTTTGAAACACATGTTCCTTGTAAGCCGTTGTGGTGTTCCCCGTTACAAAGAAAGCTTTGTTGTAACGTATGTGGATAAATACATAGCCATCAAAGAAGTCTCGGTTCCCGTGAAGGATATAATCAGTAACCGCATCCGCAGTTTCGTCACAAAATTGAACCCAGCAAATATAAATGCATAAATAAAAATGGGGCCGTCTAAAACTAGAAGATATAATCTAGTTTTGGACGGCTCTCTTTTTTTCAAAATGAAACGGGAATAATGGACACGAAGAAAAAACCTCAAAGAGAATGATTCTCTTTGAGGTTTTTATAGGTAAGTCGCTAATTTCAATTAAATTGTTTTATCTTAAAAGAAAACATTCGTTACGCCATCGCCGGAAGCACGGAAGCTTTGAGCGGATGTTGTGCGGTTTCCGTTCAATACTTCATTGACCGCTTGGATCGTTTCGGCAGATGGTGTTTGGGCTGCAGCAGATCCGTTCGAAACTACTGAGAATTGACCAGCAGCATACAATACCGCATCAATGGTCGTACCACCCCAGATTCCTGAGTCAACGCGGTTCAGGATAACAGATGCAACGTTCAATTTTTCTTGGTAGCTTGGGCCGGCTTCAGCTTGGACAACTTGGTAAAAGAAGTAGTTGCTTGAAGCGTCTTGGACAACAGCTGCTTGTTCTACAACCGGTGCAACAGCAGCTTCTTCTGCAACAGGTGCAACAGTAGCTTCTTCCACTACTGGTTCAGTAGCTTGAATTTCTTCAACGACCTCAACTGGTGTTTCAACTTCAACGACTTCTTCCTCGCTTACGTCGTAGCTCTTCACTTCTTCGCCTTGTTCTACTGTTACTATGTTATGGTCTGCTGATAGGACAATTGAGTTACCTGCAATGATTAAATCGGCATTCCCGATATCATTCACTTCAACCAAGGCATTAACGGAAACATCCGTTGCAGATGCGATTGCTGATAAAGTATCTCCCCATTGGAATGTATATTTGCTGCCGTTTTCCAGGCTTTGGATGTCTGCTTTAATTTGATCTGAAGTACGAGCTCTCCAAGTGGATGCTCTGTATTCTGCTGCGTTTGCTTGTGACGGATTCGCTGTTGCCATTAAACCAACAACTGCTAAAGTTGCGCTTGTTACGAATAATCTAGATTTGAAGTTTTTCATTATATTATTCCTTTCTTCTCTTCGCAATGTTTTCGTATTGCAATTTATACTCCTGATGCCCTTTTTTATTTGATAAATTCATATTTATCTGAGGCGCTATCGGAGTTCTTTCAACAAAAACAATCCTAACATGAAAAAATGCGATTGGGTGGAAAACGGCCTCTTTGTTATTCCTTCTTAACACCGCTGTATTAAAAATCGCCGAATCTTACAAACACAAGTCAGATATTACGATATCGTAAGATAGACAATCAATTTGTAACAATCCAATAGTTGTGTGTCAATTTAGAGTAAAAACGGGAAGAAAAAGAAAGGAACGCTGTTCTATCAACGCCCCTTCCAGTAATATTTCTAAATTATTCCGTAATATTCGCAAAAAATAGCCGGCTAAATGAAAAAAATTTGTAACAACCGTGAAACATTTGCTCGGACATCAGAAAATATGCGAGCAAACAACACCTTAGAATGTTCGATAACAAGTATCTGTCGTCAAAAAAACCTCATCGCAATGGATGAGGTTTTTTTGACGACTTATTCTCTATAAGCGGGCGACGGGAATCGGACCCGCGACATGACCTTGGGAAGGTCGCATTTTACCACTAAACTACGCCCGCATATCCGGTCTTTCAACCCGACTGCACTATCCATTCTACTCCTAATCCTGCGCAACCACAATATCTTTTTGAAAAAAATCCAAATTTTTTACAAATAAATATAAAACTCCCGGTGTCGTTTGAGAAAAGTAATATGGACCCATTGTCAAGGACATTAAAAAAAGACACCTTATGCAGCACCCAATAATATTTGCTCCCTGTAAAGAACAGGGGGCAATTTTTTTAGATTCCATTGTCCGCGTTCGTTGTTGTAATAGTCAATGTAATCATCTACAATTGCCCGTAAATCTTCCAGATTTTCACAATCTTTATAATCTATTTCATCTTTCAGATGTCCAAAGAACGACTCTTGCGGAGCGTTATCCCAACAGTTACCTCTTCTTGACATGGACTGACCTAAATGATTATCAGCCAACTTCTTATGGAATTTAGGACTAGTGTAATGGACGCCCTGATCTGAATGGATAAAGGCATCTTCATGCAGCGTGGCACCGTGGGCGCTCGCCAATAGATTAATGGTATTTAGAGAAATATCAAGTTTCAGGCTATCAGATACATAGTGGGCTAGAATCTCTTTCGTTGCGCCATCTTTGACGGTCGACAAATAACCTATAAAGCCATTGGCCCCAGGCAAATAGGTGATATCTGTTAACAGAACTTTTTTGGCTACCCCCTGATCAAATTGACGTTTTAACTTGTTCTCAACAGTGCTGTGTTCTTTGGTAGCTTTCGCAATTCTCTTGTACGGATTCGCTTTACGAATAGGGCAGAAGATATTATATTTCCTCATCAACCGCTGCACTTTTTTACGATTGACCGTAATCCCAAATTTATTCTTGAAGTACATCACAATGCTTCGAGAACCTTTCTTGTAGCCGCGGTAGTTATACGCTTCTTCGATTTTGATTTTCCAGAATTGATCTTCCTCTTCTCGTGAATTTCTACTGTCCGCATTCTTTATATAATTGTAGTATCCTGAGCGAGAAACACCCAATAGCTCACATGCATCAATGATTGTTCCTGTATAAGAACCGTCGGTTTTCATCCCATGGATTCTTGCGAAGATATCGCTAATATTTTCAGCGTTTTCTAGCCTCCTTTCGCTCCATTCTGATTTTTTTAACAGTTCATTTTCCTGTTCTAACAATGAAATTTTAGCTTGTAACTTTTCAATTTGTTGCTCAGGTGTTAGTTCTGTCTTTCGAGCTCTGCCTGAAGAATTTTTTCTGGTGTCTTCCAATGCCAAAATGCCATTTTCACGATATCTTTTTCGCCATTTCTTCGCAAATGACTTTATCCTGTCATCACCAATCATTTCCGGATCAAACCCTGCTTCAATAAAAATTTGCTTAGTAGTTTTCATGTTTAATGTTTCTGAAATGAAGTGGCGTTTGAACTCGTCGGTATAAGTAATACTTTTATCAGAAACATTTTTTACATATTGGTTTTCCTTCAAAATTTGGACCTGACTTGGTGTAAAAGTTAATTTCGACATTCAGTGATTCCTTTCTGCACGAAGTGCAATAGATGTGGATTATGGGCTTGAAGGACTTGGCGACTAGCATTACCCGGTTTGTGAAATCTGTCAAAAGAAGGAGCGACAGCGGCTTTTGACTGATTTCTCAAATTGGGTTATCATCGCGACGCCACTTCAAGCATCAACTTATTTTTCTCTTTTAAGTATACAAAAATGGACCCTATAGAGGGCACTTTTTTTAGTGTCCATTCTATAGGGTCCATTTTAAAGGACACCGGGAGTTTTTATTTTTATGCTCACAACATTCGGGACCGAAAAAAAGGTGCATCGGCCAAACCGACTTTTTATACCTTTTTATTTGCTGCCGACCACTTTGAATTTCGTGTCAGCTAAAGCTTCGTTGAAGGTCGCTTCGGAAATTTCCTTGTTCGTCTTCACGGTTGCCTTTTTGCCAGCCAAGTCGACAACGACTTCTTCGACTCCGGCAATTGCCGAAAATCTTTTTTGTACTGTTTCCACACAACCGTCGCATTTCATTCCTTCAATTGCTAGTTCTTTTTCCATTTCTATTTCCCCATTTCTGATTTTTTTGTTTTTTTTTATCCTCTTCATCATTTCGATGCTGAGGGTTTAAACCTTTTTAGGCGTAACGCATTGATCAGTACCGATACCGAACTGAAGCTCATCGCGGCTCCGGCAATCATCGGGTTCAGCAACGGGCCGCCGAACAGATGCAGCAATCCCATTGCGACAGGAATACCCAACACATTGTAGGCAAATGCCCAGAACAGATTCTCCTTGATGTTTTTGATGGTCGCTTTGCTCAGCTCCACCGCTGTCGACACCGCCATCAAATCGCTCTTCATCAAAACGATATCGGCGGACTCGATTGCGACATCCGTGCCGGAACCGATGGCGATGCCGACGTCCGCTTGGGCCAAGGCTGGTGCATCGTTGATGCCGTCCCCCACCATGGCCACTTTTTTGCCTTCGGCTTGAAGTTTCTTCACTTCTTTCGCCTTGTCTTCCGGAAGCACCTCGCTCAAAACACGGTCGATGCCGACCTGATCGGCAATGGCTTGGGCCGTCCGTTTGTTGTCTCCGGTGATCATGGCTACCTCGATACCCATTTCATGGAGTTTCTTGATGGCAGCGGCACTGCTGGCTTTCACCGTATCGGCTACGGCTATGATGCCGGCAAGCTGGTTATCCATTGCGATGTACATGGGCGTTTTCCCCTGATTCGCCAACGCATCCGATTGACCGGAAAAATCGTCCAAAGGAATGTTGCGGCTAGTCATCAATTTTTCATTGCCGAGCAATACGGCTTTGCCGCTGAAAGTCACTTCGATGCCGAACCCGGGAATGGCGGTGAAGGATTCCGGTTTCAGGAAAGTCAATTGCTTCTCTTCCGCTTCCCTGACGATTGCTTCACCAAGCGGATGTTCCGATCCCTTTTCAGCTGATGCCGCCAACTGCAGCATATCCTCCGCTTTTAGGTCATCACGCACCAGGATATCCGTCACTTTCGGTTTGCCCTCGGTGATGGTTCCTGTTTTATCGAATACGATGGTCTGCACTTTATGCGTCGTTTCCAGAGCCACCCCGCTCTTGATCAATACACCATTTTCAGCGCCCTTGCCCGTGCCGACCATAATGGCTGTCGGCGTCGCCAATCCCAATGCGCAAGGACAGGCGATGACCAATACGGAGATCGTGATGGTCAAGGCAAAAATCCACGATTCCTGACCCAGGAAATACCAGCCCAAGCCGGCCAAAACGGCCAAGACGATGACGATGGGAACGAAATAACCGGAAATGGTGTCGGCCAATTTTGCGATCGGCGCTTTCGATCCTTGCGCATCCTCCACCAGTTTGATGATTTGGGCAAGCGCCGTATCTTTCCCGACTTTTTCCGCTTCGTACTGGATGGTCCCGTTCTTGTTGATGCTTCCGCCGATGATTGTGTCGCCTTTTTTCTTTTCAACCGGCATGCTTTCGCCGGTCAGCATGGATTCATCCACCGCAGTCAGGCCTTCCGTCACCAGACCGTCGACCGGCATTTTTTCGCCGGGACGGACCATGATGATGTCTCCTACCAATACGGATGCCACGGCTACCTCTTGTTCCTGGCCATTGCGGATGACCCGCGCCGTTTTAGGTGCAAGTCCCATCAATTTTTTGATGGCTTCGGATGTTTTCCCTTTCGAAACGGCTTCAAAATATTTTCCCAGCGTAATCAACGTCAGGATGACGGCGGCTGACTCGTAGTAGAGATTCATGACAAAACTCGTATCGCCTACCAGCGCCTGAACCGTCCCGTATAGACTGTAAAGGAAAGCTGCGCTTGTGCCGAGCGCCACGAGGGAATCCATGTTTGGATGGCCATTGAATAAAGATTTGAAGCCCACCGTGTAGAATTTTGTGCCCAGGATCATCACCGGAATGGTCAGGACCAACTGCGTCAGCGCAAAGACAACGGGATGCATCATCGGATCGATGAAACCCGGCAAAGGCATGCCCAACATGTGCCCCATCGAAATGTACAGCAAGGGGATCGTAAAAACAGCCGATACCCAGAAGCGTCGCCACATGCTTTTTATGTGTTGCTCTTTCTTTTCCTGGTTTTTGTCGATTTCCTCGACCGTATCCGTCTCCTCAATGGCCGCATAACCGGCATCCGCAACAGCCTTGCTGATGTCGGAAAGGTTCAAGACAGACGGGTCATAGTCGACGACCATCTTTTCGGTCGCCAGATTGACGCTTGCGCTGACGATGCCCGCCAACTTCTGCGTCGCCTTCTCGACCGTCTGCGCACAGCTGGCGCAGGACATCCCTTCTATAAGGAAGGTCTTCTGTTTGGTGTTCGCAACAACTTCGTATCCCGCCGCTTCCACAGCGACCTGAAGCGCATGCTCCGAAAAAGCCGCATCATCATAGGCGACCGTCAATTTTTCGGTCGCAAGGTTCACGTTCGCTTCTTTCACGCCGACTACTTTCGCTGCCGCCTTTTCGACGATTTGCGCACAGGAGGCGCAGGTCATGCCATCTATCAAATATGTTTTATTTCCCAATTTCCCCACTCCTATTCCTGGTGATGCTTGCAATTGCATTGCCCCGGTGTGCAGTTGCACTTCACGTAGTCCACTGCCGTTGCTTTTTTCTTCTCGAGGGCTTCCTCCAGCAGTTTGACATCAGTATGGCTCAACAATGCTTGATCGATCAGCTCGGCAATCGTGCTGCCGACTTTCCGGCTGCAGACATGTGCCAGCATATTCTCCGTCACTTCGCGGACACTCTCTTCTTCGCTGACTTTTGCCGTGTAAAGAAACTTGTTCCCTTGCGGTTCCGTCTTCAGCAAGCCTTTATCGACCAACCGGCCGATCAGCGTCTTGATGGTCGCTTGCTTCCAGTTCATCTTATCTTCCAATACGGAAATGATCTCTCTGCTGGTGACTTCCTTGTTGGTCCACACGACGCGCATGACTTCCCATTCCGCATCGGTTATCTTATTTTGGACTTGCGCTGTCATGTTTCATCCTCCTCTGACAAAAAGAAAGTATTTCTTTGATATGTTTAATTTACATCTGTAAACGATTCTTGTCAACTCATACATGCCCGAAAAAAAAGACAAGACCGGAAAACAACTCCGGTCTTGTCTTTCTTGGCGAATGCGGTTGCACCCCCATTCAACGGTATGCTGCCCGAGAACGGGCGGGAATATCCGCTGCTAGCTGACGCGCCCTCTCCCGCCTTTTCTTTCGCATGATTTTTCGGTAGGTAGATGGCGGAATGCCTTCCTTTTTTTTGAATTGGAGCGAAAATGCGGCCGCATTCGGAAACCCGATCTGCAGGCTGATTTCTTTGATGAAACAGGCCGATTCCACCAATAGTTTCCGCGCCTGATCCAACCTGACGCGCTCCAAATAATCCATGACGGAGACGCCATTCGCATGGATGAATACTTGCTGCAGGTCAGAAGGGTTGCCATGACACTCCGCCGCAATACGGCTGACGGAGAGCGCTTCGCCGTAATGTTCATGGATGTAGGCTTCGACCTGTCCGGCCCATTCGACATCCGTCACTTCTTTCCCTTCCGGACGGCACATTCGGCAGGGGCGGAACCCCGCTTCCACTGCAGCTTCCGCCGTATCAAAGATGCAGACATGATTAAATTTTGGAACATTGGAAGGACAAGATGGTCTGCAAAAAAAGCGCGTATTGGAATCCGCATAATAGAATACCCCATCGAAAGACTCGTCCTTTTCATAAATCGCACACCACTGCTCCACGTTCACCAATTGCCCCTGTATATCCTCTTCCATCCACGGTTCCCTTCCTGCATCCATCACAACAGTTCATTTTTTCACACTCTCCATTATAGTACAGCACCACCGTTTTGGCTTGCACTTCTTCAGAAAAAAACAAAGTCCGCTAAAAAGAACAACGAGGCACCCACTGCGAATCCAGCGGGTGCCTCATTTTCATTCAGTGATTTGGTGCGAAGGGAACGCCGTGTTGTGAAAAAGCTGTTATACCAACGTTTTTTCTCCTGCGGTCAGGATCGCTTCTTCCCCGCGCACGTCCACTAACGCCTCTTGGATGATGTTCATAACCCGCATCTCGTCCTCAGGGTTATTGACGATGTCGTATTCATCGATGCTGATCCTGATTTTTGCGCTTTGATCGTACTCCAAAAACCATTGCTCATAGTTGTTGAAAAGCAGTTCGTAATACGCCAATAAATCCGGATCATCCTCGATTTGCTCGAATTCCCGTCCGCGTCCGCGGATATGTTCCAAAATGGTTTCAAAGGAACCATCCAAGTAAATCAGCAAATCCGGAGCCTTCTTGGGCATCCCTTCCAATTCTTCCATCATGTTTTCCAACAGATCGTTGTAGATTTCCATCTCTTCTGCGGAGATGTTCCCCTGCAGGTGGTTCACTTGCGTAAACAAAGCATCTTCATAGATGGAACGGTCCAAAACGTTATTGTCGTCCGTCAAGGCTGCCTTGATGCTGCGGAAGCGCGTATTCAAAAAATATACTTGCAAGCTGAAGGCCCATTTTTTAGGGTCAGCATAAAATTTATCCAGAATGGGATTGTAGTCGACGCTTTCGAAGAAAGCCTCCGTCCCCAAGTTTTTTGAAATCATTTCTGTATAGGTGGATTTCCCTGCTCCTATCATCCCAGCCATTACTAGCACGCTCAATCATATCCCTTCCTTTGGTGTCTTTCGATTATTTTTCTGACGAACGGTTCTCCTCTGGCGGAGCCCCCTGATTCTTCCCTCTTTCCGTCCTGAAACGGAACAACATCTAGTATCATATCACGGATCATATGCGATATGTAGTATTTTTTGCCTAAAATAATCGTTCAACATTTTAACCGGAACTTCATTTTCCGGCCTGATTCCTCTGGTAAAATAGAGGCACCTGTATTATTCTAGAAGAAAGGAAGTGAATCCATGACCATCAGCCAACGAACCATCAAAATCGCTTTAGCAACCGTCATTTCCATCCTGATTGCGCAATTTTTCCAGCTGGAGTACACGGTCTCCGCCGGCATCATCGCCATCCTCAGTGTCTTGGATACAAAAAAATCATCCGTGAAGACGGCTATCCAACGGGTCATTTCAACCCTCTTGGCCTTGACGATAGCGACCATCCTCTTTCAACTGATCGGCTTCAATACCTATGTTTTCGGTATTTATCTGTTGTTTTATGTGCCCTTGGCCTACCGTTTCAATGTGCAATCGGGCATTGCCCCCTGCTCCGTATTGGTGACCCACCTGTTGTTGGAAAAGAGCACCTCTTTGACCTGGGTATTCAATGAATTTTCACTGATGCTGATAGGTGCAGGGGTCGCCATCCTGTTCAATCTCTATATGCCTTCCAAAGCCACCCAAATCATCTCCCTGCGGGAACAGGTGGAGGAAAAAATGAGGGAAACCTTACTGAGTTTCAGCAAATCATTGCAGGATGGCCGCGGGGAATAACCAATTCCAGTTGCTGGACGAATTGGATGACCTCCTGGAAAAAGCAAGGCAAGTCGTATACGCGGAATTCGACAACCAATTGCTTGACCAATCCACCTATGACATCCGCTACTTTGACATGCGGGGAGAACAAGCCACCATCCTGCGGTATATGGCCATCAACCTGAATCTATGCCGCTTGCCCACAAGGGAGAACAAAATCCTGGCCGGGATGTTTTACCTTACGGCGGATCAGTTGCATGAACAAAATACCGGTGTCTATCTGATGGAAGACATCAACGCACTACTGCAGTTTTTCCGTGATAGCGAGCTGCCGGTGACCCGGGCTGAATTCGAAAATCGAGCCATCCTGTTCCAGCTATTGAACGATTTCACCCGTTTCATTCAGACAAAGAAAGATTTCTACGAAGCACATGCAGAAGTGCTGCTTGCTCGCTGACCAACTAAATTAAAATTTGATTAGCTTTTCGTTTGACATTCTTTTATCAGCTTGTTATTATACATTTACATTCAAACAAACATCACAGTGAAAAGAAGAGTACGGATAAGGGAAATGCACAGAGAACCTCGGCAGCTGAAAAGAGGACATGGAATGTATCCGGAAAATGGTCTTAGAGTGAATAGGTTGCGAACGCCAAAAGCCTCAGCAAACTACGTCAGCACACGTTACCGTGCCACAGTATAACAAGACCTCTGTTTCGTTTTGCGTACTGGTTAAGGGGGGATTCGAGAGGATTTCCTGAAACAAGGTGGTATCACGATGAGCAATCATGCGTCCTTGCACAATTTATTGTGCAGGGGCGTTTTTTTTTTTACTAAATTATAGTTTGAAAAAAACAATGGGAAGAAGGAACCAATCATGACAACAGCAGAAAAAACAACAACATTACCATTCAGAGCCGACCACGTAGGAAGCTTTTTACGCACAGAAGCATTGAAGGATGCCCGCGCCAAATTTGCAGCCGGAGAAATCGACGCAGCAGCATTGAACCAAGTCGAGACGGAAGAAATAACGAAACTGGTCCAAGCGCAAAAAGAAAATGGCTTGAAGGGTTTCACGGATGGGGAATTCCGCCGCTCATGGTGGCATATCGATTTCATCGAAAATCTGAATGGGTTTGAAGGCTACGAACCGGAAGTCGGTTATAATTTCGGCGGTGTTGAAGTCCGCAAATACGGTTTCCGCAATGTCGGCAAAATTTCCTTCAATCCCAACCACCCCTTCCTTGCAGCCTTCAAATCACTGCATGACATCGTCGGCGACCAAGGCGTGACGAAATTCACGATCCCTAGCCCGAACGAAGTATTTTACCCTGGCTACCGCAACGAAGAAATCTATCCTTCCGTCGAAGCCTATCAAGCCGATATCCAAAAGGCGTATATCGATGCCGTCCAAGCCTTCTATGATTTAGGCTGCCGCTACTTGCAATTGGATGACGTACACTGGGGCTTCCTGTGCAACTTCGCTTCTGACACGGAAGAATATGCCGCCGAGAAACGCATCGCTGCCGAAAATGTCCAAGCGATCATCGAAGCAAAACCAAAAGATTTGGTCTTGACGACGCATGTCTGCCGCGGGAACTATAAATCACACCATTCCTTGGAAGGCGCATACGACCCGATTGCCGAAGAATTATTCGGCCAAACAGACTTCGACGGCTACTTCCTTGAATACGATACAGACCGTTCCGGCGGCTTTGAACCGCTGCAGTACTTCAAAGGGAAAGGCCGCATCGTTTTAGGCCTGGTCACTTCCAAAACAGCCGAGTTGGAGGACAAGGATGAAATCAAGGCACGCATCAAAGAAGCAAGCAAATATGTGCCATTGGAGCAGCTTAGCTTAAGCACGCAATGCGGCTTTGCCTCCACCGAGGAAGGAAATCTTTTGACGGAAGAAGAACAGTGGGCGAAAGTGCGCCTTGTCGTTGAGATCGCGAAAGAAGTCTGGCCCGAAGAAAACAACTAAAGAGTGCATGAAAAAACAGGGGAAGCGACATAGGTCGCTTCCCCTGTTTTTTGTTATTTTTCATCTGCTTCTTGCGGCTTTCGTCACACTATCACAGATTGGAAATGATGTTGACCACCAAAAAGATGTTCAGGAAGATAATGATTAGTGTAGCTGCCCAAGCCAATACTTTTTGTGTCCTCGAATTTACAAAGTTTCCCATTTTTTTCTTATCGCCCGTGATTTTTAATAGGGGGATAAGCGCAAACGGCAGCTGCAGACTTAGAATTACTTGACTCCAGATCAATAATTTTTCGGTTCCCGCTTCGCCTGCCAACAAGGTGACGATGAAAACAGGGATGATGGCCAATACACGGGTGATCATCCGACGGAGCCACGGCTTCATCTTCAAATGAATGAACCCTTCCATGATGATCTGGCCGCTCAATGTGCCGGTAATGGTAGCATTTTGCCCTGAGCATAGCAGTGCTACTGCGAAAAGACTGCTCGCGGCAGCCGCACCCAATGTGGGGCTGAGCAACTTATACGCATCTTCAAGCGCGCCTACATTTTGATTCATCCCGTGGAAGGCAGCGGCACCCACAATCAGGATCAGCGAGTTGATGATGAATGCACCACTTAATGAGAGAAAAGAATCGATTTTTGCAAATTTTATCGCTTCCCTCTTCCCTTCTTCAGTCCTTTCATAGTCTCTGGTCTGAATAATCGAAGAATGCAGATACAGATTGTGCGGCATAACGGTCGCACCCAGAATCCCCAAGCCCAAGAACAGCATGCCATGATTCGTCATGATTTGTGTAGTGGGTAGATACCCTTCCAGCAAAGGACCCCAGCTTGGGGAAGCCATCAACATTTCATAGAAGAAAATCCCAAAAATGGAGAACATCAGCACTCCTACAATCGACTCGATCCAACGGAACCCTTTTTTCTGCAGCAAAAGGAGCAGGAAAACATCCGCCGTAGTGATCACAACGCCCACAATCAAAGGAATGTGGAACAAAAGATTCAAAGCCAATGCGGACCCGATGACTTCGGCTATATCCGTTGCCATAATGGCAAGTTCAGTCAGTATCCAGAGGAAAAAAGCAACTGGTTTGGAAACCGTGGCGCGCGTCGCCTGGGCCAGATCCATATTCGTCGCTATCCCTAATCTTGCGGAAATCTCCTGGAACATCATCGCCAGTATGCTGGAAAAAAGGACAACGGACAACAAGATGTATCCATAGCGGGAACCGGCTGCTATCGAAGTAGCCCAGTTGCCGGGATCGACGTAGCCAACGGCCACCAGTGAGCCGGGCCCATAAAAGCCAATAGTTTTTTAAGAAAAGATGCATTTTTAGGTATGCTTATGGAACTGTTTACTTCTTCAAGACTGACATTATGCGCCTTGTTGATGAATCCGTTGGAAATATTATCATGGATTGTTTCTAATTTATTTATATTTGTATTAGTTTCCATTGTTCCCACCTTCTTTCTTTTACAATCTCTATTCTACACCCTTTTCGTCATATTACAACTTATTTTTTAGGTTTGCCTAATTTATTTTATACATTAGCCTAATTTTTGTGGAATCCAAAAAATAAGGGGCCGGTACACAAATCATTTTCGATGACTTCATGGCCCGGCCACTTATTCGATTATTAAACTATAACCATTCTTTATATTTTCGGATGTAGACTTTTTTGACCAGTTCAATGCTGATGGCATACATAAGAAGAATGCCCAGCAAGAACAGAACATATTCTTTCTGCATCGCCACAAAATGAAAGGCTGCGATTGATCGCAATAAAATGGGGACCAGAATCGATGCCACGATGGCAATACTTGTCGTAAGCAACAGTCGACTGTTGGCCCTGCTTTGGATAAATGCTATCTTGGAAGTGCGGATAAAATGCACAATCAAAGTCTGGGAAATCAGCCCCTCCATGAACCAGCCGGTCTGGAAGAAAGCTTCTTTGGCCGCCCCATTATATCCCAACAGGTACCACAAGCAGTAGAACGTCACCACATCAAAGACGGATGATGTTATCCCCATCGTATTCATGAAATGCCCCAAGCCTTTTGTGTCCCATTTCTTTGGTTTTTCGATGAATTCTGCATCCACATTGTCCCATGGAATCGCGATTTGTGAGATGTCATAGATCAAATTTTGAATCAGGATCTGGATCGGAATCATCGGCAAAAACGGCAAAAAGATGCTGGCGACCAAGACAGAAAAACTGTTCCCGAAGTTCGAAGACAGAGCCATTTTCATGTATTTCATGATGTTCCCATAAATACGGCGGCCTTCATAGATGCCCATTTTCCACAATGCAAGGAAACTCTTTTGCTGTTTCAGCTTCGGACATGAAAAAAAAAGACTGCCGACATTATTAATGTCGACAGTCTTTTCGTTTGCGCGGCAACGTCCTAGTCTCACAAAGGGAAACCCTTCACTACAATCGGCGCTAAGAAGCTTAACTTCTGTGTTCGAGATGGGAACAGGTGTGACCTTCTTGCCATCGTCACCGCACATTTTTAATTGGGAGAACGTTGTTCTCTCAAAACTGAATCTACAAAATAGAGGGAAACCAGACCCGCTGAAGTTTTTCTTGTTTTTAAAAATTGGTTAAGTCCTCGACCGATTAGTATTGGTCCGCTCCATACATCGCTGTACTTCCACTCCCAACCTATCTACCTGATCATCTCTCAGGGGTCTTACTCACTTGAAGTGATGGGAAATCTCATCTTGAGGGGGGCTTCACGCTTAGATGCTTTCAGCGTTTATCCCGTCCACACATAGCTACCCAGCGATGCTCTTGGCAGAACAACTGGTACACCAGCGGTGTGTCCATCCCGGTCCTCTCGTACTAAGGACAGCTCCTCTCAAATTTCCAACGCCCGCGACGGATAGGGACCGAACTGTCTCACGACGTTCTGAACCCAGCTCGCGTACCGCTTTAATGGGCGAACAGCCCAACCCTTGGGACCGACTACAGCCCCAGGATGCGATGAGCCGACATCGAGGTGCCAAACCTCCCCGTCGATGTGAACTCTTGGGGGAGATAAGCCTGTTATCCCCAGGGTAGCTTTTATCCGTTGAGCGATGGCCCTTCCATGCGGAACCACCGGATCACTAAGCCCGACTTTCGTCCCTGCTCGACTTGTAGGTCTCGCAGTCAAGCTCCCTTCTGCCTTTACACTCTACGAATGATTTCCAACCATTCTGAGGGAACCTTTGGGCGCCTCCGTTACACTTTTGGAGGCGACCGCCCCAGTCAAACTGCCCGTCTGACACTGTCTCCCTGCTCGCTAAGAGCAGCGGGTTAGAGTGGTCATATCACAAGGGTAGTATCCCACCGTTGCCTCCTCCGAAACTGGCGTTCCGGTATCTTCGGCTCCTACCTATCCTGTACATGTGATACAAACACGCAATATCAAACTGCAGTAAAGCTCCATGGGGTCTTTCCGTCCTGTCGCGGGTAACCAGCATCTTCACTGGTACTATAATTTCACCGAGTCTCTCGTTGAGACAGTGCCCAAATCGTTACGCCTTTCGTGCGGGTCGGAACTTACCCGACAAGGAATTTCGCTACCTTAGGACCGTTATAGTTACGGCCGCCGTTTACTGGGGCTTCAATTCAAAGCTTCGCTTGCGCTAACCTCTCCTCTTAACCTTCCAGCACCGGGCAGGCGTCAGCCCCTATACGTCATCTTTCGATTTTGCAGAGACCTGTGTTTTTGATAAACAGTCGCTTGGGCCTATTCACTGCGGCTGACCTTGCGGTCAGCACCCCTTCTCCCGAAGTTACGGGGTCATTTTGCCGAGTTCCTTAACGAGAGTTCTCTCGCACACCTTAGGATTCTCTCCTCGACTACCTGTGTCGGTTTGCGGTACGGGCAGTTACTTTCTCACTAGAAGCTTTTCTTGGCAGTGTGACATCAGGAACTTCGCTACTTAATTTCGCTCCCCATCACAGCTTGTCCTTAAGAGAAAAAGCATTTCACTCGTTCTCAGACTTACTGCTTGGACACACATTTCCGATCGTGTGCTTTCCTTAGCCTACTGCGTCCCTCCATCGCTCAAACAAAAGCAACTGGTACAGGAATATCAACCTGTTGTCCATCGCCTACGCCTATCGGCCTCAGCTTAGGTCCCGACTAACCCTGGGAGGACGAGCCTTCCCCAGGAAACCTTAGTCATTCGGTGGACGGGATTCTCACCCGTCTTTCGCTACTCATACCGGCATTCTCACTTCTAAGCGCTCCACCAGTCCTTACGATCTGGCTTCGATGCCCTTAGAACGCTCTCCTACCATAGAACCCTAAGGTTCTATCCACAGCTTCGGTGATCTGTTTAGCCCCGGTAAATTTTCGGCGCAGGGTCACTCGACTAGTGAGCTATTACGCACTCTTTAAATGATGGCTGCTTCTGAGCCAACATCCTAGTTGTCTATGCAACCCCACATCCTTTTCCACTTAACAGATACTTTGGGACCTTAGCTGGTGGTCTGGGCTGTTTCCCTTTCGACTACGGATCTTATCACTCGCAGTCTGACTCCCGGATCTAAATCAATGGCATTCGGAGTTTATCTGAATTCGGTAACCCGAGAAGGGCCCCTAGTCCAAACAGTGCTCTACCTCCATGATTCGCATATCCGAGGCTAGCCCTAAAGCTATTTCGGAGAGAACCAGCTATCTCCAAGTTCGATTGGAATTTCTCCGCTACCCACACCTCATCCCCGCACTTTTCAACGTGCGTGGGTTCGGTCCTCCAGTGCGTATTACCGCACCTTCAACCTGGACATGGGTAGGTCACTTGGTTTCGGGTCTACGACCTCATACTTATTCGCCCTATTCAGACTCGCTTTCGCTGCGGCTCCGTCTTTTCAACTTAACCTTGCATGAAATCGTAACTCGCCGGTCCATTCTACAAAAGGTACGCCATCACCCATTAACGGGCTTTGACTACTTGTAAGCACACGGTTTCAGGTACTATTTCACTCCCCTTCCGGGGTGCTTTTCACCTTTCCCTCACGGTACTTGTTCACTATCGGTCACTAGGGAGTATTTAGCCTTGGGAGATGGTCCTCCCGGATTCCGACGGAATTTCTCGTGTTCCGCCGTACTCAGGATACTGGTAGAGCTGCTTTAGATTTCGCATACGGGGCTATTACCCTTTATCGCGCAACTTTCCAGTTGGCTTCTGCTATCCATTACAGTCTCACGTCCCAGTCCTACAACCCCAAAGAGCAAGCTCTTTGGTTTGGGCTTTTCCCGTTTCGCTCGCCGCTACTAAGGGAATCGAATTTTCTTTCTCTTCCTGCAGGTAATGAGATGTTTCAGTTCCCTGCGTGTTCCTCGATACACCTATGTATTCAGTGTAACGTAATATCCTATCAAAGATATTGGGTTGCCCCATTCGGAAATCTCTGGATCAAAGCTTACTTACAGCTCCCCAGAGCATATCGGTGTTAGTCCCGTCCTTCATCGGCTCCTAGTGCCAAGGCATCCACCGTGCGCCCTTATTCACTTAACCTATGGTTAAGCTCGCTATTATTCTAGCTAAGCTAACTTATTTCGTTCGAAAAACTCTTCTAAGTTACCTTAAAACGCGGTATAAATGTTTGGTTTCTTACTTTATATTTTGTAGTATTCAGTTTTCAAAGAACAAAGTTCTTACTTGAGAGATTGAACTCTCAAAACTAAACAAAGAATGATTGAACCAAGCAGGGATTCCATTATATTCCTTAGAAAGGAGGTGATCCAGCCGCACCTTCCGATACGGCTACCTTGTTACGACTTCACCCCAATCATCTGTCCCACCTTAGGCGGCTGGCTCCAAAAAGGTTACCTCACCGACTTCGGGTGTTACAAACTCTCGTGGTGTGACGGGCGGTGTGTACAAGACCCGGGAACGTATTCACCGCGGCGTGCTGATCCGCGATTACTAGCGATTCCGGCTTCATGTAGGCGAGTTGCAGCCTACAATCCGAACTGAGAATGGCTTTAAGAGATTCGCTTGACCTCGCGGTCTTGCTGCTCGTTGTACCATCCATTGTAGCACGTGTGTAGCCCAGGTCATAAGGGGCATGATGATTTGACGTCATCCCCACCTTCCTCCGGTTTGTCACCGGCAGTCTCATTAGAGTGCCCAACTGAATGCTGGCAACTAACAATAGGGGTTGCGCTCGTTGCGGGACTTAACCCAACATCTCACGACACGAGCTGACGACAACCATGCACCACCTGTCACTTTGTCCCCGAAGGGAAAGTCCTATCTCTAGGATTGTCAAAGGATGTCAAGACCTGGTAAGGTTCTTCGCGTTGCTTCGAATTAAACCACATGCTCCACCGCTTGTGCGGGTCCCCGTCAATTCCTTTGAGTTTCAGCCTTGCGGCCGTACTCCCCAGGCGGAGTGCTTAATGCGTTAGCTGCAGCACTGAAGGGTGGAAACCCTCCAACACTTAGCACTCATCGTTTACGGCGTGGACTACCAGGGTATCTAATCCTGTTTGCTCCCCACGCTTTCGAGCCTCAGCGTCAGTTACAGACCAGAGAGTCGCCTTCGCCACTGGTGTTCCTCCATATATCTACGCATTTCACCGCTACACATGGAATTCCACTCTCCTCTTCTGCACTCAAGTTCCCCAGTTTCCAATGACCTTCCACGGTTGAGCCGTGGGCTTTCACATCAGACTTAAGGAACCGCCTGCGCTCGCTTTACGCCCAATAAATCCGGACAACGCTTGCCACCTACGTATTACCGCGGCTGCTGGCACGTAGTTAGCCGTGGCTTTCTGGTCAGATACCGTCAAGGCCGGAGCAGTTACTCTCCGACTTGTTCTTCTCTGACAACAGAGTTTTACGATCCGAAAACCTTCTTCACTCACGCGGCGTTGCTCCGTCAGACTTTCGTCCATTGCGGAAGATTCCCTACTGCTGCCTCCCGTAGGAGTTTGGGCCGTGTCTCAGTCCCAATGTGGCCGATCACCCTCTCAGGTCGGCTACGTATCATCGTCTTGGTGAGCCATTACCTCACCAACTAACTAATACGCCGCGGGTCCATCCATAAGCGACAGCACAAAGGCCGTCTTTCCTTTCTCGATCATGCGATCAAAAAAACTATGCGGTATTAGCACCCGTTTCCGGATGTTATCCCCCTCTTATGGGCAGGTTACCCACGTGTTACTCACCCGTTCGCCACTATTCTCTCGATCGGAAGCAAGCTTCCAAAAGAAAGAACCGTTCGACTTGCATGTATTAGGCACGCCGCCAGCGTTCGTCCTGAGCCAGGATCAAACTCTCATGTAAATGTGGACTCTTGTACAGAAATCCTACATGTAAAATTTAAAAGCTCATTTGTTACGTTACTGACTTTATGTTTGCGATACTGTGTATCGCCTTCGTTTGCTTTGATAGAATCAAAGCTCCCTGCACATTTGGTTCGTTCATTCTTTGTTCAGTTTTCAAAGGTCAATCGGTTTATCACGTGTTACGTGACAACCTCATAATATTACCACGGCTTCAACTTTCCGTCAAGCACTTATTCGCATTTCTTCGATTAAGTTTTGCTCGTTATCGACAAACCGAAGTGGCAACTTTCATATAATATCACCCTGCCGATTGCATGTCAACAACTTTTTTCAATTGTTTTTTCTGATGCTCTCGCGGACAACTTAAATATAGTACCATCGGCGCAATCTTCTGTCAATGATATTTTTTCAATTAGTGCCGTTTTCACAGCATGGCTGAACAAGCTTTCGAAAAAAATACCATACTGTTTTATATGGTATAGGATCCTCCCGAGCTTTTTCTCTAAACACTGGATAAAAACACTAAGAAAAACGCTTGTATTTAAGCATTACATATTTCAAATATGATTGATTTACAATATACTAATTATTAACTGTTTGTCTTCAGTCAAACGAATCTATATCGGACATTCATAGATATTCAGGCGTCACCTTATCCGAAGCCGGCTCATCCAAACGACTGAAATACGGTTATTCTATAGTACCAGACATAGGTAAGGGAGAAAACAAGATGAAAGAACGTAACTTTCTTATTGGTGCAACGGTAATTGGATTGCTATTATCTTCATTACTTGCACCGACATTAGCTGCTAAAATAAAGACAGTAACTGACCATTTGGCAGTTGCGACAGATTTTGATGAACAAACAATTCTTTACACTGACTTAGTTGCTGATGATGCAGTCAATTACAGTGTCTATGATGCTGCTTCCGATGGCCAATACTTGGCGAGTTTAGACACGTATCAATATCATATTATCTATGTTACTGCAGAGAAAGATGGAATGGTTGAATTCAATACAGGTCAAAAAACACTTGGATGGGTATCTATCTATGGATTAAAGGAACATAAGTCAATTATTTTGGATGTCCCAGCCCTTAGTCAAATGCCGCTTTTGCCCTCCGGCTGCGAAGTGGTGGCCGTTGCAATGATGATGAGCTATGCTGGTTTTGACGTATCACCCGAAACGCTAGCCAATGAAATTCCTTTTGAGCAAACTAATCCAGATGCCGGGTATATCGGAAATCCTTTTTTATCTACAGGCTGGGCATATCCAGCTGCTTTTGAGAATGTCTTAAATAAATATCTGCAATCATATAACAATTTAACAACCGCTACCTATCAAGACATTGAAAGTCAAATTCGGAACAGCAAACCCGTCGTTGCATGGTTGTCCCCCCTGCATGGTTTTGGTAACAATGGTACGGGTTTGCATGCCGTAACCGTAACAGGATACGATGAGGAAAATATGTATTTCAACGATCCTTGGACTGGAAAGAAAAACGAAAAAATGAGTAAAGCAGAATTCTCTCTCTTGTTAAGCAATCAAAACGGCCGAGCTTTGACATACTAAGAAAATCTTCGCTACTTGACTGCTCACCAAAATTAGTTGATTCAAAAAAATAGAATGAACCCCCTCATCCCTGAGGTATTCATTCTATTTTTTGTTCTTTCTGCTGATTTTTTGTCCGTCAACTTCTTTGACGAAGTGCTGGCTAAAGAACAAGCTTATACGACATAGTATTCTTGTTGTTTGAAATCATATTGCAAAGATCCGCTCTCTTTCTTTTCCTGATCACTGACCAGATGGCCGTTCTTCATTTCAAGAATGCGAAAACGGAAGCGTTCGATGATGCTTTGGTCATGTGTTGCCATAATGACAGTCGTCCCTTTGCGGTTGATGCGATAAAACAGGCGGAATATCTCCATCGATGTACGTGGGTCCAAGTTCCCCGTCGGCTCATCCGCAAGGATCAACTGGGGAGAATGCACTATGGCACGGGCAATTGCGACGCGCTGCTTTTGCCCTCCGGATAGTTCCTCGGGAAATTGAGCACCCTTATCGGATAGTTCCACGGTAACCAAAGCCTGGTTGACCATCTTGGTTATTTCCTCTTCCTCAAATTCCCCCGTGACTTCCAATGCATAGGCTACATTTTCAAAAACGGTTTTTCCGGGCAGCAATTTATAATCTTGAAAGATAATACCTATTTCACGTCTCAGTTTATGGATATCCCTATCCTTCATTTTTCCGACCTTGTATCCACATACAGTAACACTCCCTTTTGTCGGAATGATATCCCGATAAAGGAGTTTGATCAGGCTTGATTTGCCGGAACCGCTCGCACCCACTAAATAAACAAATTCGCCCGGCTCGATCGCCACAGAAACGGCTTGTAAACTTTTTATCCCTCTTGCATATTCTTTTGTCACGTTATCCAGCTCGACTATGCCCATTTCCTACCCTCTGCTTCCCTGAATGCTATTCCTTTATTTTTTTGTAAAACTCTTTCTGCTTCCTATCGTCTAAAGCCATTGATCATACCCATCATCTCATCCGTACTCTGCGCTGCCTTCATATTCATTGAATAAGCACGTTGCGCCACTATCATATCCGTAAACGAGCTAACCAGATTGACATTGGATGACTCCAGAAAATGTTGCTGGATCGCTCCCAGTGGATAGGTGCCCTCTGCTGAGGAATAGATTGCAACACCACCAGCAATGCTATATTTATTCTCTCCTTGCGAGATAAGCGCACCGGTGTCAGCCGGATAAAAAATCGGAATAGTTCCTGCAAAAATTGATCCATCGCCGTTTTTCACCATCACATTCCCTTCCTCAGTGATGGTGATATCCCCTTCGGACCAATTTTGCATAGCTAAGCTGTTTTGGTTAATTTCCAAGACATCGCCGCTGTCGTTGGTGATTGTTTTATCTGCATTGACATGGAATGCACCATCGCGTGTGTAGTACTGTTCCCCTTCGGCAGACGTCACCCTAAAAAATCCGTCTCCCGTTATTGCCAAGTGGAAGTCTTCTTGATCTTCCACTAGACTGCCTTGGGTAACGTTCGTGCTCGTTACAGCACTTTTCGTGCCTGTGCTTAAGCTGACTTCTTCAAGCCCATCCGCAAGCAAAAGCTTATCGTTCGTTGCCTTTGTATTGGCTAAAAGGTCACTGAAATTGACATTTTTTGACTTGTATCCCGTTGTATTGGTGTTTGCAATATCGTTCGATAGTGCATCCATTGACTGTTGAAAAGCTTTTATGCCACTTTTGGAAATGTTCATTGACAGGCTCATGTCGGGTTCCCCTAACCTTTCTATACTCTGCCGATTTCGTTTACGGCTTTGCTTAATGTTTCATCCGCAGTCTGCAGGACTTTTTGATTCGCTTCAAACTCCCGTGCGATTTGCATCATGTTCACCATTTCATCCGCAGTATCGACATTGGAACCTTCCAGATAGCTCTGATAAACAGAACTGTCATCATCTACAGTTATCCCGTTTTGAACGGCATAGAGCGTGTCCCCCTTTAACTGGAGACTTTTCGGATCGGTGACATCCGACAACAAGAAGCGAACGCCTGTCCCACTCACATTCCCCGACTGATCAACGCTGAACTGCGAATTCCCCGCCGGAATGGTAGTTGTCTGCCCGCTATTGTTTACACCCAAAACAAGGTACCCATCTTGGGTTACCAGTTCACCAGTCTCATTTACAGTAAAATTCCCATTGCGTGTCACATATTGTTGACCATCCGGTGCCTGAACGGTGAAAAAGGCATCGCCCATCAAGGCCATATCCGTCCCTGAACTTGTTTCCCGTAAGGAACCTTGGGTCAAATTACTGTAGGCTTCATCAATCTGATCTCCGAAATTCAAACTGCCGACCTCATTTTTTTGATTACCTTCCGGACCGTCCAAATAATTGCTGAAATCGAATGATTCGGTGGTACTTTGAACAATTTGTTGGCTTTTATAGCCGCTTGTATTGACATTGGCAATATTGGCGCTCATATTTTCCTGCTTCTTTTGTAGTACATTAAAATGATGGGTCAGTGTGTCGATACTCCTAATCAAAACTTGTCCCTCCCGATGCATTCTTTTAATTTTAATATCGTCTTGCCGTGAATCTGTGAAACACGCGGCACAGAGATATCAAAAATATAGGCGATTTCTTTTAAAGGTAGCTTTTCTACGTAATATAATTGCAAAATCGTTTGTTCTCTCTCATTCAGCTGAGCAATGGCTTGCGTCAAAAGTTGCAGCTGCTCTTTCTCCAATAACGCCTCTTCTGCGGTCATCATTTTAGTATCTTCCAAAATATCGATTAATTCTACGCCTGTCCCATCTTCGCTAAAAATGACTTTTTCCAATGACTGTGTCGACAGGTAGGATGCCGTATCGTAGATCTGACCAAGCTGTCTAGGCGTTATCTGAAGTTCTGCGCATATCTCATCTTCTGTAGGTGTCCGTTTTAAACTTGCCTCCAATGTTTCAACGGCAAGATGATAGTTCTTCAACTTGGTCATGCCAGTGCGTGATACAGGGGCATTTTTTCTAACTTCATCGATAATGGAGCCTTTTATGCGAACATAGGCATAGCTCTCAAAAGAGGCTTGCTTGGTGTCATCATATTTCCCTAGGGCATCCATCAATCCGATCACACCAATGCTGACCAAATCACTGCGTTCGTATTCAGGACTTTTGATGTTGATATGCCTAACAACTTTTTCAACCAACGGCAAATACTTTAAGATAGCTTGTTCTCTGTCATCTGCATTTTGCATAACCCACCGCCACATCAGTATAATTTTTATTATCGTGAACCTTGGGAAGCTGAACAGTGCTGCTATTTTTAAGAGCTCCCTTTTTTATTCTTACACCTCAATACTGTCAACCATGCCGGCTGATTCGATACTGATTTCATTCGGTACTTCATTCAGTGACAGCACCGCAATTTCCGGAAAATTATAGGTTAATAGATTTTTTAAGGCCGGTCTGTTTTTTGGCGAGACCAACAGGACATGAGGGATGCCTTGCGCATCCAACGGGCTGTGTATCTTTTTGATATTGTCGAAAAGCCGGGTCACAATATCCCCCTGCAAAATCGGGATGGAGCCAGCCGCAGATTTTTGAATGTTTCTGGTCAGCAATTCTTCCGTATTTGGATGGACAGTGACAACATGCAAGACTTGCTCTTCATCCAAATGCGCCTTTACAACTGTCCGTTTCAAAGCTTGGCGCACATACTCTGTCAACAACTCCGCATCTTTCACTGTTGTCCCATAATCGGCCAAGGTCTCCAGGATGGTCACCAGATCCGTGATTGGGATTTGTTCCTTCAATAGGTTTTGCAGGACTTTTTGCACTTCCCCTAAGCGCAGTATGTCTGGAATCAGTTCATCGATAACCACGTTATGCGTTTCTTTCAGGCCTTCCAACAGTTGTTTCACTTCTTGTCTGCCAAGAAGCTCATAGCTATGTTTGTAAATGCTCTCCTTCAAATGGGTGACAAGCACCGTTAACGGATCCACCACCGTATACCCGCGCAGATCCGCCATTTCTCGGTCGCTCTCATGAATCCACATTGCATCCAGGCCGAAGGTTGGTTCTTTTGTAGGGATTCCGTCAAAGACAAAGTCAGTCTCTTCTGGCGCAACGATCATATGTTTATCCAAATAAATCTCGCCCTGCGCATGCACATTCCCTTTAATCTTGATGACATATTGATTCATTTGCAGCTGCAGATTATCGCGGATGCGAATCGGACTCAACAGAATGCCCATTTCCTGCGCACACTGTTTGCGGATCACTTGTACTTGATTCATCAAATTATGCTCTTTTGAATCATCGGCAATGGCAATTAATCCATAGCCAATTTCAATCGCAATGGCATCCACTTGAAATGTAGTGAGGGTGTCTTCTCGCGTTTGGTTCCGTTGGGTGCGTTCCTGAGCCAGCGCCTTTTGCTCAGCGGAGATCCGGGCGACTTTTTCACTTTCCTCATTTTGCTGCAGCAAGTAGCCGGATCCTCCCAGAACGGCTGCCAACAATAGAAAAGGAAGGATAGGGAACCCTGGGATAACCGCAAAAATGCACAAGATTCCGGCTACCATGTACATAATTTTGGGGGATCCGAACAATTCCGGTACAAGGGTGCTCCCGAAGCTTTTGGCATTTCCGGAACGCGTAACCAAAACACCTGAACCGATTGAAATCAATAAGGCGGGAATCTGGCTGACTAAGCCGTCCCCGATAGTCAATTTACCAAATTGGTTTAAAGCCTCCAAAACGGGCATCCCCTCCCCGATACTATGGATAAGGGTTCCGCCAATCAGGTTTACGAGGGTAATGACGATGCTTGCTGTCGCATCCCCTTTGACGAATTTGCTTGCGCCGTCCATCGCTCCGAAAAACTGCGTCTCTCTTTCCAAGTCATTCCTGCGCTTTTTGGCCTGTTCTTCATTGATCAAACCGGAATTCAAATCGGAGTCGATCGACATCTGCTTCCCGGGCATGGCATCCAGGGTAAAGCGCGCCGAAACTTCCGATACCCGGCTGGACCCGCTGGTTACTACAATCATTTGAATAACGAAAATGATGATGAAGATGACTGCCCCGACAATCATATTGTTACCGGCTACTAGGTTGGCGAAGGTGTCGATGACACGCCCTGCTTCGCCCACCGTTAAAATTAAGCGGGTAGATGAAATATTCAAGCCCAGGCGATACATTGTCGTGATGAGCAACAAAGTCGGAAAACTGGAGAATTCCAGTACATTTTTTGTAAAGAGCGTCAACAATAAAATCGTAATGGATAATGCAATGTTAATGATCAGCATCAAATCCAGTAAAAATGCCGGCAAAGGAATAATGATCATCGCCAAAATGAATACGACGAACACCGATACACCTATATCCATGAAGGCCGCGTTGTTTCTCTTGTTCTTTGTTGCTTGTGCAGCCATTTTATATCTCCTTTATTTAAAAAAATCCGGGAAAAGCTAAATTTTCTTTTTCTTAATTTCGTTCATTTGGTAAATAATGGCAATCATTTCGGCAATGGCTTCATACAGTTCCATTGGAATCGGCTGTCCGGCTTCGACCGTTTTATAGATGGCCCTGGCTACTGGTTTATTTTCCATCGTTGGCACATCGAACGCTTTGGCCCGTTCCTTGATTATTTCGGCCATGTAATCCGCGCCTTTCGCCACTACAATAGGCACTTGATGCTTCTTTTTATCATAGGCGATCGCTATCGCTAAATGCGTAGGGTTGGTGATGACAACCGTTGCTGTTTCCACATCCTTCAGCATTTGTCTGGTCATTTGGCGATACTTTTGCTTTCTTTGGGATTTTACTTGCTGATCCCCTTCCATCTGCTTGAATTCCTCTTTGATTTCTTGTTTGGTCATGCTTAAATTCTTTTTGTAATCATACTTCTGGAAGATATAATCGGTGATTCCCAGCACAAACAACATTATGGCAAGATTAGTGCTGATTTCTTGCACCAGTTCCACGACGATAAAGAAGAGTTTCTCCGTCCCCGCACTGCCGGCGTTGATGACATAATAAGCGGACTTTTCAAACGAACGATATGCGACATACCCAATCAGGCACAGCTTAACCAAATTTTTAACCAAATTAAACAATGCTTTCTTGCTGAAGATATTTTTCATTCCGCTGATTGGATCCAATCGACTGAACTTGAACTTGAGCGGCTCTGCCGAAATAAAGAACCCTGTCTGGATAATGTTTGAAATGAATGCGACGACAAAGGCGATGCCGAGGAAAGGCCCAGCCAGCCTAAAGACGTAAATGATAGCTTGCAGCCCTATCGTGTTGAGATTATTTTCCAATCCGGCCACATCGAAAGGTGTCGCGAGCGCTTTACTCAAAAATGCACACCCATACTGCAAAATAAATGTCGACAATGTCACAGACAAGAGAACAAAGGCCGCAAAAGAAATAGCCGAGTTGAATTCCTGGCTCTTGGCTAGCTCACCTTTTTTCCGCGCATCCCTTAACTTCTTGGGCGTGGGTTTCTCTGTTTTCCCATCCTTTTCCGACATTTCCCTCACCTCACCCTGCAGCTAATGCTTGCACAAATTCATTCATATATTTCACGATAAGCGGCAATACTACCTCTAGATTACTGGCTAATTTCGGCAACAGCACCAACATCAGTCCCAAACTGACCAAAATTTTTAGGGGCATGCTCAAAATCAAGACGTTAATTTGGGGCACTGTCCGTGAAAGGACGCCTAAAACGATTTCCGTCAGAAGCGCCGCAATCATAATCGGTGCTGCCAGATTAAGGGCAATCTCGAACACCATCGAAAACAACTTGAGGATGCCTTCCACGCCAAACGTCCCTACCGACAAACGCTCAACCGGAAAATAAGCAAATGACTGGACCAGCGCCTTCAGGACTTGATGGTGCATATCCGTGAAGAAGAAAATGCACATCGAAAGCCAATAGTACACTCTCCCAAAATAGGAAGCCTGCACGCCTATAGCCGGGTCAAAAACGGATGCCATTGAAAAACCTACCTGAAAATCGGCAAAGCTCCCAGCCGTTTCGACGGCTGAAAAAAATAATTGGCTGATATAACCAATTGCCATTCCGACAACGAGTTCCTTTATCCCCAACAGGACAAAATAAAGAATGGGAAATTCTGCATCCATGGCGGGTGTGATCATGTAGACCGGTATACTTAACCCCAATGAAAGTGCAATTTTAGCAAGATTAGGCATACCCTTGAAAGAAAATCCCGGGCTGACAATGATAAAGGAACTGATTCTGATAAAAATTAAAAAGATTTTTTGCATAGCTAGAGACATCATTTTTCCACCTAAAGTGTTGCGATTAATTCAAATATTTTTTCTGTATACCTGATCATGGCATTCAGCATGAAGTTCCCACAGACAATCAATGTCACAATTACCGCTAATATTTTTGGGACAAAGCTTAATGTTTGCTCCTGTAGTTGCGTGGCTGCTTGAATAACGCTGATGATCAAACCTACGATTAACGCGACCGCCAATACCGGGCCAGCCACTGTTAAGATTGTCATGAATGCTTCTCTTAGAACATCCAATACCTGTACAATTTCCATTTCACACCCCTATTGAAATCCTCTGACCAGCGATTCGACTATCAAATACCACCCGTCCACGAGGATAAACAGCAATAACTTAAACGGCAAGGATATCATCGCCGGCGATAGCATGAACATACCCATCGACATCAGAATGCTTGCCACGACCATATCAATGATCAAGAACGGAACAAAAATCAGGAAACCGATTGTAAATGCTGTCCTCAATTCACTGATGACAAACGCTGGGACAAGGGTAATTAGACTGACATCTGCCTTTGCAGCAGGTGCCTCCGCTTCCTGCAAATCCAAAAACAGCTGAAGATCCTTATCCCTTGTTTGCCTCAACATAAATTCCTTGATGGGATCTTCCGCAATAGAAAAGGCCTCCTCCATGCTGATGGAATCTTTCATTAGAGGCTCAATCGCTTGGTCGTATACTTGGGAATAGATAGGCTGCATGATAAAAAAGGTCAAAAAACAAGCCAGCCCGATTAGCACCGAGTTGGGCGGATTTTGCTGTGTCCCTAATGAACTGCGTAAAAACGAAAATACAATGATGATTCTGGTGAAACTGGTCGTTAAAATCAAGAATGCGGGAACAAGGCTTATCAGCCCCAAGAGGACGTATAGTTGAACGACATCTGACGTGCTGCCATAATTCTTTTGCACAACATCCCCTATTCCAACCGCATAAACCGGCGTTGGAAAGCAAAGCAAGAAACCAAAACCGCACAGGGATGCAATAATTTTTTTATACACTCCGGTTCCTCTTTTCTTTGCGGAACCGAACAGGAGGATGGTGCTCTTCCCTGTCCAACTCGCTCCCAAGACCAGAGTCCCTCACAAAGGATTGCATACCTGTTTTCTTCTCTGTTTGAACGTCCTCCTGTGCCAATTCTTTCAATATCTCATTCCTTGTATCCGTGCAGCTCATCAAATAATATTTACCTGACACTTCGACGATGCACAATGAAGATGTCCTATTTAACGGCATCCGCTCGATCACATTGATGAATTTGCCCTTTTTCGTCATGAAACCGTTCAGAAACTTCAGCAGATAATTGGCAGCTGCAATGATCATAATCAGCACCACTATGCTTTTTACGCCATAAATCAATTCATTTTCCACTTACTTGTGTACATCCTTTCTAATCCGCTTACTGCATGACGATATTTGTTACGTAGACATCGCTCACGACTTCTGTTCCCAGCTTTTGGTTGACTTGTGCAATAATCTCATTTTTAATCACTAAGGTGCCTTCTGCCTCATCAAAGATGTTATCCGACGTCTTGTTGCGCAGTACGCCAATGATAGCATCCCTCACCTGTGCAGAATTCCCCGTAAGCACCCCTTCGTTGTCCTCGCTCAATGTCGATAAGGACAACTCAATTTTCAAATAGCTTTTTTTCCCGTCTGCCCCAGGCTTTAAATTGATCAGGAATTCATCTTGAGGCACCGTGATATTTTGTTCTTCCTTTTTGCTGATGCCCGAAACGATTTCAGCGGCATTGCCGCTTGTGAATAACGAACCGGCAACGCCGCCGCCAACCATTAAAATAACCATTCCGACTGCCATCAGCAACATTTTAGGAAAACTTAACTTCTTTGTTTGTTTCTCCTCACTCATCTATTCCCCTCCTGATTTTCGTATACTTGCATACTCGTTACGACTTTATATACGGAATAAGTATGGGACAAATGTGCCGGACACCTCCGCCATTCCAGACATAGTGCACAACCGAGCTCCAAAAAGCTTTTTTTTCATCCTTCCCCTAAAAATCAGCCGATCCTATCGTTTCAACGACAGCAATTCTTGAAGCATCTCATCGGATGTCGTAATACTTCTTGAATTGGCCTGATAAGCTCTGCTTGCTACAATCATTTCCGTAAATTCGTTGGCTAAGTCTACGTTGGACATTTCCAGGAAGCCCGAACGGATATTGCCAAACCCATCATCCGATGGGTTACCGATTTCTGGTTCTCCTGAGTTGGCTGATTTTGCATACAGATTACCGCCGCTCTTTGATAAACCGGCAGCATTCGAGAATTTACTTAGAGCGACTTGCCCCAATACATAAGATTTCCCGTCTCCATAAGTCCCAACAATCAGTCCATCGCTCTCAACCGTATAACTTTGCAAGTCATAGTCCGTTCCGTCAACGGTTATGGATTGGCTGATTCCTAATTTTTGCAAACCTGTTTCCGGATCATATTTCAATGCATCGGAATCAAAGTCAGTTGCATATTCCGTGTTTTCCGTCGGTTTTATTCCCAATACGTAGTACCCTGAGCTAGTGACTAAATTGTTATCTGCATTTAAATAAAAGCCGCCGTCTCTTGTATACATTTTATCGGCATCATCGCCCTCTTCACTCACGGCAAAGAATGAACTATCGCTTCCTTCAATCCCAAAATCCAATTCTCTGCCGGTTGATTGCAGGGAGCCGCCCGTCATGATTGTATCGATGGAGCCCAATTGCACACCCAGACCGACCTGTTTTATATTTTCGTTTACTTGTCCATTTGCCAAAGTTTGGCTGATCATATCCTCAAAACGTACACGCCCTGTTTTAAAACCCGTTGTATTTACATTGGCAATATTATTGGAAATAACATCCATTTTTGTCTGTAAATTCTTCATTCCTGAAACGCCTGAGTATAATGATTTTAACATTTTACTTCCTCCAATTAGCTTTCTTCTGCTCCATATCAATCAATCGATCGATGGATGAACGGCTTCCCTTCGGTCCGGCCGGTAATTATTCTTTAATAAATTTGGTGCTGTCTCTATTCGTGACGGTGTCCCATTCATTCTGGTTCATTTGCTTCACTGTCTCTTCGATTACAATTTGAATGGTCCGGTCAATTTGCTGTTCCGGCCTTTCTGAAGGCATCTGCGTTTGGCTGTTCGAAATGCCGTTTACTTCCATACCTATTTTCTTATTCGCCGACTTCTTGAATGTTGCTCAAATAATACTCTTTTCCATCCATAAAAATCGTTGCATAGCCGTTTGAAAAACTCACTTTTCCCACCACTCCCGAAACTATTTTATTGTCATCGGTCACGGTTACTTCTTTGCCGATCATGGCCAATGCCTGTTGTTGTTGGGTCATCATCATGGTTGTGTTCAATGACTCCGTTAAGCTTTGCAGCTGGTCCATGGTGCTGAATTGGATCATTTGCGACATATAGTCCGTCGAACCGCTCCCGCTTTCTTCCGACGACATGGAGGGATTTTCCAAGGATGCCGCGAGGATCTTCAAAAAATCATCCATCGACATATCCGAATTGCTGGTGCCTGTTTTGCTCACGATTTGATCTACCGATCCGATTGTAAAATTTGACGAAATTTCCATACGTCACAACCTCTCTTTTCTATGCTAAAATGCTGATTCCATTTGCTGAAACAGCATTATCCACTTCTGCTTCAGTAAGGGCGTCTCTCTTACCGGCTTGTCTTTTCAGCGGTTGCGGAGGGGCTTCTTTTTTTGATTGCCCGAATCCGTCAAAGAACGAAAAACCCATTTGGTTATCCGTTGCCAAACTGACATGCACATTGGCTAATGTAACTTGTTGTTGCCGCAAAGATTCGGTAATCTGCAGGACCTGGTTATTGATGAGCTCTTTTGTTTCCGTACTATGGACAACAAACGTTGCATCCACTTCATCATCCACCATAGTGATTTGAATCTCGATTTCACCTAGATGCTCGGGACTCAAGCGTACTTTCACCACTGCCGTTTCCCCGTGTTGAATTTGGGTCATTTGCACCCGCATCCCTTCACGGATGGACTGGACAATTTCAGTCTGGTTAGCGGTCTTGGTTTCCCCTGGAATTGCCTGGGATCCCCTTATCGCTTGCGGCATCATCAGCTGCTGTTCCAAGCCATTGCTTTGCCAAGCTGGCGGTGCGGCGGTTTTATCGCCCCTCGTCGCAGGTCCCGTTCTGGCGCTTGTTTGATCGTCTTGGGGAAGGGTTCTTCCGCAGGCTTCTTCCACTGTCTGCATGGTTTCTGTTTCTATCGGACTGGGATCACTGCCGGCTGTCGCTGCAGCTTTAGCCTGTGTTTCTTCGCTTTCTGCGCAAGGTGAAGGGATTGTCCCGGCGTCAACGATCGAAACTGCCATCGAAACCGCTGTTGGTCCTCCCACCCGACCAGCTTCGGCTTGCGGTTCAGCCTCCGGTTGAGCATTCGACAGCGTGAGGGCAGTTCCCGGAAAATTATCCATTGCCTCCGGCAAATACACTCGTCCCAAAGCTGCCTGCTTTTGACACATGGATGCTTGCCATGTTTGGATGTCGGCGTTCCCGCTTTCCGCCGTTTGCAGGGCGAGGCCGGCCGCAGGCGGATTTTCATTTCGGTAAAGGAAAAAAGGGCTAGTGAACGCATATGCTGGATAGGCCTCTTCCTCCCCTTCCTTCGAATTTCCCGACTGCTTTCCATCTATCGGCCGCTTCTGCTCAGTTGTTTCGCTTGTCTGCGTTTGCTTTTTTGCATCCATATGCTGCGCCAACGCTTGGTTGAATCCACCTGTTTCTTGCGGTATCTTCTTTCCGGTTGCTTGTTGGACCTGCAGGAGGCCTAGGGATGATCGATTGGTTTTCATTTTTTGTCCCCCCATTCAAGTGGACTGCGTTAATTTCAGTAAAATACTCGTTTATAGTTCAAGGTGGCAATCTCATCCAGCTGTCTTTGTTCAGCCATTTTTTCGCTGTCGATCACTGCCATATGTTCTTTTTCCTTCAGTTTTTCCATCACTTTGCGATCCTGATGGGCTTGCAGCAGTTCATTTTGCGCCTTTTCCAAATCGAGTTTGGTTTTATCGATCAAGTTTTTTTGTGTGATGATTTTTTCGTCGATGACCGTCTTCAAATAGTGGTTATATCTCATGCTATTGATTTCGGTCACTTTCATGTGGTCATGTTTCACTTTTGTGTTCTCGTTGATGAGATGCTGCAAATTTGTTTGCTGTTGCTGCATCATTCTCTGTGCCTGCAGGACAGCTTTCTTGGCGTCATCTTCTTTTTCCATACGCCAACCTAGGATTTTCCCCATCGAAAATTGATGCTTGGACAATTTTTCCACCTCCGCTTTCAGCTGTTTCTATCTTTCTTGCCCTCTATTGAAACAAGCGATGCAATGACTGCACCGTTTCGGAAAAAGGTTGGTACTCCTCGACCCGCTGCTTCAAGAAATTATTGATAGGCGTATGCAGCTGAATGGCACGGTCAATTTTTGGGTTGCTGCCTTTACGATAGGCCCCTATATCAATCAAGTCTTTTGACTCCGCATAAACGGCCATGTTCTCTTTCAGATTGCCTGCTGCCTGATTGTGTTTTTCGTCCACGATATCTTTCATCAGTCGACTGATACTGTTTTGGATATCGATTGCCGGATAATGATTTCCAGCGGCAATCTTTCGCGATAACAAGATATGTCCATCTAAAATACCGCGCACGGAATCAGCAATCGGCTCATTCATGTCATCCCCTTCAACCAAGACGGTATAGAAGGCCGTAATCGAGCCTATGTCGGACATTCCGCTTCGTTCCAACAGTTTCGGCAATGTCGTAAAGACAGATGGCGTATACCCTTTGGTTGTCGGCGGTTCTCCCGTAGCTAGGCCAATTTCCCTTTGTGCCATGGCAACCCGTGTTACCGAATCCATCATCAGCACGACTTTTTTCCCTTGGTCGCGGAAATATTCCGCAATGGCGGTTGCCACATAAGAACCTTTCAAACGCACTAAGGGTGGAGAATCGGATGTGGCACAGACAACAACCGACTTTCGATATCCCTCTTCCCCTAGATCTTTTTCGATAAATTCACGCACTTCTCTGCCGCGCTCGCCGATCAGTCCAATGACGATGACATCTGCTTCACAATATCGGGCAATCATCCCCAGCAGAGTACTCTTTCCCACTCCACTTCCGGCAAAGATGCCGACCCTTTGGCCTTCGCCGATAGTCAGTGTACCATCGATCGCCTTAACGCCGGTATGGATGACACTTTGAATTTTATTGCGTTTAAAGGGATCCGGTGCGCTTCTGTTTACATTATAAAGATGCCCTTGAATCTGGAAATTCTCATCCAACGGCCTTCCCAAGCCATCTAATGTCGTTCCCAACAGCCGGTCGCTGACTTCCACCTGCAAGGTTTTCCCGGTCGGGATTACCAGGCAGCCCGGTCCAATGCCTTCCAGTTCATCCAGCGGCATCAGCATGACCATGGAATCCACGAAACCCACGACCTCGCTCAAAACCTTTTTGCCGGATGATTTAATCTGAATTTCGCAGACTTCCCCCACGAAGGCTTCCAGTCCATCAACCTTTACGATCAGACCTGTGACCTGGCTGACTTTCCCCATCTTCATATGGTAGGTTTTCTTATTCAATTGCTCATGGTAACGGTCGAAAGGGAGATTAAACATTTACCGTTTCCTCCATATTTTGCAGATCGGCTACCATCGCATCCAATTGTTTACGGATTTGCAGATCGATGATGGCATGCGAACTTTCGATGATACAGCCATTTTTTTCAAGCATCTTATCGCTGAGCACCGCAAAACGAAGGCCATCACTCGCTGCCTCCAATGCGTGAACTTGCTTTTTGACGATCCCCGCTTGCTCCGGGCGAACCGTTATCGTGATGAAATGCTCTTCCCGATCCAACCGATGCAAAAGCGGGGTAACCAACAGCATGACTTTTTCATCAGAGCCATCGATTTTCTCATGGACGATCCGTTCGGCCATCTGTGCGGCCAAGCTGATGACATTTTGCTTTTGCTCCTGGAAGTAATCGGCAACGATCGTGTTTGCTTGCTCCAATAATACCAACGCACTCGCTTTTATGCACTTGGCTTGCTGAAGGGCTTCTTGCATTCCTTGTTCATATCCCTGTTGGAAGCCTTCCTTTTGACCCGCTTCTTCCCCTGATGCAAACCCGGTCGCTTTTGCTGTTTCTCTCATTTTGTCAGCTTCAGTGACGGCTTGCGCAATAATTTCTTGTCTTTCTACTTGCGTTTCTTGCAAAAGCTGTTTGATTTCAGCCGTTTGTTTCAAAATAGCCTCTGTTTCATCGCTTCCATCGGCCAATTGAGCTACACGCTGCTCGACAGTAAAACGAGTATCGATGACCGAGCAACCATCCATCGCAACAAACTGACTTGATTTAATAATTTTATGTGACAATGGCATCTTGCTCGCCTCTTCTCAAATAAATCTCGCCCTTTTCATCCAAACTGCGGATGACTGCCACAATTTTTTGTTGCGCTTCTTCCACGGCAGATAAGCGTGCTGGTCCCATGAATTCCATTTCTTCCTGCAACGACTCCTGTGCGCGCGCCGATAAATTTTGGAAGATTGCCTGTTTGATATCCTCTGACACACCTTTCAGAGCTAACGCCAGATCCGCATTATTCACATCACGCAATACTTTTTGAACATCGGATTTTTCCAGGGTGATGATATTTTCAAAAGTGAACAGGCTCGCTTTGATTTCATTCGCCAAATCCGGTTGGTTCTTCTCCAAAACGGTGATGATATTTTTTTCAGTGCTGCGCCCAACGGAGTTCAGTATCTCAACCAAGGTGTGGACACCACCCACCGTTTCAGATTCATTAACCACAAGATTGGAGAATTTTTTTTCGATGACTTTCTCAATTTTTTCAATGACAGCCGGCGTCGTTCTCGTTATCGTCCCGATCCTTTCAGCGATGCCCGATTGCATTTCCAATGGAAATTGTGATAGGATCAGCGCTGCTTTATCCGGTTGCATATAACATAAAATCAAAGCCACCGTTTGTGGTTGTTCATTCAGCAGCAGATTCGTCAGCTGTTGTGGATCGGCTTTTCTGGCAATATCGAAGGGGCGTTCCCTCAACTGGATTTGATTCAACGTGTCTATGATTTTTTTTGCCCGCTGCGCGCCCAGCGCTTTGTTCAAAAGGGTTCTTGCATAGTCAATACCGCCATCAATGACATATCCCCTGGCTTGCGATATCTCCAGAAATTCGTCGATGATAGCATCCCTTTCTCCAGGCTTCACATAATCGATATTAGCTATTTCATAACTTATCTTCTGAATAACATTTTCCGGTAAGAGGCGCATGATTTCAGCCGATGTTTCTGTCCCCAAAGTTATAAGCAAATTAGCCGCTTTCTTTAACCCAGCCACTTCATTCACATTTCCACCCACTTATCTTTCATCCATATTTTTATCAAGTCTGCTACCATTTCTGGATTTTCTTTCGCATACGTTCTGAATTGTTCTTCTTTATCGCTCAGCTGATTTTGAACCAATTTTGGGAAAGCCCCAATCTTTTCGGGCTTAGGAGCGTGTATTTGCCGTTCTGGTTGATCCACTGCGAATGGTTGCTGGTAGCCCTCGAACGCATCTTCTTGGTAAGCATCCTTTTTCTTCTTGCGGAGTAGGATGATTAAAACCATCAGCAAAATCGATATCCCTAACCCGCCTGCAAGATAGACACCATATTTTTGGACATAGGCGGTCAAATTCGCTTCCGCACTGATTGTCTCAGGCGCAATTTTTTCCGTTTGCTGGACAAATGCGATACCTTCCACTGCCACCTGGTCATCGCGATTTGCATCATAACCGATGGTGGTTTTTGTCGCATTTTCCAGTTGCAATGCTTGGTTTGCATCTAAGCTTCCGTTGTAAATGACAGTTGCCGTTAAACGTTTTAAAGACCCTGGCGCGTTGGCTATCTTAGTGGTAACGGTGTCCAACTCATTGTTTGTGGTTTGATCATAGGTAGCTGGCGTCCCATCTTCTTCACTCGTAGCAGCTGCACTAGCCGTATTGGCATTGGCGCTTGCGTCTGCCTGGGCTTGTGCGTCGCCGGTTGTGGAAGTGCTTTGGCTGCGGATGGCAGCCTCACCGTAATCAACGACCTCTTTCTCCACCGAATCAAAATCCAAATCTACATTCAGCGAGACGGAAAGATTCTCCGCACCATAGATGGGTGACAGCGTATCCATTAATTTTTGTTCCAGTTCATCCTCGTAGTTGTTCTTTATTGTTTGGTAGCGACTTACCAAATCAGTCGCACCGGCACTTTGCTCATCCTGCAATACGCCGCTCAAGTCATTGCCGTTTGTATCCACTAGCTTGATGTTTGTTTTAGGCAAATTATCGACTGCACCAGAAATCAATGAGGCAATCCCTTGAATAGCCGATGCCGGAAGCTCTTGTCCCGTCTTGGTCGCAATCATGACCGAAGCACTGCCTTCTTGTGCTTCTTCGTCCGTCGCAAATACATTTTCTTCTGGAATGGAAAGGATCACTTCTGCCGATTCTACCGAATCCAGCGCAGAAATAGTCCGTTCCAGCTCGCCTGTTACTGCCCGTTGATACATAATTTTGCGGTCTTCGTCCGTAGCCATCATGCTTGTTTCGTCAAAAATTTCGAATCCGGTAGCCGTCTCCGGCAACAAACCATCCACAGCCAATTGGATCCGATATTTATCTACCTGCTCAGCATCGATTAAGATGGTCGCCCCATTATCTTCAAGTTTATAGGCAATCCCTTGTGAATCCAGATCATTTACGATCGTACCCGCATCAGCTTCTTCTAAGTTGGAAAACAATGTTGTATATTCCACTCTTTGGGCATAGTAGGCTAAAGAAGAAGCAATGGTCACAATGCTCGTTAGGATAGTTATCAGACCTACTTTCTTTAATCTACTGAGCCCTTTCCATCCTTCCTTCACGCCATTGCCAATGTTTTTGAATTGATTCATGGTATTTGTCTAGCTCCCCCGATATGCACTAAAACTGCATATTTTTAATCTCATTGAATGCTTCCAGACTTTTATTTCTGATTTGTACCGCTAATTCAAGTGATAACTGCGCTTCCGTCGATTGAATCATGACGTCATGTAAATTTTCGCTGTCTCCCATGATCAAACCTTGCACCGCTTCATCGGAAGCCATCTGTGTATCATTTAATGCTTCTATCGCGGTTCCCAGCGCATTCTCAAAGCCATCCGTTGTACCGGCTTTTTCCGTTCCGGAAATATTTTCGCTTATTTTGCTTAATTCACTTAATGATGCAGCATTAGTGCCGAATAGATTAGTATATAATGCGTTTATATTCACATTCATTCTCCTTTATGATGAGGCAACGATTTATTTTGCAGATATCTGCAATGCTTGTTTCAGCATATTTTTGCTCGCTTCCAGCGCCGTCGCATTGGCTTCATACGTGCGTAAGGTCGTCATCATGTCGACCATCTCATCCGCCATATTTACGTTCGGCAACGTCACATAACCATTTTCATCGGCATCCGGACTTTCCGGATTATACTCCCGAACAAGGCCAGAGTCGTCTTCTTCCATCCCTGTAGCTTTGACACCAAAACTTTTCTGCGCGTTTTCAGTCGAAAGTGCCGACTGCGATTTTTTCACGTTCTCTTCGAAGGTGACCGTTTTCTTTATATAAGGTCCGCCATCTTCCGTGCGGGTTGTATTCACATTCGCGATATTAGTTGAAATGGTGTCCAACTTCAGCCTTTCCAAACTTAGACCGCTCGTATTTATATTGATCGAATCAAAGATTGACAAAAAATCCCTCCTGTACTTGTTTAAGTTGTATTAACCGGAAATGACTGTGCTTAATGCACTGTACTTTGCGTTCAATTGTGTAATCAACGCGTTATAATATAAGGTGTTTTGCGCCTGATCAGCCATTTCCGTATCGATGTCGACATTGTTGCCGTTCTCTTTCACCGTGGTGTTTGTCCGCTTTGATACAAGCGGATCCACTTCTGTAAGCTCGGAATAGCCCATGTGCAATTCGTCTGTCACCGTCATGGACACAACGTTCTGTGCCTCCCCCAGTAGACTCTCAAACATGACCTGATTGACTTTATAATTCGCTGTATTCACATTCGCGATATTGCTGGAAATTGCCTCTTGCCTTAGCGAGGAAGCATCCAAAGCATTTTTTAATAATTCATAATTTAAATTGCTCATGCCCCAATTCCTTCACATTATTTATTGATATCTATTTAAGAATTAAAAAGCAACACATTTATTAGTATATCTTAATATTAATGATGTAACAACTTAAAAAAATAGCTTTATGACAGCAATTATCACCCATTTTTTCAGTGTTACTGTACCAATCGGGTCATTATTATTAGTGTCATCCCTTTTCGTGTTTGGTTAATTTCATTATATAAAAGCGTCTCCGCTGTTTATGTTTTTCATTTTTCCGAAATAAAAAAACTTACTGATTAACAGTAAGTTTTTTTATTTCTATAAATATAATTTCATTTGTTAGATTTGAACCCATGCCTCCCGCAGATCCTCTATCATTCCACGATATTTCCGAATCAGCATGGCATCTTTTGAAATATTGGCCTGTATCATTCCTGAAATAATATAATTGTATAATTCATCCAAATTTTGAGAAACCTCTCCGCCCTCGGTATGATTCAGCGTGTTTTTTAATTCTTGAACAATATTTTGCGCTTTTATTAAATTCGTATTAACTTCATCAAATTTCTTCTCAGCTAATGCAAATTCGGCCAATTTTAATTTTTTGACGCAGCCATCGTACAACAGCACAATTAATTGCTTCGGCGAAGCCATCAATATTTGATTTTCTTGGTAGATATTTTTGATATTCCGATTGTACATTCTGCTTCTTCCTTTACCTAATTGATAACTGCCCAGTTTTTATTGCTTTTTTTCAGGGAATGCTCATATGCCTTTATCCAAAAAAACAGGCGGTTTCCTCATCATCACATAACTATCGATGATTTTGTTTTTCAGATTCAATTGTTTCGCTTGTTGAAGGACATTCGCTTTTTCATGGCGCAATACGTAGACAACGCGTTTTTGCTGTTTGATGATGGTGAGCAGTGTTCCATTTTCAGCACTGCTCAAGGCTGGCATCGCCTCTTGTGCATTCATGGCTTGAAATTGGTCGATAAATTTTTTATTCTCTGCGATGACACGCATCCCGTTTTCGGCGGTGCCGTCCCAGGATTCAAACAACCGTTGTATATTCAACAGTACTTGCGAGCGTTGTGCTTCCAAACCTAATTCTTGCATAGACCTTCCATCTCCCCCCAACGTATGCTTATCTGTATCCCTTACGATTGCTCAGATGTCCCCAACTGGCTCGTCAAATAGCTTAATTGCGATTCAGCCTCCATCATGGCCTTATCCAAGGCGGTAAAGGTTGCCACATACTGTGCCCGTTTCGTTTCCATTCTTTCGTTGAACAGTCCTATTTTCCCCGTGATGTCCGCTATCAAGTTATCATAGGTTTTGTTTTTTGTGGCAATGATCCCATCATTTTTATCCACATAACTGTTGAGCAAGGTTGCCATTTTTTGTGACAAGCCGACCTTTTCCATCACCTTTTCGGTTATCCCGTCTTTTGTGACCGTCTTACCTGTGTCGACTTCCGCTTCAAAGAAGCTTGCCGCTGCAGTCGGATTCTCCTTCAGAAGTGCTGTCAGCTTCCCCTCATCCAAGGTCAGTTGCCCATAACGGTCGACGGAAATCCCCAAATCGCTGCTATAGTCGCCGGCCGCATTGCCATTTTTGACTTGTGTCGTCATCAGGGAACGTAGACTCGATTGCAGCTGCATCAGTGAGCTGTTCCCGACCAGCTTGCCCGTTTTATTGTCATCCGCTGAAGGATCGCCCACGTCCAGTTGCTCGCCGATAAAACTGAGAGCGGAGTTATATTGCGAGATGAAATCCTTCACCGCGGCTATTGGCTTGTCGAGGTCCTCGGCAATGGTGACGGTAGTGGTGCCCGCCTCTTTCAAGGTCAGCGTCAGCCCCTCGATCGCATCCGTCAGTGTATTGCTGTCCTGCGTAATCTCAATGTCGTTGTTCACCATGATTTTTGCGCTTTGTCCGGCTGTTTGTTTCGCCTGGGCAGCTCCCGTTGCATTTTTATTCAAACCCAAGCTTTCCGCTAAGCTGCCGCTGGCTTCGATCGACCGCTCTCCCATCTTGCTGTCGGTCAGGACCAGTTGCTCACCGATGACGGTGGCGGAAATGCCCGTCGTTTTGCTTTGTTTGTTTATTTTCCCGATGATGTCCTTCAGGCTGTCGGTCGTTTCGATCGTTATTTCATCCGACGGCTTCCCATCTTGGTTAGTCAAGGTAAGTGTCCCTGTCAAGGCAAGATCCGCATCACTTTTTTTCCCCGTTGCCGCGGCGATGGTGCCTGAAGTCAATCGGGTTTGCGTGGCCAATTGCGTCACTTCAATCTTGTAGTCCCCCGGAACTGCTGTCGTCCCAACCGTTGCGGCAACCCTATCTCCGTCAGAGCTCGTTACCGTTTTGGCGTTGAAGGTCGCTTCATCCTGCAGGCCGTCCAATTTGCCGGACAGATTATCCAGGCGTGTTTGCACATCTCTCCAGGCATCTTTCTCATTATTTAATTTGGTTTGATTATTTTGGTATTGAGTCAGCTTCCCCGATTCCGCCGCTATCAATTGATCAATCGTATCGGACGTTATCCCTGAATAGGATCCCAAAAAACTAGTGGTGCTAGTGTTGCTAACCGTACTCATGTCTTCACTCCGTTCTGTCCACCGTTATCCCTGTATTCTTCCACAAATCCGCTACGATGTCGAGCATCTTTTCGGGTGGTAATTCTTTGATGACTTCCTTCGTCTGCATATCCAAGATTTGCACCAAAGGCCGGCCGGTGCCTTCATGGATCCGGAATCTGAACTCAGCGTTCCATCCGACGATATAGCCATTGGCTTCATCAACCGCTTTCGCTAATGCTTCCCTTGACACGGTGCCTGTTTCTTGGTCGGCTTCCGGGTCTGTTTTCGGCTCTACCTGCACAGCATCCGTATCTCGTTTCGGCGCCGTCGCTTTGACAACAGGATAATAGTGGGGTGTATCAAATAAAATACGTCGTACTGCCTGCAATGGATCCATAAGCATTCCCTCCTCAACTGAGCAAAGCGGGCTTGTCCCGCTTTGCCTCGAAAGAAATTCAGGAAATCTGACCCTGCAACTTTCCCTACGGTCACCTTATACTGGGGCTCTAAGGGATGAATCCCTAAGAGTCCCATGCAAATGAGCATCGCAGAGCGCAATTGCTGAGAGACTTCCTGCGTCAGCGGGTTAGTCGAACAGTATGTCTTGGCTCACAGAGCCAAGAGGTTCCGTCATCCTAATTTCCTAGAGGCAGGCTTGGACCGCTAGCCATCATTATTTGATGCATGAAACACTTTACAAATCTACGTAACACCTATGGTGATGCACTTTTTATTTTAAAATGTTTTATAAATTCCTTTATGCAAAAAAAGCTAAAAGCCGGAACTAAGCCGGCCTTCAGCAGAATTTAAACAGTCAGCTTTATGATTATTGCAATAATGATAATACTGATTGAGGCATTTGGTTTGCTTGCGCCAACATTGAAGTAGCCGCTTGAGCAAGGATGTTGCTCTTCGTGAAGCTTGTCATTTCTTCAGCCATGTCCACGTCAGTGATCCGTGAATTTGCTTCAGAAAGGTTTACTTTCGTTGTTGAAAGGTTGGATACCGTGTGATCCAAACGATTTTGGGTAGCCCCTAAGTTTGCGCGCTCGTCAGAAACAGATTTGATCGCAGTATCGATTTTATCAAGAGTGGTATCGAAAGCAGTAGTACCTGATACATCTAGTTTATCGGCACCTAAAGCACCCGCGGTTACTGTACCAATACCTAGCCCACCGGATGTCATATCTTTAATTCCGACCGTAATGCTTTGCCCTGAATTTGCTCCTATTTGGAAATCAAAAGATGTTCCTGCTAAATCAGTTCCATTAGTAAGTAATGATTGCGTATTGAATTGTGTATCTGTTGCAATACGGTTAATTTCAAGGTTTAAAGAATCCACTTCTTTCTGGATAGCTCCTCTATCATCAGTAGTATTTGTGTCATTAGCTGCTTGCACCGTCAAGTCGCGCATCCGGTTCAGGATGCTGTGCGTTTCGGTCAAGGCGCCTTCAGCTGTCTGGATCAACGAAATGCCGTCCTGTGCATTGCGGGTAGCTTGTGTCATGCCGCTGACTTGATTTTTCATTTTTTCCGAGATCGCTAATCCAGCTGCATCGTCCCCGGCTTTGTTGATGCGCAAGCCTGAAGATAATTTAGCCAAAGAGTTGGCTTTTGAAGTGTTTGCTGCCGATAAGTTTGAATTAGTGTTCATTGCTGCTGTATTTGTTCCGATTCTCATGTGTAATTCCTCCTGGAATGTTTTTGTTTTATTAAGGCCCCGCCTATATCTATATCATCGGAGGGTTCCGGGGATAGTTAAGCTATTTTTTAAACTTTTTATTTTTATTGCCGATTTTTTGTAAAAAAAAGGACCATCCTATAGATAGTCCAAAATGTTTGTCTGCAGAATCTTTGTACCCATCGCCAAGGAAGATTGATAGGCTGTGGTTGCCATCGTGTACTGCATGTATTTCTCGGCCAGATCGACATCCTGTTTGTTGGAACGGAGCTCCTCCAAGTTGAGTTTTTCCGTTCCATTGCGCTCCTGCACCGATGCCAGCCGGTTGGAGAGGGTACCGATTTCCGAACGCATATTCACGACGTTGTCGCTTTCTGCGCTGGCCCGCTCCAGCAGACGGCCGGACAAGGCTCCGGTATCGTTCGCATCCAGCGCCGCCATGACATCGGCCAGAAAGGTCCCCAAGTCATCTTTCCCCGTGGCGGCTCCCCCCCCATCATTCAGCAGTTGCCGGCCATCGGTCTTCAAGGTCACATGCACGCCGGCAGCGATTTCGCGCGTCAGGTCGCCGCTCGCCGTCACGGTATTGCCGGCTGCATCCACTTCGTCGGTTGTGCCGTGATAGGCGATGCCGGTGAACTGCCCTGCGGCATCGGTTGCGATCTCGAATGGCTTCGTCGTGGTGTTCATGCCGGCGAAGACATATTTGCCGCCGAAGTTGGTGTTCAAGGCATCGGTCAAGGTTGCGATCTCCGAGAGGATCTCTTTTTTCACGATTTGCCGGTCCGAGGCATTCATGGTGTCGGTTGCGGCTGACTGGATCAGTGTGCCGATGCGCGACAAGGCGTCGGTTGCGCCGCTCAAAGCCGCATCCTGGCTGTTGGTCCAGTCCATCGCATCCGCGATGGTCGTGTTGTATGCTTCATTCTGCACGACGCTGTTGTTCAGGTTCATGATTTGCGAAACCAACAACGGATTGTCCGAAGGCTTGCTGACTTCTTTCATCGAAGAAAGCTGGTCTGCATACTTCTGGACATTGGCCTCGGTTCGTGCGACATTCTTCAAAAAGCTATTCGACATCATCGTGTCTGTAACCCGCATTTGCTATACCCCCGTTCGGTTGATGAGTGTATCCAGCATTTCGGAGACGACCGCTAAAACCTTTGCGTTCGCTTGGAAGGCACTCTGATATTTCATGATATCGACCACTTCTTCATTGACGGAGACGCCCGAGATGGAGGCTCGGCGTTCTTCCAAGAAGGAAACGACTTGCCCCTGGCTCTCCACCCTGTCATCCGCTTGCTGCTTGGTAATACCCATCCGCGTGACGATATCGTTGTAGGCATCCGCAGTCGTTGCCCCGCCGGATTGCGCTGCAATCGCCATGGTCATTTCATCATAGTCGAAACTATTCTCGTCCGTCGTATAATCCAAGACCTGCGTTTGCAGACTCGCGATCGCTCCGGCCCGGGTGCCATCGCCGGCAGCTGATGCTGCAAGGGATTTCCCGGCATTGATGTTGCGCGGATCGGTTGTGATCTCCTTGTTCACTTTGATGGTCAAAGCGGCGTTTGCCCCTGAACCCAAGTCAAAGAAAGCGATGCCTTCTCCGTTGCCGCTGTGGACCGTATTGACCGCCTTGGCCATGGTCGTGGTCAGCTTGTCCAGTTCTTTTCTTTTGGTATTGATTTCAGTCAAGGCTTCCTGAGAACCGCGGACGTGTCCGCTGGTGCTTTCGATTGCTCGGAAAGCCGTTGCGCCGTCCGTTTCGGTGTCCAAAACCAATTGGCCCACTTCAAAAACGGCGTCTGCTGGCCTCGTATTTGCCTTGCTTCCGTCTGTGGAAATCAGCGCATGGCCGTCTTCATCTGTTCCCGTCACGACACTCAATGTCCGCATGGTGTTTTCGCCCAATATCTCCGTGCCGCCGATGCTGATGAAGGCGCGTTGGAAGGCATCGGTCTCTACTTCGACGGAGGTGATGTTCGTCAGTTCGCCCACCAATTCATCTCTTTGATCCAAAAGATCGTTCGGTGTCTGGCCTTTCACCGCCACACTGAAGATCTGTTGATTCAGCGTATCCAGCTGTTTCACTTTGGTATTGAAGTCCAATACCTGTTTGGAAATATCCTGGGTCGTAGCCTCTTGCAGTTCCTGCATTTTGCTGGCCATGTGGTTCACGGTATCGGTCAAGGTTTCCGCTTCTTGGCTGACCGTCGTTTTGGCTGCGGTCAGTTCCGGATTGCCGCTCAAATGCGCCCATGCCGAATAAAATTTGCTGATGCTGTTGCTCAACCCGGTTTCGGACGGTTCATTGAAGATGGATTCCAACTGCCCTAGCGCATCCGCCTTTTGGCTGTACATCTCCAATGTGGCTGTTTCTGTTTGGGTCTGCTCTGTGAGATAGTCATCCACGACGCGAACGACGGATTGCATCTTGACGCCCGTCCCGATTTGGCCGACGCCGGCCAGCGTGTAAGGATTGCTGGCGGTGAAATTGATCCGCTGGCGTGAATACCCTTCTGTGTTGGCGTTGGAAATATTATGGCTTGTCGTTTGCAAAGCAGTCTGTGCAGCAGCCATTCCGTTCGTTCCTATATGTAATGTTCCAAATAATCCTGACATTGCTGCACTCCTTATAATGAATGATCGATTAGATTTGCCCGTTCCACTGCTTGGTATTGCCCTTTTTTTGAATACGTAGCGGAAGATTTTTTTGCGCCTTGCGCTAGCGCATCCATGATGGTCTCTTGATAGCTGAGCGCCTGTTTGGTCAACAATAGATTGGTTTCCTGCAGCTGTTGGATGGCTTTCACATTCCGCTCAATTTCTGCTCTGTCGCTGTCCGCGAAATCCACAGTCGGCAAAATTTCCAGGAACTTTTGTTTTTCTTGCACTAAAGCTTCAACGGTTGCCCCGTCATTTTTCAGTAAGGCCTCTTTTTCCCTGTGCAGGATGCCGCTGAATTCCTTTAATAGGGCCAGGCTGTTTTGGGATGCCTTCATTATTCAGCAGACTCCCCTTGCTCTTTCATCGCAGCCACCATGTTTTGAGCAATCTTTTCAGGGCTCACGTGGAACGTTCCGTTCTGCAGCGCTCTTTTGATCTCCTGCGCACGCTCGCTCGGTGCCGTTTCTGTCTGCAGCTGTGCCAGTCGTTTTGCTTCTTCCGAAATCTCCACTTTTACAGCCGGTTCTTGAACCGTTGCTCTGGCTGTTTCCGTTTTTGCCGCTTGCGGCTGTTTTTGGTTATATTCGACCGCTTTGATATATTGATTATAGCCATTTCCGATTTTCATCTGAACCGCTCCCTTCGATCTATTTTATCTGTTTTGTATTTGTTCTTGGTGATGAATTCCTTTACTTGGTTACTATCGACAGTTTTCCCCTTTTTTTAAGCCCGGAAGCAAATAAAAGCTCATTTTTATTGTATCCTATGCCTTTCATTCTGCATAGTCAAAAAGGGAACCTCTCACAGATTGAAGAGAGGTTCCCTTTTTTATTATAAATTCTTGAGCCGTTGTTCTTGGCTCAGGATATGCGTTATCCGAATGCCGAAATTTTCATTGATGACGACAACTTCGCCTTCAGCAATGCGTTTCCCATTCACGTAAATACTCAACGGTTCTTCTGTCATCTTATTCAATTCAACGACTGACCCCGTTCCTAGCGAGAGGATGTCTTTGATTGTCTTCTTACTTTCGCCCAATACAACACTAAACGCCAATGGCACATCAAGGATAAGGTCCAAGTTTTTTTGCATATGACTTGTTTCCGTCTTTGTCAGGGACTGGAAGGCCGGAATCTGCACAGTAACAGACTCACGTTCATTGGCAGCGGGTGTCATCTGCGGTTCGCTTACTTCCGGGACGGGCTCGTTCACGAGTCTGTCGTTTTCTTCTTGCGTTGTTTTATGAGTGCTCATTGCTCTGATTCTCCTCCAATATATTGTAATAACTCAACAGCCATCTTTTTGCCGACAACTCCCGGTTTGACTAAATAATAAGGAGTTTTTTCGATAGACATAACCAGCGGCTCACTGATGTGTTTATCTAAAGGAATAATATCCCCCAATTCCAACTGCAAAAAGTTTTCCATCGTGATTTCAGTTTTCCCCAAAAGAACTTCCATTGAAACAGGTACAGACTGCAGGCTCTTGTTGAGGCTCTCCTGCTCTGACGGACTTGTTGCTTTTCCGGAATCGAACCAGTTACGAAAACTCAATTTTTCTAGAATACCTTCAAAGAAAATATATGGAACGCACAAGTTGACATGCGTATGTTGGCCCAGCAATTCAATGACGAAGGTGCTCATGATAACCGGCTCATTTGGAGACATTGTTTGGAGCCATTGCGCATTTGTTTCCATCGCTTCCATTATGACTTCCAATTCGACGATATCCTGAAAAGCTGTTTGGAAAGATTGTCCAAAATTGTGAACCACTTCCTCCAGAATAGCCATCTCAATATCGGTGAAACCCTCTTTGGCACTCTCGCGAACCGCTAATTTTGCATCGGAACTGCCGCATAGAAGTTCAACCAACTGCGAACATAGTCGAGAATTAATTTCTACGATTTGCATGCTGGCTTGCGGATGGGATTGAAAGATGCCCATCAGTGTAAAATGCGGTAAAGCGTGCAGGAACCCCTCAAAGCTGACTTGCTCGATGGACGCCAAACGCATTTCCGCTGTGGTGCGTACTTGTGTCGATAAGAGATTACCGGAAATTTTTGCATACTCCTCAAAAATCATCGTCAGCGTTGTCATGTACTCTTTTGACAAGCGAGCCGGTCTTTTAAAGTCATAGGACTTCACTTTCAGCTGTTCTACTTCTTCCCCCGCGTTAACGCCTAGCTCACCATTTTCTACACTTGCCATTAGCGCATCAATCTCTTGCTGTGTTAAAACTTCATTCACACTTATCCCTCATTTATCGAAAATAATGTGCCTCTATTAATATTAATCACACTTATCATTTTATCTTTCACCTTAACACCATCAATTTCCTTGACAGCTTGATCATCCGTCATTTGAATATCCTCAGGATCCATTTCCGGCATCCCCTCGGCAGAATCTGCGGAATAAGCCACGTTTAAAATGATGATATTATTGTAACACATTTCCTCGTTTTCACTAGAGTGGTTCTAAAATTTGCATAAATGCGTCACATCAAAAATCAAGAGGTGCTCTATTATTATGTCAAAAAAAATGCTAAGGCAGAGCATTTCCTGATCTGCTTCAGCATCTATATCCATGTTAACCGATTTATCGGGGAATTCACCTTCGAGTCATCTCGCCCCTCTATGGGCTTTAGCCTTCGTTCAATCATGTCTCAGTATCGTTGAACTCTGAATTCAGAATTAATATATCCACTCTTCTGTTCTGGGATCGGCCTTCAGAGGTATTATTGTCCCCTTTTGGCCGATATTCGCCATATCCAACTGCCGATACTTTTGCCGGATTGATTCCGGATTGACTGATGATGGCTTTTGCGACATTACTTGCGCGCAGTACCGAAAGATCCCAGTTTGAATCGAATTCTTCATTATTCATAGGTACGTTATCCGTATACCCTTCCACCCTTATATAACTGTCTTCCAGGAAAGGTTGATTCAATAGTTTAGCTACTTCGACAAGGCTGGGAATCTGTTCTGTTTTTATCTCTGCTTCACCGCTCTCGAAGAACATGGAGCCATTGAAACTTACTACCAATCCTCTTGTTTCAATCGATGTTGTGATCTCATCCGATAAGGAATTTTCGGCTATATACTCATCGAGTTGTTCCTTAACTTGCGCTTGTTTTTCGCCTTCGGATAAAATACCATCTTCTCCGATTTCCGCTGTCAATGGATCCGTCTGCACCGTATATTGCTCCGATGAAGTTTCGACTCCCATATCGACCGGATTTTCTCCGTCCGTTCCCTTCAATATGCCACCGAATTCAGCGCTGATGGAGTCCTTCAACTCGATGGAGTCTCCTTGGTCCATTCTGTTCATAGCATACATGATAACAAAAAAGATCATTAGTAAAGTAATAAAGTCTGCATAGGAGAGCAGCCATCTTTCGCTGTTATCGTGTTCTTCTTCCTTCTTTTTGCGCCTGCTCATGCAGCCGTCACCGTCTCTCTAGCAACAGATGCATTTGAGCCGGTATCCTCAATTCCTTCGCCATTCAAAAATCCCATCAATCTTTCTTGTAAAGTTTTTGGGTTCATCCCTTTTTGTAACAATAAAACACCTTCCAGCATTAATTCCTTTTCTAAAAGCTCTTTTTGATTATTTATTTTCAATCGGTTACCCATCGGCAGAAAAATAAGGTTCGCGCTTGCTAAACCGTATAATGTTGCAAGGAAGGCCGATGCAATGCTTTTTCCCAAAGTTGCCATATCCGCTTCAGCCAATCCTTCAAGCACATGCACCAATCCCAAAACGGTACCTACAATCCCCATTGTAGGAGCTGTTCCGCCTGCGGAATTAAATATCGCAGCCCCAATTTTATGTCTTTCTTCTATGCGATCGATCTCATTCCCAAGCGAATCGCTTATCGCTTCATATGATTCTCCATCAACCAACGATTGAATTCCTTTTTTCAAAAAAGGATCTACATCGGGGTTATTTGACACTTCCGATTCTAAACTTAAGACGCCATCTTTCTTGCTTTTGACGGATAATTCATAAAAATATGCCACTGTTTGATTTAAATCCTGGGGCTCATACAATAACCCTGATTTCATAATACGTCCTATTTTCTTGAGGTCACTCATTGGAAAAGCTAGCAACAAGCTTCCTATGGTACCGCCAAAAACAATCATAGCAGGTATCCATGATATCAATGCACCAACATGCCCGCCTTCTCCTATAAACCCTATAATCAACGCTCCAAAGCTTACCAGCAATGCAATTATGACACCCATTGAATTTTACCTCCGTTTACTGTTACTATCACATAATCATACTATTAATTATCGGTATTTCAACTGGATTTTTAAGCTTTTTTAGTAATGATAACCGAATTATTTTTAGGAAAGCTCCGCAATAGCGAGGAATTTATGAAATCCATCAAATCAATGGCTGAACAGTTTTCTCAATGGTGATTAACGTAGTCACGTTGACTTTACATAACTATGTTGAAACTCAGTGTTACAAGTGTTATACACTCCTCGTTACAAATTCCCCGGGAATGCAGGTTATATATAAGAATAATATATTGGAAAAAGGTCATTCTAGCTGACTTCTATTTCACGATGACTAAAATCAGCCTTCAATCTTCAAGCAATGTTATGCCCTTGAACTATTAGGTCAAAAAAAATTTATGATTTCTTGCGAAATAAAAAAGACCAGAGCATTTCTGCTCCAGTCCCATTGACATCAGTCATGATGATTTTAAAAAACACCAGAGATTACAACTGTACCGCAACCCCTGGTATGTTTTATCATAATCTGTCGTTTAATTCCTTCGCTAATTCTTCGAAGCCTGGTTTGCCCAGCAAAGCGAACATGTTCTTCTTGTAAGCTTCCACACCTGGTTGGTCAAATGGATTTACACCGTTCAGATAACCGGAAATCCCGACAGCGATTTCGAAGAAGTAAACAAGGTAACCCAATGAATAAGCATCCATCCCAGGGATTGTAACCAATAAATTAGGTACGCCTCCGTCAGTATGTGCCAATAACGTTCCTTGATACGCTTTCGTGTTGACGAAATCGATATCTTTGCCTTGCAAGTAGCCTAAACCGTCCAAATCTTCTTCTGTTAATGGAATTTGGATTGTTTTACGCGGGTTCGCAACTTTAACGACCGTTTCAAAAATGTTGCGAGTTCCATCTTGGATGGATTGGCCGATTGAATGTAAATCGGTAGAGAAGTTGGCGCTGGTTGGATAGATGCCTTTTTGGTCTTTCCCTTCCGATTCGCCGAACAGTTGTTTCCACCATTCGGAAAAATATTGCAGGCCGGGTTCATAGTTAGCCAAAATCTCTACCACTTTGCCCTTGCGGTACAACAGGTTACGGATAGCCGCATATTGGTAAGCTCCGTTTTCTGCTAAGTCAGGATTGGAATAAGCTTCTCTTGCATCGGCAGCACCTTGCATCAAGGCATCGATATCCGCCCCGCTTACTGCAATCGGTAACAATCCCACCGGTGTGAGGACGGTGAAACGTCCGCCGACATCATCCGGAATAACGAATGTTTCGTAACCTTCCATATCGGCTTCGTGTTTGGCAGCGCCTCTCGCTTTGTCTGTTGTTGAATAAATGCGTTTCACGGCTTCTTCTTTGCCGTATTTTTTGATCAATAATTCCTTGAAGACACGGAAAGCGATGGCCGGTTCCGTCGTTGTCCCGGATTTTGAAATCATATTTACCGAAAAATCACGATCGCCGATCACTTCAATCAGGTCCGCTAAATAGGTTGAGCTGATGCTGTTCCCCGCAAAGAAAATTTGCGGTGTCTTGCGCTCTTCAGCCGTCTGCACATTATAGAAGGTGTGATTCAAGAAATCGATTGCAGCACGTGTGCCTAAATAAGAACCGCCGATACCGATGACAACCAACACGTCTGAATCGGATTGGATTTTTTTAGCGGCCGCTTTGATGCGGGCAAATTCTGCTTTGTCGTAGTCCTTCGGCAGGTCAATCCATCCTGTAAAATCACTACCTGGACCTGTTCCTTCCCGTAACGCTTTATCAGCAGCGGTAACCTGGAATTGCAGATAATCCAATTCGTGTTGCCCCAAGAATTCCAGAGCCTTAGAATAATCAAACTTAATATGTGCCATTTAATATCCTCCTATTTCACCCAGTATTTTTTACAGATGAAAAACAAACGCGTGCGTTCATCATCCATTCCCATAAAATTCATCCTTCATCCACAGCCAAAAGATTAACAACGCTCCAGCATCCCTATCACGCTCCAATGCGGTATAAGGATGCTGGAGCGTTGTTCATCAAATGCCCACTTCAGTGATGGCAAAGATTATTCTCCGTATTTCAACAATAAAGCACGACCATCATTTTCAAAAACATCCAGGGCTTTGAGCGCCAAATCTTTGTTCATCATACTTTCGAAAACATCAGGTGGTATCGTAGCCGTATGGGCACCAGCTATCAATGAATCGATAACTTGGTTTGCATTCTTGAAGCTCGCAGCCATAATTTTTGTCGTATAGCTTCTCTCATCAATGAATGATCTCATATGACTGATTACTTGCAAAGGATCGATATTGTTGTTCGACATTCTGTTTACATAAGGTGCTAAATAATCGCACCCCGCGATCGTAGCGAGTACGCCTTGATCTGCAGAATAAATGAGCGTGCCCAGGACGATTCTTTTTGAATCATCCCCTTTGATCCTCGTAATCGCTTCCAATCCTTGCTGCGTCACAGGGACTTTGATCGAGAGTTTATGATTTGCATCAAACGTTTTGATCGCTTCATAATCAGCAACCATTTCATCGGCAGTTGTGCCTAAAACTTGCACGAACACTTCTTCAAATCCTAAATGCCAGCAATTCTTCTAGCTGTTTAAAGCGGCTTTTATTGCCTTTTGATAAGATTGTCGGGTTCGTTGTAACGCCTTTCAAGATACCCGTTTTGGCAAATGCTTTGATGGAATCAATCTCATTTGTATCGATAAACATCTTAATGGGATGCCACCTTTTCAGAAATTTTAATGGTGGTACCTTCTTTAATAGCATTCACTTGTTTGTTTTCCACATAAAGGGTCCCAGCCAAGTCCGCTACTGTTTCACCACTAAAATTGATTGTGATATGTCCTAAATCCTTAAGGTTCTTGTTGACCACGTTCCCGACTGCCGTGATTTCATATTTCTCTTCATCAATAAATAGTTCGTAGCCTAATTGTATTTCATTTTCCAATACATTTTGTTCAATCAAGAAGCAATAAGGTCTCAATGCTTCTGGAGCATCATCTCCAAACAGCACCATCATATCTTCTTCTAAAAACTCTTTTGCATTTGGTCCAATTTCTGTAATCACTGTTGAATAAATGGTCATTTTCTTCACCTTTTCTATTTAATATTAATTTTTTTTATTTTAGTATAATCCGAAGCTTGCTAACCAAGCAACAAATACACGCGGAACTCCATTTAAGAATCGAGAATACAGAACGGATGGTACACCGACTTCTACCGTTTTAGCTTCCGCTTCCTGCAAGCCTAAACCAACCGGAATGAAATCGCAAGCATTTTGTGTATTGATGGCGAATAAAGCTGGCAAAGCTAAGCTTGGTGCGATATTGCCTTTACCGATTTCGACACCGATCAACGTTCCGATAACTTGCGCGATTACAGCACCAGGTCCCAATAGAGGAGAGAGGATAGGCAAGGAACAAATGAAACCGATGACCATCAATCCCCATACATTACCGGCTAACGGAATCATCATTTTAGCGAACAGATTTCCGATACCGCTGCCTTGAATGATACCAATCAGCATCGCTACAAAGGCCATGAACGGGATGATCGTTTGCAATACCGTCTGCACAGCTTCTCTGGCTGACTGCAGCATGATGGCGATCCCTTTCCCTGCAGCCAAACCGATTTTTGCAACGACACTGCCTTTTTCTGCATTTTGTTGCGTCAGCTTTTTATCTGTAGTGTACGCCACGGTTTCTGTTGCTGCTTCTTTTTCAGGTTCGTTGGCAGTCACAGTACCCGTCTCGTCCGTGAGTTGGATTTGATTCAACCCAACGCTTGAGACATAGATTTGTTCATTGATATATTTTGCTAACGGGCCGGATTTTCCGGTTGCGACAACGTTGATAGTGGGAATCCCTTTTTGCGGATAGATGCCGCATCTCAACGTTCCCCCGCAGTCGATGATAGCCAATGCTGTTTCATCATCCGGAATGGATGTTTTAAAGCCATTGACAGCTTCCATCCCTGTTAGTTCCGCAATTCTGTCGACGATGGCGGGTTTTTCTCCTCCACCAACAATATAAATAAATTTATGTTTTTGTTCAGTCGGGGTAATGATTAGTGGCCCACCCCAACCGCCGGAGCCTTTTTCTACTTTAATGCTTTTATATTCTGTCATGATATATTCCCCTCTCGATCCGTGATTTCGTGTTTGTTCAAACCAATATTCTTCTTATCTGGTCATTATTGAACTTTCGCTACTTTACTCAATTGTATGCCAGTCTTTTTGCAGACATAAGCAGTTGTGAAGTCGGTTACATATCCGCCTACTGCATTCATCACCAAACCTACTAATAAATATCTCATAGCTAATGGCGTTGTGCTTAATCCTAGCGTTTCGATACCTGATGCAATCCCAAGGAATACGAACAATTCACCTGCATTGATATGCGGGAAAATACCGTTACTTGTGTGGTTGTATTGCGCAAGCGCTGCATAAAAACTAGGCTTGTAAAATTCCGGCAAGAATCTACCCAGTGTAAATGAGGCAGGATTGCCTAACATGAACGCGGCTAAAAACGGCAGGATACAGTTTCTGACAAGGGAATATTTAGAAGATTTTTGTGCGAAGCTATTTATTTTATCCTCACCAATCAGCTTGATTACCACATTCATGAATACCATCAGAATTAATACGATCGGCACAATGCCAGTCATCCAACTCATAAATGTAGCTGCACCTAATCTAAATAGTCCGATAAAACCTTCAGCACCTTTAATTAAAATGTCCATTTTTAACACTCCTTATTTTATGCATTATTTATGCACCATTTATCCGAATTTTATGTTTTTTATTTTTTTGATCAGTTCTCTAACGGGGGATTCTTTTTCCTCAATCGTTTCCCCATTGATGAACATCTTATAATTATTAACCGCATTCATAACTGTGTTGCGCGTAATTTTTATCTCAGCTATCATTTCAGAATCTTCCGCTGTGATGGCTCCGATGTACTTACCCTTGAATTTGTCGTATGGTTTGAATCTGGCCAGGATTGTTGTTCCCTGCAGTTTCTTCCCTCTGACGATGACTCCCTCATCATCCAATAAGAACATGATGATCGTCCCTGAAGTAAGTTTGCCTGCGCGTTTGCCTATGGCGACTCTGCCTTCCGCCTTCAATTCATTATACTCATTGCCAAAGTGTTTAATCTGAAAAAAGCCTAATGCACTTTGAATTAAAAAAGCACCGACAACCATGATCCCCAATACAAACATATTATCCATCTACTTTGTTCCTCTTTTCTCCAGCATCTCAATGAATCCTTGAACATCGCTAATTTGTTGTAGTTTGTCGATCAGCACGGTATCGTTTATCACCTTAAATACGAAATCATATACTTGCATCAATATTTTTTCCTGTTGCTCCGTAATTTTTTCCGGCGTTATCAAGAATAACATCAACGAAAAACCATCATAACGATTGCCAGACTTAATTTTTCCTAGCACAAAAATTAATTTATCCACATTCGGATCCGTCAGATGAGGGAACGCCACTCTATTTTCATAGATCATCGTATGTCTTTCTTCTTTTTCTATGAAGCGATCCAAAATATCATCCGAAAGTTTATAACGTTTGGATAAATAATTCATGATCTCTTCTACATAATCGAAATAGCCCATTTGCCCAGTTAAGTTTTTGACATGATAGCTGATATTGTTGTTTGAAAGGGACTTGATGCTGTATTGATCTTTTTCGATTGCATATATTTTTTTCACTAATTCGTCTTGGTTAACCACCCGGTCGATTTGAATAATCGGCACACCTACATCGGTCAAAATGTTCTCAGTCGTAAAAAGCAATTTGAACTGTTTTAATTTTTCTTCCTGTAAGTCTGACGTATTCAGATGAACGACATTCCTATCATTGCCTACTATTTCTTTTATTTGCCTGCTGATTAATTCAAAATTTCCTCTACCGACATTCGTGATGATCCCTACATCAGTCGCAGCTTTTTCATTCGAATCATAAGATTGTCTTTCATCCAACATCAGCGCGTAATAGATAGCAAAATAACTGATATCATCATCACTTGCACTTAATTGATAGAGCCTATTCAATTCTTTCAGGGAAATCTTTGCCAACTCGAACGCCAAAGGATATCTTAATTTTATCTGTTCAAAATACAGATCTGTTTTAGGTATCCGGAAAACAAGCCTATTGATCAGAAACAGCAAATGGTCCTTAACTTTGTTAAAAAATGCTTCTTCATCAATAGCAATCATGACCTGATCTCTTACCGTTCCCAGCATACTGGAGACGATTGACCGCAAAGCCTGTTCGTTCACAGTATTTTCTGCATTTTTGACATATGCGGAGTTCCTGGTATTAATAGGAAAAGACAGGAAATCTATTTCATGATCATTCAATGAGATATGATATCTATCCTCCATCAATTGAATATACGCGATTATGTTTTCCGCATCTCTTTCGAAGTTTTTGTACAGAGGAATTTCGGAATCGATTACATTTCCATCCATTATTCTGTGCACCGTGATCACAAATGTTTTATACAGTAATTCCTTGCTTTGATCATCCAGTTTGTAACCTTCGATAAGCCTATCAATGATATCCTGCATCCCTTGATCCGCCAAAAATGTCATCTGGATCAGGTCATACACTTCATATATCAAGACCAATCTGGTCCCAAACTCGCTGCATTTGAATGTGATGCCTTTGTTTGGGACGCCGATTATTTGGGCATTGTATTTACCCAAAATATTCTTGGTTTTTTTAATGTCGTTGTTCACTGTGCTCCTGCTTACACACATGTCCTCGGATAAATCACCGATGTTCAAGTATTCCTCTGTGCATATCAGTCTGTACAGTAGATATGCGATCCTGAACTCTGACTTGTTAAAATCCTGCTGGAGATTAAATTGCAGTGTATTGAATAGATTGCTTTTCTCCAGCATATCAACTGTTACATTCGATTCACCAACGCTTCTGACTTTTAAAATCCCATCATAGATGTTATTTAAATCAGCAACGATCATACTGACTTGGTTTTTTCTTAACCCTGATTTTTCTTGAAGTTCACTTAGGTTCATCTGTTTTTTTGAAAGCAGGACTCTAAGCAGCGCTTCCCTATTGCTTGCTGTTGACATGTAGATGCCCCCATTTTATCCTCTAGATTTCCCGCCGGTAATATTAATAGTAGTCCCCGTGATATAGGCCGATTTGTTGGAAGATAAGAATGCCACTAAGTAGCCCAGTTCATCCAACTTACCAACACGTCCTAATGGAATGCTCTTTTCGTATCCCGTATCCAACTGATCTACTGAAATATTTCTTGTATAAGCCAGTGCTTCATTATAGGCAGGAGTTGTTAAACCCGTTTTTTCATTTATCCCCGGTGCTACGGCAACGACCTTAATGCCGAATTTCCCTAATTCTTTTGCCCATGATCTCGTATATGAATTTGTTGCTCCTTTAGTGGCTGAATATAAGCTTTGTCCCACGGAACCTTCCATACCGGATTCAGAAGAAATATTAATTATAGTTCCTTCTATCTTATTCTTCAACATGTTTCTGACTACCGCTTGAGTAGTGAACACCATTCCTTTTTGGTTTACCGCTGTCATTTTGTTGAATGAGTCTTCGTCGATTTCATACTTTCTCTCATCGCTGTACATATCCACCAATAAGCGCGGCATGTTCATACCTGCATTATTCACTAAAACATCAATTTTTCCAAATTTTTCAATAGTTGCATCCACCATAGCGTTGATGCTTTCAATAGAGGTTACATCTGTCTTCACATTTAGTTTACCATATACAACTGTTCCTGTTTCTACGCTTAAATCGGCAACGACTACATTTGCACCTTGTTCTCTCAAATGATCTGCGATGTGCAATCCGATACCTGAATTTCCTCCAGTAACAATAATTGTTTTACCTTCTAATTCTAACCAATTTTGTGTCATATCTCTCTGTATCCCCTTTCATATCTTACATTTCAAAGTATAGACTAAATCAAAATTTAATTAATACAGACCTAATTCGTCAAATTTGACTTTTCCTTTGAACTAATTGCGCCGACATGCAAACGCTTCAAATCCGAAGTTGCCTCAATCACCGGCTTGCGCCTGCCACTTTCCCGCCAACACTGGGAAAGTGCCGCCTTTTTCTCTTTTGCATCTTACATTTTCTGGGATGCAGCAAACGTAAAAAAACAATTAGTGCAAGCTTGTCCAGCCGATTTGCCTTTTATCTTTGAACTAATTGCCCTCATAAAAAGAAGGAATTTGATCCATCGACCCTATTTATCATGAAGCTTCTGGAAAATGAATGAATGAATTCAGGGATTGAACTGCAGATAAAACGAGTTGATTGTTCTCGTTTGCGTATCCTTCCATTGAGAGATACACTTATTTGCTCCGCGAGAGCATACTTCTTCGCTATTTCCGCGCGTATGGGGCCTGCCCATTTTTTTGTATAATAATCGCCAATACCCGTGTTCCTTTTTCAATCAAAGTGATTGTACTGTGTTTCAGCTTGCCAGCCGCAAAGCCTCCTGTCGGAATATAAGGATTCTTTAATTTTAGCGCTGCCTCCATCGCAACGCAGTGATTTAAGCCGTGTCCAATCTAGGATGCGTTGCGTGCATTTGGCAAATACGCAGCAGCTCATTAAGCAATTTACCGAATAAATTTAAAGGCAAAAAGAGAACAAATCAAACTGACTTGCTCTCTTTTCATACTCTGTTCCGTTCTGATTTCTGCTCTCGTTATGCCAGTGATATGATTGCCGTATGCTAAGCATTTGTTATCTGTTTCGGCTTCGGACATAACAAAAAAAGACTGCCGACATTAATGTCAACAGTCTTTTCGTTTGCGCGGCAACGTCCTAGTCTCACAAAGGGAAACCCTTCACTACAATCGGCGCTAAGAAGCTTAACTTCTGTGTTCGAGATGGGAACAGGTGTGACCTTCTTGCCATCGTCACCGCACATTTTTAATTGGGAGAACGTTGTTCTCTCAAAACTGAATCTACAAAATAGAGGGGAACCAAACCCGCTGAAGTTTTTCTTTGTTTTTAAAAATTGGTTAAGTCCTCGACCGATTAGTATTGGTCCGCTCCATACATCGCTGTACTTCCACTCCCAACCTATCTACCTGATCATCTCTCAGGGGTCTTACTCACTTGAAGTGATGGGAAATCTCATCTTGAGGGGGGCTTCACGCTTAGATGCTTTCAGCGTTTATCCCGTCCACACATAGCTACCCAGCGATGCTCTTGGCAGAACAACTGGTACACCAGCGGTGTGTCCATCCCGGTCC
>CAVSSJ010000004.1:0-23792 GCA_963730595.1 uncultured Carnobacteriaceae bacterium
GACGCACCCACCCACGACCACAGCCGCACGATCCTTTGCTATCTATCCCGTAGTTTCAACAGTTAGAGGTCCAGGTTATGCCTTCATTTTTTTAGCTTTATGCTCGCGTTAATATCCCTTTCGGCATTGGCCCATCATTCAGGAAAAGCTCCTTTCCGGACCTGATACGGATATTCTTAAAGTCTTTATTCTTGTGCCCGCAGCACGAGCAGATCTGGCTTGAAAATTATTTGCGATAGGATGGCTTGTTTCTTGGCTTTGCAAAGTCCGCTTTATATATCAACATCGTTCAAAACTGCGCTATTCCCCCCTGCTCCCTTACTGAATCATAAAATATGCCCATTTGAGCCGATTTAAGGGATTTTTTTATCTTTGATGTGGTAAATACGCCGATCCGGATAAAAAGCTCTCAAAGGGTTTTTATGGACGTGTATTTTATTCGTGTTACGTCAGAATTCTTCCCCAAAAAACGATAATCAAAAATGTTCCACGTGGAACATTTTTGATTATCTAACCGAAGCGAATCAGACTTCCGCTAACGTCATTGTTCCAGATCAACAAGCTGCCAAAGTAATTCAGTGAATCAGGAAGAAACACAACCTCCCTCTCTTACTTTTTCCTATTTCTAATATGTAATCACTTAATAATGATAAGAAGCACTCCATCCCACTACTCAAAATGTACAAACATCCCTACTAAGCTTTTTCTTGTTTCTCAGTTTCCTAGTACTCCGATTGCCTTCTATTAAGGTTGGTCTGGCATTCCACAAGCGTAAATTCCCAACTAATTCATCGGTACATATACAAGAGCCTTTTATCAATGTGCTAACTCGCATGTGATTACATCCCATAAGTTCCAACTGGCATTGACCTCGCTGTCTTCGTGGTACCGCCACAATCGCAGTGGTATATCCGGTCGGAAAGTTTCAGGTCTTGCTTGATCTTTCCGCACGCATGACACAACTTGCTGGTCGGATTACCAACGGTCCACAACCCCCACTACAAACCGCAGCTCGATTTCGTTAGCTTTGCACTTGCCCGTCAGCTTGTTGCGGGAAACCATCGAAATGCTGGTGGCAACCGCCTTAGGCAGATGATGATTATTCATCATTTCGGATACGTTCAGATTTTCGATGGTTATGGAATACGGATTTTGTCCCGTCATTTAGGCAACCTTTTTGTTGATGTTTTCCTTGACGAGATATCGTTGCTGCAGAAAGCGATATTTTTCAGACGCACCCAGGTCGATGCCGATTGGCTCCGACAATGTAGCGCAAAAGCTTCATGCAAAGTACCGACACATAAATACCCCCGCCTTTTGGCTGACCATCCCGCTTTTGATGATGTGCTCTTAATTGGAATATAGCCTTTTTCCTTTATACGGAGCCAACCCAACGTTGTGATCTTGATGTGGTGCCGCTCCACTTCCCAATCCCCTGTGTTTTTCTTTGGGAAGTACAGTTTTACGTCTTGATGGGCTTTCTTTCTGAATTTGGGCTACTTATCGAAACCCTTAAATTTAAAGAAGCGTTTGTATGCCGCTTAGGCATGACAAAATAGCCTGTTTGCATGCCTTCGACCCGCGTTAGTTGATTCAGTCATATTCCTCCAGCGTTTTAACCTCGTGGTTGATGTATTTGTCGAAATCATAGGCGGACAGGAAAGCATTATTCTTTTCGAGACGGCTTTCCCTGAACTGTTGGTAGCGTTCTGGTTTGTGGCGAGGTAGTCGCTAGAGAGCCCCGAGTAGATGCCGATGGACTACCTAATTTTCTGCTCCAGTTCCGGTGTATAATGTAATTTTTTGACATATGTGTTTCTAAAGGCTTCGGCAAATCAAACCTATTCATTATCGAATGAAGGGATACCATCGCTTCTTTTTATGTTTTTTTATATAAAGTTCGCTGTTGCGTTAAAGAGTTATGAACAGGTGCATAACTCTTAATTACCAGCAATGGAAGTAAATAATCAGATTATCGCTGCCAAGGACTAGTTACGCCGATTATTTATTGAGAGCATCATAAGCTTTGGATTTCAGTGTAAAAAGAACTAGGCAACAATTGATCTTTTCAATAACAGAAGAAAGTTTCGATGCTTTTCCACAGATGTCTTTTGGTAAACTGTTTTGAGTTTCCACAAAAACGCAAACATGCTCATTATTACACAAGTATATTTTTTCAAATCGACGCCTTTTTAAGCGTTTGTTACGTTTTTTCAACAAAATATAGCAATGATCAGTCAATAAGACGAATTTTTTCCGAAGAAAGGATAAATAAACAAAAGTTTGATTTAGTTTTTAAGGTATTATGCCTATAAATGTTATCCACAGGGTGTGCATAACATTTCGGAGTTAAAGGTTAAGAAAATAGGGATAAAATGCTGTAGGTTATCAACAGACAAATATTAAGATAAAAGATTGATACACCAAAGGAATTTGGGGTTATTTAAAAAGTTATCAACAAGCGATTTCGAAAATGTGGATAAATATAATAAAGAGTAAATATAAAACTTATCCACAACACATAAAAAGTGAAATAGCCGGACTAGCGTCCAAAACCAGCAGAGGATCTGTTAATGGAAATATGAAAATTCATGCCTAAAAGTGATCAGATCAATGAAATTAAGAATAGGTGATTCTGTATATAGATTATTCGAAAATATTAATAAAAATGTATGAGATAGATAAAAAGTAGAGCAGAAAGACTTAGCGTAAGTAATCTCAAAAATGGATAAAATAAGTGCGATTGATGGGTGGTTGGGCTTACGATTTTGGATTGATTGTTTGAATTGATCTCGATCTATAAGATGGAAGAGGATAGATTCCAAAAGAAGAATAGCACAGACTGTGTGGGTGGAGAGGAAGGAGGGGCCCCTTGGGGCAATTGGCTCTAAAAAAATTACGTTCATATATGTACGTGCATACGATATGTAAATCCGTATTTAATAATCAACCTGATGTAGAGATACCAGGAATAAATCTGTACATCGGAAAGGCGCATAAAAAATATTTTTGAAGGGATTTTAGGAAAGATCGAGCATTCTTATCCTGTTTCTGCCTATAGTAGAATCAAATCATCCAATAATATCCTAATCCTTAAAAGAAGTATAGGCAGAATGTGGTCAAAATGGACCTAATTGTTCCACGTGGAACATTCAGGTCGCCACCAGTGAGGATCAGCAATCTATTCCCAAATCTAGTAAATAGGAAAATGATAAATAAGATTCTTGTATCTTAGTTTCCTGCATTTCGAATTCGTATAACAATGAAAAGAATTGGGGTTTGCCCACCCGATAATTGATATTGAAAAATCTATTGGAGCATTGAATTTTCAAAAATCCACAAGAAATAACTCGTTATATTTTTTGGGTAATGCAGATTGCATACTGTTTAAAACCATATAATGTTCCACGTGGAACATTATATGGTTTTAAACACAGTGGATTCAGTGTAAATCCTTCCGGAATATAATAATATGTATTCACAAAGTCAAAAAATGAATACATGGTCGTTTCGCATCACAATGCCCACTGTTTCCGGTTAGAAGCCAACCCGCCTGCAGGATAAAAACGAAAAATTGTTTCACGTGGAACATTTTCTGTGGGAAACATTAGAAAAGTAGACAGGACGTGGGATTATAGCTATTATTTTTTATGTGTGTTAAAATATATTAGTGAAAAATGTAGGTTCAGTAAAGGAGCTATCATGAAAACCAAGGAAAAGTTTAACAATCTTCCTCACTTCATAAAAGCTGACAAGATTAAAGTTCCTGCCCTGATTATTTTAGTTTTGCTGCTGCTGATCGTCATCCTAACGTTCATAGCAGATTGGAAAATTGGAATAGGAATAACGCTATTATGTGTTGGAGTTGTTTGGTTTATCAGTTATTCATCGGACTACCTGATAGATGAGACAAATCAATATATATCTGACTTATCTTATCGAATAAAAAAAGGTGAACAAGAGGCTATGATTAAAATGCCCATTGGTATTCTTCTATATAATAAAGAAGAAGAAGTCCAGTGGATGAATCCTTATTTAATGAAGTACTTTGGTAAGAGAGATATTCTAGGAAGAAAAATAAAAGTTATAGATGCAGAACTCTATCAACTTTTCCATCAATCCCAAGATAATGAGATGCGGCGTGTGAAGTGGGGCGATCATTATTTTGAAATGATCATTCAAGACGATATCGGTGTAGTCTATTTAATGGACATAACAGAATATGCCAAGATTGAAGAAAAGTATAAAGATGAAAAATTTGTTTTTGGTAATGTCATCGTCGATAATTACGATGAAGCGGTGCAATCCATGAATGACCGTAAAAAATCAAATGTGAACAACTATTTGACTAACCAGCTAACAAACTGGGCGAACATGAATAATGTTTTTCTTAAACGTGTTGATGATGACCGATTCATTGCAATCACTAATAAGAGGTCGCTAAAGAAAATAGAAGAAAATAATTTTGACATCATCAATCAAATACGAGAACGAACCTACAAACAAAATTTCCCTTTAACCCTGAGCATGGGATTCTCATACGAGAAAACTTTTGACCAGACAAATTTTAAGCAAGTTGCTAAGCTGGCACAATCGAATCTTGACTTGGCGTTGGCGCGTGGCGGAGATCAAGTGGTCGTCAGGGCAGAAAATGAAGATGCACGCTTTTATGGCGGGAAAACGAATCCGATGGAAAAACGGACACGGATCAGGGCAAGGATGATCAGTCAGGCTCTGGAAGAATTGATTATCCATTCGGATAAGGTCATCATAATGGGACATAGTTTCCCGGATATGGATGTTGTCGGTTCGTGTTTGGGCATCCGGAAAATTTCTCAAATGAATAATAGAGAAGCTTGGATCGTTTTGGATCCGCAGCAATTTTCGAATGACGTCAATCGGATCATGCAAGAGATCGACAAAGATCCTTTGATTGCCAAACGCATCATTTCGCCAGATCAGGCGCGGGAACTTGTGTCGCCGCAAACTTTAATTGTAATGGTGGATGTCCATCGTCCTTCGATGACGGCAGCTCCCGCACTATTGAAACTTTCCAAAAAAATTGTTGTTTTGGATCACCACAGGCGAGGACAGGAGTTCCCGGAAAATCCCGTGTTGGTTTATATGGAACCCTATGCATCCTCAACGTCGGAACTCATCACGGAATTATTTGAATATCAATCAAATGATGTTGATGCCATCAACAAAATCGAAGCAACGGCGATGTTGGCAGGCATCATCGTTGATACACGGAATTTTAGCTTGCGGACAGGTTCCCGCACGTTTGATGCTGCAAGCTATCTCCAATCAAATGGGGCAGATACGGTGTTGATTCAAAAGTCATTAAAAGAGGATCTCGATACGTATCTCTTAAGGAGCCATTTATTGTCATCGATGGAGTTCGTCAATGGAAACTTGGCCATCGTATCAGGGGAAGAAGACAAAGTGTACAATACCGTCGTTGCAGCTCAGACAGCGGACACGATGTTATCCATGGAGAGTGTGGATGCTTCCTTTGTGGTTACGAAACGCCAAGATGGCAGGATCGGCATCAGCGCCAGGAGCTTAGGGCAGTATAATGTGCAGACGGTCATGGAAAAACTGGGCGGCGGCGGGCATTTATCGAATGCGGCAACGCAAATTGAAAATGCCACTGTGAAAGAAGTAGTGAGTATGTTGAAAGAAGCAATCAATCCTAGTAAGGTTAAGGAAGGAGAATAACAAATGAAAGTTATTTTTTTAGAAGACGTTAAAGGCAAAGGTAAAAAAGGGGAAGTGAAGGACATAGCGGATGGCTACGCAACTTTCCTGATTAAAAATCGTAAGGCCGAAGAAGCCACCAATGCAAGTATCTCAGCTTTAAAAGGACAAAAGAAGGCAGAAGACAAGAAAAGTGCTGAAGAATTGGCAGCAGCCCAAGAATTGAAAGCATTTTTGGAAAAAGAAGAATCGGTCATCAAATTGACAGCAAAATCAGGTGATGACGGTCGCTTGTTCGGTTCGATCACAAGCAAACAGATTGCGGAAGCATTGCATAAACAGCATAATGTGAAGCTTGATAAGAGAAAAATCGAATTGGAAAATCCAGTCCGTACACTCGGCTTCACCAAGATGTCCGTAAAATTGCACCCTGAAGTGACGGCTACCTTAACGGTTCAAGTCACTGAAGCGTAATCCATCGCCCAAGATTCTAAGAGATGCAACCTGCATCTCTTTTTTTTACGTATGTTTTTAAGCGTGATAACATCAAAAAAGGGAACGTTTGTTCGGTTTTTGCAATTGTAAAAGAAGCTTTTTTAGAGTACAATATAGAAGCTAAAGAATGAATTTGGATTATCATGCCCTGTTCATTCCAAGAATAAGACCTAAAAAGGGTGAAGAAGGAAATGGAAGAAACACTTCAAGATCGCACACCGCCGCATAGTATGGAAGCTGAACAATCCGTACTGGGTTCCATTTTTTTGGATCCTGATACGGTAGTGAATGTTTTAGAATATTTGGAAACATCTGATTTTTATCGAAAGAATCATCAGATTATTTTTGATGCGATTTTGCTATTAAACAGTCGTAATGAGGCCATAGACGTCGTAACGGTCGCCAATGAACTGGAACGCAAGAACCAGCTTGAAAATGCTGGGGGTATGGAATATTTGACGGATTTGGCGATCGCCGTTCCGACTTCCGCAAACGTGGAATATTACGCTAAGATAGTGGAAGAAAAATCCATTTTGCGCAATCTGATCCGTTCCGCTACCGAAATCGTTAAACAGGGTTTCGAAGAGGGCGATGAACTTGCGGTTATTCTGGACAGCGCGGAGCAGCACATCCTGCAGGTATCGGAACGAAGAAACCGTTCGGGCTTTATCCGTATCTCCGATGTCGTTTCCGCCTCGTTACAGAACATCGAGTCGTTGGCTCAACAGAGCGACGATGTCACCGGGGTGCCGACAGGCTATATCGCATTGGATAAAATGACTGCGGGACTGCAAAAGGAAGAACTGATCATCCTGGCGGCGCGTCCGGCCGTCGGGAAGACCGCTTTTGCCTTGAACATCGCCCAAAATGTTGCAACGAAAGCCGGTCAGGTAGTGGCCATCTTCAGTTTGGAAATGGGTGCGGAGTCGCTGGTCAACCGGATGCTGTGTGCGGAGGGAAACATTGAGGCCGGCCATTTGCGGACGGGGCAGCTGTCCGAGGAAGAATGGTCCAACTTGATCATGGCGATGGGGACATTGGGTCAATCCAAAATCTTCATCGACGATACGCCGGGTATCCGTATCGCTGAAATCAGAGCGAAAAGCCGTCGTTTGAAGCAGGAGCAGGGAGAGTTGGGCCTGATCGTCATCGACTATCTGCAACTGATCGAGGGGAACAACCGGGAAAGCCGCCAACAAGAAGTTTCGGATATTTCCCGTCAATTGAAAAAATTGGCAAAAGAATTAAAAGTGCCGGTCATCGCCTTGTCCCAGTTATCACGGGGAGTGGAACAAAGACAGGATAAACGTCCGGTTTTGAGTGATATCCGTGAGTCTGGATCCATCGAGCAAGATGCGGATATCGTTGCTTTCCTTTACCGTGAGGATTATTACGAACGGGAAGGCGGCGAGGAATCCGAAAATGATGAAATGGAGAACAACGTCGTCGAAGTCATCATCGAAAAGAACAGAAGTGGTGCCCGCGGGACAGTAAAACTTTTATTCAAAAAGGAATTCAATAAATTCTCTTCCATGAGCTATATTCCGGAGATTAATTGATGGAAAACGACGAATTGTTCATAAGTAACTTGGTTTTCTCGGATTCTTTATTGAAAGAGACTGATAATATTGGTAAACTAGCATAGTGTTATGACTAAAGAAGATGAGGTGGAGTAAATAATGACTTCAGTAGTAGTTGTTGGAACTCAATGGGGAGACGAAGGTAAAGGAAAGATTACAGATTTCCTGAGTGAAAATGCAGAAGTAATCGCTAGATATCAAGGCGGAGACAACGCAGGCCATACAATCCAGTTTGACGGCGTTACATACAAATTGCACTTAATTCCATCCGGTATTTTTTATCCAGAAAAAATCAGCGTCATTGGGAATGGCGTAGTCGTGAATCCAAAATCATTGATCAAAGAATTGGCATACTTGAAAGATCACGGCATCAATACAGACAATCTGCGTATTTCAGATCGTGCACACGTCATTTTGCCTTACCATATCCAATTGGATCAACTGCAAGAAGATTCAAAAGGCGAAAATAAGATCGGGACGACCATCAAAGGTATCGGACCGGCTTACATGGACAAAGCAGCGCGTGTCGGCATAAGAGTTGCTGATCTATTGGACAAAGAAATTTTCGAAGAACGTCTGAAAATCAATTTAGAAGAAAAGAATCGCCAATTTACAAAAATGTTCGATTCTGTAGAAATCAAATTCGAAGATGTCTTTGAAGAGTATTACCAATATGGTCAAGAACTCAAAAAATATGTAACCGACACATCCGTTATCTTGAACGATGTATTGGATGCAGGCAAACGCGTCCTATTCGAAGGCGCTCAAGGTGTAATGCTGGATATCGACCAAGGTACTTATCCATTCGTTACTTCTTCCAATCCTGTTGCTGGTGGGGTAACCATCGGTAGTGGTGTGGGTCCTACCAAGATCGACAAAGTTGTCGGTGTCTGCAAAGCTTACACTTCCCGTGTCGGCGATGGCCCATTCCCGACTGAATTGTTTGACGCAGTCGGAAGTCAAATCCGTGAAGTCGGCCGTGAATACGGTACAACTACCGGCAGACCCCGTCGTATCGGCTGGTTTGACGCAGTTGTTATGCGTCATTCAAAACGCGTTTCAGGCATCACCAACCTATGCTTGAACTCTATCGATGTTCTTAGCGGCTTGGAAACAGTTAAAATCTGTACTGCCTACAAAAATGCTGAAGGCGAATTGATCTACCATTATCCAGCAAGCTTGAAGGAATTGGCTCAATGTACGCCTGTCTATGAAGAGTTGCCAGGCTGGAGCGAAGACATCACTAGCTGCCGTACATTGGAAGAACTTCCTGAAAATGCACGCAACTATGTCCGCCGCGTCCAAGAAACGGTTGGCGTCCGCATCTCCACTTTCTCAGTGGGACCAGACCGCAACCAAACAAACGTATTGGAAAACGTATGGGCAACCATCTAAAAAAAGTGCGATAACATGCAGCAAGGGATGAGTCCCGGCATTTGAAAGCACGATTCATATGGAAATAAGAAAAAATAGGCCTCTTTTGGAATAAATATCCAGAAGTAGGCCTATTTTTTTTCGTGAAGTTCTTGCAATTTGTTGAAAAGGAGAGTAAAATAACATTTGTTACGTCAGCAATACGTGATATGGGTTATTAGCTCAGTTGGTAGAGCAGCTGACTCTTAATCAGCGGGTCGAGGGTTCGAGCCCCCCATAACCCATACTTCTTTAAACAGAAATCCTTAGAAACAGTGATGAAGTAATTTTCTTCACTGTTTCTAAGGATTTTTTTGTTTCATAAATAATACAAGATAACGAAGATGGGCATGGTTACGATACATACCAACGTGGTCATGATATTGATTGCGCCAGCATACTCCGCATCTTTGTTATGTACCTGTGCGAATTGCGTAACGGTAGATGCCGCGGGAGTTACAGTAGCTAAGAAAGTAATCAGCAATATTTCCATGCCGTTATCAACTAAACTACCAGCATTGCTGAGTTTCAGCAACAGCAGAATGATGGCGGGACAAAGAATCATCCTGAAGAAGGTGATCACATAAACTTTTTTGCTTGTGAATATTTGCTTCATGTCCATTCCGGCAACGATCATGCCTGTGATCAGCATGCCCATCGGTCCGATCATCGTGCCGATTGAACTCAATGTTTCATTCAGCATAGCCGGCAGTCTGATCCCTGAAACCATGGACAGGACTCCCCCAAAAATGGCGATCATGTTTATATTCAAAATGATTTTTCGTAGGTTGGGTTTCTTTTCTTTTGAGAACATCAATTTTCCATGCGTCCACAGAAAAATCAATTGTACGGATACAAATGCGGTGGAATAGATAACCCATTCATTCCCCAATACTGCGGTTACGATGGGAATGATCAAATTTCCCGCATTAGAATAGATGATTGACGCAATATCTATTTCCTCAAAATTAAACAACCTGCCTGAGACATGTCCAATTATGAGTAACAATATATGGATGGCAACAGCCGCAACAAAGGCCAATAGCAAGCCTGCTTTGATTTCCGGCTTAAAGTCAACCTGAAAGGCGCTGATTATCACTGAAGGCATAATCAGATAAAGTGATAATTTAGATAAGACGACACTTTCCTCTGATTTGACCACTTTCAGCTTGACCATCACATAGCCCAAAATCATGATAAGAAACAGTTGGACAATTTTACGCACTAACAATAAACTGATCATTTGTAACCTCCCTCATGTATCAACCGGTCTTTGTTTTGCATAAAGCCTATTATATATCATCTTCTTGCTGTCTACTAGATTATTAGGAAATCATACAAAACGAGGACTATATTCTTTGTTTCCCAATTTTTCAGAAGGCTCTGCAAACAATCCCACAAATTCAACTTTTTCTATTCCCGCATCACCAAAGTATGGTACGATTGTCAGTAAAATGAAAACGTTTGCCTAGGGGTGATGATTTTTGCAGAGATTAGAAAAAGTGAAGCAAGCCTTGCATCTGTTATATGAAGAAAAGAAGCAGGGGATAACGGCTGAAGAGATTGCCGGCATGTTGGATAGCGATAGAAGCAATATTTCGCGGGATTTGAATAAATTGTGCAAGGATAAAGTATGTTACAAAGAAAAATCCAGACCGGTCCGTTTTTTCCCCTGTTTCTCGAAACATAATGAGGATGCCAAGGCGAAAGAGGATAACAGGAACGTTGATATGGATACCTTTTTGAAGAAAAATCCAAGTCTATTCCATCAAATAGAGCAAGGGAAAGCGGCAATCCTATATCCAGGCGATGGCATGCACATGCTTTTGCTGGGTGAAACAGGGGTAGGGAAGTCCATGTTTGCTGGCCTGTTGCACAAGTATGGCATCCAATCAGGGAAGCTATCAAAGGATTCCCCCTTCATCCAATTCAATTGCGCTGATTATTCTCAAAATCCGCAGCTGTTGATGAGCCAACTTTTCGGGCATGTCAGAGGAGCCTATACGGGCGCGGAAACAAGCAAGGTGGGCTTATTGGAAAAAGCAGATGGTGGCATCCTCTTTCTGGATGAAATTCATCGTCTTCCGATAGAAGGCCAAGAAATGCTGTTCACGCACATTGACAGGGGTGTGTTCCGACCGCTTGGTGAAACTGAAAAAGATCACCACGTATCGGTATTGATTATCGGAGCGACAACAGAAAAAAAAGAATCATTATTGAAGACTTTCATCCGCAGGTTGCCGATCATCATTGATCTGCCAAGTTTAAGGGATAGAGCCATAGAAGAACGGCATCAACTATTCGATGAATTTGTCCAGCAAGAAGTGGATCAATTGGGTCTTCCGATGTTTTTTAGTAAAAATGCTTTGAAAGCTTTTTTGCATTATAATTGTGACTTGAATATCGGACAGTTTAAGGCCGATATACGCATCACCTTCGCTAAAAGCTATGCACGCTTTTTGACTGTCCAGGAAGATTATTTGAGGATCTCCACCAAAGATTTGCCGGATTATATCCGAGCTGGTTTGTTGAATTCTGCAGAACATCGGCAGATGTGGGCGAAATATGATGAGAGCAATCCACAATATATTCAATATATGCCTTCGAATAAAGGCGCGAGCCATCAACAGGATGCAAAAGAGAGCACCATTTACAGGGAAATGAACACACGTTATCGGGAATTGGAAAAGCATAAGGCCAGCGTGGAAGAAATCCAAAAAGCGATGGAACACGATTTACAGATGTACTTCAAATTAACCGGAAATCAAGAACGGGCCTTTTCAAGCAAAGAAAATCTTATTTCCCTTGTTCCTGAAAATATTATCAAAGAATTGGAAAAGATACTCCGCCATGTCACGGCTAAAACGGGGAAAGTGGTGAGCGACAAGGTCTTCCAATTGATGGCCATCCACCTGTACAACATCGTAAAGAGGAGCAATCAGGAACAGTTGCTGAAAAATGAGATGCATGATGCAATCATAGACAAACACCCGGAGATGTACGGCATTGCAAAAGAATGCATGGCTATCCTCGAAGCAGATTTGGCTATCCGTATTCCCGAAGAGGAGGCAAGCTATTTCATACTGTTTTTGACGCATGATGAGATGGATGCGATCGAGAATTTGGCAAAAGTGCAGGTCATTGTGATTGCCCATGGTTCAGGAATAGCGTCAGCACTGTGCGATACTGCGAATCAGTTGTTGAATCACTCTGCCGCCATCGGCATAAATGCCCGCTTGGACGAAGAACCACAGCACGTATTCAAGCGATTAGTTGCCTACATAAAGAATAATGACATCGTTGACGACATCCTGTTATTGGTGGACATGGGCAGCCTGACAACATTCGCCAAGGAATTGGAGAAAATATTCCCTTTTAAAGCATTGTCCATCCCTTTAGTGAGTACGATGCACGTCTTGGAAGCAAGCAGGAAGGCCATGATTGGTTGTGCCTTGAATGAGGTCTATAGGGAAACCTTAAAAGTAAACGACTATATGGCCATCTATCAAGAGGAAAGCAATGCTGCTCCAGTCCAGAACCCTTTAGATGACGATCAAGCTATCCTCCCTTTCCGGTTCAAACCATCGGCGATTGTATCGATTTGTTTGACCGGAGAAGGGACGGCGGTAACGATCAGGGATATCCTCCGGAAAGAGCTTCTTATCGATGAAAATGACATAACGATCATGCCGATAAATTTGGTCGATAAAGCTAGTATTTATGCGCGCATCCAAGAACTGGAAAAGGAATTTGAAATCATTTGCATTATCAGTACGTTCGCGATTAAAACCGATTACCCGACCTTTGAACTGTATACCGTCATGAATAGAAAGGGTTTACAACAGGTCCAAGGATGCATCGATGAGACGCATGCATACCGCACGATAAAAGAAACAATCCTAAATTATTATGACATGCCGGAAATAGAAGAGCTTCTTTCAACCATTTATCGGTTCAATGATGAGGTAAATGGGATGATGAACGCCGCTCTCTTTGTAGGGGATAAAATCGGACTCTCTTTCCATATTATCGGTATGATCAGGAAAGTAAGACGAAAGGAGCCGATCCCTTCCTTCGATAAAGAAAGTGTATCCTTCCCGCAGGAAAAATATATCGTCCCAAAAATAAAGGCATTATTTTTGGACTATTTCCGTCATCATTTGGATAACGTGACGGATGACATGTTGAACCATGTAGCTTATGCCTATTTGGCTAGCAGTGTGTCATCAGAACCAAATGGATAGCACACTGTCCGTTTGAGCGAAAAATCTGTGTTGCTTTTGCAACACAGATTTTTTTTAATGCCATCATAGGGGGAATGATGTGTGTTGGCATGATTTTTGCATAATATTAGATACAGAGATGGGAGGGATTTGATTGGAAAAAGAGGAAAAAATCATCATGCAGCTGATTATGCACGGGGGAGATGCGCGAGCCTACAGCATGAGGGCTATTCAGTCAGCTGAGAAAGGCGACTTTATAGCGGCCCGGGATAGCTTGGAACAAGCCATCCTATCCTTGAACAAGGCGCATGATCTCCAGTCCACGATCATACAAGAAGAAACCAGAGGCGAAGCCAACGGGATGACGCTGTTGATGGCCCACGCACAAGACCATGTGATGAACGCGATGACGGTAATAGATCTAGCAGAACATATGATTCATTTATCTGAAGAAATCCATTTATTAAAGACGCAGACATTGGTATGAAAAAGTGAGCGAATCAAGCGAGGCCGCACTGCAGTAAATGACACAACATACCAAAGCAAACGCGTATTTTACATCCCATCTGCTCTTTTCCAAGTTTTTAAAGCAATAACGATAAAAAAATCAGGAGGAAATCAAATGCTAAAAAAAGTAAAAAGAATGGTAAGAATGACAACGGTAAGCGCGGTAACATTGGGGGCACTTTTTTCTTTCGCCAACCCTGCCTTTGCAAAAGAGCTGAAGACGCAGCCGACTTCCTATGAGACGGTGATAGAAGTCAAAGATTGGGGCGCCACGGTGACGAAGATCATTGTAGATTTAGGCCGGCCCGTACCGGTAGGATCCGTGACGACGGATACCTTCAATGTCAATGTCTCAAGAAGCGATAGCCGATTGGCGCCTTCTTTATTGGGTGAGGGCATCGTGAATGTCACCAATGCCTATGTCGCCGATAAAGACGGCAATCCGGCCGTACAGACAGGCCAATACGCGGTCCTTGAAATGGAATACGGTCCAACTTTGGCCTTGAGCTCTGCTTTGAACTATCAAGTTACTACCGGCCGCAATGATTGGACTACGAACGCATACACCATCACGCAGCAAACGGCGATCGAAACGCCGGCAGGTTCAGTTTCCGGTCTGGTCGTCACGGAATTTGCCGGAACAACCAAGGAAATCATCGAGGATTTTGAAACCGGCGCATCGACCTTCAACGATGTCACCTTGACTTATGCTGATTATAGTCCGGCGCAGGACAACCAAGAAAACCCGTTGATCATCTGGCTTCACGGAGGTGGGGAAGGCGGAACGGATCCGACGATTCCTTTAGCGGCCAATAAAGCTACTGCCCTTGCTACGGATGATATCCAATCTTATTTTGATGGGGCCTATGTTTTGGCTCCGCAGACACCGACCTATTGGATGGATGGGTTATCCGGCAGAGCGGATGGCTCCTCCAAGTATGAAGAAGCTTTGATGGCGCTTATCCAAGAGTATGTCGCGAATAATCCGGATGTCGATACAAACAGAATCTATATCGGCGGACCGTCCAATGGCGGCTACATGACGATGTTGATGGTCCGGGATTATCCAGGCTACTTTGCTGCCGCATTCCCTGTCTGTGAAGGGCTGAATGATTCCTTGATCAAGGATGCAGATATTCAAAATATGCTCCAAACACCGATCTGGTTCACTGCGGCTGCAAATGATATGGTTCTGCCTCCTGCAATCAATACATTGCCTACTTATAACCGCTTGCTTGCTGCAGGTGCGGAGGTTCAATTGACCTTGTTTGATGATGTCCATGATACTTCTGGCCTTTACACAAATGCGGTTGGCGCACCATATCAATATAATGGCCATTTTTCTTGGGTATATGTCCACAACAATGAAGTGTCGACAGTAATCGACGGAAAAACGATTACTTTGATGCAATGGCTATCGGGGCAGTCACTGAATAATTAAACCAAATAAGATTGAGCTTCTTTCTTCGGAAAGCTGAAGCCGGAAAAATGATTCATCGAAACATCCCCATCATTGCGGAACGCAAGGCCCCCAAAAGTCAACGAATCAATTGACTTTTGGGGGCCATTTTCGCCTATTGAATTAGTTGGAAATCCTGTCGTGCGGGTTTTTGAAATAAGTGGAGAGGACCCCAACCGCAAAAGGGCACGGACTATTTTTCACCAGAACTAAGACTTGATTGCAGCGGAGTGATTCGTTCCAGATTGCTTCCCCTTATGTTATGATGAAAAAAAGAGACAGTGCAATCCTAATAAGGGGGGAATCAATATGGAATTGGATAGGTTGATCAGACTATTGGCGGAAAAGGTCGTCCGCGCTGGTAAAAAAGCCCAAAAAGAGCTGGAGTCGACAGACAGAAGCGAAGAACGGGAGAAGGAATCGGGAACTGTTCCGGACGATTTGCCAAGGGATGAAAAGGGCAAAAAAAATCCGGTAACTGACGCAAAAAAGGACCAGCTGCTAAGAGATGATCCTTGATTTTTCAAAATGTTAGAGGCATTTTCAATTAGCCAGACTGTTCCGCTGTTCCGCTAAACATACTGCAGCAATTCGTCGTAATAGAGTTTGGTGATCAGCTCGCGATCGGCTACAGTTGGTTTGTCGATGTAAATGACATATTCAGCATCCCAATTGTAGGCGGGTTTGCCTTCCATCATGGGGTTTTCGGCAGGTGTCTCTGTTTCCAATTCAGCGATGATGACGGCGATGTAGTCTTCACTTTCGTTCTCATCGTGGAAGTCAAAATCATCGCTTGTTTCGATATACAGTTTGTATTCTTTGTTCGGGTGATCGGCCTTGAATTTGCGGATGACGGCGATTTCTTTATCCAGATTTCTCATTGTGATCTCTCCTTTGTCCTTCAGGAATACCCTTTTCTCACGTGTTTTTATGACTCTATCATAACATTCCCTACTCTAGTGTGCACGGAAAGTGGTGGGGCCAGAAAGAAAGCGAGCTCCGATAATCATTTTTGATTATCGGAACCCGCTTTTTAACTGTTTAAAGCAAATCATTCAGTTCGCGGATATCTTCTATCAGCACATCCGCTGATGCCAACTCCTCTGGGAAACCGAAGCCATAGAGGCATCCGACCGTATGGACAGGATGATGCTCGGCGACTTCGATATCCTGGAAGCGGTCGCCGACGACGAGGTAGCCGCCGGGAAAATCGGCCTGAATCGTCGCGAAGATTTCATATTTGGGTATGAATCCGAAATCTTCCGTGCAGTACATCTTGTCGAAATAGCGGTCCAACCCGAAGCTTTCCCGGTGGGCTTCCATGTAGACATGGCTGCAGTTGCTCAGGAAGACCAGGTGATAGCCTTTTTCTTTCAGCGCTTGCAGTGTTTCCAGGGCGCCCTCATAGAGAACCGCTTGGCCAGCCTGGGCCCTTTCAAGCAATGTTTGCCCGATCAGCTTCGAAGCGGTGGACTGGTATTCGCCCGCCAAATCGGGCATGAAATTTGACCACATCGCTTTGCTGCTGTAGCCCAGCCATTGGGTGATTTCTGCATCTTCCCAGTCCCTGGGGGCGGCTTGGCCGGCCCCTACAAGGTAGGCATAGGCCTTTTTAAAGGCGTCGATATAGTTCCGGGTGCTGTCATGGATTGTGCCATCATAGTCCAGGATGACCGTATGGATCCCTTCAAATGTTGGGATAGTCATGGGCAGTCCCTTAGAATGCCTTCAACAGGTTTGCCATTTCGATTGCGGATACGGCACAGTCGTAGCCTTTGTTGCCTGCTTTAGTGCCCGCGCGTTCGATGGCTTGTTCGATGGTGTCGGTCGTCAATACGCCGAAGATGACGGGAACGCCGGTGTTCATGGATGCGGCAGCTACTCCTTTGGATACTTCGGAACAGACGTAATCGTAGTGGGAAGTGGCCCCTTTGATGACTGCGCCCAAGGTGATGACGGCATCGTATTTTCCGGAAGCCGCCATTTTTTGGGCTACCAATGGAATTTCGTACGCGCCGGGAACCCAAGCCAAGTCGATATCCTCTTCCGGAACGCCGTGACGTTTCAAGCCGTCCAAGGCTCCGCCTACCAATTTTGAACCGATGAATTCGTTGAATCTCGCTACCACGATACCGATTTTTAAGTCTTGTGCAATTAATTGTCCTTCGATGATGTTCATTTTTTTTCCTCCTGATATGGTTTTTATTTTTTAAAGATCTAAGTAATGGCCCATCTTTTGTTTTTTCGTTTCCATGTAGCGCTGGGTTTCGTCAAAGACTTCCAGCTGGATAGGGATCCGCTCGGTGATCTTTATGCCGTGATTTTTCAGTCCTTCGATTTTTAAAGGGTTGTTCGTCAACAGACGGATTTCCTTTACACCCAAATCCTGCAGCATCTCATCCGCCATGTAGTATTCGCGCAGATCGCTCGGGAAGCCCAGCATCAGATTGGCTTCCACCGTGTCGTAGCCTTGATCCTGCAATGCATAGGCATGGATTTTATTGACCAAGCCGATGCCGCGGCCTTCCTGGCGCAGATAAACCAAAACTCCGCGGCCTTCTGCTGCAATCTGTTTCATTGCGGCGTCCAATTGTTGGCCGCAGTCACAACGTTTCGATCCGAAGACGTCACCGGTAAGGCACTCGGAATGGATACGGACCAAAACGGGTTCGCTCGTCGTCACGTCGCCCATGGCCAAGGCGACATGATGTTCGTCCTCGATGGTGCTCACATAGGTGTAGATGTCGAAATCGCCGTATTTGGTAGGTAGTTTGGCTTTTCCGTCGCGCTTGTACAGCGTTTCCGTTTCTTTACGGTAGCTGATCAAATCGGCGATGGTGCCGATTTTCAGATCGTGCGTTTTGGCAAAGGCGATCAATTCCGGCGTGCGCATCATGGTTCCGTCATCCGCCATGATTTCGCAACACAGGCCGGCCGGTTTCAAGCCAGCCAAGCGGGCCAAATCGACGGTCGCTTCGGTATGGCCATTGCGGACGAGGACGCCGTGATCCACTGCTTTAAGCGGGAAGATATGTCCCGGTCTGCGGAAATCCTCAGGTTTTGCATCGTCTGCCACTGCCTTCAGGACGGTCAAGGAGCGTTCGAAGGCCGATATGCCGGTTGTGGTATCGACATGGTCGATGGCGACCGTGAAGGCTGTCCCGTGGTTATCCGTATTGCGATCGACCATCGGGGTCAGCACCAACTTTTCGGTCAAGGTGCGGTCCATCGGCATGCAGATCAGGCCTTTTGCGTATATTGCCATGAAGTTGATGTTTTCGGGTGTGGCGAATTCCGCCGCACAGACCAGATCGCCTTCATTTTCGCGGTCTTGATCATCGAGCAGGACAATTATTTTACCCGCTTTTATGTCTGCGATGATTTCTTCAGGTGTGTTGAACATTTTTTTGTCCCTCCTCTTTCGTTTAGAAGAAGCCATTTTCCTTTAAAAAGGCTTCGGATAGATTGCTTTCTTTGGTTTGTTTTTGCGTATTCAAGCCGAGCAGTTTTTCGACATACTTTCCGATGATGTCGCATTCCAGATTGACCGTGTCGCCCAATTTCTTTTCCAGAAGGATGGTTTCGGCGCCGGTATGCGGAATGATGGACACTTGGAATGACTGGCTGTCGACGGTTGCGACGGTCAAGCTGACGCCATCGATTGCGATGGAGCCTTTTTCGATGATGTAACGCAGCAAGTCTGGGCCGGCGGAAATGGTTATCCAGACGGCGTTGTCGTCTTTTCTGTATTCTTTTATTTTGCCGGTGCCGTCGATATGCCCGCTGACGATGTGCCCGCCCAAGCGTGTACTTAATTGCAGGGCGCGTTCCAAATTCACTCGTCCGCCGCTTTTCAGGTCACCCAGATTGGAACGGTTGAGTGTTTCCGGCATGACGTCTGCATCAAATGAGTCTTTGTGCAGCCTTGTGACGGTCAGACAGACACCGTTTGTGGAGATGCTGTCGCCGATTTTTGTGTCCGCCAAGACTTTTTTCCCTCGCACGGTCACTACGGAAGAGTTTTGGCCGTGTTGGATGCCTTTCAATGTGCCGACTTCTTCAATGATTCCTGTAAACATGGGGTTCCTCCTCTCCGTTTCTTCAATTATTCATCTTTTGCGATATACCCTTCAAGCAGGATGTCTTCTCCCACAAGGGTTATGGTCAATTCTTTCACTTTAAAAGCCTCGCTCAGCTTGTCGATCCCTTTTCCGCCGACCGGTGTTTTTGAGGTGCTTCCGCCGATCAGTTTCGGTGCGATATAGATCTGCACTTTATCGACGATGCCTGCAGCAAGCGCAGCGTAGTTAAGTGTCGCTCCGCCTTCCAACAGGATGCTGTCGATGCCGCGTTCACCCAAAATTTTCATCAGAGCACTCAGGTCCGTCGTGCCGTCTTTTTCGGGAACGGTCACCAGCTCGATGCCCGCTTGTTCCAAAAGAGCAGCTTTTTCACGGTCCGCTTTCGCTGTCGTCCCGATGATTGTTTTGGCCAGGTCCTGATTCTTTAGGACATTGGCGTCCAACGGGATGCGCAAGGTGCTGTCGACGATGATGCGGACTGGATTTTTTCCGTTTGGAATGCGCGCCGTCAGCTGAGGGTCATCCGCGATGACGGTCTGCACACCGACCATGATGCCGGAAAGGGCGCTCCGTAAGCGATGCACCTGCTCCCTGGCGGGTTCACCGGTGATCCATTTTGATTCACCGGTTCGGGTCGCGATTTTGCCGTCCAAGGACATGGCCACTTTCATGACGACAAACGGCTCTTTTTTGACGATGTATTTCATAAAGACTTCATTTAAACGGATGCTTTCATCCGCCAACACGCCGGTCACGACCTCGATGCCGGCATCACGGATTTTTTTGACGCCGCGCCCCGAAACCAAGGGATTGGGATCCAAGGCTGCGATGACGACGCGGGCTATTTTTTTCTCGATGATCTTGTCCGCGCAGGGAGGCGTTTTGCCGTAGTGGGAACAGGGCTCCAATGTCACATAGATGGTAGCCCCCGCCACATCTTCTGTTGCGGATCGGAAGGCATTCACTTCGGCGTGGCCTTCCCCGATTTTCTCATGGTATCCGGAACCGATGATGCGGCCATCCTTTACGATGACAGCTCCGACCATCGGATTTGGTGCAACCGCACCGCGTCCTTTTTCCGCCAACTCCAGCGCCAACTGCATATAGGCTATATCCTGTTCGCTCACCTTTTATTTCCCCTCTTTCTTTAAAAAATAAGAAAAGCCCTGAAGCATTAAGTCTTCAGGGCGCGAAAAGAAAAGTTCACTAAAATGAAAGCAAAAAATCCCTGGGTATACACTACACCCAGGGATTGACGCTCATTTTCATCTATGGAAGAGTTCCTTTTTGTATGCCAAAAAGAATACTTTCAGTTTCATAAAATGTTGGTTGTCTTCTTTCATCCAGACTCTAACTGTCGGCTTCGGAAATTGTCCGAATCTGCCATTACGGCTCGTGGGCTTTACCACCGGTAGGGATTTTCACCCGTCCCTGAAGACTATTCAATTAAGTTAAACATAGAATAATCCCAATTCGAGCTATTGTCAACAACAAACATTTTTCCGCATAGCATTCGATGAAAAAAGACGGAATGGATATCGCTTTGTTGCATTGCTGCCAAGGGTCTTCCGGGAAATTCCGGAGGCTCATCCCTTGGGTTTATCTTTATTTCAAAGGTTTATCAATGTTTCCTCAAGTCAGTCCGTCTGTATGCGGAAATGCTTTGCAAGAATATTGGCTTATCGTTTTCGATGTTGGTTGGCCGGGAGGAGACGATCGGCTCGGCTGAAAAACGGATTTTCCGCATCATTATGAATAATCGATTAAAATAAAGTTTGTAATTCATTAGGATTGGGTATAAAATGATTTCGAATAAATAAATGTAACATTGCAATCAAAATAGATACTGAAAAAATTTCATTTAAAGATAAATACGACTGAAGGAGCTGGAATCATTTGGCACAAGTATTTCAAGGAAGAAGTTTACTGGCGGAAAAAGATTTTACTCGGGAAGAACTGGAATATTTGATCGATTTTTCAGCCCATTTAAAGGATCTGAAGAAACGGAATATCCCGCATCGCTATTTGGAAGGGAAAAATATTTGTCTGTTATTCGAAAAAGCTTCCACGCGCACAAGAGCAGCTTTCACGGTCGCGTCCATCGACTTGGGAGCCCATCCGGAATATCTTGGCAAAAGTGATATCCAGTTGGGCAAAAAAGAATCCGTCGAAGACACCGCCAAAGTATTGGGCAGCATGTTTGACGGCATCGAATTCCGCGGCTTCAGCCAAAAAACGGTTGAAGATTTGGCGAAGTTCTCAGGCGTACCCGTCTGGAACGGCTTGACCGACGAATGGCATCCGACCCAGATGATTGCCGACTTTTTGACCATCAAGGAAAACTTCGGCACATTGGCTGGCTTGAAATTGGTCTATGTCGGTGACGGACGCAACAATGTCGCCAACAGCCTGTTGGTTACCGGAGCCATTCTAGGGGTGAACGTCACCATCTGCGCTCCGGAAGCCCTATTCCCTGCAACCGAATTGGTTGAAATGGCCGGAAAATTCGCCGAAAAGAGCGGCAGCGTCATCGCGATCACGGCCGATGTGGCTGAAGGCGTAAAAGATGCCGATGTCCTGTATACCGATGTGTGGGTATCGATGGGGGAAGAGGACAAATTCGCCGAACGGATCGAGCAGCTGCTCCCTTACCAAATCAACATGGAAATGATCAAAAAGACGGGCAATGAGGATGTCATTTTGTTGCATTGTCTGCCAGCTTTCCACGATACCGAAACGCAAACCGGGAAAGAAATCGCTGAAACTTTCGGGTTGTCCGAAATGGAAGTGACGGATGGCGCCTTCCGCAGCAAGCATGGCCGTCAGTTCGAGCAGGCCGAAAATCGCATGCATTCCATCAAGGCAATCATGGCCGCAACATTGGGAAATTTATTTATTCCAAAAGTATGATTGACAAAATGAAAAGCAGATGATAAATTTAATGGGAATATTATGCTTAAAATGAATATGTAAAGACTTTGATAAGAAGAGTAGTCTATTTGTATAGTAAAGCGAGCCTTGGGCGGTGGAAGCAAGGTCGAATGCAGTGGATGAAAAGGAACTTTGAGTTGATAAGCTGAATGATACACATAAAGTTTAGTCCGGTTGCCCCGTTACAGCAAAAGTAGCAATACTTGAGTCCGGTATGTCCGCATACCGGAAAATAAGGGTGGCACCGCGAGCTTTCGTCCCTGTATCAAATCTTTGATTTGGTATGGGAACGAAGGCTCTTTTTTTATACACAGAAAAGGGGGATGGAAAAGATGATTCATGTCAGTATCATTGGAGCAACAGGTTACACGGGGGTGGAATTAGTCCGACTATTGGGATTGCGTAAGGATGTGGTTTTGGATCATCTGACGTCCCGGACCTATGCTGGTCAAAAAATACAAGAGGTGTTTCCGCATCTGTACGGATCCATCGATCATATATGCGAAGAATTGGATTTGGAGCAAGTGACAGCGGACAGTGACGTGATTTTTGTGGCCTTGCCGCACGGGCACGCCTTGCCGATTGCGAAAAAAGCGAAAGAAAAAGGCAAGAAGGTCATCGATCTGGGGGCGGATTTCCGTTTGAAGGACGCAGCCGTTTATCAAGAATGGTACAAGGTCGCGCATACGGAACCGGGACTGCTGGAGGAAGCTGTTTACGGGTTGCCGGAATGGAACCGCGAGGCGATCAAGGATGCGGACATCATCGCAAACCCGGGTTGTTTTGTGACCAGCATCCTGTTGGGGCTGATGCCGTTGATGAAAAAGGGGCTGGTGGTGCCGGGTTCCGTTATCTGCGACTCCAAATCGGGGACATCCGGAGCCGGACGCAGCGAAAAAGTGGATAATCTCTTCACGGAAGTGGAGAGCAGCTTCAAGGCTTACGGTGTTGCGCACCACCGCCACACTCCTGAAATCGAACAGCTTTTGACGGAGATGTCGGGGACGGAAACGCTGATCCAATTCACACCGCATTTGGTGCCGATGAGCCGCGGCATTCTGAGCACGATTTACGCGGACTTGAGCGGGGACCACTCCGCTGAAGCCATCCATGCCATCTTTGAAGAGGCTTATGCGGCTGAAACCTTTGTGCAGGTTCTTCCTGCAGGCATGTGGCCGATGACGAAATCGGTAAGGGGCACGAACGTCTGCCAAATCGGCGTGACCGTCGATCAGCGCACCGGCAAAGTGATCATCGTATCCGTCATCGATAACTTGATGAAGGGCGCTGCCGGCCAAGCGGTACAAAATATGAATCTCCTGTTCGGTCTGGATGAGACAACAGGATTGAACACCATTGGGCTTTTCCCGTAACATCAGACGAACCGAGGAGGAAATGATTA
>CAVSSJ010000005.1:0-22067 GCA_963730595.1 uncultured Carnobacteriaceae bacterium
TACTCATGAGAGGTTCAAGCTTATGTTAATATCCCTTTCGGTATTGGCCCATCAATAAGGCAAGCTCCTTTCCGGACCTGACAGGGATATTTTTAAAGTCTTTGTTCTTGTGTCCGCAGCACGAGCAGATTTGGCTTGGAGATTATTTGCGATAGGATGGCTTGTTTCTTGGCTATGCAAAGTCCACTTTATATATCAACATCGTTCAAAACTTATCCGTCCACTTCCCTGCACTTGGCAAAGAACACCAGCCACAACTTGGGTAGTTTTAGCCTGTTCCCCACAATAGCAATATTCCCGTTGATTTGCTTGGTTAGAAGATTGTACAGAGTTTCTTAGCTTTTGAACCGTAGAGCGCTCTGTTGGCTTACTGTAGAAATGTCCGCAGCAATCGCTTAGATTTCGTAATGCCGATTGCGGAGCGATGCCCCATCAGGTTCCTTTTAACCAGACAGTTCCCCCTTCTTTCTTCAGCACAGTCAGATCAGCGAAACAAGCATGATCATTTCAGTCCAGCACAAAAAAAACTGCAATGAGTTCAGTGCTATTAGATATCAAACTGAAAAATAAATTTGGTATTATTTTATCTGCCTGCTCCCGTACTCAATAATAAAATATGCCCATCTGAGCCGATGTAAGGGATTTTTTTATCTTTGATGTGTAAATAACTCCAATCCGGATAAGAAGCTCTCAAAGGGTCTTTATGGACGTGTATTTTATTCGTGTTACGCCAGAATTCTTAACCCCAAAAAACGATAATCAAAAATGTTCCACGTGGAACATTTTTGATTATCTACCCGAAGCGAATCAGAGTTCCGCTAACGTCATTGTCCCAGATCAACAAGAGTTGCCAATGCCGATTCAGGGAAATAGAAAGAAACCCAACTGGCCCTATCGTACTTTTTCCTATTTCCTAATATGTATCACCTAATCAGGATAAGAAGCCCTCCATCCCGCTATTTAAAATGGACAACAATCCCCCACTAAGCTTTTTCTTGCTTTTACCTTCCACAGTACTCCGATTGCCTTCTATTAAGGTTGGTCTGGCATTCCACAAGCCTAAATTCCCGACTAATCCATCGGTACACATACAAGAGCCTTTTATCAATGGGCTAAATCGCGTGTGATTACAGCCCACAAGTTCAAAACGGCATTGACGTCGTTGTCTTCGTGGTATACCCGCAATCGCAGTGGCATATGTATACCCGTTCGGAAATTTTCAGGTCTTGCTTGATCTTTCCGAACGCATGACACAACTTGTTGGACGGATTATCAACGATCCACAACCCCCCCACTACAACTAGCAGCTCGATTTCGTTAGCTTTGCACTTGCCCGTCAGCTTGTTGCGGGAAATCATAGAAATGCTGGTGGGCAACTGCCTTAGACAGATGATGATTATGCATCATGTCGGATACGTTCAGATCTTCGATTTTGATGGAACATGGATTTTTTCCCGTCACTTCGGCAACCATTTGGTTGATGTTTTCCTTGACGAGAGATTGTTGCTGCAGACGGCGAAATTTTTCAGCCCCATCCAGGGTCGATGCCGATTGGCTCCGACAATGTAGCGCAAAAGCTTCATGCAAAGTACCGACACATAAGTACCCCCGCTCTTCGGATGACCATCCCCGCTTTTGACGATGGGTTCTTAATGGGAACATAGCCTTTTTCCTTGATACGGACCCAAACCAACGTTGTGATCTTGATGCGGTGCCGTTCCTCTGTCCAATCCCCTGTATTTTTCTTTGGGAAGTACAGTTTTACGTCTTGATGGTTTTTCTTTCTGAATTTGGGCTACTTATCGAAACCCTTAAACTTAAAGAAGCGTTTGTATGCCGCTTCGGGTATGAAAAATAGCCGGACAGGAAAGCATCATTCTTTTCGAGACGGATTTACTTGAACTGTTGGTAGCGTTCCTGGCGAGGTAGTCGCTGGAGAGCCACCGGGTGGATGCCGATGGACTGCCTGATTTTCTGCTCTAGTTCCGGCGTAGGATGTAAGTTTTTGACCTATACGATTCTAAAGCCTTCGGCTAATCGATCCTATTTATCATGGAATGAAGGCTACCTTCGCTTCTTTTTAGTTTTTTTATATGCAGTTCGCTGTTCCTTTTAAGAGTTATACACCTGTTCATAACTCTTAATTACCAGCAATGGAAGTAAATAATCAGAATATCGCTGCCAAGCACTAGTTAAGCCGATTATTTATTGAGAGCATCATAAGGTTTGGATTTCAGTGTAAAAGGACAAAGCAACAACTGATCCTTTCAATAACAGAAGAAAGTTTCGATACTTTTCCACAGACATCTTTTGGTAAACTGTTTTGAGTTACCATAAAAAACGCAATCATGCTCATTATCGCACAAGTTAATTTCTTTAAATCGAGGGCTTTTTAAGCATCTACAGCATTTTTTCAAGGTGTTATAGCAATATTCGGTCAAAAAAACGAATATTTTCCAAAGAATGCAGAAATAAACAAAAGTTTGATTCGGGTTTTAGGGTTCAATACCTAGAAACTTTATCCACAGGGTGTGCATAACATTTCGGGAGTTAAAGGTTAAGAAAATAGGGAGAAAATGCTGTAGGTTATCAACAGACAAATATTAAGATAAAAGATTGATACACCAAAGGAATTTGGGGTTATTAAAAAAGTTATCAACAAGCTATTTCGAAAATGTGGATAAATATAGTAAAGAGTAAATATAAAACTTATCCACAACACATAAAAAGTGAAATAGGCGGACTAGCGTCCAAAACCAGCAGAGAATCTGTTAATGGAAATATGAAAATACATGCCTAAAAGTGATCAGATCAATGAAATTAAGAATAGGTGATTCTGTATATGGATTATTCGAAAATATTAATAAAAGTGTAGGAGATAGATAAAAAGTAGAGCAGAAAGACTTAGCTGTAAGTAATCGCAAAAATGGATAAAATAAGTGCAATTGATGGGGTTAGGTTTACGTTTTTGGAGTGATTGTTTGAATTGATCTCGAATCTATATAAGATGGGGGAGGGAGGATAGATTCCAAAAGAAGAATGAGGGCTGGAGGAAGGAGAAGGATCCTTGGCAGTTGGCTCTTAAAAATTTACGTTCATGTATGTGTGTGCGCATACGATATGTAATCCGTATTTAATAATCAATCTAGTGTAGAGATACCAGAAATAAATCTGTAGATGGAAAGGCGCATGAATCTTATTTTTGAAGGGATTTTTGGAAAGATTGAGCGTTCTTATCCAGTTTCTTCCTATAGTAGAATCAAATTACCCAGTAATATCCTGATCCTTACGAGAAGGATCAGGCAGGACATGGTCAAAATGGACCTAAATGTTCCACGTGGAACATTTAGGTCGCTGCCGCCAGTGAGGATCGGCAATCTACTTGGGAAGATAAGAAGAGAAACCAATTCCCAAGTCTACTAAATAGGAAAATGATAAATAAGATTTTTGTATCTTAGATTCCTGCATTTCGAATTCGGTGTAACATTATTGGGTGGAATTGCCCACCCAATAATGTTATTGAAAAATCTATTGAAGCATTCAATTTTCAAAATTCACAAGAAATTACTCGTTATATTTTTTCGGCAATGCAGATAACACTCTGTTTAGAACCATATAATGTTCCACGTGGAACATTATATGGTTCTAAACAGAGTGTATTCAGTGTAAATCCTTTCTAAATATAATAATATGTATTTATAAAGTCAAAAAATGGATATATGGCCGTTTCACATCACAATGCCACTGTTTCCGGGTAGAAGCCAACCGCCTGCAGGGTAAAAACGAAAAAATGTTTCACGTGGAACATTTTCTGTGGGAAACATTAGAAAAGCAGACAGGACGTGGGATTATAGCTATTATTTTTTATGTGTGTTAAAATAAATTAGTGAAAAATGTAGGTTCAGTAAAGGAGCTATCATGAAAACCAAGGAAAAGTTTAACAATCTTCCTCACTTCATAAAAGCTGACAAGATTAAAGTTCCTGCCCTGATTATTTTAGTTTTGCTGCTGTTGATCGTCATCCTAACGTTCATAGCAGATTGGAAAATTGGAATAGGAATAACGCTACTATGTGTTGGTGTTGTTTGGTTTATCAGTTATTCATCGGACTACCTGATAGATGAGACAAATCAATATATATCTGACTTATCTTATCGAATAAAAAAAGGTGAACAAGAGGCTATGATTAAAATGCCCATTGGAATTCTTCTATATAATAAAGAAGAAGAAGTCCAGTGGATGAATCCTTATTTAATGAAGTACTTTGGTAAAAGAGACATTCTAGGAAGGAAAATAAAAGTTATAGATTCAGAACTCTATCAACTTTTCCATCAATCCCAAGATAATGAGATGCGGCGTGTGAAGTGGGGCGATCATTATTTTGAAATGATCATTCAAGACGATATCGGTGTAGTCTATTTAATGGATATAACAGAATATGCCAAGATCGAAGAAAAGTATAAAGATGAAAAATTTGTTTTTGGGAATGTCATCGTTGATAATTACGATGAAGCAGTGCAATCCATGAATGACCGTAAAAAATCAAATGTGAATAACTATTTGACTAACCAGCTAACGAACTGGGCGAACATGAATAATGTTTTTCTTAAACGTGTTGATGATGACCGATTCATTGCAATCACGAATAAAAGGTCGCTAAAGAAAATAGAAGAAAATAATTTCGACATCATCAATCAAATACGAGAACGAACCTACAAACAGAATTTTCCTTTGACCCTGAGCATGGGATTCTCATACGAGAAAACTTTTGACCAGACAAATTTTAAGCAAGTTGCTAAGCTGGCACAATCGAATCTTGACTTGGCGTTGGCGCGTGGCGGAGATCAAGTGGTCGTCAGGGCAGAAAATGAAGATGCACGTTTTTATGGCGGGAAAACGAATCCGATGGAAAAACGGACACGGATCAGGGCAAGGATGATCAGTCAGGCTCTAGAAGAATTGATCATTCATTCTGATAAAGTCATCATAATGGGACACAGTTTCCCAGATATGGACGTTGTCGGTTCGTGTTTGGGTATCCGGAAAATTTCGCAAATGAATAATAGAGAAGCTTGGATCGTTTTGGATCCGCAGCAATTTTCGAATGATGTCAATCGGATCATGCAAGAAATCGACAAAGACCCATTGATTGCCAAACGCATCATTTCGCCGGATCAGGCGCGGGAACTTGTGTCGCCGCAAACGTTAATTGTGATGGTGGATGTCCATCGGCCGTCGATGACGGCAGCACCTGAACTATTGAAACTGTCTAAAAAAATTGTTGTTTTGGACCACCACAGACGAGGCCAGGAGTTCCCGGAAAATCCCGTGTTGGTTTATATGGAACCTTATGCATCCTCAACGTCGGAACTCATCACGGAATTGTTTGAATATCAATCAAATGATGTTGATGCCATCAACAAAATCGAAGCAACGGCGATGTTGGCAGGCATCATCGTTGATACCCGCAATTTTAGCTTGCGGACAGGTTCGCGTACATTTGATGCTGCAAGTTACCTCCAATCAAATGGGGCAGATACGGTATTGATTCAAAAGTCCTTAAAAGAGGATCTCGATACGTATCTCTTAAGGAGCCATTTATTGTCATCGATGGAGTTCGTCAATGGAAACTTGGCCATCGTATCTGGTGAAGAAGACAAAGTGTACAATACCGTCGTTGCGGCTCAGACAGCGGATACGATGTTATCCATGGAGAGTGTGGATGCCTCCTTTGTGGTTACGAAACGCCAAGATGGCAGGATCGGCATCAGTGCCAGGAGCTTAGGGCAGTATAATGTGCAGACGATCATGGAAAAACTGGGCGGCGGGGGGCATTTATCGAATGCGGCAACGCAAATTGAAAATGCCACTGTGAAAGAAGTAGTGAGTATGTTGAAAGAAGCAATCAATCCTAATAAGGTTAAGGAAGGAGAATAACGAATGAAAGTTATTTTTTTAGAAGACGTTAAAGGCAAAGGTAAAAAAGGGGAAGTAAAGGATATAGCGGATGGCTATGCAACTTTCCTGATTAAAAATCGTAAGGCTGAAGAAGCTACCAATGCAAGTATTTCAGCTTTAAAAGGACAAAAGAAGGCAGAAGACAAGAAAAGTGCTGAAGAATTGGCAGCAGCCCAAGAATTGAAAGCATTTTTGGAAAAAGAAGAGTCGGTTATCAAATTGACGGCAAAATCAGGTGATGACGGTCGTTTGTTCGGTTCGATCACAAGCAAACAGATTGCGGAAGCATTGCATAAACAGCATAATGTGAAGCTTGATAAGAGAAAAATCGAGTTGGAAAATCCAGTCCGTGCACTCGGCTTCACCAAGATGACCGTAAAATTGCACCCTGAAGTGACTGCTACCTTAACGGTTCAAGTCACTGAAGCGTAATCCATCGCCCAAGATTCTAAGAGATGCGTCCTGCATCTCTTTTTTTACGTATATTTTTAAGAGTGATAACACCAAAAATGGGAACGCTTGTTCGGTTTTTGCAATTGTAAAAGAAGCTTTTTTAGAGTACAATATAGAAGCTAAAGAATGAATTTGGATTATCATGCCCTGTTCATTCCAAGAATAATACCTAAAAAGGGTGAAGAAGGAAATGGAAGAAACACTTCAAGATCGCACACCGCCGCATAGTATGGAAGCTGAACAATCCGTACTGGGTTCCATTTTTTTGGATCCTGATACGGTAGTGAATGTTTTAGAATATTTGGAAACATCTGATTTTTATCGAAAGAATCATCAGATTATTTTTGATGCGATTTTGCTATTAAACAGTCGTAATGAGGCCATAGACGTCGTAACGGTCGCCAATGAATTGGAACGCAAGAACCAGCTTGAAAATGCTGGAGGTATGGAATATTTGACGGATTTGGCGATCGCCGTTCCGACTTCCGCAAACGTGGAATATTACGCTAAGATAGTGGAAGAAAAATCCATTTTGCGTAATCTGATCCGTTCCGCTACCGAAATCGTTAAACAGGGTTTCGAAGAGGGCGATGAACTGGCGGTTATTCTGGATAGCGCGGAACAGAACATCCTGCAGGTATCGGAACGGAGAAATCGTTCAGGCTTTATCCGTATCTCCGATGTCGTTTCCGCCTCGTTACAGAACATCGAGTCGTTGGCTCAACAGAGCGACGATGTCACCGGGGTGCCGACAGGCTATATCGCATTGGATAAAATGACGGCGGGACTGCAAAAGGAAGAACTGATCATCCTGGCGGCGCGTCCAGCCGTCGGGAAGACAGCTTTTGCCTTGAATATCGCCCAAAACGTTGCAACGAAAGCCGATCAGGTAGTGGCCATCTTCAGTTTGGAAATGGGTGCGGAGTCGCTTGTCAACCGGATGCTTTGTGCGGAGGGAAACATAGAGGCCGGCCATTTGCGGACGGGCCAACTGTCCGAGGAAGAATGGTCCAACTTGATCATGGCGATGGGGACATTGGGTCAGTCCAAAATCTTCATCGATGATACGCCGGGTATCCGTATCGCTGAAATCAGAGCAAAAAGCCGTCGTTTGAAGCAGGAGCAGGGAGCCTTGGGTCTGATCGTCATCGACTATCTGCAACTGATCGAGGGGAACAACCGGGAAAGCCGCCAACAAGAAGTTTCGGATATTTCCCGCCAGTTGAAAAAATTGGCAAAAGAATTAAAAGTGCCGGTCATCGCCTTGTCCCAGTTATCACGGGGAGTGGAACAAAGACAGGATAAACGTCCGGTTTTGAGTGATATCCGTGAGTCTGGATCCATCGAGCAAGATGCGGATATCGTTGCTTTCCTTTACCGTGAGGATTATTACGAACGGGAAGGCGGCGAGGAATCCGAAAATGATGAAATGGAGAACAATGTCGTCGAAGTCATCATCGAAAAGAACAGAAGTGGTGCCCGCGGGACAGTAAAACTTTTATTCAAAAAAGAATTCAATAAATTCTCTTCCATGAGCTATATTCCGGAGATTAATTGATGGAGAACGACAAATTGTTCATAAGTAACTTGGTTTTCTCGGATTCTTTATTGAAAGAGACTGATAATATTGGTAAACTAGCATAGTGTTATGACTAAAGAAGATGAGGTGGAGTAAATAATGACTTCAGTAGTAGTTGTTGGAACTCAATGGGGAGACGAAGGTAAAGGAAAGATTACAGATTTCCTGAGTGAAAATGCAGAAGTAATCGCTAGATATCAAGGCGGAGACAACGCAGGCCATACAATCCAGTTTGACGGCGTTACATACAAATTGCACTTAATTCCATCCGGTATTTTTTATCCAGAAAAAATCAGCGTCATTGGGAATGGCGTAGTCGTGAATCCAAAATCATTGATCAAAGAATTGGCATACTTGAAAGATCACGGCATCAATACAGACAATCTGCGTATTTCAGATCGTGCACACGTCATTTTGCCTTACCATATCCAATTGGATCAACTGCAAGAAGATTCAAAAGGCGAAAATAAGATCGGGACGACCATCAAAGGTATCGGACCGGCTTACATGGACAAAGCAGCGCGTGTCGGCATAAGAATTGCTGATTTATTGGACAAAGAAATTTTCGAAGAACGTCTGAAAGTCAATTTAGAAGAAAAAAATCGTCAATTTACAAAAATGTTCGATTCTGTAGAAATCAAATTCGAAGATGTCTTTGAAGAATATTACCAATATGGTCAAGAACTCAAAAAATATGTAACCGACACATCCGTTATCTTGAACGATGTATTGGATGCAGGCAAACGCGTCCTATTCGAAGGCGCTCAAGGGGTTATGTTGGATATCGACCAAGGTACTTATCCATTCGTTACTTCTTCCAATCCGGTTGCTGGTGGGGTAACCATCGGTAGCGGTGTGGGCCCTACCAAGATCGACAAGGTTGTCGGTGTCTGCAAAGCTTACACTTCCCGTGTCGGCGATGGCCCATTCCCGACTGAATTGTTTGACGAAGTCGGAAGCCAAATCCGTGAAGTCGGCCGTGAATACGGCACAACCACCGGCAGACCCCGTCGTATCGGCTGGTTTGACGCTGTTGTTATGCGTCATTCAAAACGCGTTTCAGGCATCACCAACCTATGCTTGAACTCCATCGATGTTCTTAGCGGCTTGGAAACAGTTAAAATCTGTACTGCCTACAAAAATGCTGAAGGTGAATTGATCTACCATTACCCAGCAAGCTTGAAGGAATTGGCTCAATGTACGCCTGTCTATGAAGAGTTGCCAGGCTGGAGCGAAGACATCACTGGCTGCCGTACATTGGAAGAACTTCCTGAAAATGCACGCAACTATGTCCGCCGCGTTCAAGAAACGGTTGGCGTCCGCATCTCCACTTTCTCAGTGGGACCAGACCGCAACCAAACAAACGTGTTGGAAAACGTATGGGCAACCATCTAAAAAGAGTGCGATAACATGCAGCAAGGGATGAAACCCGGCATGTGACAGTACGATTCATGCAGAAATAATAAAAATAGGCCTCTTTTGGGATAAATATCCAGAAGTAGGCCTATTTTTTTCATGAAGTTCTTGCAATTTGTTGAAAAGGAGAGTAAAATAACATTTGTTACGTTAGCAATACGTGATATGGGTTATTAGCTCAGTTGGTAGAGCAGCTGACTCTTAATCAGCGGGTCGAGGGTTCGAGCCCCCCATAACCCATACTTCTTTAAACAGAAATCCTTAGAAACAGTGATGAAGTAATTTTCTTCACTGTTTCTAAGGATTTTTTTGTTTCATAAATAATACAAGATAACGAATATGGGCATGGTTACGACACATACCAGTGTGGTCATGATATTGATTGCGCCAGCATACTCTGCATCTTTATTATGCACCTGTGCGAATTGCGTAACGGTAGATGCCGCGGGAGTTACAGTCGCTAAGAAGGTAATTAGCAATATTTCCATGCCGTTATCAACCAAACTACCAGCATGGCTGAGTTTCAGCAACAGCAGAATGATGGCGGGACAAAGGATCATCCTGAAGAAGGTGATTACATAAACCTTTTTGCTTGTGAATATTTTCTTCATATCCATTCCGGCAACGATCATGCCTGTGATCAGCATACCCATCGGTCCAATCATAGTGCCGATTGAACTCAATGTTTCATTCAGCATAGCCGGCAGTTTAATCCCTGAGATCATGGACAGGATTCCCAAAAAAATGGCGATCATGTTTATATTCAAAATGATTTTTCGTAGGTTGGGTTTCTTTTCTTTTGAGAACATCAATTTTCCATGCGTCCACAGAAAAATCAATTGTACGGATACAAATGCGGTGGAATAGATAACCCATTCATTCCCCAATACTGCTGTTACGATGGGGATGATCAAATTGCCCGCATTAGAATAGATGATCGACGCAATATCTATTTCCTCAAAATTAAACAACCTGCCTGAGACATGTCCAATTATGAGCAATAATATATGGATGGCAACAGCCGCAACAAAGGCCAATAGCAAGCCTGCTCTGATTTCCTGCTTAAAGTCAACCTGAAAGGCGCTGAGTATGACTGAAGGCATAATCAGATAAAGTGATAATTTAGATAAGACAACACTTTCCTCTGTTTTTACCACTTTTAGCTTGACCATCACATAGCCCAAAATCATGATAAGAAACAGTTGTACAATTTTACGCACTAATAATAAACTGATCATTTGTAACCTCCCTAATATATTTAATATATTTATATTCGATGTCCAAAAAATATCCTCAGCATTTTTTCGTTATATGGCATATCATCCTTTGCTTTGCATAAAGCCCACTATATATTATCTTCTTGTCACTGTCTACTCGTTCACTGGGAAATCATAGTTGGAAATCTTGTCGCACGGGTTCTTGGAATTAGCGGAGAGGACAACCCCCCAGCCACAAAAGAGCGCGGACCATTCTTCAGCGGAACTAAGTCTTAATTGCTGCGGAGTGATTTGTTTCAGATTGCTTATCCGTATGCTATGATGAAAAAAAGAGACAGGGCAATCCGAATAAGGAGGGATCCATATGGAACTGGATAGGTTAATCAGGCTGTTGGCGGAAAAGGTCGTCCGCGCCGGCAAAAAAGCCCCAAAAAAGCTGGAGCCGACAGACAGAAGCGAAGAACGGGAGAAGGAATCGGAAGCTGTTCCGGATGATTATCCAAGGGATGAAAAGGGCAAAGAAAAGTCCGGCAACTGATGGAAGAAAGAGAGAGTGCGATAAAAAGCGTTTAGACCCGAATCACTGGAGCGAATAAGCGGAGGATGGTCACGGACCATCTGAGCATTATTCGTGAAGTGACGTCGGGTCTGCTTTTTGGAACACGTTTACGATTAATTGTTAGGAATAAGAGGCTAGGAATTTTGTCCCAGCCTCCCTCGATTTTTCAAAATGTCAGATGCATCTTCAAGTGCTGTACTTGGCAACTGTTCCGCTAAACATACTGCAGCAATTCGTCATAGTATAGCTTGGTAATCAGCTCGCGATCGGCTACAGTCGGTTTGTCGATGTAGATGACATATTCAGCATCCCAAGTGTAGGCGGGTTTACCTTCCATCATGGGGTTTTCGGCAGGTGTCTCTGTTTCCAATTCAGCAATGATGACGGCGATGTAGTCTTCACTTTCGTTCTCATCGTGGAAGTCAAAATCATCGCTTGTTTCGATATACAGTTTGTATTCTTTGTTGGGATGTTCCGCCTTGAATTTGCGGATGATGCCGATTTCTTTATCCAGATTTTTCATGATAATCGCTCCTTTTCCTTGCAGGAATGCTTCCGTACCAGTTGTTATATATGCATATCATACCATCCGGCAGTTTATCATGCACGGAAAGCGGACCCCGATAATCAGAAATGATTGTCGGAGCCCGCTTTTTAACTGTTTAAAGTAAATCATCCAGTTCGCGGATATCTTCTATCAGCACATCCGCTGATGCCAACTCATCGGGGAAACCGAAGCCGTAGAGGCATCCGACCGTACGCACGGGATGATGTTCGGCGACTTCGATATCCTGGAAACGGTCGCCGACGACGAGGTAGCCGCCGGGGAAATCGGCCTGGATCGCCTCGAAGATTTCATATTTGGGAATGAATCCGAAATCTTCCGTGCAGTACATTTTGTCAAAATAGCGGTCCAACCCGAAGCTTTCCCGATGAGCTTCCATGTAGACATGGCTGCAGTTGCTCAGGAAGACCAAGTGGTAGCCTTTTTCTTTCAGCGCTTGCAGTGTTTCCAAGGCGCCCTCATAGAGAACCGCTTGGCCAGCCTGGGCCCTTTCAAGCAATGTTTGTCCAATCAGCTTCGAAGCGGTGGACTGGTAGTCGCCCGCCAAATCGGGCATAAAATTTGACCACATCGCTTTGCTGCTGTAGCCCAGCCATTGGGTGATTTCTGCATCTTCCCAGTCCCTGGGGGCGGCTTGGCCGGCCCCTACAAGGTAGGCATAGGCTTTTTTAAAGGCGTCGATATAGTTCCGGGTGCTGTCATGGATTGTGCCATCATAGTCCAGGATGACCGTATGGATCCCTTCAAATGTTGGGATAGTCATGGGCAGTCCCTTAGAATGCCTTCAACAGGTTTGCCATTTCGATTGCGGATACGGCACAGTCGTAGCCTTTGTTGCCTGCTTTAGTGCCGGCGCGTTCGATGGCTTGTTCGATGGTGTCGGTCGTCAATACGCCGAAGATGACGGGAACGCCGGTATTCATGGATGCGGCAGCTACTCCTTTGGATACTTCGGAACAGACGTAATCGTAGTGGGAAGTGGCTCCTTTGATGACTGCGCCCAACGTGATGACGGCATCGTATTTTCCGGAAGCAGCCATTTTTTGTGCTACCAATGGGATTTCATACGCGCCGGGAACCCAAGCCAAGTCGATATCCTCTTCCGGAACGCCGTGACGTTTCAAGCCGTCCAAGGCTCCGCCCACCAATTTTGATCCGATGAATTCGTTGAATCTCGCTACCACGATACCGATTTTTAAGTCTTGTGCAATTAATTGTCCTTCGATGATGTTCATTTTTTTTCCTCCTGATATTGTTTTTATTTTTGTTATAAATTTAAGTAATGGCCCATCTTTTGTTTCTTCGTTTCCATGTAGCGCTGGGTTTCATCAAAGACTTCTAGCTGGATTGGGATGCGCTCGGTGATCTTTATGCCGTGCTTTTTCAGGCCTTCGATTTTTAAAGGATTGTTCGTCAACAGACGGATTTCCTTTACACCCAAATCCTGCAGCATCTCATCCGCCATGTAGTATTCACGCAGATCGCTCGGGAAGCCCAGCATCAGATTGGCTTCCACCGTGTCGTAGCCTTGATCCTGCAATTCATAGGCATGGATTTTATTGACCAAGCCGATGCCGCGGCCTTCCTGGCGCAGATAAACCAAAACCCCGCGGCCTTCTGCTGCGACCTGTTTCATAGCGGCGTCCAATTGTTGGCCGCAGTCACAACGCTTCGACCCGAAGACATCCCCGGTAAGGCACTCGGAATGGATACGCACCAAAACAGGTTCGCTCGTTGTCACGTCGCCCATGACCAAAGCGACATGATGTTCATCTTCGATGGTGCTCACATAGGTGTAGATGTCGAAATCGCCATATTTGGTAGGCAGTTTGGCTTTCCCGTCGCGCTTGTACAGCGTTTCTGTTTCTTTACGGTAGGTAATCAGATCTGCGATGGTGCCGATTTTCAGATCGTGCGTTTTGGCAAAGGCGATCAATTCCGGCGTGCGCATCATGGTTCCGTCATCCGCCATGATTTCGCAACACAGGCCGGCCGGTTTCAAGCCAGCCAAGCGGGCCAAATCGACGGTTGCTTCGGTATGGCCATTGCGGACGAGGACGCCGTGATCCACTGCTTTAAGCGGGAAGATATGTCCCGGTCTGCGGAAATCCTCAGGTTTTGCATCGTCTGCTACTGCCTTCAGAACGGTCAAGGAGCGTTCGAAGGCTGAGATGCCGGTTGTCGTATCGACATGGTCGATGGCGACCGTGAAGGCTGTTCCGTGGTTATCCGTATTGCGATCGACCATCGGGGTCAATACCAACTTTTCGGTCAAGGTGCGGTCCATCGGCATGCAGATCAGGCCTTTGGCGTAAATCGCCATGAAGTTGATGTTTTCTGGTGTGGCGAATTCCGCCGCACAGACCAGGTCGCCTTCATTTTCGCGGTCTTGATCATCGAGCAGGACAATTATTTTACCCGCTTTTATGTCTGCGATGATCTCTTCAGGTGTGTTGAACATTTTTTGTCCCTCCTCTTTCGTTTAGAAGAAGCCATTTTCCTTTAAAAAGGCTTCGGATAGATTGCTTTCTTTGGTTTGTTTTTGCGTATTCAAGCCGAGCAGTTTTTCGACATACTTTCCGATGATGTCGCATTCCAGATTGACCGTGTCGCCCAATTTCTTTTCCAAAAGGATGGTTTCGGCGCCGGTATGCGGAATGATGGACACTTGGAATGACTGGCTGTCGACGGTTGCGACGGTCAAGCTGACGCCATCGATGGCGATGGAGCCTTTTTCGATGATGTAACGCAGCAAGTCTGGGCTGGCAGAAATGGTTATCCAGACGGCGTTGTCGTCTTTTCTGTATTCTTTTATTTTTCCGGTGCCGTCGATATGCCCGCTGACGATGTGCCCGCCCAAGCGGGTGCTCAATTGCAGGGCGCGTTCCAAATTCACTCGGCCGCCGCTTTTCAGGTCACCCAGATTGGAACGGTTGAGTGTTTCCGGCATGACATCTGCATCAAAGGAATCTTTGTGCAGCTTTGTGACGGTCAGACAGACACCGTTTGTGGAGATGCTGTCACCGATTTTTGTGTCCGCCAAGACTTTTTTCCCTCGCACGGTCACTACGGAAGAGTTTTGGCCGTGTTGGATGCTTTTCAATGTGCCGACTTCTTCAATGATTCCTGTAAACATGGGGTTCCTCCTCTCCGTTTCTTCAATTATTCATCTTTTGCGATATACCCTTCAAGCAGGACGTCTTGTCCCACTAGGGTTGCTGTCAATTCTTTCACTTTAAAAGCATCGCTCAGCTTGTCGATCCCTTTTCCGCCGACCGGTGTTTTGGAGGTGCTCCCGCCGATCAGTTTTGGTGCGATATAAATCTGCACTTTATCGACGATGCCTGCATCAAGCGCAGCAAAGTTCAGTGTCGCTCCGCCTTCCAACAGGATGCTGTCGATGCCGCTTTCGCCCAAAATTTTCATCAGGGCACTCAGGTCCGTTGTGCCGTCTTTTTCGGGAACGGTCACCAGCTCGATGCCCGCTTGTTCCAAAAGGGCAGCTTTTTCGCGGTCCGCTTTCGCTGTCGTTCCGATGATTGTTTTGGCCAGGTCCTGATTCTTTAGGACATTTGCGTCCAACGGGATGCGCAAGGTGCTGTCGACGATGATGCGGACTGGATTTTTTCCGTTTGGAATGCGCGCCGTCAGCTGGGGGTCATCCGCGATGACGGTCTGCACACCGACCATGATGCCGGAAAGGGCGCTCCGTAAGCGATGCACCTGCTCCCTGGCGGATTCACCAGTGATCCATTTTGATTCGCCGGTTCGGGTCGCGATTTTTCCGTCCAAGGACATGGCTACTTTCATGACGACAAACGGCTCTTTTTTGACGATATATTTCATAAAGACTTCATTTAAACGGATGCTTTCATCCGCCAACACGCCGGTCACAACCTCGATGCCGGCATCTCGGATTTTTTTGACGCCGCGCCCCGAAACCAAGGGATTGGGATCCAAGGCTGCGATGACGACGCGGGCTATTTTTTTCTCGATGATCTTGTCCGCGCAGGGAGGCGTTTTGCCGTAATGGGAACAGGGCTCCAATGTCACATAGATGGTAGCCCCCGCCACATCTTCTGTTGCGGATCGGAAGGCATTCACTTCAGCGTGGCCTTCCCCGATTTTCTCATGGTATCCGGAACCGATGATGCGGCCATCCTTTACGATGACAGCTCCGACCATCGGATTTGGTGCAACCGCACCGCGTCCTTTTTCCGCCAACTCCAACGCCAACTTCATGTAGGCTATATCCTGTTCGCTCACCTTATATTTCCCCACTTTCTTTAAAAAATAAGAAAAGCCCTGAAGCGTTTAGTCTTCAGGGCGCGAAAAGAAAAGTTCACTAAAATGAAAGCAAAAAATCCCTGGGTATACACTACACCCAGGGATTGACGCTCATTCTCATCTATGGAAGAGTTCCTTTTTGTATGCCAAAAAGAATACTTTCAGTTTCATAAAATGTTGGTTGTCTTCTTTCATCCAGACTCTAACTGTCGGCTTCGGAAATTGTCCGAATCTGCCATTACGGCTCGTGGGCTTTACCACCGGTAGGGATTTTCACCCGTCCCTGAAGACTATTCAATTAAGTTAAACATAGAATAATCCCAATTCGAGCTATTGTCAACAACAAACATTTTTCCGCATAGTATTCGATGAAAAAAGACGGAATGGATATCACTTTGTTGCATTGCTGCTAGGGATCGCCCGGGAAATCCCGGAGGGTCATCACTTGGATTTATCTTTATTTCAAAGGGTTATCAACGTTTCCTCAAGCTAGTTCGTCTGTATGGGTAAATACTTTAAAATAATATTGGCTTATCGTTTTCGATGTCGGTTGGCCGGGAGGAGACGATCGGCTCGGCTGAAAAACGGATTTTCCGCATCATTATGAATAATCGATTAAAATAAAGTTTGTAATTCATTAGGATTGGGTATAAAATGATTTCGAATAAATAAATATAACATTGCAATCACAATAGATACTGAAAAAATTTCATTTAAAGATAAATACGACTAAAGGAGCTGGAATCATTTGGCACAAGTATTTCAAGGAAGAAGTTTACTGGCGGAAAAAGATTTTACTCGGGAAGAACTGGAATATTTGATCGATTTTTCAGCCCACTTAAAGGATCTGAAGAAACGGAATATCCCGCATCGCTATTTGGAAGGGAAAAATATCTGTCTATTATTCGAAAAAGCTTCCACGCGCACAAGAGCAGCTTTCACGGTCGCATCCATCGACTTGGGAGCCCATCCGGAATATCTTGGCAAAAATGATATCCAGCTGGGCAAAAAAGAATCCGTCGAAGATACCGCCAAAGTATTGGGCAGCATGTTTGACGGCATCGAGTTCCGCGGCTTCAGCCAAAAAACGGTTGAAGATTTGGCGAAATTCTCAGGCGTACCCGTCTGGAACGGCTTGACCGACGAATGGCATCCGACCCAGATGATCGCCGACTTTTTGACCATCAAGGAAAACTTCGGCACATTGGCTGGATTGAAATTGGTCTATGTCGGGGATGGACGCAACAATGTCGCCAACAGCCTGTTGGTTACCGGAGCGATTCTAGGGGTGAACATCACCATCTGCGCACCGGAAGCCCTGTTCCCTGCAACCGAATTGGTTGAAATGGCCGAAAAATTCGCCGAAAAGAGCGGCAGCGTCATCGCGGTCACGGCCGATGTGGCTGAAGGCGTAGAAGATGCCGATGTCCTGTATACCGATGTGTGGGTATCGATGGGGGAAGAGGACAAATTCGCCGAACGGATTGAGCAGCTGCTCCCTTACCAAATCAACATGGAAATGATCAATAAGACGGGCAATGATGATGTCATTTTGTTGCATTGTCTGCCGGCTTTCCACGATACCGAAACGCAAACCGGGAAAGAAATCGCCGAAACTTTCGGGTTGTCCGAAATGGAAGTTACGGATGGCGCCTTCCGCAGCAAGCATGGCCGTCAGTTCGAACAGGCCGAAAATCGCATGCATTCCATCAAGGCAATCATGGCCGCAACGTTGGGAAATTTATTTATTCCAAAAGTATGATTGACAAAATGAAAAGCAGATGATAAATTTAATGGGAATATTATGCCTAAAATGAATATGTAAAGACTTTGATAAGAAGAGTAGTCTATTTGTATAGTAAAGCGAGCCTTGGGCGGTGGAAGCAAGGTCGAATGCAGTGGATGAAAAGGAACTTTGAGTTGATAAGCTGAATGATACACATAAAGTTTAGTCCGGTTGCCCCGTTACAGCAAAAGTAGCAATACTTGAGTCCGGTATGTCCGCATACCGGAAAATAAGGGTGGCACCGCGAGCTTTCGTCCCTGTATCAAATCTTTGATTTGGTATGGGAACGAAGGCTCTTTTTTTATACACAGAAAAGGGGGATGGAAATGATGATTCATGTCAGTATCATTGGAGCAACAGGTTACACGGGGGTGGAATTAGTCCGATTATTGGGATTGCGTAAGGATGTGGTCTTGGATCATCTGACGTCCCGGACCTATGCTGGTCAAAAAATACAAGAGGTGTTTCCGCATCTGTACGGATCAATCGATCATACATGTGAGGAAATGGATTTGGAACAAGTGACAACGGACAGTGATGTTATTTTTGTGGCTCTGCCGCATGGACACGCCTTGCCGATTGCGAAAAAAGCGAAAGAAAAAGGCAAGAAGGTTATCGATCTGGGGGCGGATTTCCGTTTGAAGGACACAGCCGTCTATGAAGAATGGTACAAGGTCGCGCATACGGAACCGGGACTGCTGGATGAAGCTGTTTACGGGTTGCCGGAATGGAACCGCGAGGCGATCAAGAATGCCGACATCATCGCAAACCCGGGTTGTTTTGTGACCAGCATCCTATTGGGGCTGATGCCGTTGATGAAAAAGGGTCTGGTGGTGCCGGGTTCCGTTATCTGCGATTCCAAGTCGGGGACATCCGGAGCCGGCCGCAGTGAAAAAGTGGACAATCTCTTCACGGAAGTGGAGAGCAGCTTCAAGGCTTACGGCGTTGCGCACCATCGCCACACTCCCGAAATCGAACAGCTTTTGACGGAGATGTCGGGGACGGAAACGCTGATCCAATTCACACCGCATTTGGTGCCGATGAGCCGTGGCATTCTGAGCACCATTTACGCGGACGTAACCGGTGGCCACTCCGCCGAAGCCATCCATGCCATCTTTGAAGAGGCTTATGCCGATGAAACGTTTGTGCAGGTTCTTCCTGCAGGCATGTGGCCGATGACGAAATCGGTAAGGGGCACGAACGTTTGCCAAATCGGCGTGACCGTTGATCCGCGCACCGGCAAAGTGATCATCGTATCCGTCATCGATAACTTGATGAAGGGCGCTGCCGGCCAAGCGGTACAAAATATGAATCTCCTGTTCGGTCTGGATGAGGCAACAGGATTGAACACTATTGGGCTTTTCCCGTAACATCAGACGAACCGAGGAGGAAATGATTAAAATGACGAAAAAATTACACAAAAGCGGAGTGACAGCTGCAGCAGGCGTACAGGCAGCAGGGATTCACGCCGGTTTCAAAAAACATAAGAAAGATTTGGCTCTGTTGGTTTTTCCTGATGGGGCAACCGTTGCCGGTGTGTTCACAAAAAACAAGGTGAAGGCTGCACCGGTTCAATATGACCAACAATTATTGCAGCAACAGGAGCAGTTCAAAGCGATACTGATCAACAGCGGGAACGCGAATGCCTGCACCGGGAAACAGGGGAAGGCGGATGTTGCTGAGACGGTTCAGTTATTGGCGGAAGCCTTGAAAATCCAGCCGGAAGAAATACTGGTGTCTTCGACAGGAGTCATCGGCGTCTTCATGAATATGGATACCATGAAAAAAGGGATCAAAGCGATCGTTCCTGAAATCTCTGAAAATGGCGGTACCGCCGCCAGCAAAGCGATCATGACAACCGATACGGTCGCAAAAGAAGTCAGCTTCACTTTCGACGTTGCCGGGAAAACCGCGACAATCGGCGGGATGATCAAGGGTTCCGGGATGATCCACCCTAATTTGGGGACGATGTTGGGCTACATCACGACCGATGTGGCAATCAGCCAAGCGGCTTTGCATGACATGCTGTTGAAGGCTGCTGAAAACACCTTCAACCATTCGACGGTGGATGGCGACACAAGCACGAACGACACCGTCTTCGTTGCGGCAACCGGAAAATTGGGCAACGAGCTGATCGCCGGACCTGCCGATGCAGGGTATGCGGAAGTGGAAGCGGCGATCCTCTCGATCTGCGCGAAACTGGCCAAGATGATTGTTCAGGACGGCGAAGGGGCGACCAAATTTGTGGAGGTCATCGTCACCGGCGCCAAGACGAAAGCCGATGCCGTTTCCATCGGCAAGAGCATTGCGACTTCCAGCTTAGTGAAAACGGCGATGTTCGGGGAAGATGCCAACTGGGGGCGTGTCATCACTGCAGCAGGATATGCGGAATCGGAATATTTCGATGCGGATGTAGTGGACATCACCTTCTCCAGCGAAAACGGGAAAATCCAAGTCTGCCAGGATGGCATGGGCATGGTATTTGATGAAGCCCTTGCCAAAAAGATACTGAAAGCGACAGAAATCGAGATTCTGGTTGATCTGCATCTCGGCGCGGAGACCGTCAGCACGTGGACCTGTGATTTCTCATACGACTATGTAAAAATAAATGCGGATTATAGGAGCTAAGCCCAATGACAACGAAGAAGAGCAACAGCGAAAAAGCACAATTATTGGTGGAAGCACTGCCCTATGTCAATCGCTTTCGGGACAAGATCATCGTCATCAAATACGGCGGCAATGCCATGATCAATGAAGAGCTCAAAGAGGCCGTGATGCAGGACATCTTGATGATGAAATCAGTCGGGATGCATCCGATTCTGGTCCATGGCGGCGGTCCTGCCATCAATGACATGCTGAAAAAGCTGAACGTGAAGAGCCACTTTGAACAGGGCTTGCGGGTGACCGATCTGGAAACCATGGAAATCGTGGAGATGGTGTTGGCCGGGAAAGTGAACAAGGACATCGTCGGAACGCTGAATCAACTCGGCGGAAAGGGCATCGGCCTGTCCGGAAAAGACGGGAATTTGATCCGAGCACGCAAAAAATATTTGGAAAAAGACGGCGAAATAATCGATATCGGGTATGTCGGAGAAGTCGAGAGCGTGAATAAGGAAATGCTGGATTCGCTCATCTACGGCGGCTATATCCCGGTCATCTCCTCCATCGGTATGGGAGCGGACGGCATGAGCTACAACATCAATGCCGACTACGTGGCGGGTGCTATCGCCAAAGCGATGCATGCGGACAAATTCATGTTGTTGACCGACGTGGAAGGCATTTTCCGCGATTACCACGACAAGGATTCCCTGATATCGCGCATGACGTTGAGGGAAGCCGAAGAATTGAAGGCCGCCGGCATCATCTCGGGCGGAATGGTCCCGAAAGTGGATTGTTGCCTGGATGCTTTAAAGGGCGGCGTAGCCAATGCGCACATCATCGACGGGCGGCTGAAGCATTCGATTTTATTGGAAGTCTTTTTTGATGAAGGAATCGGCACGATGATCGATCAGGGGAATAAGGGGGAATAGAGAATGACGAATCAAACGATAAAAGAAAAAGGGCAAGCCTATTTGATGAATACCTTTAACCGCGGATCCATCTGCATGACGGAGGGGAACGGCAGCTATTTGACCGATGCGGACGGCAAAAAATATCTGGACTTTTTGGCGGGGATTGCGGTAAATGCGTTGGGGCACAATCATCCGAAAGTAACGGCGGCGATAGCGGAACAGGCAGCAAAATTGGTCCACTGTTCGAACATGTATTGGATCGAACCGCAAGTGCAATTGGCGGAACTACTCGTTACGCATTCGGCTTTGGACAAGGTCTTCTTCGGCAACAGCGGAGCGGAAGCAAACGAAGGGACCCAAGTTGGCGCGTAAATACGGCCGTGAAGTTCATGGGGAAGGCTGCTATGAAATCATCACCGCAACCAATTCGTTCCATGGCCGGACAGTGGCAACCTTGACCGCAACCGGTCAAAAACAGTTCCACAAGCATTTCGATCCCTTCCTGAAAGGCTTCCACTATGTGCCATTCAATGATTTCCAGGCGTTGGTTGAACAGGTTTCAGAGAAGACCTGCGCCATCTCCTGGAGCCGATCCAAGGGGAAGGCGGCGTCCATCCGGGCGATGCCGCTTATCTGCAGCAGGTGCGTGCGCTATGCGACGAGAAGGATATTCTGTTGATGTTTGATGAGGTTCAGACAGGGATGGGCCGCACCGGTACGTTCTTCGCCTATGAA
>CAVSSJ010000006.1:0-441311 GCA_963730595.1 uncultured Carnobacteriaceae bacterium
CCCATTCTTTAAAGTTTATGATGCGCAAATTCTTGAAGAAGAAAAAGCAGGTATATCATCCATTGATAGTTTGAAAGAAAAAGTTGAAGGTAGCTTTGATACTAAAAAAGCCAAAGCGGTCCTTGCAAGTGCTGATACGAACGAGAATGATTCGAAAGTTTTTGAAAATAAAATAACGGAAGCTAAAAATGTTCTTGTCCTTTGTGCTGGTGGGGGAACAAGTGGCCTTCTTGCTAATGCTTTAAATAAAGCGGCGGCTGAATATGGGGTGCCTGTAAAAGCAGCAGCAGGCAGCTATGGTGCTCACATGGATATCTTGAAAGACTATGATTTAGTCATTCTAGCACCTCAAGTGGCTTCGAATTACGAAGATATTAAACAAGATACTGACAGATTGGGCGTTAAACTTGCTAAAACGCAAGGAGGTCAATACATTAAATTGACCCGTGATGGCCAAGGAGCTCTTGCATTTGTTCAAGAACAATTTGAAGACTAGACAGGAGATTATAATATGAAAAAGTTACCAAAAGATTTTATTTTCGGTGGCGCAACAGCAGCATATCAAGCTGAAGGGGCGACACAAACAGATGGAAAAGGCCGTGTAGCTTGGGATACTTATCTTGAAGAAAACTATTGGTATACAGCAGAGCCAGCCAGTGATTTTTATCATCGTTATCCTGTGGATCTGGAACTTAGTGAAAAATTTGGTGTAAATGGCATTCGAATTTCCATAGCATGGTCACGTATTTTTCCGACTGGTTTTGGTGAAGTAAATCCTAAAGGCGTTGAATACTATCATAATCTCTTTTCAGAATGTCATAAACGTCATGTAGAACCTTTTGTCACGCTGCATCATTTTGATACTCCTGAAGTGTTGCATTCAGATGGAGACTTCTTAAATCGTAAAAACATTGACTATTTTGTTAATTACGCTGAATTCTGTTTTAAAGAATTTTCAGAAGTTAACTATTGGACTACGTTCAACGAAATAGGCCCGATAGGTGATGGTCAGTACTTAGTGGGTAAATTCCCACCAGGGATTAAGTATGATTTTGAAAAATTATTCCAATCCCATCATAATATGATGCTTGCACATGCAAGAGCTGTCAAGCTTTATAAGGATAATGGATATTCAGGAGAAATTGGTGTCGTTCATGCACTTCCAACAAAGTACCCTTATGATCCATCTAATCCAGGTGATGTTCGAGCAGCAGAATTGGAAGACATTATTCACAATAAATTTATTCTTGATGCCACTTACTTGGGTAGGTACTCTCAAAAAACGATGGAGGGTGTCAATCATATTCTCTCCGTAAATGGTGGCAAGTTAGACCTTCGTGAAGAAGATTTTGAAATTCTTGAAGCAGCTAAGGATTTAAATGATTTTCTAGGCATTAATTATTACATGAGCGATTGGATGCGTGAGTTTGATGGTGAATCAGAAATTACGCATAATTCAACCGGAGCTAAAGGCGGATCTAAATATCAGCTAAAAGGTGTCGGAAGAAGAGAGTTTGACGTAGATGTTCCACGAACTGATTGGGACTGGATGATCTATCCACAAGGCTTATATGATCAAATGATGCGGGTCAAAAATGATTATCCTAATTATAAAAAAATCTATGTTACTGAAAATGGCTTAGGTTATAAAGATGAATTCGTAGATGGTACAGTCAAGGATGATGCACGTATCGATTATGTTAAAAAGCATTTAGAGATCATTTCAGATGCAATTGCAGCAGGTGTGAACGTGAAAGGTTATTTCATATGGTCATTGATGGATGTTTTCTCATGGTCAAATGGCTATGAGAAACGCTATGGATTATTCTATGTGGATTTTGAAACACAGGAACGTTATCCGAAGAAAAGTGCATACTGGTATAAGAAGTTGGCAGAAACTCAGATAATCGAATAGTACGTTTATTCATAAATATAAAACAAGAGAGCTATATGAAAATATACCTCTCTTGTTTTTTTGTCGTATTGTCCGGTACCACGGGTTTCAACCCTTCAACGAACCTTCATCTCCGTTGCAAGCCGGCCAACCGAAGGAGAGCAGAAAATCATCAGCTCCCATCGTTACCGGACAACACCACGCAAGATATTCCCCACAAAATAAAATAACCATGGTTGCGCTTCATTTTTTATTTTCATAATCAAAAGCACGATATTTACAAATTAAAGTATCAAGAAGGCGCGACATCTTGTGAAAGGGCTGGATAGTGATGTATTCTATTGGAAATTCAGAAAGTAATGAATTTAATGAAATGTGGGAGGAGGGAATAAAATGTCAAGTTCTTTAGGAATTAGGCGAGAACCCTCGTGACTTTAGTCATGAGATGAATCGCCGTTCGGGGTCAGGGGTGCCTTTGGCACCTCATAGCCCGACATATGATTTTCTCACATTCCTTATTAACCTGGATTTAATGAAGCTTAAATAATAACGTATGATTTGTAAAAACGAACATACTTTCGTATACTATTCTTGTGAGGTGATCGCTATGGCAGAAGTCAAACATGGTCGAGGGTATGTCTATTCCTTGCAGTTCCATTTGGTTTGGCGTGTGAAGTACAGACGTAAAGTTCTAGTAAATCAAGTAGAGCAATCACTCAAACAAATCGTGCGGGATATCTGTGCTGCACAAGAGATTGAAGTGGAAGAAATGGAAACGGATAAAGACCCTATCCACCTTCTCATTTCAATGAAACAGCAACACTATATACCGTCAGTAGTTAAAACGCTCAAAGGTCAATCAGCAAGACGACTGTTCAAGCTGCACCCCGAAATAAAGCAAGATTTATGGGGTGGACACATGTGGAATCCTAGTTATTTCATTGCGACAGTCAGCGAAAATACTGAGGAACAGGTATGGAAATACATTCAAAACCAACAACAAAACGGATAGGAGGTGAAACCAATGTCAGTAGAAATAGTCCATCGTGGTTATGTGTATAGCGGAACGCCAACATCTGATGAAATAGAAAAATACTTCCATCAATGTTTTGGTGCAGATCGCTTGATATACAACCTTCATACCGCTCACTTATATGAGTATCTTGAAAAGAATGGCTACACCATCGGTGATAAACTGCCTACTTTCAAAGAAATGGGGATGCCGACAGTCAAAGAATTCAAGCAAACGCGTGTGAATGAGGAAGGCGACGCGTACCTTTATGAAGTGGATGCATTCGCTTCGAACGAAGCAAAACAGCATTTCAAGAAAGCAATCTCCACATTCAACAAGAATGCGTTCAAAGGACAATTCAAGAAGTCTGCACTGAAACGTCAGAAAACGCTTGGGATTGAGCCTACTTTCCGCGACCTTAAAGGAATGCCGAAATTCCATTCTCGTAAGAACAGTAAGCTGAGTTATACTACATTCAACCAAAATGACAATATCTTCATTGATGAGAACGGAGTTCTCCATCTTCCAACTGCCCGAAAGAGTAAGTTGTCGGAAGTAACCATCAAATTGAACACACATCGTCCCTTACCAAATGGCAGTTGTATCAAGCATGTTACGGTAACAACGAACTCTCAAGGAAAGTTCGAAGTATCCATCAACGTTGCGTTTGAAATGGAAGTAGAAAGCATTGGTATCCCTGCTGTTGAACGTATTCTTGGACTAGATTACTCACAAGCCAATTTCTTCGTAGACAGTGAAGGTAAGAAAGCCAATTACCCGCACTACTATCGAGTCATGGAAGAACGTCTAGCAAAAGAACAGCGCAAGCTATCCCGTATGGTACAAGGTTCTAAACGATGGGAACGTCAACGTTTGGTAGTAGCGAAACTCAATACGAAAGTTGTGAACCAACGGAAAGATTGGCTCCATAAGAAGGCCTATGCCCTCGCAAATCGTTATGACATGGTTGTGGTGGAAGACCTTGACCTTCGTGCACTCGGACAAACCTTGAGGTTGGCGAAGAACCAACAAGATAATGGGTTCGGGAACTTCCGTCTGTATCTCAAGTACAAACTTGGGCAACAAGGGAAATATTTCGTGAAAACACCGAAAACTTTTGCTTCAACACAAATCTGTTCTGATTGTGGCGTGAAAAATACAGCCCTCAAGGGCGATATCTCTACGCGTGATTGGACGTGTGATCATTGTCATGAATGGCACGACAGAGACCATAATGCTGGGTTGAACCTACGCAATTATGGTATCCGTTGGATTGATGAAGTATTGAGAGCATCACCATTGGTGGCTTCTTAATCATAGAAACAGGTTTGCTTGGTACCTGACAGTTCCTCTCGCTAGGATTAAAGGGCGTGTCAATGAATGCGTAGTCCGCTGTATATAAACCAGAGCCTCGAAAGAGGCTCACAAGCCTGTGACTTCCTTTCCGGAGAAAAGTTCACCGTGGGTGAAAGTCATGGGTTGTTGACTTGGGATCTAGTATGGGAATTTTTATCCAAAAATTCTCAGTGCATTGCCCGTGACATTATTGATTGTAGGCATTGCGACTCTTGTAGGTTTGGTGTTGGGAAGTTTGATTGCGTTTATGCGAGTGGAAAAAATACCGATATTGAGTCAGATAGCCGCAGTATTTGTTTCCTTTATTCACGGGACGCCGATTCTTGTACAGTTATACATCGTTTATTACGGTGTGCCCAGCCTCTTACAGGCGATTCAAATGGATGTGTCGTCATGGAACAAAATTATTTTTATCTATATTACGTACGGATTAAATACTGCGGCATTTCAATCAGAAACCGTTCGTGCCGCAATCTTAAGTGTACCGATCACACAGAAAGAAGCAAGTATTGCTTGTGGGTTGACTAAGTCGCAAATGTACTTACGTGTCATTTTTCCGCAAGTTGTTCGCGTGTGGCATTACCAGCATTTGGTACCACTACTGTTGCTTTACTGCAAGATACATCCCTGGCATTTACGATCGGGATAGTGGATGTGGTGGGGAAAGCGCGGGCCATTGGTGCCGTTACCTTCCACACGTTAGAAGGCTACGTAGGCGCGGCCGTTCTGTTCATTACGTTGAGCGTTATTCTTGAACGAGTCTTTGCTTTGTTGGAAAAACGGATGAATTTCACAGAAAAAAAACATCGTTCCAAATACCAAGACTATTTCCTTGTCAGTTCTAAACTAAGTTAACAGTTTTCGATGAATAAGATTGAACACTTTCGTCAAAGAATAACTCCAATCCTGTATACTTTTAAAGGTATTTTAGAAAGTCTGGGATATATCCATACGTATCAAGCTATTATGGACTATCAGAAATTGGTTTTTTTGATTAAGGCATATGTGAATTGTGCGGTCAATGCGAAGGATAAAAAAGATTTTTATCGTTATGCCGAAGAAATCCCTAATGTCGTAGAATGTGACTGTATTACAGGTGATTACTCGATGTTATTGAAGGTCTTCTTCTTCAACACGATAGAACTTGATGAATTTATTTCTGACCTGCAACGCTTTGGCGATACCAAGACGCATATTGTCTTTTCAACAAATGTCGATCCCCGCGGGCTGCAAATCAAAATAAACGAATAAGCAAAGACGCCGATAGTCTTATTTCGGCGTCTTTGCTTATTTTTGTCATATTATAGGAAAGTATAAAATTTTTCAGCTGTGGAATGTGATGATAGCACATGTTCCACAGTTTTTGTTTTGGTTTCACAGTGGTAAAATAGAGGTATGAATCAGAATATTCTCCATACCATTTTCTTTGATAAGAATAGTCATTGGGACCAGTTTTCTAAAAGATTCAAACTGAAAATAAGACCTGTGGTCTTTAAAGAGGTTGAAAAATTTAGATACTGTGGGGATATTTCGAAAGGTTTTCGGTTATATGTTTGTGAAGGTTGCCATGCGGTAAAAAAAGTTCCGATTCGGTGTAAAGGAAAATTTTGCCCGACATGTTCTGTCGGTGAAAGTGAGCGTTGGAGTGAAATTGTGTCTCAGGATATGTTCCACACCACTCACAGGCATATTGTTTTTACCATCGATGAAGGCCTGAGGACCATCTTTTTAAAGTACCATCGGGAAATACTTTTGAAAGGACTAATGGATGACGCTGCGCAAGTGATTTTGGATTACTTCAAGAAACAGAAAATTCGGCCTGGTATCATTCTGGCCCTGCACACTTTTGGCTCGAAACTCGAGTTTAACCCCCATGTGCATATGATTGTAACGATGGGTGGCTTGACAGAAGGTGGCGAGTGGAAAGATTACGATTATATCCCATACAAAATGTTGCGGGTAAACTGGCAGAATGCAGTGTTAAAGTTGATTCGACGCGTGCTTTCTCCGGAGGAGAAAAAGGAAGTACAGCCACAGCTTCAAAGAGCCTATACAAGAAATGCTGAAGGTTTTTACGTGAACGCTCCGAAGAGAAGCCGAACGAATGTCAAAAAGATTTTGCAGTATATTAGTCGCTACATGAAACGCGGGCCGATCGCATTGAACCGTATTATCATGTACGACGGTGATATCGTGATGTTTCGTTATCATGATAAACGGACGAATACAGAAGAAACAGAGATTATGCTTGCGAAAGAGTTTATAGCAGCTTTAATAAGACACATCCCCGATAAAAACTTTAAAACAATCCGTAGATATGGGTTATACAGCCGGAGAATCAAGAAGGTTGTGAAACAAGTCGTTAAGGAGATCCAGTCAAAGATTAAGCGACTGTTGCTAAACGTTTCGACTGCTTTAAAACCCATGAAATGGGCAGACAGAATTACCGAATGTTTCGGAGAGAATCCTTTAAAATGTTCCAGTTGCGGAAACCTCTTTGTGTTCCGCGGGATTGCTGTGTCCAAAAATGGGAAGCTAAGAATCCAATTTGCGAACGATGCAACGGCAAGGAGATATATGCGAGAGGAGATTAGGCACATTGAGTCAGAAGAATTCAAAATTAACCAAAAACAAGCTAAAGAAAAAATATTTGAAGCAAATCGCTTCGACTGGGAAAAACAGCGTCAAATATATATGTCTCCAATGCGGAATCAATGAATCCATTCCGAAGGAAGTGGTGGATGAATTCGATCTGATGGACGAAGGGGATCTGTTGGATGCCCCTAGATTCACTTGTGAAAATTGCGGTGGAGAAATGTATCCTGAGTACTATAAAAGTACCCACGATGTGGAATACAAACTATCAGATTATCAAAAAAAATAATACAACTACGCAAAAAAGGCATCGGGGTGGTTTTCCCCGATGCTTTTCTTAATTCCAAACTAATCGAATCCGGGTCTCCGACGAGGTTCCATCAAGCGGATGGTGCCGATTACCCGGTGAGGGCTGTTCACCGGAAAATAACAATGTTACCGGGGGCAATTTCCCGGTGAGACCCTCTTCACCGGGGAAATTCGATGTTGCCGAGGTTGGATTGCCGATGACGGGTGTCACGTTATTGAAGGACAGTTGATGTATGAAATCAGCTACTCGGAGAACAGCATTTACTTCTGGGCTTAGACGACAAACAGACGATAAGTTATAATAGTGGTATCAGATGAAACAGCATATTTTCATTGAAAGGAGCCTAATGTATGTTAGACAATAAATTGGGAATAACGAACCAAGTAGAGTTAGCGAAAGCGGAAGAAAGAATCAGTAAAGCGAACGCTAAGCGTTTATATGATTCGGGTGATATCAATGATCTGGAAGTCGGCACATACAAAGGCTTAAAAGATATTCACAAATATTTGTTTGATGATATTTATGATTTTGCGGGCAAGACTCGTACTGTAAATATTTCGAAGGGAAATTTCAGATTCGCCCCGGTAATGTACTTGGTAGTGTCTTTAGATCACATTGATACAATGCCGCAATCTACTCTCGAGGAAATTGTGGCTAAATATGTAGAGATGAACATTGCTCACCCTTTTCGTAAAGGAAATGGACGCAGCACACGTATTTGGTTGGATTTGATTTTGAAAAAAGAACTCAAGAAAGTTGTAGACTGGAACTTAACCGATAAAGAAAATTATCTATCTGCTATGAAACGCAGCCCCGTCAACGACCTGGAAATCAGATACTTGATCAGCAATGCCTTGAGTACGTCAATTGATGATAGGGAAGTATATATGAAAGGCATCGATGTCAGTTATTATTACGAGGGATATACAGAATATACCACTGATGAATTATGAAGATGAAGCGAATGATGGGAAAGGTTATACTTTTTCAAACTGTGCCTAAGCTATTGACTAGCCCCACACTCGATAGGTAGAATTGGATTGCTGAGACATTAGAGAATAAGATTAGACATCAGTAATCAATTGTAAAATGACATCAATACAGAAAAGAGTAAAAAAATGAAAGAAGAGAAACGGACAATCTATTTGATGGGCACTGTTATCCAGTTATGGATCCAACATGACAATCCCGGAAATATTCTGGAAAATGCAGAAAACCGATTGAGAGACTATGAAAAACGGTTCAGCGCTAATGATGAAAATTCCGACTTGATGAAAATCAATGATCAAGCGGGAAAAAATCCGGTTCAAGTCGATACTGACCTGTTTGAACTGATAACAATCGGTAAAAGACACAGTCTGCCGAACGACAGTGCCTTGAACATCACCATCGGACCGCTCGTTCAACTGTGGCGCATCGGATTTGAGGATGCAAAGCGTCCGTCCGAACAAGAAATAAAGGAAAAATTGAAATTGATTCAGCCCGAAAATATTATCCTCAATGAGGAAAACCACACGGTATACTTGGCACAACCCGGCATGGCGATTGACTTAGGCGCGCTTGCCAAAGGGTATTTCGCGGATAAGATTTTGGAGTATTTCATCTCCCAGGGGGTTCCCTCCGCGATCATTGATTTGGGCGGGAATGTCGTAACATATGGAGAAGCGCCCCAGCATGAAGACGGGTATTGGCGCATAGGCATTCAACATCCGATGAAACCGCGAGGGAATTTCGTGATGGCTCTAAAGTCCAAAAATCAATCCATTGTAACCTCAGGCATTTATGAACGCACCTTTACAGTCGATGGAAAAACCTACCATCATATCTTTGACAGCCAGAAGGGATACCCTCTGGAGACAGATATTGCCAGCATAACGGTTGTTTCTGATAAATCGGTTGATGGTGAAATCTGGACAACGAGGCTGTTTGCCCAAAAACCGGAACAAGTGATTGCGACTCTGAATGATCAAGAGGGATTAAGTGGCATCGTCATAACCAAAGATGGCAGGGTATTGTATTCTAAATCATTATCCTCTCAGATCATCATGTAGCGTGAGAGCGCGGATCTCATGGACAAACGTCTCCACAAATGCATGCAGAGTAGGCGTCAATGTTTTAGCGGCCGAATACGCGATGAAATATTCTATGGAAATGAGATCGGTCGAAATGGGATATAAGTTATATTCTATGGCTTTCGATTTGGTAAGCAATCCTTCCGGTACAAAGGCAACGCCGGCATTATTTTTCGCAAGTTCAGCAACCGTATAAATATTGGAACTTTCCAAAGCGATATGGGGTGTGATCTTATATCTTTGCAGCAAACGGTCGACCTGCCGGCGGATCGCAGAACCGCTGGTGGTGAGCACTAATTTTTGCTGGAGTAATTTGTCGATAGGGATTGTCCCCTTGGCCAATAAGCGCCTATCTGCTTGGTACAACTCAGAGGATTTGGGAATAATGGCATAATAGGTTTGATGACCGCAATCATGTGTGATCAAGGAAGGGGAAACCGATTCGGGATTTTGTCCAATGTAGAAGTCCAATTCCTGATTGCTCGCCTTTATTTCATTGGTTTTCGGCAAATCTTCATCGATGGATAAGGGCGTGTCGGGATAGTTCCGCATAAATGTCGGCAAAACCAACGGCAGTATATAAGTTGCTAAACTCGGCAATATGCCGATCCGGATGGCAGGATTAGCTGTTTGTGTATATTTTGCCAGTTTCCTTATTAGAAAATCGCCTTCCTCTTCGATCGTTTCCAAATATTGATAATAAATTTTTCCCGCATCTGTCAGTTGGAGCTGCGGGCTTTTTCTGTTGATGATTTCTGTACCCAATTCTTTTTCAATCTTTTTGATTGTTTGCGTCAAATAAGGCTGGGAAATATATAAGTCTTTTGCAGCTTTCGTAAAATTCCCGTGTTTCAGTAAGGCGTCGATATATTGCAGCGTGTGTGGCGATTTCATGTCGGGCATAATCATGCCTCCTTTTATTAGTGATAGCACCATTATAACAAATTACTTATAGGGTGATAATAAAATAAATATTTCACAAAAAAACATCCAGGATTTATGATAGGGGTATCAAAAATTAATAAATAGCTACGGGTATATGCTCGGGTTATCACATAGCATGCAAAAGAGAGGAATTATGGCAATGAAACTTATTGGAATTGTTGGTACAAACTCAGATCAATCTACAAACCGGAAACTGTTGCAGTTCATCCAAAAACATTTTGCCGATAAAGCAGAAATAGAAATCTGTGAAATTAAGGGACTGCCTGCTTTTAACGAGCCGAAGGATAAAACAGCACCTGCAGGCATTCAAGAACTTGCGGACAAAATTGAAGCTGCAGACGGCGTGATCATCAGCACACCGGAGTATGACCATTCCATTCCCGCAGCACTGAAGAGTGTCCTTGAATGGCTATCATACAGTGTGAAACCCTTCATCGATAAACCGGTCATGATAACGGGCGCATCGCATGGTTCTTTAGGTTCGTCCCGCGCGCAAGCCCATTTACGGCAAATCCTTGATGCACCGGAATTGAAGGCACGCATTATGCCGAGTGCCGAATTCCTGCTTGGCCGCTCCCTTCAAGCGTTTGACGAAGAAGGAAATTTGGTGGATCAAGACAAAATAGCGGAATTAGAAGATTGCTTTGAGGAATTTGTTTTATTCGTCGAGATAACGAACGCTTTATTGAGAGCGCATCATTCCCGCAAAGCACAGAATAAAGATTTTTCATGGAAATAAATCAAGCAGTGTATGGAGGGAAAAGATAAATGAAATTTGTCGGAATAGTTGGTACGAATGCAGAGTTTTCATATAACCGTCTGCTATTGACCTTTATGGAAAAACATTTTGCCGATACAGCTGAAATTGAAATAATGGAAATAAAAGATATGCCGCTCTTTAACGAAACGGATGATCAGACGGATAGTGAGCCGGTTCAATTCTTTTGCAAGAAGATTGAAGAAGCTGACGGCGTCATTATCGCCACGCCGGAACACAACCACTCGATTCCTTCGGCTTTGAAGAGTGTGTTGGAATGGTTATCCTTCAAAGTGCATCCATTCGATGGCAAACCGGTGATGATCGTCGGCGCATCCTATGATGTGCAAGGCTCTTCCCGCGCGCAATTGCATTTGCGCCAGGTATTGGATGCTCCAGGGGTCAATGCTACGGTTATGCCAGGTAACGAGTTCCTGCTGGGGCGTGCGCATGAAGCATTCGATGAAAAGGGCGATTTGACAAATAAAGGGACGATCGATTTCCTGGAGAGCTGTTTCAGGAAATTCATGCGGTTTACTGATGTTGCCAATATTTTGAATCTGCCGGAAGATGTCGTATTCGAACCCGGGGAATACACCGTTAAAGCACTTGGACATAATGGAGATTTACCAATGATTGTTACTTTATCAAGTGACCGCATCGAGTCGATCGACATCGATTCCACAGGTGAATCCGCAGGGATTGCCGATATTGTCTTTACGCGTATTCCTCAAGAAATCATTGAGGGTCAAACGTTGAATGTCGATATCATCTCCGGGGCATCGGTGACAAGCCATGGGGTCATTGACGGTGTAGCGGAAGCGATTAAATTAGCCGGTTCGAATCCCGATATCCTGAAGAAACGTCCGAAAGCCGGGAGTCAGTCAAAACCGGAAGAGATGGAACTGTCCACTGACGTTCTGGTAATCGGGGGTGGAGGAGCCGGGTTAAGCGCTGCGGCAACGGCACTGCAAGAAGGAAGGAACGTCATCTTGATCGAAAAATTCCCCTCCATTGGGGGGAATACCGTCCGTACAGGCGGGCCGCTGGGTGCGGCCAATCCGGAATGGCAAATGAACCATGCTGCTCTTCCCGGAGAAGACTCCACCCTGGAAAAAATGCTGCATATGGATGAATCCAAGATTGATGAAGAGTATCTGGCAGACTTCCGCACCCTGAAAAAACAAATCCAAAACTACCTGGATGAAGTGGGAGGCAAAGATGAATATCTCTTTGATTCCACCATCTGGCATCGTATCCAGACTTATCTGGGCGGCAAGCGGACTGACCTGCAAGGGAATGTCATCTATGGACAGTATGATCTGGTAAAAACGTTGACGGACAATGCCCCGGATGCAGTGAAATGGCTGACAGAAATCGGCGTTGCTTTCGATTGGGATAAGGTCGAAATGCCAGTAGGCATGATGTGGCGTCGTGGCCACAAGCCAAAGGAAAACCAAGGCTATGCCTTTATAGCGGCTCTCCAAAAATTTGTCGAAGAAAACGGCGGCCAAATCATCACCGATACACCGGTGAAAGAATTGTTGATCGAGGATGGGAAAGTGGTCGGTGTCATCGCACGCGGACCTCGGAACAAAAAAGTGACCGTCCATGCTGGGGCGGTTGTCCTGGCAACGGGTGGCTTTGGTGCCAACACCAAGATGCTGAAACAGTTCAACACCTTCTGGAGCGAGATTGACGACGACATCAAGACCTCCAACTCCCCAGCAATCACCGGGGACGGCATCAAGTTGGGCGAAAGTGCCGGTGCTGATTTGGTAGGCATGGGCTTCACACAAATGATGCCTGTATCCGACCCGAACACAGGCGCGCTCTTCACTGGCCTCCAAGTACCACCTGCCAACTTTGTCATGGTGACCCAGGAAGGCAAGCGTTTCGTCAACGAATACGAAAGCCGTGATAAGTTGACTCAAGCAGCGATTGACAACGGCAGCCTGTTCTACTTGATTGCGGATGATGAGATCAAGAAGACTGCCATGAACACCAATCAAGCGAAGATCGATAAGGAAGTAGCAGAAGGCATCCTCTATCGTGCGGATACGCTTGAGGAGCTGGCCGAACAATTGGGTATGGACCCGGCAGTACTGGTGGATACCGTCGCGAAATACAATAGCTACGTGAGTGCCGGAAAAGATCCGGAATTCGGCAAAAACGTATTTGATCTGAAAGTGGAAGTTGCACCATTCTATGCGACCCCAAGAAAACCGGCCGTCCACCACACTATGGGCGGATTGAGAATCGACACTGCAACACATGTCTTGACAAAAGACGGCACGATCATTCCAGGATTATATGCGGCAGGAGAAGTTGCCGGAGGGATCCATGCGGGTAACCGTCTTGGCGGTAATGCATTGGCTGATATCTTCACATACGGACGCATTGCAGGGAAAAATGCAGCAAATAATAGATAAACAGTCTATCTGCTAAATTATGAACGAACGAAGAGCGAAGAGAAGGCGAAGCCCATCTCTTCGCTCTTTTCTATCGCTTTTGTATAGAAGTAATAAGAATATTTCATGAAAGGACTGTGGATTTTGGACATCAATCTCCGGCGAGGGATGTCTCACCGGGGAAAAGCGAGGCGAACGGGGTCGAATCTCCGGTGAGGGTTGGTTCATCGGGAAATAGGACAGGAATCAGAGCCGGATCTCCGATGAGGACTGTCTCACCGGAGAAAAGCAAGCCGAACAGACTCGAATTCCCAGCGAGGCTCGTCGGAAAATTTGTCTCGCGAATAGCCAAATTTAGACGATTGAGACGATTCGTTGAGATGTAAGCTGATTTTCTTTACTGCTTAAATGAGAAGTGGTATTGTGTATTGAGAACGTTCATTCTAGAAATAAAATCAAATTTTGAAAGGAGGGAAATAAACATGGCTAGAAGTAAAGAATTTAATGAAGAAGAGGCTTTGGATAAAGCGATGGAAATCTTTTGGAGACAAGGATTTGAAAAAACTTCGATCCAGGATTTGGTAGATCAGATGGGGATCCATCGCAGGAGTTTATACGATACATTTGGGGATAAGCATTCTCTTTTTGTACAAACTTTGGAACGTTATGAATCCCTTATCGCTTCTCAAATCAGAAAAGAGATAACAGAAGATATGACCACTGTTGAATCCATCAGAAAAATATTTGAGTTGGCCATTTACTCTGATAGTAGCTATCCGAAGGGATGTTTAATGGTCAACACGGCAGTAGAGTTGTCCTTGCTTGATAATGAAGTTTCTCAAAGAATACAGTCCGCTTTCAAGCAGACTGAAAATTTGATAGCGGATCTATTGATCAGAGGACAATCAAGAGGGGAAGTTGCAAGTTCATTTGATATTAATGAACTCTCACGTTATATCCATAATGCGCTTATCGGTGTCAGAGTATTAGTGAAAATGACAGCAGATCCAAAAGAGTTCGATGCGACGATTGATATGACGCTATCCATATTGAAAAATGATCAATCACAGCAATCTTAAAAAATTTAAAGGGGAAAACAACTATGAGACACACAGTTATCACAGGTGCCAGCTCAGGGATAGGGTACGAAACAGCATTAGCATTTGCAAGACGCGGAAAGAACCTGATTATTGTCGCCAGAAGAGAGTCCAAACTGGAAGAACTTAAGTCAACAATCAAGAGTATCAATTCTGACTTGGATGTCATTATACAAACAAGCGACTTGTCTGATACAAAACAAGCCCATGATTTATATCAGGCTTTAAAGGATTATCAAATTGAGACATGGATCAATAATGCCGGTTTAGGGGATTCCTCAATGATAATTGATGCAGACTTAGATAGGGTAGAAAACTTGTTACGGGTGAATATTGATTCGTTAACGATTCTATCGACATTGTACGCGCGTGACTACGCTCATGTCGAAGGCGCGCAATTGATAAATGTCTCATCTGCTCTTGGATATGCAATTTCTCTAGGCAGTGTTGTTTATTCCGCTTCCAAATATTATGTCAGTGCTTTTACAGAAGGTCTTGCCGGAGAACTCAGACTGCAAAATGCAAAATTGACAGCTAAAATATTAGCGCCAGCTATGACGGAAACAGAATTTGTAGACAATGCAAATAATGTTCAAAACTTTGATTACAAGTCAAAATTTGATAAATTTCATACAGCTAAAGAAATGGCTGGGTTTATGCTGGATGTTTACGATAGCGATAAGGTCATTGGACTTGTCGATGGTAATTATGAATTTGGATTAAGGGATCAAATTTATCCGATTCTAGAAAATTTTTAATCACTGATTATCTATTTTTTTTGGCTCTTTTGAGAATGTTCGTTCTCGAACGGAGTCATAACCATCATATAAATTAAAAGGAGATTTTGATATGAAAGCAGTTCAAATTAAGAAATACTCGAAAAAAATTGAAGCTCAAATTGTAGAAATTCCTGTTCCGGAGATTAGTGATCACGAAGTTTTAGTGAAAGTAAAGGTAGCAGCTGTTAATCATTTGGAAATACTGAACATCACAGGAAGCGTCAAATTAATTCAAGATTACGAGATGCCTCTAACGATCGGCAATGAGTTAACCGGTGTAATTTCTGAGGTTGGGAAATCTGTTTCAGGATTCAAGAAAGGCGATGCGATATATACGAGACTTCCGTTGGACAAAATAGGTGCTTTTGCTGAATATGTCGCTGTAGATGCGAAAGCAATTTGGTATTTACCCAAGAATCTCGACTTTGTTACAGGGGCAGCTGCGCCTTTAACTGGCCTAACTGCTTATCAAGGGTTGCATGAAGAACTAAATGCTAAAGCCGGGCAAACGGTCTTCATTCCAGGTGGATCAGGGAGTTTTGGACAAATGGCTGTTCCCATAGCTAAAGCCATGGGACTGAAGGTCATTGTCTCAGGCAATCCCTCGTCTCGTGAACAGATTCTCGCTGCCGGCGCCACTCAATACATTGATTATACGAAAGAAAATTACTGGGAAATTTTACAGGGAGTGGATTTTGTCATTGACACACTCGGGGCTGCTGAATTTGATCGGGAATTGTCGATCATCAAACCTGGGGGAAGATTGTTGAGCCTTCGTACAGGGCCGAATAAAGAGTTTGCAAAAAGTCATGGATTTCCAAAGTGGAAACAACAACTATTTGCTCTAGCAGGGGCGAAATTTGATCGAAAAGCGAAAAAGCATGGTGTCGTGTATCGTTTTATATTTGTTCGCTCCAATGGTTCACAGTTAAAAGAAATCTCAAAAATTATCGAAGAAAATAATATTATCCCAGCTGTCGATCCGACTGCATTTACTCTAAATCAAGTAAATGAAGCTTTGCGTCTAGTAGCGAATGGACATCCAAAAGGGAAGGTTGTCATCAAGGTTTCCGATTGATAAAAACAGAAATGAGGACGTATAAATATGGAAGAAAGTGAGACATATGTTCATGCTCCAAATAAAAGCATCCGAGCGGCTAATGGAATAACGTATGCTTATCGGGAATTAGGAAAAAAAGCAGGGATTCCAATTGTTTTCTTCACGCATTTATCAGCGAATCTCGATAACTGGGATCCAAGAATAATTGACGGCATCGCAAAACATCATTGGGTGATTACGTTCGATAATAGAGGTGTCGGCTTATCCAGTGGACACGTACCAGCTACCATAAAAGAAATGGCCGAAGATGCTTCAGCTTTTATAAAAGCACTAGGGTTTAAACAGATCGATATTCTGTCTCTTTCGATGGGTGGGATGATCGCTCAAGAACTCTTGGAACTGGAACCATTTCTCGTAAGAAAACTAATTTTAACCGGAACGGGTCCTCGTGGTGGAAAAGGGATTGAAAATGTGACGAAAATTGCTAATCAAGATTTAGTGCGGGCCATTTTCACATTAAAAGATGTAAAAACATATTTATTCTTCACACGTACCTCAAATGGCAAAAGAAAAGCAAAAGAATTCTTGGCAAGACTTAAGGAACGGAAACAAGATCGAGACAAAACGATTAGTTTAAAGGGGTATCGCACACAACTTAGAGCGATTAATAAGTGGGGGAAATCAAAACCAGCGGATCTGGCAAAAATAATGCAGCCGACCCTCGTCGTAAATGGTGACGCTGATTGGATGGTACCGACTGAGAACTCCTATGATTTAGCTCAACGCATCCCAAACAGTAAACTTGTGATTTATAAAGATGCCGGTCATGGCTCAATATTCCAATACTATGAAGAATTCACAAAAGCAGTGATAGAATTTTTAAAAAAGTAGTCCCTAGTAAATTTGTTAGTGGGGGTGGTACAGAAAAACGGGTGAAGCTGGTTCGTCGGTGAACGGCATTGTGAACGGACACGAATTCCCGCCGAGAGACTGTTCACCGGAGAAACGTGAGGCAAATGCACCCGGTTTACCGGCGAGGGTTGCTTCACGGGGGAACGGCACAGTAATCAGAGCCGAACCTCCGTTGAGGTCCACCTCACCGGGAAATAGCGATATGAACGAATTAGAATCTCCGGCGAAGACCGCCAAAATAGCGATATAATTCTTAGTGAAACGAGATAGGAAATCTATCCTTCAAGGCTCAGGGTAGGCGGGGAAGTTCACGCTGTCACTACCTGACTCATCATATTTAAAAATGCATGCAGCTTTTTACTCTTGACTTGGAGTCAGCTCTAAGTTCTATAATTGCAATAGTCAATAAAGATTTGATGGACTATAGAAACAAGAGAAGAGGAAAAAATATGGATGAACAACAAATTATTGAATTGTACCGCGCGGTGAATCAAGCGATGGTTACCAAAGATATAGACAAGCTGGATCGCATTCTTGCAGACGACATGCATCTGATCCACATAACCGGATATGACCAGACAAAAGATGAATGGTTTGCACAAATTAGAAGCGAACAGATGCGCTATTTTTCAACCATTGAAGAGAACGTCAAACACATCAAGATTGAGGGCAATAAAGCAAGTTTCATTGGTCAAAACAGAGTGGATGCGCGCATCTATGGCTCACGGCACACTTGGAGACTTCAGATCAAAAATTTTTTTGAAAAGCGGAATGGGGAATGGCTGATTGTTCGACAAGAGGCTAGCACGTATTGAGGATTGCCGCATTTCAGCAGATTTGATCCATCAAGAATAAAGGGGAAATTTGTATGAATAAGGATAGGTTAATAGCTTTTACGGATGCTATTCTGGCCATTATCATGACTATTTTGGTTTTGGAATTGCAGGAGCCGGAGTCCTTCAATTTACAAGGATTGTGGGCGCTGAAAGGCAGTTATTCAGCCTACACTCTGTCCTTCTTCTGGCTGGAGACGATGTGGATCGGCTTGCACATGAATGGCAGAACGTGGAAAAAATATCCATACCGGTCATTTGGTATAACCTGTCCATCCTCTTTTTCTCTTCGCTTTTCCCCTATGTCACTAGTGGTAATTTTGGCTGGCGGATATCAGGTTGCGGTATTTCTTGCGCTGCCCGCGCATATGAAAGAGGTTGAGGATGATTTTATCTAGCGGCTAAGGTAAGACCGTATTTAATATACTCACATCAAAGAGAAGCACCTCCTGATATCGTTTCAGGAGGTGCTTTTCCTATGCTGCAACAAAAAACAGCTAGATTCTATGGCATCTGTATGAAGTGAACAGCCATACAAAAAAGTTTCTTATTTGCTGATTATATATGTTATTTTAATTTCTCTAAATCAGCGATAATAATTTTTTTCATTGCCAACACAGCTTGAATTTGTGCATCTGACTGCTGCAATTCCATCATATTATAAGGCACAATTTGCCATGAGAGTCCGAATCGATCTTTTACCCAACCGCAATTCTCCGATTCAGGTACATGCGATAATTTTTCCCAATAGTAGTCGATTTCAGATTGATCGGCACATTCAATCGCAAAAGATATCGCTTCATTAAAGCGAAAGACAGGGCCACCATCTAAGGCAGTAAATTTATGGCCACTTAGGACAAATTCGGCTGTGATGACTTTTCCAGACCTACCTTTATAATATTCGCTTAAAGCTTCTGTTTCTTTAGTGAAATATTGGATAGACAAAATTTTTGAGTCGGGGAAGACACTCACATAGTAGTTGACTGCTTCTTCACAATTATCATCGGCAAACCATAGTGCTGGCACAATCTGATTCATGACAAAACTTCCTTCCTTTGACTTGGTGATTAGCATTTTTATCTACCTTTACGCTTATTTTAGCATGGATAATTTCAAAACCTCAGTAAAAGCCCATATGTCGCTGCAGAATGTAAAAATTATTAAATGAAGGTTAATCTCCGGCGAGGGCTGCTTCACCGGAGAAACGTGAGGTAACTGCACCCGATTTCCCGGCGAGGGTTGCTTCACGGGGAAACAGCACAGTAACCAGAGCCGATTCTCCGTTGAGGGCTGTCTCACCGGAAAATAGCGGGAGGAACAAAGGCGAATTCCCGACGAGGCCCGTTTCACCCGTAAACAGTACGCGACAGATTTGAATTTCGGCGAAGGCCAATTCACCGGAGATTCTGAAAGATTACAGGAAAAGACCCAGGCGAAGCTCATCCACTCGATGAGCCCGGCCTGGGTCTTTATTAATTTAAATTATTTAAGACAACTAGAGGGTGAAGACTGAATATGCCCTTGTTCTTCTAATTGCGTCAGCATGTTAAAGACTCCGAAATTATCATGCGAATCCGTAATGAAATTTGCATTTTGCTGCGCTGAAGGAAGGGCGTTCCTCATTGCAACAGAGAATTTTTTGTCATGAAACATGGAGATGTCATTTTCGCTATCCCCAAATACGACGACTTCATCATTCTTTATGCCTGATAGTTGCAGCAATTCATCCAAGGCATTCCCTTTAGTAATGTTTTTAAAGGTGACTTCCATTTTTCTTTCATCAGAAAAAACGAATTCAAAATCATCGTATATCGGATGATTAGTCAAAGTCTCTTTGACAAATTCCATGTAATGCGGGTCTTGCACGACTGACATTTTATTACAATATTCGGGTGATAAATTGAGATCGCGAATCATATGTTGGTTTGGATATCCAGCTCGCGTGTCACATAACCAGCCGAACATGCCTCCCATCCATGGATAGTCTTGTGGAAGCTTCATTTCACCGCGAATATTCTTTTTGAGATTGTATATTTTTTCAGGCAAATATGTATAAACCGTATCGTCTTGACTGTATTGGATTTCCACATTAAAAAGCGAAAAGTAATCATTGAGTTTCTTGATATCTCCATTATCCAAAATACCCAATCTATTTCTTTCTTTGGTATGAACATTGTAGATTGAAGTCCCGTTTACATCAATGATCATACCGTTGTATTTGTCCATTTCTAATTTCAATGCGTCAGGCAATAAGCGGAGGTAACTTCTGCCGCTTGCTAAAATTAGTTTTATTCCGTTTTTCTGAAGCGTTATCAATTTATCTAATGTTTGTCCGTCTATTTCACCATTTGAGTTGAGTAACGTTCCGTCCATATCGCATACGATTGCTTTTATTGTCACTATATTGTCCTCCGTCTTTTTTATTTTCGAAGCCTGCCTTATTTCATAAAGGGATTTATTGTTTTCCAATTCATTATTGCACATGACACTAACATATAGAATATCATTTATAACCAAATCTAAAAATATGAGAGGTCACTGCTTCAAATTGAAACGCGGATTCCTCTGCACACACGAAAGAGCACTACTCGACAATTTAACTAATTCAGAATCAGGAGAACCCGTAAGAGAAATTATTTTTGCATCATGCTCCCTTAGAGAGGGGGTCTCTCAATGGCAACCTTACATGAAAAAAACGGAATATTCAACTCAAAAATAACGGTTTCAAACACTGGCGTAAATTTATCCGCCGATTCTGGACTGATTCTCGTCCGCGGAGATAGCGGGTTAGCGACTCCACCGGAACTTTACGAAATATCCGGCGAGGGCCGCTTCACCGGGGAAACGCTAGGCAACCGCACCCGATTTTCCGATGGGGACTGCCTCACTGGGAAATACTGAGACGTTAGGAGTCGCTTTCCCGGCGAGAGACGGTTCGCCGGGAAATAGCGAACCGGACGCGCCCGAATTCTCGGCGAAAACCGCCTCACCGGGAAAGGAATGAAAGTATGTGTAAAAAATATACAAAATAATTGACAAACGATTACAGTTTCTGTATATTTGTTAGAAATAAATGAAACTTTGATGAGATAAGTAGCCAAGAAAGAAACCACAGAGAGTCTGCAGACGGTGAGAGCAGATGTTTCGGCATTAGCGAAAATGGTCTTTGAGTTATCACATGTGAGGGAAACTTAGCAGGTGACGGGTACGCCCGTTAGAGCGTGAAGGGATGATAGTCCCTTGCAGAGATAATCTTTATGATTATGAATTAAGGTGGTAACGCGAGCATTCGCCCTTTCGATAGGGGGAGTGCTTTTTTTTATATATTTTAATACATTTTGGAGGGAAAAATTATGGGACAATCTTTTGTAAGAGAAATGAGTTCGAAGCATCTGGTTATGCTTTCATTGGGTGGGGTAATAGGCACCGGGATCTTTTTGAGTTCGGGGTATTTGATTCAAACGACGGGTTCGATCGGAACCATCATCGCGTATTTGATCGGGGCATTATTGGTGACGCTGGTTATGATGTGCTTGGGCGAATTGTCGGTACATGAACCCAGCACGAGTTCGTTCCACAATTACGCTTCGAAATATATCCATCCCGGCGTCGGATTCGTGGTGGCTTGGCTATATTGGTTGACGTGGACAGTGTCATTGGGTTCACAATTCATCACCTTGGCGATTTTGTCGCAGCGTTGGTTCCCCGGTATTCCGACTTGGATCTGGTGCATCTTTTTCATAGGCATAATTTTATTATCAAACATTATAGATGTGCGTTGGTTTTCCGTAAGCGAATTTTGGATGTCTTTGATCAAAGTGCTTGCACTGGCAATTTTCCTTATCCTAGGTCTGGGCGGCATTTTTGGATTTTTGCCAATCCAGGGAAGCGAGTCAGCGCCGCTATTTCATCATTTGACGGAAAACGGTTGGTTCCCGAAAGGAGCAGGCTCTGTTTTCTTGGCGATACTGTCGGCTAACTTCGCTTTTTCAGGTGCGGAACTGATCGGCGTAGCCGCTGGCGAAACGGCGGATCCCAAGAAAAATATCCCTAAAGCGATCCTGCAGACAATCGTCATTCTGGTGGTCCTATTCATCGGGACGATTGTTGTGATCGGTGCGCTGCTGCCGGATGCTGCTGCGAATTTGGATGAAAGTCCGGTGACCTTCATCCTGAGCCAACTAGGGATTCCTTATGCCGCCGACATCATGAATGTCGTGCTGATCACCGTGATCCTGTCCGGCGCAAACTCCGGTGTCTATGCCGCATCGAGAATGCTATGGTCATTGGCCAATGCGGGGACGCTGCCGAAACGGTTCGCTAACTTATCAAAGCGCGGGTTGCCGATCTATGGGTTGCTCCTGACCATTCTGGGCGGACTCCTCTCCCTGTTTTCCAGCATTTATTCTGCAGACACCGTTTACCTGGCTTTGGTATCGATCTCCGCATTCGCGGTCGTGGCAGTTTGGTTGAGCATCGCTTGGGCGCAACTGAATTTCCGGAAACACTATCTGAAATCTGGGCATAAGCTGGCGGAACTAGATTACAAAACACCATTCTATCCAATCGTTCCGTGGCTCGTCATTATCCTTTGCTCCGTGTCGATCATCGGCATCGCTTTTGATCCGAACCAGCGGATTGCCTTGATCATCGGCATCCCGTTCACGATTCTATGTTTCTTCTATTACCAATTATTCTTCAGCAAAAGAGATTCCATTGCATTTGAAAATCAAGAAGTAGGGGAGCTATCCGATGAATTTTAATGACTGGCAAAAGAACCAAAAAGTAATCCTTATCGATGGTTCCATGTCCCTAGGGCTGGAGGAACAGGGCTTGGACCTGAATGACGAGTTATGGACCGCAAAAGCATTAGTGAACGAACCGGAGAAAATCGAAAAAGTGCATCAGAACTATTACAATGCAGGGGCAAACATTGCCATCACCTCGAGCTATCAAGCGACGGTAGCCGGTTTTGAGCGGCTAGGTCACACAACCGAAGAAAGCCGGGCTTTAATCAAAAAGACGGTTCAACTTGCGAAACAGGCACAATCGAAAAGCCAAGGCACGCAGGAAAAATGGGTGGCGGCCTCGATCGGTCCATATGGTGCCTATTTGGCGGACGGCTCGGAATACCGAGGGAATTATGGACTTTCGCAAACCGAATTGGAAGACTTCCATCGCGAAAGGCTCGGACTGTTGCTGGAAGCAGGGCCTGACCTGTTGGCTTTCGAAACCATTCCGGATCTGACGGAAATCCAGGCCGTGATTGAGTTGCTGGCCCAACATCCCAACGCGACAGCCTGGCTGACGGTAACCTTGAAAGACGCCCACAATCTATGTGACGGGACCGATCTGCGGGTTTTCCAACTATTGGCTGAGTCGTCCGACCAAATCATTGCCTACGGCGTCAATTGCGTGCAACCCGATCTGGTCTTGCCGGCCTTGGAATATCTGAAGGAAATTGCGACCAAGCCATTGGTCGCTTATCCAAATTCGGGAGCGATCTACGATTCCGCTACAAAAGTATGGACGCACAGTCATGCAGTGGACGAAGTGTTCTCCAACGAAGCATTGAAATGGCACGGACTGGGCTGCAAATGGATCGGCGGCTGTTGCTGCACATCCTCAAAAGAAATCAGTCTGTTGAAGGAAACCTTTGCTGCAATTCTTTAGTCGGAATCATCTGGTTGGTCGAAATAAACATAATAAAACAAACCCATCATCCTTTATAAAAACTCAGGATGATGGGTTTTGTGTGTTGAGTAGATGAGCGGTTATATACCATTTATTTCTTTCAAGCCATGTTTATGACTTTCGTACTACTTTCATATATTGTTTGCTGTATATAAATCAAATAAAGTGGTGAGTACAATGATGGCAAATCAAAACAAAGCATTGAAATGGCACGGCGGCTGTTGCTGCACATCCTCAAAAGAACTCAAGCCGACTGATAGGAATCGATCTCAATCAAAGAGACTGTTTTATCGGGATACGTTCTCTCCAAGGCATCCACAGCTGTTGCTTCAGGCAAATCTTGTTTTCCATCTAATGCCAATTCTAATACTTCTTTTGCCTTGGCTTGTGCTTCTAACGCAGTTGCGCCTTGTGTCATTGCTTCGGGTATATCTGGGAATTGGACGAATATATAGTCGCCGTCTTCTTCGAATGTTGCTGGATACGAAATTTTCATTTTTTTTGCTCCTTCCAAGAAAAGGGCCGACTGAAGTATTACAATAATAAAATCCTCGCTAAGCAACAGAATAAATTCGGTTCGCCAACCAATATTCAGGACTTAGGAGGATTTTTGTCTTACGACATGAATAGTGTACCAGATTTTTATTGGGGTGGTAAATATAAAATAGCATTAAGGAGAGACCTCATCTCCAACGAGCATTGCTATATACGAACATCCAACTGCTTAATGTATCCGCAGCTTCTCCTTCAATACTTCCGTCAATGTTTGGGAAAAATTGATGCCTTCTTTTTCCGCGAGCGCATTTACGTAATTCGGAATCGTCAAAGTTTTCTTGATCATTTTCGTGTTTTCTTTAAGTCTTGCCACTTCGAGATTTGCTTCGATCGGAATCAACAAGTCTCCTTTTGTTAACGGGATAGCATCATAGTCAGATGCCGGCGGAAATGCTTCTTTCTCATCTTCTAGCCAGAGCAGATAGCCTTCCAAAGCATCTTTCGCCATGTGGAGGGCATCCGCCATGTCATTGCCGCTGGTGAACAACTCGGGTAAGTCCGGGAATGACACGTTGAACTGCGTGCCTTCGGGATTGAAAATTGCATAATACAGAACCATAAGGATACTTCCTTTCTATTATTGAATCAACTCAGAAAGCGGGGGGCTATTTCAATCCCGCTTGCTTAAGGATGCTGTGCACTGTCCCTTTAGGTATATCCCTTTTTGGATGCGGAACTGTAACACGTCCAGGCTTCTTCGGGTGTCTGAATTGGTGATGACTGCCTCTTACCTTAATGAGTACCCAACCGTCATTCATGATCATCGTAATTAATTCCCTTGAATCCATAACAAGCCTCTTTCTTATACGTAATATAATACGTATTTATAGTAGTGTCAAATAGAATCTATCCTAAATATACGAAGCTCATTGAAATTTGATGCATGGATTGACCAAATACATTAAGGAAATGAAGGCAACGTAAAATAGGGGGATTGGACAACAACCTAATCAGACATAAAGCTAAGTTCTAAAGAATAATGTTCATTGGACAATCCTGTCAAGATACAAAAACGAACCCTCTCCAGAAATGCTTACAAAACAGCATTCCTAGAGGGGGTTCAATTTTCTTTCATCTAACTCCTTTTTTCACTTAATCAGCCGGTACAAATTGGCCGAGAGCTGCTTCTTGTTCCTCAAGCGTCCTTGTGTAGTATCGGAAACCCTTGTCCAGTTGACGGATATCGTTCATCTCTTCCTCCGTCAATTCGAAATCGAAAATGTCGATGTTCTCTTTGATGTGTTTCGGATTTGACGATTTCGGAAACACAATTGTGCCTTCCTGTATGTGCCAACGCAGGATGATCTGAGCATTCGTTTTCCCATATTTTTCAGCCAATTTGGTGAAAACGGGCTCCTCGATCAAGGCTGCATCGCCATGGCCCAGCGGATACCAGCTTTCGATGACCGTGTGATAAGGCGCGATACGTTTCTTCAGATTGTTTTGTTGATAATAGGGGTGGCATTCAACCTGCAGAACGGATGGGTTGATTGTTGCGGCAGCGAGCACTTCTTCCAACCGCTCGGATTCGAAGTTGCTCAAGCCGATGCTCTTCACTTTGCCTTCAGCGACGGCTTTTTCCATATCCTTCCAAGCACCCAGATAATCGCCGAATTGTTGATGCAACAGCAATAGGTCGATGTAATCCGTTCCCAAACGCTCCAACATTTTGTCGATGGCTTTTTCTGTCTTGCCTTCGCCGTATTCGCTTGGCCACAGTTTTGTGGTGATCCAGATTTCTTCTCTCAGAATGCCGCTTTCTTTAACGGCCTGTCCAACACCGCGTTCGTTTTGGTAGGCATGCGCGGTATCGATGTGTCGATAACCCAATTTGAAAGCTTCCAAACAAGCCTCCTTGGTTTTTTCGTCCCCCGGAATCATGAAGACACCCAAGCCGAATTGCGGGATTTTATTTCCGTCGTTCAATGTGATATACGTTTGTTCCATAGTATTTTCCTCCATCACTTTATTTGATAAGTCTACTGTAAACCATGGAGTGCACTCCAAGTCAATCGTAAAGTTCTTTTTTGTATTTTTAGCCTTTTAAAAAATAGGGGAAAATAGGAAGGCAGTGCGTCTAATTTACTATATTGTTTTTGGTGGATTATGTGATATCCTTTAGGGAGAAATGGGAATCCTAAATTTATAAATTATTATCAACGAAAGGGATTGATTATATGGATGATGCATCTTTGCTATACGCAAAAGCTCATAAGCAAAATTTTGTTGGAAAAGTTATTGCAGACAAGATAATGGTTCCTGATAAAGTTGCTATTTTCATGGCTGGTAGCCCAGGGGCTGGAAAAACTGAAGTAGCAACCGCCGTGGCGGAATTATCGGACAACCTTTGCATTATTGATGCTGATGAATTTCGTAGTCAATTTCCTGATTATAACGGCTCGAATTCTAATGACTTTCAAAAAGGTGCCTCTTGGCTTGTTGATCACGTATTTACGTATCTTTTGAAAGAGGGATATTCTTTTATTCTCGATGGAACTTTTGCAATTGGCAAATCTACTCAAAATATTCAACGGGCAATAAAACGTAATTATGAAGTTTCACTCTACTATGTTTATCAAGATCCCTTTATTGCTTGGCAGTTTACGAAAGAGCGTGAAAAAGCAGAAGGTAGATATGTACCAAAAGAGCGGTTTATTAATGCCTACTTTAAATCGCGTGAAAATATAGCAAAAGTAAAAGAAATTTTTGGTGATTCTGTAGAACTTATCGTGATTTTCAAAGACTATGAGAACAAAATTTCAGAAGTGCTGGAAGATGTTGACAATATAGATCTGATTTTACCAAAACAATATACCGTTGAAGAATTGGAGGAGAATTTAGATGGTTGAAAAAGAAAAAGCAGAAGAAATCATGGCGAAATACAATCGTAACTTTGGTACTTTCACTAAGAATGCGACGAGGAAAGAATTCAAGACTGTCTTAAAATACGTCGCAGAGGAAGCAAACAGGAAACAACGTCAGCTTGTTGGATTGGATAATAAGTAGAATGGTAAAATCCTCATAAGGTTTGAATATATTTGGTTTGCCAACCAATATTCAAACCCTATGAGGATTTCTTTGTATTGAGACAAAAATAGTGAAGCATATAAGGCTTGATATTGTCAGCCCCTTGGTGTCATAAAAAATACAGCTTTGCAGAAGTGAATTCCGTATTTTGAATCAGTCAACTGGAATTTAGTTTTTCAAATAACAAATGGCGAATGGTTTTCGGAAAATAAGATACATCCCTTGCAATTTTTCCGTTTTACACATACAATGATATCGATTACAACATTCTCGAAAGGGCGGATTATATGACTCAAACAGTGTATACCAACTATTGGCAGAATCGGATCGGCAACATTCGGAAGGAACACGGCAGCTACAAAAGTGAAGAAGAGGCGATTGCGGGGATCAAAGCCTGGTGGGAACTGCATAAGGAAAATCATCGGAACGTAAAGTATAACCGCACCAACAGCGGAGCCTTGGAAATCGAATACGACGACAACAACTATGTCTATCGGATAGAGAAGCGCACAATCGAAGGTGCCTTGCCCAAACGAAGTTACCGAGTAAAGAAAGCCGGAGAAGTGGAATCGCTGCGTGCGAAATACAATCTGAACAAAGAATCGTTCCTGTTTGATGAATTGCCCGAACCAATACGCGACAGGCTCATCCTTGCGATGGCGGACATCAAGAAAGCCCGAAGCCATGTCTATGACCGCGAAGGGCGTCTGATCCGCGGACTTGAAGATAAAGTCAGGATGGACAGTAGCGCTTCTTTAAAAAATAAAATCCCTAATCTGAATATTTAAAGATAACAAATAAGCACAAGCGCCTAAAAACGTTTGTGCTTATTTTTTTAATCCCTTTTTAAAACGCTTGGATAAACTTGCAAATGCTTAAAAATACTTATATAATTATATCGAAGGTGGTGGGACGATGTACCAAGAAGAGCGCATTCAGCAGATGCAACAGCTGTTGGAGAAGAGAAAAAGACTTTCCAAAAAAGAGATAATGGAAGAATTCCACATCTCGGCTGACACTGCTCGCCGTGATATCCTGGAATTTTTGAAAACCGGAAATGCTGTCCGTACGCATGGAGGCATTATGTTATCTGAAGGCAGTTCCAAGATACTCAATTTTGGGGAGCGGATAGGCATACATAAACCTGAAAAAGAACAAATGGCTGAAAGAGTTTTAGAAGAAATAGCAGAAAACAGCACGTTATTTCTGGATGTATCGACTACGTTATTGTTAGCAGCACAGAAATTAAACAAAAAGTGTACGGTTTATACGCATTCTCTGGACAATGCATTTGCATTGGGAATGAATCCAAAAATAAAGGTTCATCTTTTGGGTGGAGAATTCAACCATGAAGACAGATTCTTCTTTTCGGTCCGAAGTTTGGAAGAGATTGAATCGATTAAATTTGACATTTGTTTTATCGGAGCAGCTAGTTTAGAGAAAGAGGGTATCTTTTTCAAAGAGGAGAACAACGCCTTGATCAAGCAAAAAGTGGTAAAACAAAGTCGACAAGTGGTACTGGTTGCTGAAAATCAGAAATTCAACAAAGAAGCGCAGTTCAAGGGTGCGAATTACCAGGACATCGATTGCTTCATTACAGATAGTGTTCTGACATCAAAACAGCAGGCTTATTTCGGAGATCAAACCGAAATCATCTTTGAGGAGGAAACGATATGACAAAGACTGAGTTGGTATTCAGCGATATAGATGGCACTTTGTTAAATTCAAAGCATGAAGTTTCAGCCGAAGCAAGCCAAATCATCCAAGACTTGGTTAAGCAAGGCACGAAAATTATTCTGGCATCCGCCAGACCGCCAGGAGCAATGGTTTCAATTGCCGATGAAGTTCAGTTGTCTTCACCACTGGTTTGCTTCAATGGAGCGCTGATCACACAACATACAGAAGGATCATTTGTTGATCTATATAGTCTGACTTTAGAGCGACCGGACACAATACGGCTCTATCAAGTAGTATCCACAAAGTTCCCGGAAATAAGCTTCAATATCTATTCCCGCGATCGGTGGTACGTTGAACGAGAAGATGAGTGGATAAAGCAGGAAGCGGCAATCACCAAAATGGATCCAGAACCCATCTCAATGGAATATTTCCTGAACGAGCAATTTCCTGTCCACAAAATCCTGTGCATGGGTAGTCCGGATGATATTCAAAAACTGGAGGATGAGTTAGCAGGATCAAACATATCCAGTATTTCTTACTATCGATCAAAAGACACCTATATGGAAATTGTTAATAATCAAGTATCAAAATTAGGGGCGCTTCTCTTTTTATGTGAAAAATACGGTGTTGAAGTAGAAAATACTTTAGCAATCGGCGATAATTTCAATGATATGCCTATGATCATACACGCTGGTAAAGGAATTGCAATGGGCAATGCTCCTGATGAAGTGAAACAAGCAGCTGATTTTATAACGGATACGAATGATGAAAATGGTTTTTATAATGCATTGGCAAAGAGTCTGGGATAAATAGAAAGAATTCAGAAAGTGTATTAAAAAATGAAACGATGTTTGGATGGATTCTGAGAAAGAAGAATTATTGGATCGATAAGGATCAGCAACAATCAATTGGTATTTTACAAATAACCAGGCGCGGACAAAGTTGGTTTTGCTATATCTAAAACTATCCCCTCAAACGTTTATCATGTACGTTCACATCTTACTAGACGCTGATGAGAATAGTTCAATTATGAGAACGGAAGAGGCGATTGCGGGAATCAAAGCCTGGTGGGAACTGCATAAGGAAAATCATCGGAATGTACAGTATAACCGCACCAACAGCGGAGCCTTGGAAATAGAATACGACAACAACTATGTCTATCGGATAGAGAAGCGCACAATCGAAGGCGCCTTGCCCAAACAAAGTTACCGAGTAAAGAAAGCCGGAGAAGTGGAATCGCTGCGTGCGAAATACAATCTAAACAAAGAATCTTTCCTGTTCGACGAATTGGCCGAACCGCTGCGCGACAGGCTCATCCTTGCGATGGCGGACATCAAGAAAGCCCGAAGCCATGTCTATGACCGCGAAGGGCGTCTGATCCGCGGGCTTGAAGAAAAAATCAGGTTGGACAGTGGCTCCCAGTTCAGAAACAACATCCCTAATTTGAATATCTAAATTCCGAACAAGCACAAACGCTGATTCAAAAGCGTTTGTGCTTGTTTTTCGTTTATTCACCCTATCTCCACATCAAACCCCTTCAAAATAAACAAAGCTTCCTCTGTCTGTTCCATTCCGGAAATTCAAGAAAAGTGAATAAGGATGTCGGTTTTTGGTAGTATGCTCTAAACCTTCAGTGTAGGGATCCAGATCAAACGAATCCTGAATGAGCGTGGCTAAGCCATCGGTTCCTTTTCGCATATCCGTCTTGCCGCAGACGATGTAGATGTTTTTTACGTTGGTATAGTCACATTTCAAATTGTTTCAGCTCCCTCATAACTGTCTGAATTACGCGCTCATCCACGCCGTTGAAAAAAGAAATTTCCCAATTTGCCGTCTTGATTGTGCAATCGGTAGGGGTTGGGGTCACAGCTGGGGATGAAAATGGGGTGTTGTTATCGGAATGTATCGTAATGGGGACGATGGTAAGCTTTTGTTGCAGCAAATGAGTAGCACCTCTTGATACGTTAATCGTACCAAGAGGTGCTACTCATTTATATACGTCGTTTGAATACGAGCATAATGTGTTTCCGAAAATCCAGGTTGCATATAATTTAGTTCATTTTGAGATTCTTGATATTTAAAAAATATTGGGTAGATTTCGCCACTCCACCGAACAAGGTGGCTTTTCTCTTTAGGGAACTGTTGGCGACAGAAGTATCGCTTGAAAATTTTCCTTTAAGATTAGTTTTCAAGATATCTATTAATTCTGGGAGTTGTCTATAAATTGAGCTATTGATGATCACCAAATCGGGATCATAGATTACAGTTAAATTATTGACCGCAATACTTAGGTAATGTGCGTTAGCTTCAAGGACGCTGCGAACGATAGGGTCCCCTTTTTTATACAGGTCGATTACAATCGATGAATTGATTTCATTTGCATTAAGTAGTTGCTCCAATTCGCTGTAAATGGCCTGATGGGATGCGTACTGCTCTAGACATCCTTCGTTGCCGCAGGGACATTTTTTTCCATCAGGATATAAAATGCTGTGGCCGATTTCGCCAGCCTTACCATTTTTCCCGATTCTCAAATTTCCATTTTCAACGATTCCGGCTCCAATACCAGTGTGGATACTCAGGCTTATGACGCTATCCGAAATCGATCCAAAGGTATATTCACCGAGGGCTGCCAGATTCGCTTCATTCTCCAAGTGAACATAAAACGGGAAAATCCCCTCCAACTGGCTTTTTAGGTTGCTTTGCAAGGTATAGCTGGGTGTAAAGATAATTTCCTCCTGATTAACAAGACCGTGGACGGCCAGGCAAAGTCCAATAATTCCATGCGGTGTTTCTTCTACATAATGGGTCAATTTTTCTACCATGCTTGTGATGTAGTCAAGTGCGTTTTCAGAAGAAACTTTTATTCCTCTGATTTCAGATTCATAAAGTACCTTCCCATCAATATAGGCGATGAGCCCTTCGATGTAGTTGGGGGCGACATCCAAGGAAAGGGTCAGTGCAGCTTTTCCGTTGAAAGTGAGCATGATTGGCTTTCGGCCGCCGATTCTGGCTGCATCGCCGATACGGTCTTCATGGATCAACTCGTCATCCAACAGTTTTTTGGTGATCGAGGATACGGAAGCCTTATTCAGACCGGCAAGGATGGATAATTCAGCGCGGGAAATTTCTTTCTGGCTGATGATGGCATTTAAAATGGTTGCCTCGTTGTTTTCGCGGATCGTATATTTGCTATGAATCAAAAAAACCACTCCTTCTTCCTTAGGTATCTATCATATACCTTCTGAAATCGCTTGACAACAAAAAAATAATCGTTTATATTATGTTTATGAGTTAGTTGAGCGAACTAACCCAAAAACAGGATAACATTTTTTGAGGAGGAAAAGAAATGAGTTATTTTTCAAAAGTAGATAAAATCAAATATGAAGGCGTTACCACGGAGAATCCGTTTGCGTTCCGCCATTACAATCCGTCAGAAGTGTTGATGGGCAAAACGATGAAGGAGCATTTGCGCTTTGCTGTCGCTTACTGGCATACGATGACGCAGGACGGCTCTGATCCTTTCGGAAGCCCTACGAACATCCGCACATGGGAAGGCACCAGTCCAATGGAAACTGCAAAGAACCGCGTGGAAGCTTTCTTTGAAATTTTGGGAAAACTTGATGTTGAATATTTCTGTTTCCATGATGTGGATATCGCCCCTGAAGGAAATTCACTGGAAGAATTTTTCAAAAATATTGATGAAATCACGGATCTGATCAAAGAGAAAATGGATCAAACCGGCATCAAACTGTTGTGGAATACAGCAAACATGTTTTCTCACCCGCGCTATGTGAACGGGGCTGGTTCCTCCAATAATGCCGATGTTTTTGCTTATGCAGCGGCACAAGTGAAAAAAGGTTTGGACATCAGCAAGAAATTGGGCGGCGCAAACTACGTCTTCTGGGGCGGCCGTGAAGGCTATGAGTCCTTGCTGAACACGGACATGAAATTCGAACAGGACAATATTGCCCGCTTGTTCAAGATGGCGATTGCTTATGGCGAAAAAATCGGCCATAAGCCGCAGTTCCTGATTGAACCGAAGCCGATGGAGCCGTCCAAACACCAATACGACTTCGATGCGGCAACTACGATGGCCTTCATCCAGAAATATGGTTTGGAAGGCGACTTTAAATTGAATCTGGAAGTGAACCATGCAACGTTGGCAGGACACACGTTTGAGCATGAATTGAATGTGGCGCGTTCCTATGACGCATTGGGCTCAATCGATGCCAACCAAGGTGACATGCTGTTGGGCTGGGATACGGATGAATTCCCTACGAACATCTACGATACGACATTGACGATGTATGAAATCCTTGAGAATGGCGGAATCGCGCCGGGTGGCATCAACTTCGATTCCAAAGTACGCCGCTCCTCATTTGAGATGGAAGATCTGTTGTTGGCACATATTGCCGGGATGGACACGTTCGCCCGCGGATTGAAAGCTGCTGCCAAGTTGAAAGAGGAACGTTTCTTCGATGATCTGAAAGACAAACGCTATGCCAGCTACAACGATGGTGTTGGCGCAAGAATCTTGTCGGATGAAGAAACTTTAGAATCATTGACAGAGTATGCCATGCAAAACGGTGAAATCAAAATGGAGTCTAGCCATCTTGAATTCGTCAAATCTCGTTTTAACGATTACCTAGTATAATCCATACAGAAGTCATTCGGCTGATGGATGCAACAGAAGAGGAGCAAAAATTATGGCGTATGTGTTAGGAATAGACTTGGGAACAAGTTCATTGAAGGGTTTGCTGCTGGATGAGCACGGAAACGTGAAGGCTACAGCCCAAAAAGATTATCCGCTCATCCATCCGAAATCCGGATACAGCGAGCAGGATCCGGGACAATGGATCCTGGCCTGCGAGTATGTGCTGGATAGGCTGAAGGATGAAGTTGCGGACTTCACTGCACAATTGGAGGGAATCAGCTTCTCCGGCCAGATGCACAGTTTGGTTGTGTTGGATGAAGAGAATAATGTCCTCCGCAATGCGATTCTGTGGAATGACGTCAGGACAACCAAACAGTGCGTGGAGATCACGGATGCTTTCGGAGAAGAACTGCTTGCGATCACGAAAAACATCGCGTTGGAAGGATTCACTTTGCCAAAAATTCTGTGGATCCAGGAAAATGAGCCGGAAATCTGGGACAAGGTGCGGCATATGCTGCTTCCAAAGGATTATCTGGGATATTGGATGACCGGCACGCTGCACATGGACTACTCGGATGCAGCCGGAACACTGCTTCTGGATGTGGAAAAGAAAGAATGGTCCAAACTTATTCTCAAAAAATTCCACATCCCTGAAGCCTATCTGCCTGAACTGATCGGATCATCCAGCATGACCGGAAACCTGCGTCCGGAACTGGCGGACCGATTCGGTTTTAAAAAGGAAGTAAAGATATTTGCGGGTGGGGCGGACAATGCCTGCGCTGCGATAGGCACCGGTATCGTGAATGCCGAGACCGGCATGGTCAGCATCGGGACATCTGGCGTGTTTCTGGCGTTCGAGGATTCGGCTGAGCAGGATTACCAAGGCAAATTGCACCTATTCAACCACACCATTGAGGATGGCTACTACTCGATGGGCGTTACCTTGGCGGCAGGCCACAGTTTGAACTGGTTCAAGGAGACGTTCGCGCCGGACAGCACGTTCGAAGAACTGTTGGAAGGGGTGGCTGCCATCAAACCGGGTGCGGATGGGTTGTTGTTCACCCCTTATATCGTTGGCGAACGCACGCCTCATGTCGATAGTCGCATTCGCGGCAGTTTCATCGGGATGGACACGAACCATACCATCAAACATTTTGCACGCGCAGTCCTGGAAGGTATCACCTTCTCCTTGAAGGATTCGCAAGTATTGATGGAAAAAGTGGCGGGCAAATCCTTTAAGCGGATTGTTTCTGTTGGCGGGGGCGCCCAAAATCCGGATTGGTTGCAGATTCAAGCAGATGTTTTTGATGCCGAAATCATCTGTCTGGAAGTCGAACAGGGACCTGGATTGGGTGCTGCAATGCTGGCAGCAGTCGGAGTTGGATGGTTCCCTACAGTGACTGCTTGCGCGGACGTGTTTGTTGCCTACAAAGATGTCGTCCGGCCTATTCCGGAAAGCGTTGCAATCTATCAAGAAGTATATGCACTGTATACGCAAGTTTACGGAGCTACAAAAGAGATTTGTCACGAATTAACAAAAGAGTAGTTTATCGGTCGGTTTGACAGAAAATCGTCAAATCGACTTTTTTGTAGGACATTTTTGAATGAATTGGTAAATATCCTCAGGAATATAACTGAAAAGGAGCAATAAAATGACTGCATTTGATTCAAAAGAATATCTGGACAAGGTGGATGCCTTCTGGCGCGCCGCTAATTTCATCTCCGTCGGGCAGCTGTATCTGAAGGACAACCCCTTGCTGCAACGCCCGATCGAGGCAAACGACGTGAAGCTTAATCCGATCGGCCACTGGGGAACCATCTCCGGACAGAACTTCATCTACGCCCACTTGAACCGCGCCATCAACAAATATGACCTGAACATGTTCTATGTCGAAGGTCCCGGCCACGGCGGCCAAGTCATGGTTTCGAATTCCTATCTGGACGGTTCCTATACGGAAATCTATCCGGAAATCACGGAGGAACTGGAAGGTTTGACGAAACTCTACAAACAATTTTCGTTCCCTGGCGGGGTCGCTTCCCATGCGGCACCGGAAACACCAGGCTCGATCCATGAAGGCGGCGAACTGGGCTATTCGCTTTCCCACGCGACAGGCGCCATCTTCGACAACCCGGATGTGATCGCAGCGACTGTCGTCGGCGATGGGGAAGCTGAAACCGGCCCGTTGGCGGCAGGTTGGTTCTCCAATGTGTTCATCAACCCGGTTACGGACGGCGCGGTCTTGCCGATACTGTATCTGAACGGCGGCAAAATCTCCAATCCGACCATCCTCGACCGCAAATCGAACGAAGAATTGACGCAGTACTTTGGTGGTATGGGCTGGGAACCGTTGTTCGTGGAAGGTACTGAACCAGAAGCGGTGCATCCGCTTATGGCGCAAATGTTGGATACGGCTGTCGAAAAGATCAAAGCAATCCAAACGGAAGCCCGCAAAGGCTCCGCTGCAGAAGCCAAAATGCCGGCTTGGCCGGTCATCATTTTCCGCACACCAAAAGGCTGGACAGGGCCGAAAACATGGGACGGAGAACCGATCGAGGGCGGCTTCCGCGCCCACCAAGTGCCGATTCCGGTGGATGCGAATCACATGGAGTACATCGATGCGTTGGTGGATTGGATGCAATCCTATCGTCCGGAAGAACTGTTCACGGCGGATGGCCAACTGGTGCCTGAATTGAAAGCAATGACGCCGAAAGGCAACCAGCGGATGGCCACAAATCCGATCACGAATGGCGGTATCGAGCCGAAACCGCTCATCATTCCGGATTGGAAACAGTATGCCGTCGATACGACGATTCCAGGTGCGGTCATTGCACAGGACATGATCGAATTCGGCAACTTTGCGCGCGATCTGATCGTTGACAATCCGGATAATTTCCGCATTTTCGGACCGGATGAAACCAAATCGAACCGCCTGAACAAAGTCTTCGAAGTGACGAACCGCGTCTGGATGGAAGCGATCGATCCTGCTTACGATGAATGGCTTTCTCCATCAGGACGTGTCATCGATTCCCAGTTGTCCGAACACCAAGCGGAAGGCTTCCTGGAAGGGTATGTCTTGACCGGGCGTCATGGTTTCTTCGCCAGTTACGAGGCATTCCTGCGTGTGGTGGATTCGATGATCACCCAACATTTCAAATGGTTGCGCAAGGCAAAAGAACAGACGTGGCGCAAACGCTATCCATCCTTGAATCTGATCGCAACATCGACCGTGTTTCAACAAGACCACAATGGGTATACTCACCAAGACCCGGGTCTGTTGACCCACTTGGCAGAGAAGAAACCGGAATTCATCCGGGAATACTTGCCGGCAGATGCGAACTCCTTGATGGCTGTGATGGCAGAAGCATTATCTTCAGAAGAACAGATCAACCTGATCGTGTCTTCGAAACACCCGCGTCCGCAATTCTACTCTGCAGCAGAAGCGGAAGTGTTGGTGAAGGACGGTCTGAAAGTGATCGACTGGGCTTCCACCTGCGGCAACGAGGAACCGGATGTCGTCATCGCAGCTGCTGGGACAGAGCCGAACCTTGAGACGCTTGCGGCCGTCACGATCCTGCATAAACAGTTCCCGGACCTGAAGATCCGCTTCATCAATGTGGTAGATCTGTTGAAACTGCGTCACCCAAATATTGACCCACGTGGGTTGACCGACGAAGTGTTCGATGCCTACTTCACGACGGATAAACCAGTGATCTTCGCCTTCCACGGCTTTGAAGGCTTGATCCGCGACATCTTCTTCAATCGTCATAACCACAACCTGCACATCCACGGCTACCGTGAGAACGGAGACATTACGACACCGTTCGATATGCGCGTATTGTCTGAGATGGACCGTTACCATTTGGCGCAGGATGCGGCAGCTGCGGTCTACGGTGAAGAAGCGGCAACCTTCTCGCAAAGGATGACCAACACTGTAAACTTCCACCATGACTTTATCCGCGAGAACGGTGAGGACATCCCTGAAGTGATGGCATGGAAATGGGAAGCTTTAGAGAAAATGATACCCGAGTATACGATACGGTAAAAACATTGTATATAGAGAGCTTTATTAGGCATAAATATTTTTTCGTATTATAGGGAAGTATAAAATTTTTCAGCTGTGGAATGTGATGATAGCACATGTTCCACGGCTTTTGTTTTGGTTTCACAGTGGTAAAGTAGAGGTATGAATAAGAATATTTTCCATATCATTTTCTTTGATAAGAATAGTCATTGGGACCAGTTTTCTAAAAGATTTAAACTGAAGATAAGACCTGTGGTCTTTAAAGAGGTTGAAAAATTTAGATGCTATGGGGATATTTCGAAAGGATTTCGGTTATATGTTTGTGAAGGTTGCCATGCGGTAAAAAAAGTTCCGATTCTGTGTAAAGGCAAATTTTTCCCGACCTGTTCTGTCTTTGAAAGTGGGCGTTGGAGTGAGATTGTATCTCAAGATATCTTTCACACCACTCACAGACATATTGTTTTTACCATCGATGAAGGTCTGAGGACCATCTTTTTAAAGTATTATCGGGAAATACTTTTGACTCGAAACCCGAATTTAACCCCCATGTACATATGGGGGGATTGAGCGAAGGTGGTGAGTGGAAAGATTACGATTATATCCCATGCAAAATGTTGCGGGTAAACTGGCAGAATGCAGTGTTAAAGTTGATTCGGCGCGTGCTATCTCCGGAGGAGAAAAAGGAAGTACAGCCACAGCTTCAAAGAGCCTATACAAGAAATGCTGAAGGTTTTTACGTGAACGCTCCGAAGAGAAGCCGAACGAATGTCAGAAGAATTCAAAATTAACCAAAAACAAGCTGAAGAAAAAACATTTGAAGCAAATCGCTTCGACTGGGAAAAACAGCGTCAATTATATATGTCTTCAATGCGGAACCAATGAATCCATTCCGAAGGAAGTGGTGGATGAATTCAATGAGATGGACGATGGTGATCTGTTGGATGCACCCAGATTCACTTGTGGAAATTGCGGTGGAGAAATGTATCCTGAGTACTATAAAAGTACCCACGGTGTGGAATACAAAATATCAGATTATCGAAAAAAATAATACGACTATACAAAAAAAGGCATCGGGGTGGTTTTCCCCGATGCTTTTTATATGAAAAAAAGCCTAAAAAATGCAAAAAAAGATATCCTATAGTATAAATTCGTTGAAAAATTTTTGAAAACAAGAATCTAGGCCATTCCCGTGGCGCCAAATCCTATATTTTTATCTATTTCTTTATAATGTTCTCCTGATTTCAGTAATTTATAGATAACCCTAAGTAGTTTATGAGCTACAGCTACGACAGCTTTTGCTTTAGGCATTCTCTGCGACAAGTTATGATAATAGGATCGGAATACTTCACTATTTGATCGACCGGCTATTATACCTGCTCTGCAAAGTGCCGCCTTTAGATATTTATTTCCAGCTGTTATGTGAGAACTCTTTCGTATTCCCGCACTTTCGTAACTACCTGGACATAAACCAGCCCAGGATGCTAATTTCTCTACTGTTTCAAAGGCATCTACATTATCTCCAATTTCAGCGAGTACAACTTCTGCCGTCAACTTACCAATCCCTGGAATTCCAATACATTGGAGATATACATCTGACATTTCTTCAGTGTATTCATCAATACATGTGTTTAATATTGAAATTTCAGTTTCCAATCTCTCAATGGTTTGAATATGTAAGCTCAGTAATGTGCGATCACATTTTGTTAAACGACCGTTCATTGCTTCGACTAATTCCGTTGTACTCGCTTTAACTTTTCCGTGGATATTTGTTTCAACAACCTCTGCTGTGATTACTTCACCATTTATGAATAATGTCAGAAGGGCTGTCCCGGTTTTTCCGAAGATATTTGATAAATAACTGGTTAGTTTGATATTTGCCCGCTGTAAAATATTATGGATTTCATTCTTCCTCTTCGTGATTTCTTCTTTTACAGAGGAACGATGCCTAGTGTAAGAACGAAGTTCTTGAATTTTTTTTTCGGGAACGTAGCTGGGATTTATTAGACCCATTCTTCCGAGTTGCGCAATCCATTCAGCATCTTTCATATCTGTTTTTCTACCAGGTACGTTTTTGATATGCTGTGCATTGGCTAAAATCAGTTTCAAATCAGGAACATCCAAGATATTCCATACAGGTTTCCAGTATTGGCCGGTACTTTCCATTAAGACATGCGTCACTTCATAATCTCGAATCCATTGAAGTAATCGTTGTAATTCAAACGTGGTTGTGCCAAAAGAACGTTGTTCTTTTTTAGGTTTCTGTACAGATAACTTACCGGTAAGGATGCAAGCAGTAATGGACTTTTGATGAACATCTAAGCCGCAACAGTTTTTAACCATTACTTCCATTTGAAACATCTCCTGAAATAATTTAGAAAGTAGTGGATTTATCTTAACAATTTTGTAATTTTATATTCATGCTCGAAGCGATACTCGGTTTATCTCATAAGATAAATCATTCAATTTCTTATACGGGTGCGGGAACACCACTAAAGCTGCCGAATTTGTACTACTTTCAGATTAAATTATATAACGAAAACTATTTTTCATTACCGGTTTTGATTGCGTAAGCAATCTTTGAGTTTCTTATATTTCGGGCTTACGAAGAACTCAATTACGAAATTTCCCAAGCGGCGGGCCGCCGCCAACGGTCTATTGACTTATGGGAACGCGAAAAAGAGCACCTACAGGCATCCTATTAGTGAAAAAAAGCGTTCCTATACTTACGATACCGCTGACGCCTATAAGATCTTGAAGTCTGATGTGTTTAAGCATAAAGAGGACGAAGAAATCTATGCGTTCATTGAAAATTCATTGGTGCAGTATGATGATGTGTAGGAGTTGCTGTAATGAGTAACCCTGTCCAATTCCTTAATAATTTTGAGAAGCTCGGTCTGATTCGAATGCGTGAATACTTCCCTAACTACCAGGATGTAGTAAACAGTGAAGCGACTCCCTTCACTGTTTACTACATCCTGGAATTGACCAACCGAGAGCTGGCGTTTCGATCCAATAGGAAAGTGGAACGTGCAGTAGGAAATGTGCGGTTTCCGTTCATTCGCTCACTCAAAGATTTCGATTTCTATTTTCAGCCAAGCATCACTCGACAGAAAATTCTTGATTTTCAGCATATGGTTTTTCTTGAGAAAGCTGAAAATATTATTTTCATCGGAAATTCGGGCGTCGGGAAAACACATTTGTCGACTGCCCTAGGCGTGGAAGCCTGTCATCAAGGCATTAAATCCATCTTCATCAACTGTCATGAGCTGATTCAAAAGGCTCCAGTCGGCTTATGGAAAAGGGACACTTGACCGGGTTTTAAAGCGGTATGCGAACTATGAACTCCTCATCATCGATGAAATCGGTTATCTGCCTATTGCCAAACAATAGGCCAGCCTCCTCTTCCAACTGATTCGGCTAAGGCAGAGTTGCATTCTACCACCCTAAAGACTAATATTCCCTTTTCCAAATAGGAAAACGTCTTTCAGGACAGTGCGGCGACAGCGGCCATTCTTGACCGCTTGATCCATCATTCCAGAGTAATCCAGATCACCTGAAACTCTTATCGCATGAAAGATTATAAACTGGAACGCGAATAGCGTTCCAAGAAAAAAGTACTGGATGATCCGCATTGATCGACCGGTGAAAAAAGACATAACCCCGTTTTTTTCGGCGGAAGCTGGTGAAATCCAACATCGGCTTATCGCTGAAAAACGACATTTTTTAAACCGGTGAACAACATTTTTGAACCAATGTTGCCATGGATTTGGAGCTTAGATACTCCAAGTGCAGAACTTTTGTATATTTGATATAGGGTATAATAGGATGCTTTTTATACAAATTGATACGATGTTTCAATCTGTATTTGCAAGAAGAAAATTGGATAAGCATTTTATATGATTCATATTTTTGTTTTCTTCGTCCCAGATTAAACAAACGTCCCAATAGGCATGTTGATCTGATAATGGAATAGCGATTAGTCCATCGAACTGTATTAATTTACTTAGTCTTTCTAAACTAAAACCAAGTACATTATCATGAAAACAATTCTCATAAATCGACATAACGTCTGGAACGGTTATGATATTTGGTTTTTTTTCATGTCGTGCACATTGTTCCATAAAACTGTAATAGCTTTTGCAATTTGGATCTGCCATTACAATGGTTTCGTTTAATATTTCGTCAAAAGTCAATGAAACCCTGGACGCAAAATGATGATGCTTATTTACAATACAACATATAGGCTCATGAAAAAGGCTTATACTTCTGATATTTGGAATATTATCTGGATTTATCGTAATCCCTATATCAAGGCTTTTATCAACGATGCCATTTTCTACATCTTGATTTAACATTTCACCTATTTCTAATTCAATTTCTTGATTGTTCTTCTCAAACTCTTGAAATATTGCCTTTCGAAGTAAGACTTTAATTCCGTATGCTATTCCGATTTTAAGTGAATTTCTTTTGCTGTTTGAAATTTTTGTGTAGTATTGGATAATTTCATCGCGTTTTTTTAAAATCATCGAGCTTTGTTCCAAAAAATAATAGCCTTCCTCGGTTAATTCAACACCAAAGGAACTTCTAATAAATAACTGCGTATTTAATTCCTCTTCTAACTCTTTTATCTTTTTACTTACAGCTTGTTGGGTAATAAATAATTCGTTTGCAGCTTTTGAAAAACTTTTGAATTTGCAGACTGTATCAAAAAAAATTATATGTTTTATTTCCACAAATCTCACATCCTTTTTCGTATTGTATCATTAATTTCACATGAAAAGTACAGAAAGGTACAAATTCTAGTTGTGGCGATATGAAAAATTGGTATCTTCGAACATATTAATCAGAATGTTAAAATAATCACAAGAAATGCATATCAATATTTATTTATCAATTCACGGGAGGCATATTTATGCAAAAAAATAATTTAGCGTCATTTCGATTGTCTGAAGAAAAGGCAGCGTTAAACCCATATGCCATTATGGGGGATCAAACAGCTTTATATTTTTCATATATTTCAGATTTTGGAACTATCGCAAAAATGGTTCCGCCACCATTAGAACCGATTGCACCAATTGTTTCTGGTTATATTTCTCATATTGGGAAACCTTCGTTTTCGGAAGAATATAACGAAGCTATGCTTGGTGTATTGGTGAAATTTGGGGACACAGTAGGGATGTATCCAATTTCTTTCTTATTATCAGGGAAAGGTGCTGAAATGGCAACTTATCTTGGTAGAGACAAAACGGGACTTCCTAAGAAAATGTGTGAGAGTGAAAGTTGTATTCAATTGATCCAAGAAGGAAATGTTGTAAGGGGAAAAGTGGAACGTAAGGGTGTTACTTTGATGGATGTATCAATGAAATTGGGCGAATATAATAACCCAACGGCCGATCAATTATATTTTAGCCCGGCACCAGGGAAAAAGACGGATGGATATAGCTTTTATTATTCAACCTATATGCAGCCAGATGTAAATGGAAATGCTGAATTTTGCAATGTCAATTTATTGTCTAATTATGTCCAGTATACTTATTCTTCATGGACACCGGGTACGGTTTCGGCACGTTTGCAGTCAAGCGTTAATGATCCATGGGGTCAGTTACCTATTCTTGAAATGCTTGGCGGTGGATTTAGCAATAATGATTTAGAGATGAAGGAATTAAAAATAGTGGCAACTCCTGATGCGAAATCGGTTATGCCGTATTTAATGACAACTCGTTTTGACAAATCTGCATTGATATAGGAGGGATAAAATGTCTGATAAACTGATTGGGAAAAAAGGTTATGTAGGAAATTTGGAAATAAAGAATAGATTGGTAATGACAGCTATGGGAATTGGATATGCGGATCATGAAGGGAATGCAACCGATTCAATTATTCAGTTTTACGCAGAAAGAGCAAAAGGTGGAGCGGGTCTTGTTTTCACTGAAATTACTCGTGTCAATGAAGATAATGGGGTAGGTGAATATGACCAGTTATCACTTGCAAGTGATAAGACAATCCCAAGTTTTCAAAAACTAGCAAATGAAATACATAAATATAATAGCAAGTTATTTATTCAATTACATCACCCAGGGCGAGAAACATACTCGGCACTTATTGGAAATAAACCAGTTGTTTCGGCATCGGCTATTCCTTGTGGTGTCTGTCAACAGGAAACGAGAGCGCTAGAAACAAAAGAGGTTGAGGGTTTAGTTGTCGATTTTATTAATGCAGCAGCCAGAGCAAAGAAATCAGGGGCTGATGGCATTGAACTTCATGCGGCGCACGGCTACTTAATAGCACAGTTTTTAAGCTCACACACAAATAAACGTACAGATAAGTATGGCGGTTCTTTTGAGAATAGAACGAGATTTTTAAATGAAATAATAAGAGGTATTAAAGAGATATGTGGGATGGATTACCCCATTTCTGTTCGTATCAGTGTTAATGAATTTTACGAAGTGATAGGTGTAAAAGATGGTATAGTCCCAGAAGAAGGAGTTAAGATAGCTGTCGCGGCAGAAAAAGCGGGAGCCGATCTTATTAATGTTTCGGCTGGAACATATGAGACTGGTAACGTTACTGTTGAACCAACTTCATTTGCACAAGGGTGGAGAATGGAATTGGCAAAACTAGTAAAAGAAAATGTTTCTGTTCCGGTGGTTGCAACAAGTGTTATTCGTGAACCGGAATTTGCTGAACAAATGCTAAGAGACGGATATATTGATTTCGTTGGAATGGGGAGACCGTGGTTGGCAGATTCACAGTGGGGTGAAAAGGCTATTAAGGGTGACTGTAGAGACATCAGAAAATGCACCAGCTGCATGTACTGCTTTGAAATCGCGGGGACACAGTTGATCTCTGGCGGAGAAGGGACAACCTGTGCTATAAACCCGCGTCTAGGGAAAGAACTAGAGTATCCAGAACCGGTGAAGGATGGTGATGGCAGAAAAGTTGTGATAGTTGGAGCAGGCCCAGGTGGAATGGAAGCTGCAAGAGTACTTGCAGAAAGAGGCTTCAAGGTGACGATGATTGAAAAATCCGACCGACTGGGAGGACAGATGTATTTATCTTCTGTACCGCCAAATAAAGAAAAAATGGGATATTTCATCGATTATTGTAAAAAACAGTTGGAAGATTATCAGGTGAACATTATTTTTAATACGGAAGCAACAGTGGACATGATAAAAGAAGTGAATCCGTATGCGGTAATCATTGCCACAGGTTCTGCACCCGTGAAACCTGGTAGCATCAAAGGTATCGGGAAAGATAATGTCTTTACACCAGATGATATTTTATCTGGAAAAGTAGAAATGATAAATCGCAATATAAGTGTTATAGGTTCAGGATTAACAGGGTTGGAAACAGCAGAATATCTTGCAGAAGCCGGCAATACGGTTACAGTCTTTGAGATGATGGATAAAATTGGATTGGATGCATTCCCGCTTGTTTTAATGGATGTTACAGGATCTTTGGCAAATGCTGGAGTCCGAATGATCCCAGGGCATAAATTGATTGAGATTAAAGATGAAGGTATAGTACTTGAAGACAGAGCAGGAATAATTGTTGAGCAACCGTGTGATTCTGTGATTTTATCATTAGGTATCAAGCCGGTAAATAATCTGACAGAAGAATTAAAATATCTCTCCAATGTGTATACAATTGGTGATGCTGATAAATTAGGAAGAATTGCACAAGCAGTTCATTCGGGGTTTGAAGTTGCTTATAATTTGAAATAATTATGTAGAAAAGAAGAATTTGTGATATCGGTAAAGTTTGGCAATCACTATACAATGGCAATTCGCAGGTGCACAGAATTTCTGATTCGTCTTAAGGATACCTGCCGATGAGTTTCGAAGCACTCATCGGCAGGCATCTTTTGCCGATTCATCTAGACCGTAAGGCACCGACTAGCCATGGCCAAAGTCAATCGACGGTTAGTTTTATACGTATATAGAAAATGATTTTTCATAACTGGAATTAGGCAAATCGCCTACCCCGGTAATTCAATTCCAACAAAAATAAGTCCATATATGAGAGTTAAATGTACAAAAATGACAACACCATGCATGATTGGATTGCTATAATCAAAACATGAAATATGAAATCCGGAAGTAATATTTTATAAAGGAGATACTTATGTGTTCTTATATTTATGAGACAATTGAACATGGCAAAAACCGTCCTGTAAAAGTTTTTGTAACATCCATCAATCATTCCAAATTTCACTGGCACTATGATTATGAACTGATTCTGGTATTAAAAGGCGAAGTACTGATCAATACCAGTCCTGGACAGACGCTTTTGCGTGAAGGTGATATTTTTCTGTTGAATTCAAAAATGGTTCATGAGCTGCAGCGTATGGAGCAACCTAATATCTGTCTGTTTATTCAATTGAATCAGAATCTATTTTTAGACACAAAAAATGTAAGCGGATCCTATTTTTTTTATCTGAACAGTGCACAAAAAGGCAAGGAACCAAAGAATGGTTTCGGGCATTATAAGGCTCTCGCATCAAGAATTGGTTTGGAATATCAGAAAGAAACGCCCAACATGTATCGTGTAAATTCTTATATTTATACATTATTGGCTGATTTTTTTGACTACCTTATCTATGATATCCGCCAGACGACATCTGTGATGAATCCGTTGGAGGATATCGAACTGCTGATGCAGGTAATAAATTATATTCAGGACAGATTTAAAGAAGAAGATGTTTTGGATACTCTGTACAGGTCCTTTGGCATGGGCGAAAAAACGCTATATCGTTTTTTGAAAAAATATATTGGTCTGTCCCCCAAAGCACTTCTTATGGAAAATCGCATTCAGGCATCGAAAGAAATGCTGCACTTTTCCAATAAAACGGTTCCCTATATCGCTGCAGAATGTGGTTTTAAAGCCGATAATACCTTCTACAGGGTTTTCAAAAAGGAAGTCGGCGTTACGCCTAATGAATACCGGCAGAAGGACGTTTCAGAGAAATCAGATTCAGAAATCAAGGGATATCTGCAGTTTAAAATGGGCGAAGCGGTTTGTTTATTAAAAAAAAATTGTGAAGGAGAAGAATGATTATGAAGTGTGATAGAAATTATCGTCTTTCTTATACGGAAAAGGCACAAAAAATAGTAGATGCCTTATCATTAGAGGAAAAAATATCTCTAATGGGAGGAACCATGACATTGGAGAATATGTTGAAAGAAATGGAAACAAATCCCGATGGCCACTACAACCATATTCCTTATGGTGCAGGCGGATTGAAGGAATATAGTGTCCCGCCAATGCTGTTTTGTGATGGTCCCCGCGGTGTGGTCTGCGGAACTGGGAAAAGCACATGCTTTCCGGTTTCTATGTTGAGGGGCGCATCATTTGACGCAGAACTGGAACAAAAAATCGGTCAGGCTATAGGAAAAGAAGTAAAAGCTTATGGCGGAAATTTGTTTGCCGGTGTCTGCATTAATCTCCCGTACAATCCGGGATGGGGAAGGAGCCAAGAAGTATACGGAGAAGAGTCCTTCCATCTTGGAGAAATGGGAAAAGCGCTTTCGATAGGCGTTCAGGCGGAAAATGTGATTGCCTGCGTGAAACATTATGCCTTTAACCAGATGGAGATCTCCCGCTTTAAAGTCAGTGTTGACTGCGACAAGAGGACGGAACGGGAAGTGTTTTTACCGCATTTCAAAAAATGTGTCGATGCAGGTGCTGGAAGCATCATGAGCTCTTATAATCTTTATAAAGGTACCTATTGCGGCCATCATGATTATCTTTTAAATCAGGTCTTGAAAGACGAATGGGGATTTGACGGATTTATCATGAGCGACTTCGGATGGGGCATCAGAGATACTGTGGAAGCGGCAAATGGCGGCCAGAACATGGAAATGTGCGGAACCGAATATTTCGGAGATAAGCTTGTGGAGGCAGTACGGGAAGGCAAGGTACCGGAAAGCAAAATCGATGATGCAGCGCTCCGTATTATCCGCACCTTGTTGGCTTTCACTGAGACTGATGACAAACAATACGATCAAAGCATTCTGGGCAGCAAAGAGCATGTGGAACTTGCCCTGCAATCGGCCAGGGAAGGGATTACCCTAATTCAGAACCAGAATAAGACACTCCCTTTCGATAAGAATTCACTTAAGAAACTGGTTGTGCTTGGAAAATTGGGAAATAAGGAAAACATCGGAGACCACGGATCCAGTCAAGTTTTCCCTGCATATGTGGTAACTCCATTAAAGGGAATTGTAGACATCGCACCGAATGTGGAAGTTATCTATTACAGCGGCGAAAATCTGGAGCATTCCAAGGAGCTGGCTGCCGAGGCCGATGCAGTTGTGTTTGTTGTGGGATATAACCATGACGATGAAGGTGAATTTGTTTCCGAGGAACAGTCAGAGAATTATACCGGCTCCATGGGCGGAGACAGAAAATACTCCCTCGATCTGCACGAGGATGAAATACAGCTGTTACAAGAAGTCGGCCCCGTAAACAAAAATTCTGCTGCCGTTTTAATCGGAGGAAACATGATTATGATGGAGAAATGGAAAAATTCCGTCAAGGCCGTTCTTATGGCATATTATCCAGGTATGGAAGGTGGAACAGCCATCGCTGAAATTTTATTTGGCAACATCAACCCCAGCGGAAAACTGCCTTATGTCATCCCCTATAAAGAGTCGGATCTTCCACAGGTTGATTGGGACACCACTTCTCAGCGCTATGACTATTATCACGGATATGCAAAATTAGAAAAAGAAAATGTAAAACCGTCAGTTCCTTACGGATTCGGTCTTTCCTATACTCAGTTTGAACTGGGAGATGCCTTATTCAGCGCTGACGACAACTATGTGAAAGCTTCCTGCCGGATAACAAATATAGGCGATCGCGAAGGGGAAGAAGTCGTGCAGATGTATGTCGGGTTTGAAAATTCTTCCATCGACAGACCCGTGAAGTTGCTGCGTGGTTTCACAAGAGTCTTACTGCGGGCAGGGGAGTCCAAAAAGGTAGAGATAAGCTGTCCTTTAGAAGAATTGAAGTGGTATAATCCTGAAACTGAGATGTTTGAGTTCGAAAATATAGTGTATCCGATTTATATCGGCACAAGTTCTGACAATAGAGATTTGCTGTGCGGAAGCATAGACATGAGAATCGAGGAGGCAATTTCATATGGACCGTGAGGAATCATTTAAAGAAAATTTATCGTATGCTTTGGGTAAGACAGGACGCGGAGAGGTGTCCTTAAAAGAAAAACTGGCCTATGGTCTTGGCGATGCGGGCTGCAATTTTGTATGGACTGTTGTAGCCTCATTTCTGACATTATATTACACCGATAACGTTGGCGTCAGTGCCGCCGTGATAGGGACAATTATGCTGTTGACAAGGCTGCTGGATGGTCTTTCCGATATCGCAATGGGAATAATCATAGACAGAACGAATACCCGGTGGGGAAAGGCAAGACCCTGGATACTTATTTCCGCTCCTCTCATGGCGATTGGACTGATACTGCTGTTCAATGTTCCGGCCAATTTCTCAGAAACAGGGAAGATCGCATATATAAGCGTTACTTATGTGCTCCTGGCGGTCGTTATTTATACGGCCTGCAACCTATCCTATTCAACCCTGCTTTCCTTGATTACGCCAAAACAGGAAGAGCGAACATCCATGAGTTCCATAAGATTTATATTTACGATGGTAACTGTTCTGATCATTTCCATGGTCACAATGCCCTTAGTAGGAAAAATCGGTTGGGGCAGAATGTCGGTTCTTTATGGCATAATCAGCATGCTTTTTCTCCTTATTACTTTTTCGGGCACAAAAGAACGTTTTGCCGCTGAAGAAACAGAAATCCAGAATAAGCTGAGCGTACGGGAGTCATTAAGGTATTTATTTAAAAATAAATATTTTATCTTTACGGCATTACTCTTTGTCCTTAATTATGCATCAAGCGGTGCCGCTATGGGAATTGCAATTTATTATGCAAAAGATGTGCTGGGGAATATTGGGATTTTCGGCACCCTGACCATGGCTGGACTGTTTCCTATGATCTTAGGACTCTTTCTCTTTCCGAAATTCGCAAGCAGATTCGGAAAATGGAAATGCTTTGTTGTTGGCTATCTCCTGCAGGCAATCGGATATCTTATGATTTTTCTTATGCCGACAAACATTACCGTTGTTATTATCGGTCTCGTAATCAAAGGGATCGGAGCTGTTCCTCATACAGCAGGTATGTTTGCACTCGTCGCAGATGTTGTCGATTATGGCGAATGGAAATACGGTGTCCGAATAGATGGCCTAACCTATAGCGCAACAAGCTTTGGTATGAAGGTCGGTACCGGTATCGGCAGTGCCATTGTTGGCTGGGGATTGGCCTTCGGGAAATATGATGCAGCTGTTGCGGTACAAAGTGAAAGCGCTCTAGAAGTCATAAAAGCATTATATACTTATATTCCGCTGGCGATGATTGCTGTAGGATTTATCGTTCTTGCGATGTCGAATCTGGATAAAATCTATCCGAAAATTCAGATGGATCTGGAAGCGAGAAGAAATAATAGCAGCATGTAAATTGGTGGAAAGCAAAGGCATGTCAGAATACCCTTGAACGGGTATTCTGACATGCCTTTTTCACATCAATCTCCATCTGTTCATACTTTTTCATGGTAACTGGTACCAATGTCATTACAAAACACGCATATCACCTGGATACTGGATTCCCGCCAACACATAACTAGTACTCCGTCAACTCTTAAACTGTGGATAAAGTCTTTTCAATTTGGTCCGTGTATCTTCCGTTGTGAACTGCCAATCTACACCTTTTTGGATGGTGTTGCGATTGGATTCCCATTCTGCCAGTTCCTTTCCTAAGGCTTCTATATCAGGGATTCGTCGACCTAAGCACTGCCGCGTCATGACACTTAGTTCAATTTCAGCTATGTTTAGCCAACTGCCATGCTTCGGCGCGTATAGTGTATTTCCAACCTTTTCGCCAAATTTAGAGCCGTTTCCGGATCGAATGCTTCGTACAACGATGAGAGGTTGTGGGTGTTTAAGTTATCCATCACTAACTTTATCTTGCATGCTTCAGGATAGTAGTCGTCCACCAATTCTCTCACCTGATGTGCCCAATCGATCTTGGTTCTGCGTTCTTTTACAGAGAGGTGTCTCCATCCAGCCAAAGGCTCGGTGAATACAAAAATACTGCACGTACCTCTCCGCACATATTCACTGTCTCTCCGCTCAGGCTTGAGAGGCTGCATCGGAATGGGATTGCGTTTCTCATCGGTCAATTGATACACAAATTACCGGATAGCGTTCATCAAATGGCTGTTTATACACTTCCAGGACATCCTCCATGCATGCCACGAAAGCGGCGTTGTGTTGGGGCGCGGGATACACCAACATTTATGAAGGTGTGGCTTCAATTCGTTTTTTTTAGGACATGGTTCACTGATTCATGAGAGATGCTTTCAATGTACCCCAGTTCTACCGCTTTATCTGCCAACAATCGGAGGGTCCATTTCGCTCTTCCCTCTGGTGGCTCACTGCAGCTTAAGGCAATGATTTTAGCTTCTACTTCGCCTGTTATTTTTGGATCTATTGGCGGTTTATCGCGCTTTTTCCTCAAAATGGCAGCTTCTAATCCAGAGAGCGCATATGTTTTACGAACAAAATGGACAGTCTGTTTATGAACAGAGAAAAGAGCTGCAATTTGATCTTCCGTCTTCTTCTTATCTGAACTATTTTCATCAGCGGCGAGCAAAATATGGGCGTGCATGATGGTTCTTGCCGGGGAGGATCCTTTCGAAATAAGGCTGAGCAACTTCTTTTTTTCACTAGCTGAAAGCCTGACGTGATAAAGATGTTTTGGCATGATGAACACCTCTCTTTCCTTAATAAAAGGATAGCACAAAAAGAAATTATTTTATGGATTTAGGTTTGACCGAGTACTAGATGTTAGAAAATTGGAAAAATTGATGGAAAAAGATCCTCGAAGAATGTATTCATCTGCTGTCAGCAATTACATCAAGTTTCAATCCGAAACAGCCGATTTTACAAATACCATTGAAGATAAAAGCTATGAGTTCAGGGTGGAAGAAACTTTAGCTAGTTTGGCAAACATGCCTGAATATAATAATTCCCCTAGGCCTCGAGCAAAACTTATTAAAGGAAGCGCGACACGTTATGCAAGAGATGCAAAAGTTGGGGCTGATGCAATTACATTATCAAATTATGAATGTCAGATAGATTCCTTCCACAAATTCTTTATTTCCAGAAGAACCCACAAAAACTATGTTGAGGCACACCATTTAATTCCTATTGCCTATCAAGGGATCTTTGAATATGGAATTGATGAAGTTGAAAACATAGCATGTCTTTGTCCTGTATGTCATAGTTGCATCCATCATGGTGTAAATCACGAACGTGTGCACCTCATTGATCAGCTGTACAACAAATTTCAAACTAAGCTATATACAATCGGGATTGAAATCAAACAAAAAGAGCTTTTGGAGCTATACCAAGCAAAATAATTAGAGAAGTTTTGTGATAGCCATAATCTTGGTTTAGATAAACCGGATTCCACACTTAGCCAATTCCCCTATAAAATATCTAGTAAAGATTTCTATTAAATTGTATGATTGTTATAACATCACAACATAAGGAGGTGCTGGTATGGGAGACATTTCCGCCCCGATAATCTATGAACTGGATTACAGCAGCGAGGGCATGAAGGATTTTGATTCAAAAGTCCAAGAAAATGTAGGTAAGGATGCGAAGTACCTTTTGCATTATCCGACGGTCTATATCGTGAACGACAAGAACAGAGAAAAGCAGTTTTCGGTTTACATCGGGGAAACGTCCGACATCAAGAAGAGGACCATGCAGCATCTGACGGTCGATCCGAAATCGAGGAGCGATTGGGAGAACCTGGCCATTTCGGATTCATCGAAGATGTACGTGATCGGGCATGACCATTTCAATAAGTCACTAACGTTGGACATCGAAAACAAATTGATGCTGTATATGTCCAGCATTGAAAATGTTGATGCGGTCTATAACCGCCGGACTAACCAGCAGAATGACTATTTTACATCCCATGAGTTGGACAATATCTTCTCGAAGGTCTGGAAAGGGCTGCAAAAGAAAAACAAGGAGCTTTTTCCAGTTGAACGGATCATCAGGGATTCCGCTATATTTAAGGCTTCGCCGTTCCATAAACTGACGGAGGAGCAGATCCGAACGAAGGATTTCATCGTTCTGCGCATCATGGAAGCTCTGACGAGAGGGCAAACCGGACAGCTGATTCTCGTGACTGGTGAAGCGGGATCAGGTAAAACGGTCCTGATGAGCAGTCTGTTTTATGAATTGAACCAATTATCCAAGGAGGATCCGGAAAATCTGATCTTTAAGGATACGAAGAATTTCCTCTTGGTGAACCACGAGCAGCAACTGAAGGTCTATCTGCAGATCGCGACCAAATTGGGCATCTACAGCAAAAAGCAGCCAGACCTTGTTTCGAAACCGACCCCGTTCATCAATAATCATGCGCCAGAGGACAAAGTGGACGTCGTGATCGTCGATGAGGCGCATTTACTATGGACGCAGGGGAAACAGTCCTATCGAGGAAAGAACCAACTGCAGGATCTGTTGGAACGCGCCAAGGTGGTGGTGGCGGTGTTCGACCAAAACCAGGTGCTTTCGACACAGCAGTATTGGGAATACGAGGAACTGATGAGTATCCAGCACGAAGCCCAATTGAACGGCAATTTGATGTATCTTTCGAACCAGATGCGCATCAATTCCGATAAAGCGACAGTGAATTGGATCCGTTCCCTGATCGATGAACAGGAAATCGGGAAAATCCCTGCCGATTCAAAAAAATACGATATCCAGATCTTCGGTAGCCCGGAAGAACTGCATGCAGCCATCAAAGCAAAGGCGGGGAGCCAAGATTCGGGCATTTCCAGACTGACGGCCACCTTCGATTGGGATTACGTCGATAAGCGCAAACCTGAAGGAGAGGACTATTGGTATGTCCAGGTAGGTGACTGGAAATTGCCGTGGAATCTGCAACTGCCTGTCGCTTCGAAGGCGCAGTCGATCAAAAACAGACACCTTTCCTGGGCAGAACAGGAGCAGACCGTCGACGAAGTCGGTTCCACCTTCACGGTCCAAGGGTTCGATCTGAACTATGCGGGCGTCATCATCGGACCGTCCGTGAAATACCGGAACGGCAAAGTCATCTTTGACCGGCAAGCGAGCAAAAACAAAAAAGCCACCCAAAAGAGAAGCTTGAAGGACGGCAGTAAGGAATATTTCTCCGACACGCTGCTGAAGAACGAGCTGAACGTACTTCTGACCAGAGGCGTCAACGGCTTGTACCTATATGCGGTGGATGAAGAATTGCAGAAAGCATTACTGGATGCCAGAAAGGGATGAATAGATGAACACTATGGACAAAATCAATAAATTCCGGGATGACCGGGACTGGCGCCAATTCCATAACGAGAAGGACCTTGCCATCTCGATCTCGTTGGAAGCCGCAGAATTGCTGGAACTATTCCAATGGAAATCCCCCGAGGAAGTCAGGGAGACAAGCATCGAACGGATCAAGGAGGAACTTGCCGATGTGCTGATCTATTCCCACATGCTTGCAAGCAACCTCGATTTGGATATCGATGAAATCATCGAGGCAAAACTGGAGATGAACAATATCAAGTATCCGGTGGATAAAAGTAAAGGGAACAAAGAGAAGTATACAGAGTTGCAATAAAGATGATGATAATTTATAGGGAATGAGATGCTTTGTTGATATCCATTAATGTCGCGGTCTGATTGTCGTCAACGAATGTCCCAGCAAGTGACAAGCTGATACCATTTTATACCCCATATATAATAGCGTCCCACCCGAAGGCGAAGCTATTATATATGGGGTATTTTTGTGCATTCCATATACTATTCCGAAAAAAATCCAAACTGATAGACCTTTGATGATTGCGTTAAAAACCGATCACATGTAAAATAAACACTTTTTCATGTGAATAGAGTCTTATAATTATTATGGAATCGCTTTACAATTAGTCCATCGATGAAGTAAAGCGCTTTAAAACAATACAAAAAAGGGGAATTACTGATGGACTTATCTACAACAACAATAAAAACAGAAAAACCTATTTCAAAATGGCAGCAGAGAATTAGTTATGGCGTATCTGACCTTGCATGCAACCTTATTTGGCAAATGATCTCATTGTACTTATTATTCTTCTACACGGATGTTATGCAACTTAGTGCGGGTGCAATCAGTCTTATGTTCGTTCTGACGCGTTTTTTTGACGGCATTGCTGATGTACTAGTAGGCTTCCTTATTGATCGCACAAATACAAGATGGGGCAAGTCACGTCCTTACTTCCTGTTCGGGGCAATACCATTTGCCTTGTTCGCATTCCTTTGCTTCAATGTACCGGACATCTCAGCAAATGGTAAGCTGGTGTATGCTTACGTAACCTATTTTGGTCTATCTTTGGCTTATACGCTGGTGAATGTGCCGATGGCTTCGATTTTACCCAGCTTGACGAATGATGCGGATGAAAGAACCGCGTTATCAACTTCAAGAAAATTCTTCGGTTTCATGGGTGCGACAATTGTAAGTTCGACAGCATTGGTGTTGGTCAACCTGCTGGGGCATGGCAATCAAATGACCGGATTCAAAATCGTAATGGCTATTTTTGGGATTGTCGGATGCGCTCTATTCTTCTTCACTTTTGCGAATGTCCGGGAGATTCCAAGTCTTACAACCGAGCACGTTTCATTTAAAACGGTCATTTCATCTCTAAAACAGAACAAACCGTGGTTGATTTTTGCCGTTAACATCCTCTTCATGTGGACAGGCTTTTTCATCCAAATGAGTGCTTTGGTATACTACTTTACAATGGTAGTGGGCAGCCAGGCGTTGTCCATCACTGTTGCGACGATCATGTCGATTGTGCCGATGTTTGCGAATTTCCTTGTTCCGTTCTTAGCCAAGAGCTTAGGAAAACGTAATTTATTTGTGATATCTTCAGGCGTTCAACTGTTGGGGCTTGTGGTCATTATGCTTGGCGGGAGTACGAATGCAACCATTTTAGTCGGCGCATTTATTTCCGGGGTCGGTTACGGTATCAAAGAAAGCATCTACTTCTCAATGCAAGCGGATCCAGTGGATTATGGCGAATGGAAAACCGGCGTCAACGTTTCGGGTTCCTTGTCAGCGATCAATGGCTTTTTAGGGAAAGTGGCGCAAGCCTTATCTGGTGGTATTGCAGGGCTTTTGCTGGCTTGGGGAATGTATACTCCCGGTGCTGCAGTTCAAAGTGATCAAGCGTATTTTGCAATCAAGGCAATGTATCTCTATGTACCGATGATCTTAATCGTTTGTTCCATTATTACGATGATGTTCTATAATTTAGACAAGATGTACCCTCAAATCAAAAAAGACTTAGAAGCAAGAAAAGAGGTCGCGTGATGGCAAAATTTCAAGTGAATGCAGATATAAAAACAGTCGAGAATCCCGTTTTTCTTGAGAAGGCTTGGCAGTTGACGCCAAATCTATTTCATGAAACGATACATGCGCAAAGCTGTGCAACGATCGAAAAAAATGAGCATTGCTTCAACGGAGCGGAGATCGTCAGCTCGTGTCCCGTTCCGGAAGCACCCCAGAATCTAAAGAAGGGCGACAGCATCATTTTCGATTTCGGCGATCATCTGGTGGGGAAAGTAGGCTTTACTGTCAAACCGTTGGGAAGCCCTCCTGATGCGCCCTTGCATGTGAAGATCACCCTTGGGGAAACGCCGATCGAAATGGCGGAGGATTTTGCGTCATATGAAGGCTGGGTGAGCAGTTCTTGGCTGCAGGAAGAGACGCTCCATGTGGATGTTCTGCCTGAAGTTGTTGAACTCCCAAGAAGATACAGCTTCCGCTTCGTAAAATTCACAGTGTTGGACACTTCCCCGAAATACAGTGTGCGCTTTGATGATGTCCATTGCATGACGGAAACGTCGGCCGATTACCAGCAATTGGCTGTCAGGTCATACGCTGATGAACAATTGGATAGGATCAATCAAGTAGGCATCAAGACGCTGGCCGATTGCATGCAGAATGTCTTTGAGGATGGTCCGAAACGAGATCGCCGCTTGTGGCTGGGCGACCTGCACCTGCAGGCAAAAGTCAATTATGCCACTTTTCAAAACAACGATTTGGTCAAGCGCTGCCTGTATCTTTTCGCCGGTACCCCGAGCGAAGAAGGGAGAGTATCCGCCAATCTGTTCGTCAGACCGAATGTAGTTCCCGACGATACGTATCTTTTCGACTATTCCTTGTTCTTTGCATCGGCACTGGATGATTATCTGCAGCAGACAAATGATTCGGAAGCCTTAAATGATTTGTACGATACAGCCATGAAGCAAATCGAATTGGCATGCCGGCAACTGGATGATCGTTTTGTCTTGAAGGAAGGCGAAGGCTGGTGGGCTTTTGTCGATTGGAACGATGGCATCAAGAAACAAGCGGCTTGCCACGGCATTTTGATGTATGCGCTGAAAGCGGGCATCAACCTGGCCAGGCTGAAGGAAGACAGCCACAAAATGGCGGAATTATCGAACATTTATGCCGCGTGCAAAGCTGCAGCGAATAGCTACTTGAAGAACAGCAACGGCGATTACGTATGCGAAGATGAGGCATCGGCCAGCCTTCAGTCCCAAGTGTGGATGGTCCTGGGTGGTGCGCCAAGCGCTGACGAGGCGAATGTTTTGATGAAACGATGGATGCAATCCTCATTGGATGATATCTCCACTCCGTATATGATGCACTATCTGATCCAAGCTTTGATCGATTCGGACAATAAAGAGCTGGGGCTGCAGGAATTGCGGCGTTATTGGGGCGGCATGATAGAGAACGGTGCCGACACTTTTTGGGAGGCGTATAAACCGAATGACGCTGGTTTCTCTCCCTATGACAACACAATCATCAACAGCTACTGTCACGCCTGGAGTTGCACGCCGACCGTTTTACTGGACCAACTGATCTAAAAAAGTGAAAGAGGATGCCTATTCCAAGGTATCCTCTTTCACTTTTTTCCTTAATTGCAAGGGGCTGATTTGATATCTTTCTTTGAACCGTTTATAAAAATAACTGGGATTTTCATAGCCTATTTCTTCCGAAATGCTGGTGATCGGGAGGCCGGTTTCGGTGATCAGTTCGTGGGCTACATTTAAGCGCTTTTCGGTGACCAATTCAATGAATGTTTTTCCGACTTCGTGTTTGATTTTGTTTCCCAAATAATTCGCGTTGTAATCAAAGGTTTTGGCTAATTTGCTCAGCGTAAGGTCTTTATAAAATTTCTCGATATGGGACAGGATGTCGATGATTTCCATGTTGTCGACATTTATCGAAGCGAGCGTTTCTTGCTGAAGGATTTTTGTCAGCTCGATAAAGATCAAGGAGAGGTAGAGCTTCATGCTCTGATTGCGGTATCTTTCCTCGCTCAGTCCTTCAACGATCAAATTCTTCAGCAACGCATGGATCTTCTCGTGGCGGGTGGCATCAAAAACCAGGAAGTGATCATGCGAAGTATCTTTGTGGGAAGCATTCAGCAAGAAGTTCGATACGATCGACTGCGACCGGATGGAACTCGTGATGATTCCGGTTGATAAACTTTCTTCCTTCACAAGGATATTGATGAGAATGTCGTCCTCGCCGATATAATCGATTTCCTGGACAATGTCTTTATCCAAAAGAATCAGTTGGCCTGTTTCCAAGCGTATTTTCTGGCCATTGATGTATTGTGTGCACGAGCCGGAGTACATATAGTTGATCTCCAAAAAATCGTGGGTATGTGCAGGCATCGCCGAGAAGCGATGATGCTTGTTCACGAAGATGTCCCCTTTTTCAAAGAAGCTGTGAGCGGGCATTTTGGGGATCGCCTCGAATTCATAGGGCAAGTTCAAGTCATTGATGTTCTTATGGGTTTCCTTTTGGATGACTTCAATTTCATTGGGCGTTCGTAAGACAGAATCCAGTTCCGACAGTTCCATACAATCCTCCGTTCCTATTGATATCAGTGTAATGCTCTTAACCTATTGTACCAAGGAACTGTCAGGTACAGGTAAGATATTTTGAAGTTCAGTGCTATAATAGCTTTTATATCACTGAAGAAGGGGAGATGCACATGTATGATGTAGTGAATGATTTCCATATTGCGGTCCCGACCGCGTTTTACGAAAACGAGGATGTGAATACGGAGGCGACACTGCAGCATATCATGCATCTATACGGGCAAGGCGTGAAATCCGTCATGGTGTGCGGCACGACAGGGGAGCAGCACAGTCTGTCGTTGGCCGAGAAACTGCATCTACTGGAAAGTATTGATGCGGCCAGTTTCCTGCCAGATGACCTCGAAATCCTCTTCGGAGTCGCCAGCATCAGGCAAAAGGAAGCATTGCAACTGGCTGAAAAAGTCAACACGAGCCCGAAAAGCAGCGGAGTGCTGCTAGGTTTTCCGCCCTATATCATGCCTTCGCAAAAAGAAGCGAAACTCTACGTGGAAGCAATCGCTAAAGTCATCTATAAACCCATCATCCTCTACAATAATCCGCGGCGCACGGGGTTCAATCTGGAACTGGATACTTTTGCTGAACTGATCAAGCTGCCGAACATAATCGGCATCAAGGATGCGGGAGACAGTGGGCGAATACCTGAATTGATTTCTGTGGCTGCTAAAAAAATCTACGTCTATGCTGGCGGGGAAATCGAGTTGGATAAAAAAATCGCATTGGGCGCAACCCGGCTGTCCTCAATGGCGGGCAATCTTTATCCAAAAGAGGTTGAAGCGTATTTCTTGGATTTGCTGCGCGGACACGCGGATGAAACTAAAAGCGCCGGAATCGAAGAGAAGATTCGCAACGTTTTTGCGGAGAATCCGATTGTGTATATCAAAAATGAAATCACGAAGCAAACGCAGATCGATATGGGCATTGCGCGTTCACCGCTAGGTAATATGTCATAGCCTATTTCAAAACTATGGAGCAGAATCCCGGTGAGGAGCGCTTCACCGGGGAAAATGATCATTTTAGCTCCGGAATCTCCGGCGAGCGGACCTTCACCGGAGATTCGTGAAGAAATAGGAGCGCAATTCCTGACGAGGAGTGCTTCACCGGAGATTCGAAAAGAAATGGATGCATAATTCCCGCCGAGGAGCGTTTCACCGGATATTCGAAAACGTCTCCGGATTATCCGCTAACTATCCATAGCATCTTCCTTGCCGGATCTGCCATAAAAAAGTAGTATATTGGATAGATAGATTTTTTGCGAATATTATCATGTAAAGTGAGGAGATATATTTATGTCGACACCTGAGTTAAGAAAACAAATCATTGAAGCACATCAAAGCCGCTATGCTACCAAATCTTTTGATCCGACGAAGAAGATTTCAAATGAGGATTGGGAAACGATCATTGAATCCGCGCGTTTATCGCCGAGTTCTTTCGGCTATGAACCTTGGAAATTCCTGTTGATCAACAACGAGGAAATCAAAGAAGGACTGAAGGGAATCGCAAAGGGGGCCGTCAACAGCCTGAACGGTGCCAGCCATTTCGTCATCGCGTTGGCCAGGAAAAATGTGACCATCGAAAGCGACCATGTCAGACACATCGTGGAGGACGTTTTGGGCGTGGATTTTGCTATCGATTCGCCGCGCAGCCAGTATTTCGACAACTTCCAGAAGAACAATCAGCAATTGACGGACGAGCGCACCTTGTACGATTGGGCTTCCAAGCAGACCTATATCGCGATGGCCAACATGATGACCACCGCCGCTCTGCTAGGAATCGACAGCTGCCCGATCGAAGGCTTCAATAAAGCCAAAGTCGAAGCTTACTTGGCGGAGAAAGGCTTGGTCGACCTGAATCAGTTCGGCGTTTCCTATATGCTCGGTTTGGGTTACCGCAATGAACCGATTACGCCGAAAAAGAGACAGGATCTGTCCGAGATTCTCGAAGTGATCGATTGAAACATTGTTGAATTAACGAGATTTGAAATGAATGGCGTTGTTTTCAAAATAAATAATCCAATAAATAATAAAAAAAACAGCAGAAAGACAATCCTATCAACATAGGGGAATCTTCCTGTTTTTTTGTGATATGAAGCGAAAAAAGAAACAAATGAAACAATGTTGACAATGCGTTATCCTTGACTTGTAGTCCATATCAAGGTATAAAGTAAGTACATCTCATCAGCCAGTCTGCCTATTGGTTGTTCTATTGCTAGTCAGCCATTTACATAAGCTTTTTAACAAGGAGGAAAATATATGAAACATTACTTGAACACGAACGATATGAATTTGCAGGAATTCGAACATTTCAAAGTTGAAATGGAAATGAAGAAAAATTACTATGGTGCTTTTGTGAGCAACGTCCTAACGGATGAAATGACCGAAAAAATGGAAAATATCTGTGGTTGCGAATCGAATCAATAACAATCAATTGATTGAGAGACAAGCTTAATGTCTTTCTGCACCAATAATCAGGAAAGAAGGACTCTGTTGACATGTCACTAATGAAAACAACTGACCATCAGTTGTTGGGCGCAGCTACTGCCGTAAACCAATTCGCGGGCACAACAGCAGAGATTCAAAAATCTTCTGTTGCTGATGAGATGCAGAAACGAATTGAGTGATCTTTTTAAGTGGAGCACTTAGGTATTTGAATACTGTAATGAAAACAGCCGGAGACGTCAGTGACGTTTATCCGGCTGTTTTTTGTAGTTCGGGCTTGCTTTTCACAGTAAGCCCGTATTCAAAAGACGCATATAAATGATCCACACCTCCAGATGCGATTATCGTCATAATTTCAATCGAAAAGAAGACATATAGGTGGTAATAGAGGATTAGAGAAAGATTCTGTTTTGTATGCAATAATCAATTGAAAATAATATGTAATTCAAAGGGTAGTCATCATCATATTAAAGATGAATAATATACTGAGAATATGCATTTTTATGTAATATTATGATAAAATATTAGTAATTAGATTGATTGAAAAAACGTTGTTCGAACTGCAGACATCCAAATTGGAAAACGCTATTGCATTAGAGATTATTGAGGGAGTGAGGAAATAGAATACTTGAAAGATGAATTTGTATCAGCATTTTTCAATCGGAAATTCTGGAGGCAAAATGATTTGACTGACCATTTCCTAATGGAACATATGCAGGCTGAGCAGTGCGAGACTGCAAAAACGTTCTAATGGCAATCAGTATCCATTATAATTTTTAGTGCTGACTGCGATGTGTTCCTCATATTTTCTTCGCTTCGCCACCAAATTTTCCAGAAAAGTAATAAAACCTCAGAAACAGCTTTCCTTCAGGCACCAAAATTCCACTCTTTCAGACTTCAGGCGTTGGTAAGGTATTGATTATAGGTCACGATCGTCAAGGGTATCCGAGGCGCGTACGGATGTCGAGGATACCCTTGTTTGGTTTTAATTCGATTAGCAGAAAAATAGGTCCCGGCTATTTGGGCATGTTGGATTCCGATCTAAAGGCGAGGAACAGCACCATCTTTGAAGGTTTTCCAAATGAATTCCGTATGCATGACGTATCCAGACCAATTATTTGTTCCAAAGTCTCCCGACATAGTTCATCCTATTATAACTCGAGTGAACTGTATGTCAATGAGACTGATTAAGAAAGCACGGCTTAGCTTGTTCAATCTTCAATTTCACGTCAGCAGTGTTTTTCTTAGAAACATTAAAGGTAAATATTTGGGTCAGAATTTACCCTCCTCAGATAATTTTTGACGAAATAAATGGCTAATAAGAAAGCATCTTGAAGAAGAAAAAATTAGCCAAGGCTTTTTGGATGAAGCAGACAAAAGAACAGAGTTTGTGTTAAATTCTTATAGCTCTGAGGGATAAAAATGTTAATCATCGAATTATTGCCTCATCAAAACATCATTTATCAAGAACCCTTTTGAATCAGGGTTCTTTTTTTGAAAATGAAATCAGCGGGAGACGTCCGTGACGTTTCCCGCTGATTTTGTCATTTTATTATAAGAGGATACGCATGCGCTACACGTTGGTATCCTCCTGCATGATGTCGGAGCTGGTTTTCCTTTTGTCGGCTATTTTGCCGATGCGGATCAAATGGGACAGGTTTTTCTCATAATTTTCGGCAAATACGATCGCATACAGGACGTCCAGCAGGTAGATGATCGAAAGGTTGATCGTGAAGTTACCGATCTTAGAATACAGTTTCTCGCGCGTCGTGATCGGCAGATAACAGTCCACCACACGCGAAAGGTAATTGTCACCGATGCTCGTGATCCCGATCGTCGGGATGCCTTCAGCTTTCAATATATTCGCGATCTGCTTCATCGCATAGCTTTCGCCGGTGTAGGAAATCAAAATGGCGCAGGTGCCTTCGGGACAGGTGTAGGCCGTGTAGACGTCTTCCCCTTTGATGGTGGAGACGGCAGTGTGGTGCTTGATCCGGTTCATCTTCAGGGCAAAATCCTGCGGGATGAGCATGTTGGCGTTGTTGGCAAAAATTTGGATATGCTTTGCCTTCAGCAGCATCTGTTTCGCCTGCTGAAGCGTGTCGTGGTGGATGAGCGAGAGCGTATCCTCGATCGTCGATTGTCCGAGCGAGGCCATCTTGTTGCTGATCGTCATGATGGAGTCGCTCGCCTCGAACGGCAGGTTCGCGTCGATGTTGACGAAGTTGCGGGTCAGATAGTCGTACTCTTCCTGGTAGGCTTTCTTGCATTCGACCCATCCGTCAAAGCCCAACTTCTTGGCGATGCGGATCAGCGTGGAAGGTTGCGTATACGTTTCAGCCGCAATTTCCTGCATCGTCTTTTCGTCCAATACTTCCGGATAGCGCAACAGGTAGTCCACGACTTCTTTTTCAGCCGGCGAAAACTTGATGGTTTCCATTTTTTCGCGTATTAACATAGGTGGCGCAACTCCTTTTCTTTATGTCCAGCGCTTCAGTCTTGCCTTGAATCGCTTTCCTTCTATTTACAAAAATTATAATTTAATGTAAATGGAATGTAAACGATGTTTTGCTCGAAAAAGGGCAAAAAGCGAAAAGTTTTTCAATTTTTGGGCGGATTTTGCTTGAATTTTGTAAAAAGGTTTTGAAGTGTACGGGAGTCTATTGCTATCGGAATTTACATGATGGATAATTACCTTGTAAACGAAACGAGGAGGAATATATAAATGACTAAAGGCGTTAAAATTGTAACAATCGGCGGAGGAAGCAGCTACACACCTGAATTAATGGAAGGTTTCATCAAACGTTATGATGAACTGCCTATCCGCGAAATCTGGTTAGTGGATATCGAAGCAGGGAAAGAAAAATTAGAAATCGTTGGCGCAATGGCACAACGTATGTGGGATGCATCCCCTTATGACGTGAAAATCCATTTGACATTGGATCGCAAAGAAGCATTGAAAGATGCTGACTTCGTAACGACACAATTCCGTGTCGGGTTACTGAATGCCCGTGTCAAAGATGAGCGTATCCCGTTCTACTACGGCATGTTGGGTCAAGAAACCAATGGTGCCGGCGGTATGTTCAAAGCATTCCGTACAATCCCTATCATTTTGCAAATCGTTGAAGACATGAAAAAATTATGTCCGAATGCTTGGTTGGTCAACTTCACCAACCCGAGCGGTATGGTAACAGAAGCAGTCGTCCGCTACGGCAAATGGGACAGAGTAATGGGCTTGTGTAACGTCCCGGTTATGGCTACAATGACTGAACCGAAAGCATTAGGCGTCGAAAAAGAGGACCTGATCTACAAATTTGCCGGCTTGAACCACTTCCACTGGCATAAAGTCGCTGACGACAAAGGCAATGACGTCACTTATAAAGTGATCGATGCCATGTTCGACAAAGATGCAGGCTTACCGAAAAATATCCATGACATTCCGTTCTACAGAGAACAATTGGAACAAATGGGCATGATCCCTTGCGGCTACCACCGTTACTACTACCGTGAAGAAGAAATGCTGGAACACGGTCTGGAAGAGTACAATGGCATAGGTACACGTGCACAACAAGTTAAACAGACTGAAGCTGAATTGTTCGAATTATACAAAGATCCAAACTTGGATCACAAACCGGAGCAATTGCAAAAACGTGGGGGAGCTTACTACTCCGACGCTGCTTGCGAAACGATCGCTGCCATCTACGGAAACAAAGATACGCAAATCGTTGTATCGACTAAAAATAATGGCGCTGTTCCTGACCTGCCAGCTGACTGCGTAGTTGAAGTCACAGCTTACGTTGGCGCACAAGGCGCTCGTAACGTTGCTTTCGGTGAATTGCCGACTGCTGAAAAAGGCTGGTTGCAAGTGATGAAAGCTATGGAATTGTTGACTATCGAAGCTGCTGTAACAGGCGACTACGGTACAGCTTTACAAGCATTCACGATCAACCCGTTGATCCGCTCAGGCGACACTGCGATCAAAATCATGAACGAATTGTTCATCGCGCACAAAAAACACTTGCCGCAATTCGCTGAAACAATCGCACGCTTGGAAGCTGAAGGCGTCACTGTTCAGGATGAAATCGCAAAAAATCTGGACTAATGAAGTAAGGCTTATGCCTAATCCATTACTTTTTTCAAAAAACATTTGACATTTCCGTGAAAAATGAGTATATTCTGAGAAAGAATAAAAAAAGTAATGATAAGAGGTAGTAAGTTATCAAGCTGTTCAGAAAGGTGCCGGTTGATGAGAGGCACTCATGCAAGATAGCCGAATTCGTCTTTGAACTTCGCACTGAAATCAAGTAGGCTGCGACGGGTGATAGCGTTCGTTATTCCGCTAGGGTATTATAATGTACCTGTCGAGGTAGATCTACGCGAGTGGTCTATGAACAAAGGTGGTAACACGAGTCTATAAGGCTTCGTCCTTTCCAATAACAATTGGAATGGGCGAAGCTTTTTTTGTTGAAGAAAATGGAGGGATTAATATGAGTTTCAAAGCATTGAGTGAAAAAATCGATTTCGAATTAGTCAAAGAATTATCCAAACTGACACCTGAGCAAGCAGCAATGAAGGCAGCCCGTGACAAAGAGTTGCACGACATCATCGAAGGCAAGGACGATCGCATCCTATTGATCATCGGACCTTGTTCAGCACATGATGAGGAAGCGGTAATGGAATACGTGCGTCGTTTGGCGAAGTTGCAGGAAAAAGTCAAAGACAAAGTATTCATGGTCCCTCGTATCTACACGAACAAACCGCGTACGACCGGCGACGGCTACAAAGGCTTGTTGCATAAACAAGATCCTACCGGCAAGAGCAACCTGATCCAAGGAATCGCTGCTGTGCGCAGCTTGCACAACCGTGTCATCACGGAAACAGGCTTGACGACAGCGGACGAAATGCTGTACCCGGAAAATCTGGATTTTGTTGATGATCTTGTCAGCTACCATGCAATCGGCGCACGTTCCGTTGAAGACCAACAGCACCGTTTCGTTGCCAGCGGAATCGATCACCCAGCCGGGATGAAAAATCCGACCAGCGGCAACCTGAAAGTGTTGTTCAATTCGGTTTACGCTGCCCAACAAAAACAAAAATTCATCCATAACGGCGTGGAAGTGCAGTCCAGCTCCAACCCGTTGGCCCACGTTGTCTTGCGCGGCGGAACGAACGACTACGGCGATAACATCCCGAACTACCACTACGAAGACCTTGTCAAAGTCGTGAAGGGATACGCAGAAGGGGACTACAAAAATCCGTTCATCGTTATCGACACGAACCACGACAACTCAGGCAAAAAACACATGGAACAGATCCGCATCGTCAAAGAAACCATGTTCAACCGTTCTTGGAACGATGACATCAAGAAATTGGCTCGCGGCTTCATGATCGAGAGCTATCTAGTAGGCGGCCGTCAAGAAGACGACGGAACAGTCTTCGGACAATCCATCACCGACCCATGCCTAGGCTGGGAAGATACAGAAGAATTGGTTAATTTCATCGCAGAAAACGCATAAGAGCATAAATGTGGGGCCAGGAGAAATCCTGGCCTTTTTGTGTTGTGTGCTGTATTCCGGTGAAGGTTGCCTCATCGGGAATTCAGCAGGATTTCCCGTTATAAAGCCCGACATGATGGCATTTAGTCGTGTGTTCAACAAATGTTTCTCTCCCAACAAACGACATCGTTGGGGTTAGTCGGGTGTACGGCATACTTATCTCTTCCAACGTCCGACATCACAGGGATTAGTCGGGCATACTGCATATTTTTCTCTTGCGACGCCCGACATGGGATTAGTCGGGTGTTCGATATACTTTTCTGATGTAGGAGTCCTTACCGGGTATTCTGCGCTGACTCCTTCGCCTTTTCATATTTTTTCATAGTGACAAATATGTCAGTATTCACAAATAATTATTTGGGTGGTATTCTGTATGAGAAAGAAATACTAGTTTCAAGAAAGAAGGAAAAAAATATGAAAAGTAGAGCAGCTGTCGCTTTTGGACCAGGCAAACCGTTGGAAATCGTAGAAATAGATGTGGCAGAACCAAAATCCAAAGAAGTGTTAGTAAAAATTCTTTACACGTCTGTCTGTCATACAGATGCCTTCACTTTGTCAGGTGACGATCCGGAAGGTGTTTTCCCTGCAGTTTTAGGGCATGAAGGTGCAGGTGTGGTCGTTTCTGTGGGTGATGAGGTCACCTCTGTAAAACCAGGGGACCATGTCATTCCACTGTACACGCCGGAGTGTGGGGAATGTGAATTTTGTTTATCCGGCAAAACGAATTTGTGTTCAGCCGTGCGCGAAACGCAAGGCAAAGGTTTGATGCCTGATGGCACGACCCGTTTCTCCTATAACGGCGAGCCCATTTATCACTATATGGGGACAAGCACTTTCAGCGAATACACAGTTGTAAATGAAATCAACCTAGTGAACATCGATAAGAAAGCGCCGCTGGATAAAGTTGCTCTGTTCGGGTGCGGGGTAACAACCGGTCTCGGTGCTGTCGAAAACACGGCAAAAGTGGAAGAAGGTGCAGTGACGGCAGTATTCGGATTGGGTGCAATCGGCTTGGCCGTTATCCAAGGTTTGAAAAAAGCCAAAGCTAAACGCATCATCGCTGTCGATATGAATCCCGATAAATGGGAATTGGCCCAAAAAATGGGTGCCACCGATTTCGTCAACCCAAGCGATTATGATCGTCCCGTTCAGGAAGTCTTGATCGAAATGACAAACGGCGGCGTGGATTACAGTTTCGAATGCATCGGAAATGTTGAAGTCATGAAATCCGCTTTGGAAGCCTGCCATAAAGGTTGGGGCGAAAGCATCATCATCGGCGTCGCCGGTGCCGGCAAGGAAATTCATACGCGTCCGTTCCAATTGGTTACAGGACGGGTTTGGAGAGGCTCCGCGTTCGGTGGTGTCAAAGGCCGGACAGAATTACCGGGAATGGTGGAAGATTTCATGAATGGCGAAATCGATCTGGACAGCTTCATCACGCATCATCTGAATTTCACCGACATCAACGAAGCGTTCGATCTGTTGCACAAAGGGGAATCCATCCGCACAATCTTGACCTACGGAGAGTAACGCTAGGACCGTAATTCCTTTACAATTTCTTCTTTTATAGAAGAATATCTTCCATTCCATAAAGACTATTCAGTACAATACGAGAGCAGAGGTAATAATATGACAAAAGTGAAACTTCATCCAAGATTAGACAATGGCTATCAATACGAGGCAGATGCAAATTTTTCTGGCGGGACATTACATTGTTTATGTGAGCACAACCCAGTAGAAGTACATATTGGCGCACAAACGGGGCATAACCATGCTTGCGGATGTTCAAAATGTTGGAAACCAGAGGGAGCAACTTTCTCATTAGTTTCAGTTGTCGGAAGAGACAACGTGAAAGTAATGAAAAATGAAGATAAGCTGGAAATTTTAGATGAAACTGCGGCAATCCAACGTTACGCATGCAAAGATTGCGGCGCTCATCTATATGGGAGAATTGAGAATGCGGACCACGCTTTTTATGGATTGGATTTCGTTCACACAGAACTATCTGATGAAAAAGGTTGGTCAGCTCCTGAATTTGCAGGATTTGTTTCTTCCGTTATCGAAACAGGCACGCCTGCTTCAAAAATAAATGAAATCCGTTCAGATCTACAAGCACTAGGACTAGACACATATGATTGTCTAGCTCCTGGATTGATGGATTTAATTTCAATAAAGACTGCTCAATTAAAAGGAACCCTTGCAGAATAATTATTATTTTTGAAGTGACGCCGGTTCTGCTTGTCGGAACCCGCTTACGATAATTATTGAAGTAACGCCAGAACTTGCAGCAGAATGGACAGTCGGTGTAAAAAAATAAACGCATATACAACTGCCGATGCCAAAACCCGCGAACGGACACTCGAAAAAAGTGTCCCGTTCGCGGGTTTTTGTTTTCTTTTGACATGCAAGAAGAGCATTCAGGAATATGATTCCAGCTCAACGCCAAATTTCTGAGTACCTATTCGGGAATTTCTCTTTTTGTGGAGATGTGCGATTGGCTATATTAGTCAGGGGACTTATCAGGTCAACTCTTCACGAAACGCATTTTGTACTCGCTCGGCGCATATCCGGAGAAACTTTTGAATACTTTTCCGAAGTAGCTCTGGGAACTATAGCCGAGACTGGAAGAGATGTCGCTGATTGTCCGTTCTGAATACAGCAACAATTGTTCCGCATACTTCATCTTTTCTTCGGTCATGTATGCTTGGATCGTTTTGCCGGTGTTCTTTCGGAACAGTGTGGAAAGGTAGTTCGGTGATACGGAAAGGATTTCCGCGATTTCTCCGATCTGCACATCCCTGTGCAGATTCTTCAGGATGAATTCCTTAATTTTGTTTACGTATGGATGTGCGTAACTTACGGAAGACTGTACCCTGGATTTTTTTGCCAATTCGTGGACCAACAAAGTGTACTCCATTTCGGCATTGCGGATCAATCTCGTGATGTCCTCTACAGTATTCAAACGCTCGATTTCAAGCGAGAAGGCATCACTCAAGGAATAGCTTATTTCGGGATGCAAGCCGCCACGCATCGCCGCGCGACTCGCCAAAGTGATGACGACGATTCCCAGATTCTTCATATTTCGGATGTCGTCGCTGGCGAGCCGGCCAACTTCCCCGCCATAATCCTCGGCCCAGCTTTCCTTCAATTTGAGGATGTCCCCGTTCATGATGCTGTCAAATTCGCGGATCTCTTGTTGATAGGAGTTATGACAAGCATCCGTTTCTCTGTCTTGAAAGAACTTGTCGATGTAATTTTTTTTCGCGGTTTGCAGATGATCTTCAAAATTATGCGCCAACAATTCTTCAGCAATCAGTTCATGCTCGTGCGCGAGATTATGGATCAACAGCAGGACTTCAACGAGTTCACTGACGATCATAGGCGTCACTCGGTAGGTGCTGATATTTCCCCAATCTTCCATGGAAATTTTTCGTGTGATTTTGTAATCATCGTTCAGTTCGAGCGGACCGATGAGAAAAACGTGGGTTTCATGTTCCACCAAACCAAAAACATAGTGGTCGTTCAGACTGACGATGGTGGGCACCGCTTTGTTGGAATAACGCAATAATTTTTGTGTACAGTCATCATTCAATTCGAATTGTTCTGCCAATTCCAGATTTTTGCAGACGGATTGCGTTTCCTTCCCATTCTGATAAAGACTGATTATTGTATGCAGTTTTCTGGATGTATAAGCCATCAGATAGTTCAGATTCATGAAATTCACCTCTTTTGATAATTATAATAGAAAATTACCAATCAGCATAGATAATTTATATACGGATATCTGGAAACGCTTTATTATACGGATATAAAGAAAAAAGGATGTGTCGCGAATGAAAAAACAAGTCTTTAATCCTTATTTGCCGAATGATGAATATATCCCGGATGGGGAACCGAAAGTATTCGGGGACCGGGTCTATGTGTACGGAAGCCATGACCGGTTCAATGGAGAGTTTTATTGCGTCAATGATTATGTCGGGTACTCCGCTCCTGTGGATGACTTGAGCGATTGGCGGTTCGAAGGAGTCATCTACAAGAAGGATCAGGATCCGTTGAATCCAGAAGGGAAATTCAACATGTTCGCGCCTGATGTTGTACAAGGTCAGGACGGAAGATTCTATATGTATTACGGATTGGACTTCATCAACCAGATTTCTGTAGCGGTTTCCGATAAACCGGAAGGGCCATTTGCATATTACGGCGCTGTCCGCCATCCGGAAGGTGTACTCTTGGGCGAAAAAGCGACGGATGCGTTCCAGTTCGACCCGGGTGTGCTGGTGGATGATGATAACCGGGTGTGGCTTTATACGGGATTCGGTCCAAGCGAAGAGTTTCGGGTGATGTTCGCGGAGCACTTCGGTCAAACAATCGGCGAATGCGGAAACTATGTGACTGAACTGGAAGCGGATATGCTGACGGTCAAAACGCCTCCGGTTCAGCTGATCCCGAATTCCTGGGACAGCGAAGGAACAGATTTTGAAGGGCACGCGTTCTATGAAGCAAGTTCGATCCGCAAGTTCAATGGCAAGTATTACTTCATCTATTCTTCGGAGTTAAGCCATGAACTGGCGTACGCGATCAGCGATTATCCTGACAAGGGATTTGTCTACGGTGGAAGTCTTCATTCCAACGGGGATATCGGCTACCAAGGGAATACGGAAGAAGTGAATTATTGGGGAAACAATCACGGTTCTGTGGCCTGCATCAATGGTGAATACTACATTTTCGGGCATCGTCAAACGAATTACACCGAGTTTTCGCGCCAAGGGGTTGCCGAGAAATTGCTGATGACGGCAGACGGCCGATTTGAAATGTCCGAAATGACCAGTTGCGGTTTGAATCAAGGTCCGCTTAGAGGAATCGGCAGCTATCCGGCAGCGATCGCTTGCCAACTGTACAGCGGTAGCGGCGCATTGAAGAGCACGGAGGTATTGGAAAAGGAACAGCATCCTTGCTTCACGCAGGAAAAGGAAGATAGTCAAAATGATTCAAGCCAGTACATTCACAACCTGAAGGACGGATCAGTCGCCGGGTTCAAGTATTTCCATTTCGATGATTTGGGCTCTCTTTCCGTCACGACGCGGGGTCCCGGAAAAGGGATGCTGGGCGTATATACGGAATTGGAAAAAGCACCGATCGCGGAAATTCATGTAAGCCCTTCAACTGAATGGCAAACGTTTGAAGCGAATGTCTCCGGCAGTGTCGTGGGCGAAAAGCCATTGTTCTTCCGCTATGAAGGGCCCGGTACCATCGATTTCAAGGCATTCGCTTTAGCTTGATCAAAAAGATTTTTGGAGGAGGAAACATGGAAGAAATTTTGTACGGAGTAGCTTACTACTATGAATATCTGCCTTATGATCGTTTGAAGGAAGATATCGAGATGATGAAAAAGGCGGGCATCAATGTCGTCAGGATCGCGGAATCCACCTGGTCCACCTACGAAAAGAGGCCTGGAGAATTCGACTTCTCAACGGTGGATCTTGTGATAGACGAAATGGAGAAGGCGGACATCAAAGTGATCATCGGCACGCCTACCTATGCCGTCCCGAGCTGGCTAGTCGATATGGATGAGGAGGTGATGGTAACCCGAAAAGGCAGTGGTCGCGCCATTTACGGACCGCGCCAATCGATGGACATCACGAACAAGACGTATCTTTACCATTCTGAAAGGATTATCCGCAAACTGATTGAGCGGACGGCCAAAAGACCGAACGTCATCGGCTTCCAACTGGACAATGAAACGAAAGCCTACGGGACTTCCGGAGAAAATGTCCAAAAAGCATTCGTTGAGCATCTGAAAAGATTGTTCGACGGCGATCTGGACAAGCTGAACGCCGCCTACGGCCTGGATTACTGGAGCAACCGGATCGATTCCTGGGAGCATTTCCCTGACGTGAACGGCACCATCAACGGCAGTCTGGGAGCGGCTTTTGAAGAATATCAACGGCTTCTGGTCGATGAATTTCTGCAATGGCAAGCCGACATCGTCAATGAGTATAAACGGGAGGACCAGTTCTTGACGCAGAACTTCGACTTCGAGTGGCGCGGCTACTCCTATGGGGTCCAACCTGAAGTGAACCACTACAAAGCGAGTAAAGCCATCACAATCGCCGGCTGCGACATCTACCATCCGACGCAGGATCAGTTGACGGGTAAGGAGATCGCCTTCTGCGGGGACAGCACCCGCAGCCTGAAAAAAGACAATTACTTGGTATTGGAAACGGAAGCGCAAGGATTCCCGCAATGGACGCCGTTCCGGAACCAGTTGCTCCTGCAGGCATACAGCCACTTGGCATCCGGCGCAAATATGGTGATGTATTGGCACTGGCATTCGCTCCATAATGCCTGCGAATCCTATTGGAGAGGGCTGTTGAGCCACGATTTCAAGGAGAATGCAACTTACAGAGAAGCTATAGCAATCGGCAATGAATGGAAAGAACTGTCGCCGAAATTGGTCAATCTGAAGAAGCAGAACAAAGTGGCGCTTGTGGTCAGCAATGAAGCCTTGACCGCCCTGAAGTGGTTCCCTGTGGACCTGAACGCGGCTTTCCAGTCGAGCATCACCTACAATGATATCGTTTTGGCATATTACACCCAACTGTATAATCTGAACATCGAGTGCGATATCGTCACTCCGGATATGGATAATTGGACGGACTATGAGATCTTGGTTGTTCCGGCCTTATACAGCGCATCTGATGAAACCTATCAGGAATTGGCAAACTTTGTAGAGAATGGCGGGAAACTCCTGTCAACCTTCAAAACGGCAGTCGCGAACGAACACTTGAAGATTTCTTATGAGGGCACACCGAAAGGCCTGCAGGAAACCTTCGGCATGCAGTACAACCAATTTGCAACTCCAAGCAAGACTCGTTTGACAAGTGAATTCTTCTCATTCGAACCGGATGCGGAAGTGAAAGGCTTTATGGAACTGCTGGAACCGGATGGAGCAACAGTATTGTCGACCTATGACCATGCACCCGGCGACCGCAATGTCGCCATCACCGCAAATGATCACGGAAAAGGCAAAGCGGTCTATATCGGCTGCATGATGGATGATAAGAGTTTCAACCAAGTCTTCCGAAAAATTTTCACAGAAGTGTTTGATCATCCGATGAGTGAATATGCATTCCCGATCATCGTCAAAAAAGGCATCAACCAATATGGGAATGAACTGACTTATTTCTTTAACTATTCCGATAAGGAAATGGCGGTTGCTTCTCCGGATGAGGGAACGTCGCTGAGGGAGAAAAGAAATGTCGTTAAGAATGAAAGCCTTATCATCGAACCGTGGGACCTTGTGATTTTGGAAAGTGAACAATAATAAATGAGCAGTGGAAGGGGTAATTAAAACATGGCAACACAAAGTGAAGTCAAGAATCAATTAGGTATAAACTACAATCCGGATCCAAAAGCATCGCTGACATTTTTGGAGAGGTTTGCGTATGGGACGGGGGATTTTGCAAGCAATATCGTCTATTCGGCAATTTCGATCTTCCTCGTGTATTATTATACGGATGTCGTGCATGTCAACGCGGCCGCAGTCGGGAGCATCATGCTGATTTCAAGGATCTTTGACGGAATCAGCGACATCGTCATGGGTATTATCGTTGACCGCACGCGTTCCAAGTACGGGAAAGCCCGGGTTTGGGTTATGCGCATGGCGATTCCTTACGCGCTCTCCGCCATCCTGTTGTTCTCTGTTCCGGCGAACGCCAGTGATATGTTCAAAATCGTTTATGTATTCTTGAGCTATAATTTAGTTTCTACCATCATCTTTACGGCCATCAATGTTCCTTATGCTACGATGAATGCGATGATGACCCAAAACCAGTATGAACGCGCCTTACTGGGAACGTTCCGGATGCTTCTGGCGACTGCAGGCACGTTGTTCATCAACACGTTTACTCTGAAATTCGTCGATTACTTCGGTGGCGATCCGCGCGCTTGGACGTTGACGTTTGCTGTTTTCGGGCTGATGACTGTGGCGATCTTGTTGTTCACTTTCATGTTTACCCATGAGCGCGTGATCGAAGAGGAACGCACGGAAGAGAATAAGACAAGTGTTGTCGAAGGATTTAAGGGATTGTTGAAAAACAAATATTGGTTGATGGTGGCAGCGGTCATTTTCCTGATGTACCTGTCATTGACTGTGAATGGCGGAAGTGCGGTTTACTATGCGAAAACGGTTCTGAATGATCCTGCCTTTGTCGTTCCTCTAGGGAATGCAACGACGATTGCGCAGATTTCGACAATGTTCTTCACGGCTCCCTTTATCAAACGGATGGGTAAACGGAACGTAATGCTGATCGGTATGTCGGTGACGGTGTTGGGCTACATTGTGATGATCATGGCCGGTACGACTTATTCCATGATTTTGGCAGGCAATGTCATCAAGGGTATCGGCGGCGGATTTGCTGCTTCATGCATGTGGGGTATGCTTTCTGACACGATCGAATACGGCGAATGGAAGACCGGCCTCCGAACAGCCGGTTTGGCCAACTCGGCTTCTTCATTCGGCAGCAAGGTAGGTTCAGGGTTGGGCGGTGCCGTGTTGGGCTGGATTATCGCTGCCGGCGGGTACGACGGTGAAGCTGCTGTGCAAACAAGCAGTGCGATCAGTGCAGTCAATGCGGTCTACATCTATGTCCCATTGGCACTGACAGCGGTTTCTCTGATTTTCATCTACCTCTATAAATTGGACAATGAATATGATAGTATTATCAAAGACTTAGATGAACGAAAATTGGGAAAATAATAGTGTTCAGGGTGAGGCGGATTACTCGCCGAGCCCTGATTTTTTGTTTTGAAGAGCGGATGCATTCTATAAATGAGCGAAGGCGGGACTGACATGAAGAAAAACTACTTAAGCATCGATATCGGCGGCACGAACATCAAATTGGCCTTGATCGACCATTCCGGTCAGATCCAATCCAAGAAACAGGTGCGGACGCCGCATGAATACGGGGAGTTCATTGCGACTCTTGAAAAAGAAATCGATTTAGTGCAGGATGTGATTCGTGGGATCGCCTTTTGTTGCCCGGGGAAAGTGAACACGGAAACAGGCACCATTTCCTTTGGCGGAGCGCTGCCTTTCCTGGACGGTGTTTCTTTCATCGACGAATTCTATCCTAAATTTCAGGTCCCCATTTCTGTCATCAATGACGGCAAAGCGGCTGCCTTGTCCGAATTATGGCTCGGCAACCTGAATGGCATCGAGAACGGCCTGGCGTTGGTGCTCGGAACCGGCATCGGTGGCGGTTTGATCCTTGACGGCAAACTCTATCAGGGCAAGCATTTCCAGGCAGGGGAACTGAGCTTCATGATGAAGCAGTCAGACAAGGTCTCCTTTGAGGATATGTACGGCATGACAGGATCGGCGGTCGGACTGGTGAAAAAGGTGAACAACGAGTTGGGGACGGAGGACCTGAAGGACGGCGCGGCCGCCTTCGAGGCGATCAATCAAAAGGATCCGATCGTCTACCCGATTTTCGAGGCCTATGCCCGGGAAATCGCCTATATGATCTGCAACATCCAAGCCATCCTTGACCTCGAGAAAATCGTCATCGGCGGCGGAATCAGCGCCCAAGCGATCGTGACCGAAGAAATCCGGAAACAGTACCGCGCTATCCGCGCAGGGCTTCCTTTCGTGGCGAACACCTTGACGGAAGTGGAAATCGATAGCTGCCGCTTCCTGAATGATGCGAATCTGTTGGGAGCGTTGTATCAGTTGTTGTTAAACGTGGATGAAGAGCTGGTCATGAATAGGTAAGGAATGATGTGCATTAAAGTAACAATCAAACTAACCTCCACTGAGCAGCAACCGGTGGAGTTAATCTTCACGGCGGTATCGATTGATGTGGTTATGGTTTATTGTGCTTCTTGCTAAGGCCATGTCATTTTATCTTTCAAGCTTACAACTTTTCAAAATCCAGTCTTAAAGCTAGGTGGTCTCCTAACGGATTCTCCAATGCAATACCGCAATTAGCTAGTTCTGAGCCGGAATACTGCTTCTGGCTGTTTACCTCAACATAGTTTGCTTTCAAGTCAATAAAGGGGATCTTAATCAGTAAAGACAACTCTGATACGTCATAAGTATTGCGGAAGAGATAAACGATGATTTTATTCCTTGCTTTATCAGTGAACATCCAGGTGCAGTGGTTGGTGTCAAAGGGTGATTCCAATCGATAAAATTCACTCGCCATCAAGAAATCCCGATCCTCCTTATACCGTTCAACGTGGGCTTTGATGATAGCCTTCTCGTGGTCGCTGAGCTGCATGATATCCATCTCATAGCCCATATTCGTAGAGGAAGCGAGATGTTTTCTCGTTTCAAAATCTGTCATGCGTCCCGTTTGATGATTCGGAACGGATGAAACATGACCAGTCAAAGAATAAGGTGGAAACAGGTAGGAAGCGCCGTATTGAATCCTCTGCCTGTCCAATCCATCGGTGTTATCACTGGCCCAAGTTTGAGGCATGAAGTATAGCATTCCCGGATCCAATCTCCCGCCGCCGCTGGAGCAATTCTCAAAAAGGACTTCGGGGAAAAGTGTCGTTATCGTATTGAGTATGCTGTAAAGCCCCATCATATAGCGATGCGAGTACTCGTTCGCATGAGATTTATTCGATAAGGTCGAAGCTGGTTCCGTTATATGGCGGTTCATGTCCCATTTGATGTAACTGACACCGAAATCTTTGATGCTTCGCGTCAGGAATTCAATAATGAATTCCTGGACTTCTTCTTTCGTAAGGTCCAGAATGTACTGGCTCCTGCCTAGAAGCGGCTCATATTCCGCGGTACGCATGACCCAATCCGGATGGTTCTGCATCAGATCGCTGTTCGGGGAGATCATTTCCGGTTCGAACCAGATGCCGAATTGCAGGTCCCGTTCCTTTGCATAATCAACGAGGGGCTTGATGCCGTGCGGGAATTTTTTTGCATCTACTTGCCAGTCGCCGAGAGAAGTCTTGCTGCTGTTCCGTTCACCGAACCACCCGTCATCCAGCACGACAGCCTCAAAGCCCATTTCCTTGGCTGAGTCGATAAGCTCTATCATTATTTTTTCTGAAACGTTGAAATAACTCATCTCCCAGCTGTTCACCAGAATGGGACGCGGCTTGTTTACCCAGTTTTGGGGGATCAAATGATGATTGAAAAATTGATGAAACACATTCGAGTTTCCATTATATCCTTTGTCACTATAACTCAACGCAACTTGGGGACTTTGGAAGGACTCTCCCGGACCAAGCTGCCATGTGAACGTATCCGGGTTCAACCCGATCTGTAAACGCAAGTGATTATACTGATCCCTTTCAAGATTGCTCAGATGGTTTCCGCTATAGATCAAGGTCATTGCGTGTACGTCGCCGGAAAATTCTGTGGCATCCTTGGAAATCGATAGATAGGGTGGGTATTGAGGGCCGCTCGCGCCTCGGCTGCTGCCGACTGAAAACTTCCCATGGCTGATGGACTGACGGTTCAATTGGATATTCTTTTTGGTGTGTTCCGTAAAAAGTGGTGCACAGCTGACCATCGTAACGCATATCAACTGAGGCACTGTACAGTTTTTCGATCAGCACACTGGACTGGCTCTCGTTGATGATTTTGCTTGAACGGATGATGACGTCTGCATCTTCAAAAATCGTATAAAACAGCAACAAACGGATGCTTGATATGGGATCGACCATATGAATGGTTAGTGTCTGAGAATGTGATTCGGGTAGGTCCCGTGCGTGAGGAAATGCAATGAATTCAGGTGCCCCATCGGAAATTTCAAATTTCTCATAGGAGAAGCGGCTGACGGTATAGCCATTGCCCATTCTTATCTGGACGGAAGCTTCACGATAATCACCTTGGTTGGGGAAGCTCACTTCCAGAGGCACGTACTCAAGGGAGAATTCAGGACGCTCGGGAATATTCATGGCTGCAAATGTCCGTTTTTTTAATGTCGGTTTATTCGAAAGCGAATAGGATTCAATCCTTTTTCCCCAGTGACGATGCGCCAAATAAGTATCCTCAATAACCTCAAAGACATAGCTTATGTTGTCGTTCATAAGATGGAAAATCTGTCTTTGCTCATCGTATACTATCATTTGTCTGTTCATTTTTTGTAATCCTTTCGATATTGGGATGGTGACAGGCTTGTTTCTTTTCTGAAGAATTTTGAGAAAGAAAGGGCATCGCTGAAACCTACGGAGCTGCCGATGATGTTAATGGGATCTTCCGTAGCTATCAGCAACTCTTTCGCTTTGTTGATTTTTAAGTTCGTCAGGTATTTTTTTGGACTTATCCCCATTTCGGATTTGAAGATTCCCGCCAAATAGCTCGGATGAATGCCTGCAAAGTCAGCGATATCAGAAATATGGATATCGTCATGATAATGCAGATCCATATATCTCACTGCTTTCGCTGAAACCGATGAGGAGTAGGTCGTGTTGGAATGTTTGACGCACTCTTCAAGCAGGGTTCCGATGATGTCATACATAACCCCATTGATCTTTAAGAAGGAAGCGGTGCTGTCATCGTTGGACATTTCGATGATCTTCATTATTTTAGTTTCATACAATTCGGCATTCGCGCAGTCCAAAACAAAATGCTCTTCGCTTGACTGCATAAGCATTTGGACATAATTATGCGATTGGATACCCAAAAATCCGATCCACGAATATTTCCACGGTGAATCCATAGCGGCGGTATAGGTCGAAATTTCGCCTGCAGGGACAATAAAGAGCTGATTCTCATGAACCTCAAACTTTTTATCATTGATTTCCAGTGAGCCTTTGCCCTCCTTAACAAAATGAATAAAGTGATAATCTCTGCGCTTTGGCCCGTAGCTGTACCCAGCTTCACAATATTCAATCCCACTGTTGTAAAGAATGAAATCCGAGATGCTCTTTTTCGAAAAATCTGTGAACTTATCGGTGTACTCTCTTATGTTTTTATTCATGGTTTCATTATACATATATCCCGTTCATTGGCTATCTTGATGTTAGAATTTTCCATATACCTCTGTATTTTTCCCATATTCTATTCGAGGCAAGCTCTGTTATTATGTGTCTAACAAGAACGAATGAAAGCGCATCAATTCATTTTGTTAATTTATTATGAGGAGGGATTATCATTAAGGAAAATCCATATCGGAATTTGTTTCATCTGGAACCTGATCGTGGGCTCTTGAACGATCCGAATGGGCTAATTCAATTTCAAGGGAGATATTATTTTTTCCATCAATGGAATCGGTTTAGTTTGGATCATAGCTACAAGGAATGGGGGGCATTTACTTCGTCCGATTTGAATCATTGGGATCATTTAGGTTCGGCAGTACTGCCCGACAGCAAAGAAGACAGCGATGGTGCTTATTCCGGAAGCGCCATTGAACATGACAACAAGATGTATCTTTTTTATACTGGCAACACCAAGAACAGCGGAATTCGTAAAACGTATCAAAGAATGGCTTATTCATCAAACGGCTATACATTCATCAAGAGCGAAAAGGTAATTGAAACGCCAAGTGGTTTTACAGAACATCACAGAGACCCAAAAGTATGGCAGTCGAACGGAATTTGGTGGATGATTGTAGGGGCGCAAACAATTGAGCAAGTTGGCGCCGTCAATTTATTCAGTTCGAATGATCTAGAAGAATGGAAATATGAAGGGGTCTTCTATTCGGAGCAAACGTTAGATCAAATGTGCGAATGTCCGGATTACTTTCAATTGGGCGATGCTGAAATTCTGGTGGTTTGCCCTCAGAAAAGAACTTCGCTACTAAACGGGAACGAGAACATTTCCAGCTATGCAGGCTATATTGTTGGAACTTTTGAAAAAAATAACAAGCGTTTTCGTCCGGAGAGCGATATTATGTTGATTGATGAAGGGTTTGATTTTTACGCTCCGCAGTCTTTTATTGATGAAAAAAACAGAAGAATTGTGGTCGGGTGGATGTCCCGGATGGATGAAGCAGAAGAAATGGCTTGTCCAACAACAGCTTTCAATTACTTGCATTGCCTTACGATCCCAAGAGAATTATTTTGGCAAAACGATCGACTTTATCAACGACCGTTGGAAGAATTGAAGATGCTGAGGAAGAAGAGAATTACGTCAACCAAAACCAGCGCTACTATCCTTTCTGACAGCGGATCTTATGAACTAGCTATACAACTCGTCAGCCAAACGACCCCATTTGAAATAGCCATGAATAATGGGAATACTGTCATCCGATTTGATGGCAAATCCAAATTGGCTATAAGTCGTCTGAATTGGGTTTCAGGCCAAAGCGAAATAAAGGAGCTGCACATTCCGGATTTATTTGAAATTCAAATATTCAACGATGCGTCAGCTATGGAAATTTTTATGAATAAAGGTGAAAAAGTATTCTCCATGCGTTATTTTTGTGAAGAAGAAAAGCGGGAAATTTTTTATAGTGGCTTACAAGAAAATGGCTCAATTGATTATTATTCGTATAAGGAGGAAGTCGAATGAATAACAAAGAACTTGCAGAAAAAATATTGGAACTTGTTGGGGGAAACAAAAATGTGAAGTCGGTCGCGCATTGCGCAACGAGACTTCGCATCATAACGAACAATAAAGATGAAATCGATGTAGCAGGGATTGAATCCCTGGAAAAAATCAAGGGTAGTTTCTATAATTCCGGGCAATATCAGATCATCCTGGGGACCGGGCTTGTGAATAAGGTTTACGATGAATTTGCGCCTTTAGTGGAAAATGTTGGAAGTCAGGCGTCCGCCGATTCGCAAAAAGATCAAAAAATGACTTTCCAAGGCGCGATTCGGATTTTTGGTGATGTTTTTGTCCCGATCATCCCTGTATTGGTAGCCACAGGATTGTTTATGGGTCTCAGAGGATTGGTGACACAAGAAGCAATCTTGGGACTTGTGGGCTTAAGCCCCAGCGATATTCCGCAGCAATTCCTATTGTTCACCCAAATTTTGACGGATACAGCCTTCGCTTTCCTGCCTGCATTAGTGGCCTGGTCGACGTTTAAAATATTTGGCGGAACCCCCATATTGGGGATGGTACTTGGGTTGATGTTGGTCAGTTCTGTACTCCCGAATGCTTATGAGGTCGGACAAAAAGCAGCGGACCCTCTGGTGTTTTTCGGTTTTATTAAAGTCGTTGGATATCAAGGATCCGTATTGCCGGCATTTGTTACGGGGATCATAGGCTCGAAGATTGAACGTGCATTGAAGCGGAAAATTCCTGATTCTTTGGACTTGATTATTACCCCATTTTTAACGTTATTTCTTGGATTGATTTGTGCGCTATTCATTATTGGACCGATATTTCATGGGGTTGAGTTGGGTGTTCTTCATATCGTGGAATCCTTGTTGACCCTGCCGTTTGGAATTGGCGGATTGATTTACGGAAGCTTTGGACAACTGCTTGGTATTTTCGGTATCCATCATATTCTGAATTTCCTGGAAATTAGTATGTTAAGCCAAACAGGGTGGAATATGCTGAATCCGATAGGAACTTGTGGAAATATAGCGCAGGCAGGTGCAGTCTTGGCTGTTGCAATCAAGACGACATCACCAAAAATAAAACAAATTGCTTATCCATCAGCTTTCTCGGCAGCATTGGGGATTACTGAGCCCGCTGTTTTCGGGGTAACCTTGCGACTGGTGAGACCGTTTGTAATGTCGATGATAGGCGGAGGTGTGGGCGGATTCCTGGCTTCTATATTGAATCTGCGCGCAACCGGAATGGCATTGACGGGAATCCCTGGCACATTGTTATATTTAAATGAACAATTGCCATATTATATCCTTGTCAATCTGGTAGCGTTCAGTGTCTCATTTGCATTGACTTGGTTTTTCGGTTACAAAAAAGATGATACATTCTAAAAACCATAACTGAGCTTTTTAGCATAAATAACAAAGAACAGTGGTTACAGAGAATCATATAGCTTAGCTTGATTTTAAAAAAGTTAATGATCACTGATCAGTGAAGTGTGTATTTTGCACCAATAACCCCCACCACAAATTGTTCACGCATAAAGCGTTCAATCTGAGGCGGGGGTTATTTTATGGACATGTCAATTCAAACCAGTCCAATTACTTGAGGTTTTTTGATTCAACGTTTGCGCATGTTCACGATTTGCATAAACTCTCTTTTTTGAAACCGATCTGTTCGAAACCGTATGATTCGAAGTTTGCTTGAATCTCCTTCGGCGAGTAGTACCTAACGTCTCCCGCCTTCCAAAAAGGCAACAGCAGATTTGCCAGAACACGGAAAACCGGGAAATACATATCTGCGATGTAGAGCTGGCCGTTTGGCTTCAACAAGCGTTTTGCTTCCTGCGCGAAGGCCTTCACATCCGGGAAATGATGGTAGGCAGCGCAGACAATGATGACATCGAATGTTTGGCTCGGTAATGATGAACGGTCACAGGCACTCACTTCGAAGGTCATATCGGGGCACTTTCTCTTGGCATTCTCGATCATTTTCTCCGCTATATCGATCCCATAGCCCCGGATTTTCCATCTGTCGGAAAGCATTTTTAGGAGGGTGCCGTTACCGCAGGCAACATCCAAGACAGCGTCATTTGGATGGATCATGATATCTTCCAGTAAGAAATTTTTGAATTTATCGGTGACAATGCTGTCAAATGAATGGTCATAGTTGTCGGCTATGCGATTGTAGTATTCTCTGGACTTTTCCTCGAACGTCTTCATCTTCCGCAGTCCCCTCTTTTGGTGGATCTTCCAGTTTCGCTGAAATGCACGAGAGCAACTGCTTACGCCATCATTATACAATTATTTTGAGGCTAATCAGTAATGAAGAATCCCTTAAAAACGGATAACGATTGATGGTAGGGGCATATTTTGCAGTTTTGTTGTTCTGCTTTCCTCTCCTCTCACAGGCGCTTTGATCAATTTCATGCTTATTGACCAAACTGAGATTTGCCATGGAGTCCACTCCAGGGTTTATAATGATGGTATCGAATAAGAGTGAGAAGGAAGGGAAGAAGATGAACAGCAAAGAAGTGGCGCAGTTGTTTGAACTGCCGATTGATACGATCAGATATTACGAACGGGTAGGCGTGATCCCGCCGGTTCAGCGCGATAAGAACGGTTATCGCAATTACACAAAGAAGGACCTCAATTGGATCTTTTTGGCAAAAAGCTTACGCAAGGCGGGATTATCGATTGAATCGCTGATCGAGTTCGCTACACTTGCGCAATCGAAGGATAATGTGCGGGGAGCGCAAAAACAGATACTCGCAAGACCAGTTAGTAGAAATCGAAACGAAACTGGAGGAAATGAATCAGGTCAGGGACCTTTTGCGATATAAAATCGATACCTTCGATGAGCATGTTGCCAAATTCAATGCAGGGGAACTGGGGGACGACGAGGTCGAGGAACTCTGGACGATGAAACATTTCAAAATATAATAAATAACGCTTGCTATGGAGTGTGCTCCATAGTTTAGAGTAAGCAGTGTAGCAAATAAACCATTTGGAGGAAATAATATGCAAACAGTAAAATTAAACAACGGTGTAGAGATTCCAGTTTTAGGTTTCGGTACTTTTCAGATTACTGATCCTATAGAAGCAGAACAGTCTGTCATTGCAGCGATCAAAGCGGGTTACCGTCACATCGATACGGCGCAATCCTACATGAACGAAGAAGCGGTCGGACGCGGCATCGCGAACTCCGGCGTGCCTCGCGAAGAGCTTTTTGTGACCACCAAAGTCTGGGTGGAAAATGTTTCCTATGAAGGGGTGAAAGCCTCTTTCGAACGCTCGCTCAAACGTCTGGGATTGGATTACGTCGATATGCTCTTGATCCACCAGCCATACAGTGATGTCTATGGGGCTTGGAGAGCTATGGAGGAGTTGCAGGAGGCAGGGAAAGTGCGCGCAATCGGGGTTTCCAACTTCGCCGTTGACCGTGCGGTGGATTTGGCGACGTTCAACAAGGTCGTTCCGCAGATGAACCAGATCGAAATCAACCCATTCAACCAACAAGTCAAGAATATCGAAGCCTTGAAAGCGGAAGGCATCATGCCGGAAGCCTGGGCGCCTTTTGCTGAAGGAAAAAATGACATCTTCAACAATGAAGTGCTGGTCGCAATCGGGAAAAAATACAATAAATCAGTCGCTCAAGTCATCACCCGCTGGCTGGTGGAACAGGACATCGTTGTTCTGGCCAAATCGACCAAACCGGAACGCATGGCCGAAAACCTGGACGTATTCGACTTCGCATTGACGGATGAAGACAAAGCGCAGATCGCGACATTGAATGAAGGCGAAAGCCAATTCTTCTCGCATTCCGATCCTAATATGATCAAATGGATGGCGGAAAGAAAAATAGGCGTTTAAACGTAGGATGTTCTAAAGAACTTTAAAAACGAAAAAATCATTTAAACGGTGTAACCGTATAATGATTTTTTCGTTTTTTTATTCGGATTCATCGCTTATTTTCGTAATTTATGCCGGTATTCATTGTTTGTCATCTCAAACGAATTTTTGAAAAAGTGCCGCTGCACTCTTGGACGATGACAAACAGAAAGCTCCTGGTTTATTGGATAAGGAGTTCCCAGGCATATAACTAATCCAATCAGATGTTCAAATTATAAAGAACCGCAGAGAAATAAGCGAAGTCAAAGAAGATCGGAAATAACAGGATACTAGAGCTCAATCTGTTCACTCCGAAAACATTCATTGTAGGGTCTTTTTTCTTCCAGCGTACCACTCTATACAGTTGAAAAAGCAAGCCTGCAACAGGGAGCCCGATTAAGAATGCCAGCTTCGAGAGATGAGTCATCCGCTTGTCCTAGTTCGTTAATGTGGATGGCAATCCGATCAGGCAAGTAGGGGTAAGAAAAAATTCCGCTGATAAGTGGAAGAACAATAGATGCAAATGAGCTTTGAACACTGAATATTGAGAAATACTGATTATGCTTGGATTTTCTCTCTTCTTTCGGTTCGTAATTTTTATCTAAATTCACAAGCTGTTGGATAAAGGCCCATCAGTTGGAAAAATTATAAGTGCGGCTTTCAAACGCCATAAAGACTAAATTTTTTCTTTCAAAAGAACGGGAGCCGATCAGGATAGGTTCTTCTGAATCGTTTTCGATTGAGTGGAAAGCATTGATTGTGTCCGACTTTGAAACAGAAAAATGAATCTCCGGCTGTCCTTTGTATTTTACGGTAACAGGCCACAAGTAACTTTGGGAGAATTCGTTATACTCAGGAAAATCAACGTAGGGTGGTAGGTTATGATCCATATCGCTTCGGCTCCCTATCTTTATAGTTATTGTGCAAGTATCTTAAAAATAGCAGGGACGTTTTTATGTTGCTGACGTGTACGTTCTGTCGAATTGTTTTGGTTGGCGAGGATGGTAATTTCGGATGGCGTGGCTTAGTAGTCCCACATTATTACGTATTTTCTTTCTTTTTTTTCAAAACCTTTTCTAAAATCTTTAGGGCCACGATAACAAGCATTAGAATGCCGCTAACATTAAAGAAGTAAACATATCTAATGTCTACAATGCCATTGTTGTAGAAATTTCCATTAAATAACAGCCAGACGCCGCCTATTAAATAACCGGTTATTGTATTCCAGCGATCTAAAAATCGCCACATTTTTCTGAAAAAATTCATGCCATTTCCTCTTTTTTGAAGTTATAACTATAGAAAAAATAAATTATTTGTTACAATAGTAACATAAAAAATGTTTTGAAAAAAATATATTTATACGGTTACGGAAAGGAGGCTTTCCGTAAATTTGAAATAGAAGTACGAATTATTCAGGGTCTAAAATTATAAAGTAGGGGATGAACTATTATGACAGCTACTAACCAACCCGGTGGATTTTTGATTTATGGTGTTTTTTTATTAGCCATAGTCAGCCTACTCTTTTTTCTTTATAAAAAAGTCAAGGAAACACAAAATGTTCAGCACACACGCATGGTCTTAATAGCTTTGATTGGTGCCATTATCGTAACGACTCTATTTTGGCTGCCTATATTCTTTATAATAGTGAATTGACTCATAGAAACTTGGAATTGAAGGAGGAAAAGTTATGTACAGTGAAACGGATAAGAAATTCCACTGCAACAACTGCAATAAGGTGATCGAGACGGGAGAGAAGTGCTGGATGAAGTGGAGTCTTCCACCCAGCCACTTGCGGACTCAAACGATGCCTTCGTTGGCTCTACGCTATGAGAACGCACCGATGATTTGCAGCGAATGCGCCAAGCAAGACTTGAGATTTTCGGAGTTTTGACGATGGTTTTTCATAGGAAGATCTATTCAGCCAAAAGGGAGCTCAAGGTGCTAGGGAGTACCTGGAAAAGCATTACGATAAGTTGGCGCAAGAGAATGGCTTAGAGGCCGCGGTTTACCAGAATCGTAAGACTATCTAGCTGGAGTTACGATATTTGCGAAAGCGTTCTTATTGTGAGGATAGGCAATTGTTGTAGGGTGACAAAAGGGAGGAAACTAATTGGATAAGATGTTAATATTGTTGTTCGTTATAGGGGTATTGGGGTATTCATGGCAGCAGTCAAAGAAGTATTTATCTCCGACGTCAAGTTTCAATGCCATTATCACGTTTGACCCCGAACATTATACAGACATACGGTGGTTGGAAGTCTTTCGAAAGCTTACACACTGGGAAAAATTTGGATCTTACTCATTCAAAGGAAATGTAGCCATGAATACTGAAGACATCATTCATTTAATTCATAAGGAGCTTGAGGTTCCTTTGGAAAATTTCAAAGTCAAAGTATTTCCAATAGAGAAAACAAGCTTCGATTATATCGTAACTTTTAAAAAAATCCCTCGGCCTGAAATTGAGGATTACCCTCATTTAGCGGAACTAGCGATCTGGAACACATATGGAAAAAACAGTTATCGATTGTGGCTTGGAATGTCAGTAGAACAATTCAGGGAAGTTATAGACCAGGAATTGCATATCCCTGAAGACAGTTTTACTGTTTATTGCCCTGCAAACCTCGTATGGACGAGGTTTTTGTAAGCACATTTATGAATACTGGTATGTATGGTGCTGTGTTCAATACGGATAGGATGGTGTTGGAAAATGATGAAAAAGACAATGGTAGCAACAATATTTTTCCTTTCAAGTATTCTGGTATTGGGTGGGTGTGGTGGTTCCACTTCCTTTGTGAGTACCGTGGAGTCAATCAAGAATGCTGCTCAGAAGAACGCGGAACTGGACAATGCACGTTTTGAGACGCTCTTATCCATGGAGGGTGCCGCTGAGTCACTAGACCAAAGTTCGGAAGGGACCTTCGTGAAAAAAGCGGATTCTGATTATGAGTGGTATCAGAAGACCTCCTTCGAGGGAGCAAAAGCCACGGAAACGGCTCAAATCGGCGGAAAACAGTATCAGAAAATCAGTGTACCCGGGCAATCGGAAACGCAATGGGTGGAGGTTTCTGCAACTGGATTTCCTTTGCAAGAACTCTTGCGCTCGCTCTTTGAAAATAATTTAGTGGAATCGGAGATTGCGGAGAGCCAAGTGGAGCAGCATAGAGGTAGCAAGGTGTATACGCTTACTATGAACGACACCTATGCCGAGAGGATAAAAGCCAGGAACGTGAAAGAGCTTCAGCGGGCCATCGACGAATTGAAACAGGACAACGAAGAAGCTATGGTCATCCAGAATATAGAAACCCATCTCCAGGAAATAGTGGAGACCAACTACAAGGACATCACCATCACCTATGAAATCAATGAGGAAGATTTCCTGATGGCTGCCCACTCCGAATCCACTGTCGTGCCTCCGACTGGCGAGTCCTATACCTTGGTCACAAGTTTCTCGCTGACGGAATATAATCTGAATGACACAGGAGACCTGCTGCCTCAGATTGCAGAGTAAGGGAATCCAGGTGAATAATCGGCATTCTGGCAAACAGGCGATGTCGTTGGAGAAAAATCCATTCCGTTTGTGATAGAATCTAACTGGAACGATAAACATAAAATGTTTTAAGAAGTGAGGATATAAGATGATTGCAAAGACTGAAGAGGATTTTAATGGATTGAGAGAAATTGGGGGAATTTGCGGAGTGATTCGGGATGAATTAGTCAAATCCACGAAACCTGGAATCACTACAAAAGAAATCGATGAAATTGCGAAGGAACTTTTTGAAAAAGCAGGAGCGCAATCTGCACCAAAAGGGGAATATAATTTTCCTGGATATACGTGCATCAGCGTAAATGAAGAAGTGGCGCATGGGATTCCGGGGGATCGAATCCTTCAAGAAGGGGACCTTGTGAACATTGATGTTTCAGGTTCCAAAAACGGTTATTTTGCGGATACTGGCATTTCCTTTGTAGTCGGGGAGGGCCATATCATGCTGCAGAAAATCTGTGACGTCGCTAAAGAAGCGTTCGATGCTGGGCTTGCGAAGGTAAAACCGGGCGCAAAAACAAGCAATCTCGGAAAAGCGGTGCACAACGTGGCGAAACGCCATGGTTTGACTGTCATCAAAAATCTCACCGGACACGGTGTTGGGCGCTCGATTCACGAAGCACCAGACCATATTTTCAATTACTACTCGCGATGGGATGACGAAATTTTGAAAGAAGGTATGGTTATCGCCTTCGAGCCCTTTATTTCCACATTCGAAGAGGAAGTTTTCCAAGTTGAAGATGACGACTGGACCTTCTTTACAGAAGAAAGCATGGTGGCCCAATACGAACATACGATTATTGTCACGAAGGAAGGGCCAATCATTACCACGTTGTAAGAGCATGAATACTTACGGAGGGAAATCGAACATTAGGCCGCGTGCGGTCGTCATGGCCTATAACGGGCACACGGGTTATTCAGATAACGATGCTCCAACTTTCAGCATCGTCGGGGAGAATGACTACATTGCCGATCCGGAAGTTATGCGCAGAAGAGCGCAAAAAATGAGCGCTCTGGGAATCCCGGTTGCGTTCAAAGTGATCCCAGGTTTGGGCCACGGCTTCGGGCTGGGCACCGGCACGAAGGCGGAAGGCTGGATCGATGAGGCGGTCGGATTCTGGGAAAGGCAACTGGAACAGTGAACGTAGCTTAGCAGAGGCACGGATGTGAGAACACAAAAAAGCAGAAATCCGGATTGAAGGGATTACTGCTTTTTATTTTCAGGTTGTCTATTTGCCTAATTCAATCGCCAAAACTTTTTCTTCGACGTATGTTTTCACGTCACTCTTGGACATTTCGAATACAACTGCAAATTCGCCGTATAGCATTTCCTCGGCTTTTTTCATATAACGTCTGTCGGTCTCGGAGACCTTTTTATTTTTGGTGGCTGCAATCTGATTCTTAAGGTAGACCGTTTTGATCACCTGAATCAGGTATTTGCAATCATGTCGCTCCATCGCTTTATCATAATGTTCGGAAAGAAGATTCGCGCTGCTGTATAGGATATCCGTTTCGATGGATGGAATCTGTTCGATTATTTCCTGTGCGTCGTCAGTCGAAATGACGGGGCGCATAAATATTTTCGTATCAACGGGTGTATATACTTTTCCGTTCCGATACAGTGGCTTCAAAACATAGTATAGACGATCATTTGCGACAGCCGTGACATTCATAACTTCGATCGCTTCAATTCTGCAGACCCCTTCATTACCGTAAACTATCAAATCATTCACTTTGTACATTTTTTCCTCCATATCTTTTCCAAAAGCAACAAAAAAAGCGCGCAGATTTTGACAACAGGACTTACGTTCGTCAAAACTACACGTTGTATATATATTATACCAAATTATGGTTATTTTCGTAAGAGTTTATTTCATAAAATGTTTTTTCGGATTTGGTTTTTGCTGTAAAATACTGTTCGTCAAGTGATGAAATCGGGATTACCGGCGAGCGGCGGTTCACCGATTGTTTTGAAAAAATATGAGCAGCATTCGCGGTGAGATTCAGTTCACCAGTTGTCTCAAGAAAAGAAGAATGGATTTCCCGGTCAGATCCGGTTCACCGTTTATTTCATGACAACATACAGAAAAATGCCCGATGAAGCTCTGTGTTCATCGGGCATTTTTCACTATTCAATGACTTTTTCGGCCTGAAGGGAGGTCGCTCAAAACAACGCTTCTCCGTCGCTCACGATGACGTCCTTTTCGCATTTGTTTCATTCATCTTATTTATCTGTTTGTTTTTGCTTCTTTTTCAAATACTCCGCACGTATTTTTTCAAGTTGTTGCTTTTTATCAAATTTGGCAGGCGTCTGTTTTTCATGAAACTTCGTCACAGCTGCCTGACCTTTGTAATCCAATTGATATTTTCCCACTTTGTTCACCTACTTTTCTTGTCCTTAAAGAGAATCTCTTCAACAAATATATTATACCTTATTTTACTGAAGTAAACCTTATTACTTTATAGCTGTGAGTTGAAGTAACATTTTTCATTTTTCCATCGTGATAATCCCATGGGGAACGGACAGTGGCGATATTATCTCTGAATTTCCGCCGAAGCCCACATTCATCGTTTTTTTTCGTCATACAAGAACTGCTGGCAAAAGCCACTGATTTATCTTTTTCCGGATAAATCAGCGGTTTTTTTTTAATTTTGGGGTTACACTTTTCATTCGCCCGCCGTCTTTTCATATAGAGACTACGAACGGGGCCGGAGATTACCGCATCGTTCAGGTCCTACACTATCAAACGAAAGCAGGGCGATGAGAATGGATAAAATGATGAACGGGATGGATATATTGGCGATGGGGTACGGAATCATCCCGAAAATGGTCATGAAGGATAAGCAGCTGACGGTCGAGGCGAAGGCGATCTATTCTTACATAGCGTCTTTCGCCGGCACATGGAAATACGGCATACCCGTCGGTCGATTTGATCTGCGATGATCTGCAGATCGGCAGGGACCGTTTCCAGAAGCACAAAAAATATTTATTGGAAAAAGGCTACCTCGTCATCCAACGCGGCGCTGCGACCAACGGAAAATTCGGAAACAACCTTTATGTGATCAGACAGGCGGCATCCAACGAATCGGAAGCAAGTGAAAACGAAGAGGCAACGGAAAAGGAGAATCCGTTGCCTACTTTTACGGCTGAGGCGGGCAAGTCAACGGCAACTGGTACGTTGGTCAATCGTGTCACTAATAATAACAAGAGCAATAATAACAATCTAATAAATAACAAACCTAAAGATCTTTATGAAGAAGATGAAGATGACACTGAAATCATAACAAAAGAAAAAAAGACCCCGGACAGCTTCGCCTACTGGCAAGAAAAATGGACCGAGCACTTCGGCGAGCAAACGCCATACACCCGGATGATTCACCAAGGGCTGCAGCAGTGGGCAACTTGCTTTGGCGATGAGGAGGTTGTGCTGCACGCTTTTGTCCGGGCCGGCTGCTACGGCGGGAAATCCTACGCCTATCTGGACAGCATCCTGCGCAACTGGTGGGACGAAGGCATCCGCACCATCGAGGAGGTATATGACCGGGAGATTGCCGAACGATATTGAGGCGTTTATCCTTCTGGGAAGGCATCGGAATGCTCGGGAGACATCCCATAATTTGCGAATTTTGAAAACTACACGTCCTCTATCAAAGGTCTGATCTTCGATCTGAAATCGGTGGTGTTCGATTTTCACCTGAATCGAGCGTTCCATATTCTTATCGTAGTTTCGCGCGAATAGAGCAGCATACAAAATATCCAATACCAACAGGATGGACACGCTGGAAGAGAAGGTGCTGATTTTTGAAAACATTTTTTCCCAAGTGACGACGTTCAAGGTGATGTCAGACAAATCGCTGATGGTGTTGTTTCCGACACTGGAGATGCAGATCATCGGCGAATCAGTAGCCTTAAGGAGCTGACAAATTTCGACGATATCTTTTGTTTCGCCGGTGTAAGAAATGATCAAAGATACTCTGTCTTTGTTTGAAGTTGTAGCTTTGATGAGTTGTTCCTGTTGGCTCCCCGAGGTTGTGGCCTCTTTGTTGATGCGCCTCATATCGAGCATGAAGTTATAAGCCAAGTGTTGATTTGTCCCGATCAGCGGGCATGGGCGAAATGAAGAAGCGGTACGGATTTGTCTACGTAGATGTCGATGATGCCGGCAAAGGCACGTTCAACAGGATCAGGAAAGATTCGTTCTACTGGTACAAATCAGTGATCGCGTCGAACGGCAGCAATTTATAGGAACGGAATACAAAGAAGCTCTTCCAACACTTGGCAGGAGAGTTTTTTCGTGCGGAAATGGGGGGATTCCCGAATGACCCTGAGGTATTCGAGAATATAGACCTCCACAGGAGCCAAATTCTCGAATAGCCTTCCTGTATCCGTTAATCTCGCCCCGCGCTGGGGTAAAATTCCCGAATGCTAGCACTCTCTGCTTAGGCCTATGGCGTCATTGTCTCCTCGACATACTGCACAAAACTCGCCATAGCCAGCGAATTCAGACTGTTCTTCTTGTAGCAGAGCCAAGTCGCGCGGGTGAAGGGCACGCCGTTCAGCCATTTCAGCTCATGGATGTAGCCGTCGAAGTTGTCCAAGGCGATATAGGGCAGGATCGACCAACCGAGTCCGGCGCGCACGAGTTCGATGCAGGTGTCGACATTGCATGTTGATATGATTATGACATGGATTCTTATCAGCTGCACCGAAAAAATGCTCCCCTATTTGCCTTTTTTCCGGTATCATGGTTTTTGAATCTTTAAACGAAAATAAAAGTGTGAGGAGCGTGCCGCAATGTATCTGAATATCCAGGAAACAGCCGAATATCTTCATTTGTCAGTCAGCGAAATCCATCGCCTGATCCGTGAACGTCAGGTCCGCACAATCAGGGGCATGGATGACGAAATGTTACTAAATAAAAATCAATTTGATTTCTTCATCGAACAGCGAGAAAAATACAACCGCGAAGTGGAAGCGTACTTGAATACCCCCATTCCGAAAGATCCGGATATCAAAGACGAGGACTAGAAAGCAAGCTATGATTTTGCCAAAACCCTGCCCGCAAAATAAATATGCGCACTTTTTCCGACATTCGGAAAATCTGATAAAGGTGAAAGGAATGTCTTTAAAATGCCAGGCGAAATTATTGTCGAGATTCATTGCACTATCAAGTGCATAAATATTGTCGAATGATACGTTGATTTTTTTTGACATTACTTTTATTCCGTGGTATATTTATTTCGAAATCGAAGTAATTAATTAAGGGGGTGTAGCGATGACTACAAATACAGATCGTGATACATTAAAGGCCCTTACCGTGTTATTTAAATCATCTCAACACGTACAAGACAATTTGAAGAAAGATATGACACAACATGGCTTGAATTTATCTGAATTTGCCGTGTTGGAGTTGCTGTATCATAAAGGTGAACAACCTATTCAAAATATCGGCAAGAAAATTCTTCTTGCAAGCAGCAGTCTGACGTACGTTGTAGATAAATTAGAAAACAAAGGCCTAGTGCAAAGGATTCCATGTGCAACTGACCGTCGTGTGATTTTTACCGCAATCACGGATAATGGGCGTGAACTGATGGACCAAATATTCCCATTACACGCTACTCAAATAGAAGAAATATTTTCTGTTTTATCGGATAAGGAAGTAGAAACATTTATTGATTTGGTAAAAAGAGTAGGCGTTCACGCAGAAAGTCTGCAACACTAAGAGGTTGCATTTTTAATCGGTCAGAAGAGTAGAGACTATCGCAGGGGAAACCTGTGGCAGTCTTTTTTTGTAAATAAAAATAATTTTCACTATTAATGGACAATTTTCCGGAATAACCCCTGTGACATATGGTAAAATAGGCAATATCACATAAAAAGGACAGATGACGGTGAAAAAGAAAAAAACAGCAAAAACAAACGCTATGAGAATGTTGGATAAGATGAAATTCCCATATGAGGTTCATGAATATCCATGGTCGGAAGACCATCTTGATGCTGTTTCCGTTTTGAATAATATGAGTGCAGAGGCCGGAGTGGTGTACAAAACCTTGGTGGCTGTCGGAGACAAAACAGGCGTTGTGGTCGGGGTCATACCCGCCCAAAAAGAGCTGGACCTGAAAGCTTTCGCGAAAGTCAGCGGAAACAAAAGGATAGAGATGCTGCCTGTAAAAGATTTGGAAGAGACGACCGGCTATATAAGAGGTGGCTGTTCACCGATAGGGATGAAAAAGTCGTATCCGACATTCCTTTCTCACCATGTTTCAGCTGAAGATAGAATTTTGGTGTCAGGCGGTAAGCGCGGCACACAGATTGCGTTGACGCCTTCCGATTTGGTAGCCGTTACACATGGGAAAGTTGAAACGATAACTCAGGAAAAAGAAGAATGATGATCGTTCAATTGATAAAACAAAGAAGGAGAACGAATCATGGAAAAGCTGCATATTTACCATATTAATGATATACACTCGCATTTCGGCAATTGGCCCAAAATAAGAAGATACCTCAACCAGCAAAAAGCTTTTCATGAGAATATCGGAGAAGATGTTCTCCTGTTCGATATCGGTGACGCCTGTGATCGTGTGCATCCTTTGACGGAAGCGACGGATGGGAAAGCGAACATTGCGTTGTTGAATCAGATCCCTTTCGACGCGGTGACCATCGGCAATAATGAAGGGATCGGAAACGCGAAGCACCAATTGGACAGCCTGTATGATGACGCCCATTTCCCGGTGGTGTTGGCCAACCTTATCGATCCGGAAACGAATGATATTCCCGCTTGGGCGCATCCGTATCTGATAAAGACGCTGAATAGTGGGTTAAGGGTTGGCATCATCGGATTGACGGCACCTTTGTATCTCAGTTACGTGCCGAATGGCTGGGAACCGAAAGAGTCAGATGAAGTCCTTCCCAAAATACTGCTCGAATTGGTACCTAAGGTTGACATGATCGTTCTGCTTTCCCATGTGGGGATCATCGAGGACATCCATCTCGGCGAAATGTACCGGTCCATCCCCATCATCATCGGCGCCCACACACACCATGTCTTGCCGGAAGGCAGGATGGTGGATGATTCGCTGTTGTTGGGCGCGGGTAAATGGGGCGAATACATAGGCCATGTGACCATAACATTGGATGCGCATACGATAGTGGACAGGAAGGCGGAGCTGATTGTTGCCGCAGAGCTGCCAGGAGATCCGGAAGATCAAACAGAAACAACCGCTTTGTTTACAAAAGGGGAAAAATTACTGTCTGAAATTAATGTTGCTTCTAATCCGATTGCTCTAGAAGCAGACGAACAACACGCGAATGAATTGGTGTCGCTTGGCTTGGATGCGATAACGGAATATGCCGAAACGGATTTGGCCATATTGAATTCGGGCTTATTTTTGGCCGATCTGCCGGCAGGCACCATTACCAAAAACCATCTGCATAAAATTTTGCCGCATCCGATGAGGTTGTTGGAATGCACCTTGACAGGGCAGCATTTCAAAGCCATGATTGATGAGATGGAGTCGCAAAGGGTTGAATTGATGACAAAAGAAATATCAGGAATGGGCTTCAGAGGGAAAATATTCGGGGAACTCTGCTATAGAGGGTTTGCGGTTGATCTGGACACGAGGGAAATCACGATTGACGGCAAGCCGATCAGCGATGATGAGGACATCACGTTTGTGACCGTCGATCACTACCGCTACATCTCCTATTTCCCTACAATCGAGAATGAAGGGCGTAGCCGGTTGTTGTTCCCCTATTTCCTGAGGGATGTTGTAGGACTGCATCTGGAAAAACAGTTTCCTATTTAAAAGTAAAAAGTGAGGTGCTTTTGTGGAGAAGAATGAGAACCTGGAAGAGGCATTGAGAAATCAAGTCGATTCTTTATTGGATAATTTGACGGGCGTTAACGAAGTGGATGAAACGGAAGAGGTTGCCGCAGCGGATGAATCGGCCATCGTTAAGATGGTGGACGAAAATCATCTGTTGATCGGCTCGCAAGAATATGAATTGAGCCTGGATCATCGGGAAGGTTTTCAGCCCGAGGCATTGGCCGGCAGATACACATCCATCCTGAGCAAGTATGATTACATTGTCGGTGATTGGGGATATGACCAACTGCGCTTGAAGGGGTTTTATCGCGACAATAACAGCAAAGTCGCACAGGACAAGAAAATAAGTTTCTTGGAAGATTATTTGTATGAATATTGCAATTTCGGCTGTGCCTATTTCGTAATCGAAAAGATACGGACGGAAAAGGAAAAAATTACGAAAACAAAGCGGAACCGGAAAAGGAAAAACCGTGATCTGGCTAAGGAATCGGAAGCAAAAGAACCGGTGAAACAGCAAGAACAAAAACGGCCAAAATCCGATGAACCGAAAAAACAGGACAAGCCAAAACAGCATAAAAAGAAAAGCTTCGTCATCAAAGACGCAAACACGAAAGAGCAGTCAGGCAGCGAACGGATCGCAACAACAAATGTGACTCCGGATACGGCTGAGAAAAAAGCATTCCAAATCCATAAAATTGAACAGCAGTAAGGAGCGAATCATTATCAAGACATATAAAGGATATTTGATAGATTTAGATGGTACGGTGTATAAGGGAACGGAAAGAATCCCTTCTGCGGAAGCCTTCATCGAAAAGCTGCAGGCCCAAAACATCCCCTTCCTCTTTGTGACGAACAATGCCACGAAGACCGCTGCTGAAGTGAGGGAAAACCTCTTGGAGAATTTCCGCATCGATGTGACCGAGGATCATATCTATACGAGCGGTATGGCCGCCTTGGATTATCTGATTGAAAAGGACATGGGGAAACGGGTCATGGTCATCGGTGAGGATTCCTTGAAAAACCAAGTGACGCAAAGCGGATTTGAGATAGTCGATCAAAAGCCTGATTTTGTCCTGCAAGCACTGGACAGAGAGGTGACCTATAAGGAATTAGAGGCGGCTTGTTTGGCTATCCAAGCTGGCGCGGGTTTCATCGCGACAAATCCAGACACGAATATGCCGACCGAAAAAGGTTTTGTTCCCGGTGCGGGGGCAATCACAGCCTTCTTGAAAGCCTGCACACAAAGAGAGCCGATCGTCATCGGCAAGCCCTATCCGGTCATCATGCAAGGTGCCCTGCATCGCATGAAACTGGATAAAGCCGACGTGCTTATGGTGGGGGATAATTACAACACCGATATTTTAGCCGGTGTTCATTACGGCATGGATACGCTGATGGTCTTGACCGGTTTTTCGCAGATAGCCGATATTATCGATAAAGAAGACGAAGAACAACCAACGTATATCGTCGAGACTTTGGCGGAGTGGGAAGTGTAAATGTGATTGAAAAATTGAAATCTTTGATCGGGTACGTTGCGTTGTTTTTTATGGCACTGAGCTTCAGCATTGCCTTTACCATAAATTTTACGCCGCTGTATGCATTCGATATTGACTATTTGAACATCGAACAAATGACAGGCATGCCGAAACGTGTGCTGTTGGAAAATTATAAGGTGGTCATCGACTATTTGAATTTCCCTTGGATAAAGGAATTGAGCATGCCTGACTTCCCGGCCTCGGCAAGCGGACTCTTTCATTTTTCGGAAGTGAAGCAGCTGGTCGGATGGGATTACGTCATCTTCCTCATAGCGACGATCCTCTCGCTTTTGTTTTTGAAAAAGATAAAGGAAGAGAAGGGCTATTGGAAATTGCTGAACCCGCTGCGGATCATGGTAGCCGCGCCGCTGGTTGCCTTAAGCTTGATATTCATCAATTTCGATCAGCTGTTTATCGCTTTCCACGGTGTTTTCTTCAACAATGATGCCTGGATTTTCGATTCCCGGACAGATCCGATCATCATGGCCTTGCCGGAAGATTTTTTCATGCACTGTTTTGTTCTCGTCATTATTTTGATGGAACTATTCTTGATGCTGTTGCTCTCATGGGCAAAGAAAAAAGTGAAGCAAGCCTAAAAAATAAACCTGCAGCCATATTCGGCGCAGGTTTATTTTTTTGAAGTGACGGCCGCGCGACTGCTCTGGCGGACGTCACTTCATTAGTTCGCTTTTGTTCGGATTGTCATGGGCGATCCGGCTTGCGGCGGCTGCGGCGATGGCGCCCACGATGTCATCCAGGAAAGTATGGCATTTATCGCCGGTCTTTTCATTCAGTTTCTGCAGGATGCCTGGCTTCACTTTGTCGATGTATCCGTAATTGGTGAACCCGATGGACCCATAGACATTCACGATGGATAGGGCCAGGATTTCATCGATGCCATAAAGCCCTTCGTCATTCAGGATGATATCGAGCAGGGGTTGGGACAGTTGTCTGGATTCAGCCAGCTTATCCAGTTCGATGCCTGTGATGATGGCGTTCTGGACTTCGCGTTTCAAAAAGACGGCAGCCACGTTTTCGACGCATTCCTCAAGGGTCAAATCCGCTACGTAGTTCTGCTGCAAATGTAAAACTAAATCTGCGATGTCGCTGAAACTTACTCCCCGTTCTTCCATGAGAGCGACCGCTCGCGTATGTAATTCACTACCTGATTTAACCATATGATAGCCTCCTGATTTCGAGTTTGGAATACTATATTTATTATAGAGGAATCATCTGCAAAAACAAAAGAAAACAGCGGCGGCTTCACGCCTGCTGTTTTCTCGGGGGATTCGTCTGATTAAAAAAGGCTGGTACTGTGCATCGGTTGGACACGCGAGTCCGGATTGATGTACACCATTGCGTTATTGACGGCGACGGGGGCCTCACCGAATCCGGTAGAAATCAGTTTGACTTTCCCTTCATAGGTGCCGATGTCGCCGATGGCATAGACGCCGGGTATCGTCGTTTCCATTTTTGAATTCACGACGATGGCATTCCCGTTTACTTCAAAGCCCCATTTCTTCATGCCGCCGATAGAGGAGGAGAAGCCGTAGTTGATCAAGAAGTCATCTATCTCAAGCTCGATCGTGTTTTCTTTTCGGGCCTCCTGCAAGGTCACGCTGGTGAGGATGTCGTTGTTTCCGTTGATGCTGATGGGAACGAAGGGCGTTATGATTTCGATTGAAGATTCATTCAGCAATTGCACGCTGTGTTCCTGGGCCCTGAATTGCGGCCGGCGATGAATCAAATAGACTTTTTTTGCGATCGGTTCCAGCGTCAATGCCCAATCGACTGCCGAATCGCCACCGCCGCAGATGGCGACCGTTTTATCACGGAAACTTTCGATGTTGTTGACGAAGTAATGCAGGTTGTTGTTTTCGTATTTCTCGGCATGTTCGATTTCCAGTTTGCGCGGTCTGAAGGCGCCATTGCCGGCGGAAATGATGACCGCTTTTGAATAGTGCAGATTTTTCGTTGTTTGGATTTCGAAGATCCCTTCTGCGTTTTTGTTTAATTCGAAGGCTTCTTCGCCATAAACCAGCGTGGTATCGAATCGGTCCATCTGTATTTTCAAGTTTTTAATGAGCTCTTCGCCGGTGATGACCGGATAACCAGCGATGTCATAAATATTTTTTTCGGCATATAGCATGCCGGGTTGACCGCCAAGTTGAGGCAGGGCTTCAATAATTTTCACTTTCGCCTGACGAAGACCGGCGTAGAATGCTGTAAACATGCCTACTGGACCGCCGCCGATGATGGTTAGATCGTATAAATCGTCTGGATTCAATGTCTGTTACCTCCATAAATTTCATTCTTTTTCAGCTTCCATCAGAGAGCGTCACAACAGACCGGTTCGTTGGTAGACCAGTCGGACAACGAAGGCAACAAAAATCCCCGTAATTAAACCGACAAAAACTTCCAATGGTTTGTGCCCCAAATATTTCTTTAGAGCCATTTCTTCAGGATAAACCTTCTCTTCATCCTTTTCCGAAAGCAATTCCTGCGGGGTTTTAGGGGATTTACCCGAGAGTCTATTGAGTTCCTTGATGGCATCTACTAGGACGATCCCTTGCTCGCCGCTTTGACGTCTGACGCCCATAGCGTCGAACATGACGATGACGCCAAGTGTGGTAGCGATGGCAACGTATCCCGATGCAAAGCCGTATTGTAAAATCAACGCGGTGATCAAAGAACTGACAGCTGCCGAATGTGAACTAGGCATCCCACCTGTAGTTGCAATGATCGCCAATGAAGTGGTTTTGCCTTTTGAAAAATAGGCAATGGGATACTTCAAAAATTGGGTGAAGAATATTGCGGTCAATGAGCAAATTAAAGGGAAATTATCGAATATTATCATTATTTATCATCCTTCATTCAAGTATGGAACACCTATAGAACAATCATAACATGAATGCAGGTTGACATCCTAATATTAATAATTCCCAAATAATTTAGTTTTTGCAAAATCTAAGGCATTATTCTGTTTGAGAGTGTGGTAAAATAAATAAAAAAAGGAGGATGAATAATGAGTTTATTTCCACAATTATCAGAAGCAACAGAAAACGAAAAGAAAGTAATTATGAAAACCAACAAGGGGGACATCACGTTCCGTTTATTCCCTGAATACGCTCCTAAAACAGTAGAAAACTTTTTAGGCCTAGCCGAAGCGGGATATTATGATGGCATCATTTTCCATCGCGTTATCAATGATTTCATGATCCAAGGGGGCGACCCAACCGGTACTGGCATGGGCGGATCCAGCATTTGGGGTGAATCATTCAAGGACGAGTTCAACATGAACTTGTTCAACTTGAACGGTGCTTTGTCGATGGCAAATGCCGGCCCGAACACAAACGGAAGCCAATTCTTCATCGTTACAGCTAAACATGTGCCTGCAAACATGCTGGGTCAATTGGAAGCTGGCGGTTGGCCTAAAGAAGTCGTTGAGGCTTATGCTAAAAACGGTGGCACACCATGGTTGGATCAAAAACACACTGTTTTTGGACAAGTTGAAGCAGGGATGGACACAGTCTATGCTATCGAAGGCGTTAAAAAAGGCGCACAAGATAAACCTGTTGAAGATGTCGTCATCGAAAGCATCACGATCCTATAAAAACATAAAAAAGGGCGATTCGTTTGCCCTTTTTTTATACTTTGCTGGCCGCATACATTTTATTTTTTCGATATTGGCTCTTTGAACATGAAAAACGGATCTTTTATTAAACGTTCATTTTCATAGCTGCACTTCCATCCGCGTTTAATTCTCACGGTTCTCAGATATCTTTCATGTTTTTTGGGAATTTTTATCATTTTCAATGCACTTCATGTTATAATAATATCTAACTGCGAGGGGAAGAAGAATTGAAAATGAAATATAAAATCGGAGATATAATTGAAGGAAAAGTAACTGGGATTCAAGCATATGGCGTTTTTATTTCATTGGATAAAAATACTCAAGGGTTAATACACATTTCGGAGTGTAGACACGGATATGTGACTGATCTGGAGGGTTTTATTCAGATTGATGATGAAGTTGAAGCGAAGATAATCGATATCGATGAATATACCGGTAAAATCAGCTTGTCATTGAGGGCAATGGAAAAATTGCCTATTCCACCGTATCCTGCGAAAAGAAAAAGACGCAAAAGAAGATACGTACCGCAAATTGGCTTTGATACGCTGAAACAAAAAATACCAACTTGGATAGAAGAAGCCAAAGAAGATGAAAAAGTAAGGAAATCTATTGGAGAATGATCTCGTTTAAGATGCTTACTGTGAAAGGGGTTATTCATAATGACAAAAGAAAACATTGTGGCTGGGACCATTATGATTACAAACAAGGCCGAGGAAACTTTTTTTCTAGTTGCTGTTGAAGGAGAATCAAACACTCTTCCGACTGTTGAAATGTCCGGAGAAGGAAAATCCCCTTTAGGATCAATAATGGAATCCTTGCTTAAACATGTGACCGTTGAATCTGAATCATTAGATTACTTGATTTAACAAACATAAGAGGAGACGGCAGAAACATCCCTTTATTTGTTTTCGATGCATTAGAGAAACCTGCTGACGTAGATACGGTTTTAACGGATCGTAATCATTTCGCATGGAAAAAATCTTCAGACATCACGGAAATACTTACTGATTGGGAATTAGGCGGAGTACCGATTTATCATTAAAAAAGCTTGATTTTCATTCATTAAAGTTTTTATATATTGATTAGGAGGATATTAAATGGCACATATTAATTTTGACTACTCGAAAGCTTTGAAATTCTTTTCGCAACATGAATTGGATTATTTGCAATTCCAGGTTACTGCTGCTGATAAAGCGTTACGTGAAGGAACAGGTCCAGGTAATGATTTCACAGGATGGATTGACCTGCCGAAAGATTACGACAAAGAAGAATTTGCCCGCATCAAAGCGGCTGCTAAAAAGATCCAATCCGATTCAGACGTGTTGGTTGTCATCGGTATCGGCGGTTCATACTTAGGCGCTCGTGCTGCAATCGATTTCTTGAACAACACATTCTATAATGTGCAGACGACTGAGAATCGCAAAACACCGCAAATTTTCTTTGCAGGGAACAGCATCAGCTCAACTTATTTAGCGGACCTGATTGAAGTGATCGGCGATCGTGATTTCTCGGTAAACATGATTTCTAAATCCGGGACAACGACTGAACCAGCCATCGCTTTCCGCGTCTTCAAGGAATTATTGATCAAAAAATACGGCAAAGAAGAAGCCGTAAAACGCATTTATTCAACAACAGACAAAGCGAGAGGCGCTGCTAAACACGAAGCCGATATGGAAGGTTACGAAACATTCGTCATTCCGGATGATGTTGGTGGACGTTTCACTGTTCTTACACCGGTTGGATTGTTACCGATTGCAGTAAGCGGGGCGGATATCGATGCCTTGATGCAAGGTGCTGCCGACGCAAGAGAAGCTTACTCTAATCCTGACTTAGCTGAAAACGAAGCTTACCAATATGCGGCTATTCGCAACATTCTATACCGCAAAGGCAAAGTGGTAGAGATTTTGGCTAACTATGAACCAGGCCTGCAATATCTGTCCGAATGGTGGAAACAACTGTTCGGCGAATCGGAAGGGAAAGACCAAAAAGGCATCTATCCAACCAGCGCGAACTTCTCTACCGATTTGCATTCAATCGGCCAATCCATCCAAGATGGAACACGCAATATGTTTGAAACGGTCGTTAAAGTTGCGAAACCGCGTAAAACAATCCAAATTCCATTAACAGAAGAAGATTTGGACGGTTTAGGCTACCTGCAAGGCAAAGATATCGATTTCGTCAACACGAAAGCGTATCAAGGAACGTTATTGGCACATACTGACGGAGGCGTACCTAATTTATTGGTTACAATCCCTGAGATGGATGCTTATTCATTAGGTTACCTTGTTTACTTCTTCGAAATCGCTGTCGGGATCTCCGGTTATCTGAACGGGGTCAATCCATTTGACCAACCAGGTGTGGAAGCTTACAAGAAAAATATGTTCGCTTTGCTGGGCAAACCAGGCTTCGAAGAATTAGCGAAAGAATTAAACGACAGATTATAAAATAAGATACAAATTGAATTGAAGCGGATGGACAATTCGTTGTCCATCCTTTTTTGTGTTTAAAAAAGGAGTTTAGGAAATGTGGCACTGAAATGAGTATGATCCGTGCAGAAAGGAAGATAAGGAAATTATCGATGCCTGCGGTTGCAACATCGCTGGATTTTTTTGCTCGCTAAAAGGAATCATTTTGTGCTGTAGCGGTTGGATTATATAGGCGACAGAATTTATTTCGCGAAGATGTACAAAAATGGGGGATTTATTGATCTTGGCGTAACCACATTTCTGCTCTTTATTTCTGTTGCTGAACAGGAAGCCTGAATAAATCAAAACGTTCAGAAACATTTAGAACGAAAATGTTGGTGTCTGGTATTGACAGGGCTTACATTTTCGTGGTAAGGTTTAGTTCCTCGGGTTACTTGATCCAATTTATAGCCGTTTGGATATTTCAAAGCATGAATTAGTTGAAATGTGTTTGACACGGAAGTGAAAAGATGATAGTATTATCAAGTTGTCTTTTACAAGGCACCGACAGGATATAAAATGTTGTTGACGTGTTATCGAAACGATGTTATTATATGAAAGTTGCTGATTCAAATCATAACAAAACGCTTTTTGAAATTTATTTTCCAAAACCTGTTGACAAGATGTTGAAGCCGTGATAATATTAATAGGTTGTCACGTAACGCGTGATAAACCGATTGACCTTTGAAAACTGAACAAAGAATGAACGAACCAAATGTGCAGGGAGCTTTGATTCTATCAAAGCAAACGAAGGCGATACACAGTATCGCAAACATAAAGTCAGTAACGTAACAAATGAGCTTTTAAATTTTACATGTAGGATTTCTGTACAAGAGTCCACATTTACATGAGAGTTTGATCCTGGCTCAGGACGAACGCTGGCGGCGTGCCTAATACATGCAAGTCGAACGGTTCTTTCTTTTGGAAGCTTGCTTCCGATCGAGAGAATAGTGGCGAACGGGTGAGTAACACGTGGGTAACCTGCCCATAAGAGGGGGATAACATCCGGAAACGGGTGCTAATACCGCATAGTTTTTTTGATCGCATGATCGAGAAAGGAAAGACGGCCTTTGTGCTGTCGCTTATGGATGGACCCGCGGCGTATTAGTTAGTTGGTGAGGTAATGGCTCACCAAGACGATGATACGTAGCCGACCTGAGAGGGTGATCGGCCACATTGGGACTGAGACACGGCCCAAACTCCTACGGGAGGCAGCAGTAGGGAATCTTCCGCAATGGACGAAAGTCTGACGGAGCAACGCCGCGTGAGTGAAGAAGGTTTTCGGATCGTAAAACTCTGTTGTCAGAGAAGAACAAGTCGGAGAGTAACTGCTCCGGCCTTGACGGTATCTGACCAGAAAGCCACGGCTAACTACGTGCCAGCAGCCGCGGTAATACGTAGGTGGCAAGCGTTGTCCGGATTTATTGGGCGTAAAGCGAGCGCAGGCGGTTCCTTAAGTCTGATGTGAAAGCCCACGGCTCAACCGTGGAAGGTCATTGGAAACTGGGGAACTTGAGTGCAGAAGAGGAGAGTGGAATTCCATGTGTAGCGGTGAAATGCGTAGATATATGGAGGAACACCAGTGGCGAAGGCGACTCTCTGGTCTGTAACTGACGCTGAGGCTCGAAAGCGTGGGGAGCAAACAGGATTAGATACCCTGGTAGTCCACGCCGTAAACGATGAGTGCTAAGTGTTGGAGGGTTTCCACCCTTCAGTGCTGCAGCTAACGCATTAAGCACTCCGCCTGGGGAGTACGGCCGCAAGGCTGAAACTCAAAGGAATTGACGGGGACCCGCACAAGCGGTGGAGCATGTGGTTTAATTCGAAGCAACGCGAAGAACCTTACCAGGTCTTGACATCCTTTGACAATCCTAGAGATAGGACTTTCCCTTCGGGGACAAAGTGACAGGTGGTGCATGGTTGTCGTCAGCTCGTGTCGTGAGATGTTGGGTTAAGTCCCGCAACGAGCGCAACCCCTATTGTTAGTTGCCAGCATTCAGTTGGGCACTCTAATGAGACTGCCGGTGACAAACCGGAGGAAGGTGGGGATGACGTCAAATCATCATGCCCCTTATGACCTGGGCTACACACGTGCTACAATGGATGGTACAACGAGCAGCAAGACCGCGAGGTCAAGCGAATCTCTTAAAGCCATTCTCAGTTCGGATTGTAGGCTGCAACTCGCCTACATGAAGCCGGAATCGCTAGTAATCGCGGATCAGCACGCCGCGGTGAATACGTTCCCGGGTCTTGTACACACCGCCCGTCACACCACGAGAGTTTGTAACACCCGAAGTCGGTGAGGTAACCTTTTTGGAGCCAGCCGCCTAAGGTGGGACAGATGATTGGGGTGAAGTCGTAACAAGGTAGCCGTATCGGAAGGTGCGGCTGGATCACCTCCTTTCTAAGGAATATAATGGAATCCCTGCTTGGTTCAATCATTCTTTGTTTAGTTTTGAGAGTTCAATCTCTCAAGCAAGAAATTTGTTCTTTGAAAACTGAATACTACAAAATATAAAGTAAGAAACCAAACATTTATACCGCGTTTTAAGGTAACTTAGAAGAGTTTTTCGAACGAAATAAGTTAGCTTAGCTAGAATAATAGCGAGCTTAACCATAGGTTAAGTGAATAAGGGCGCACGGTGGATGCCTTGGCACTAGGAGCCGATGAAGGACGGGACTAACACCGATATGCTCTGGGGAGCTGTAAGTAAGCTTTGATCCAGAGATTTCCGAATGGGGCAACCCAATATCTTTGATAGGATATTACGTTACACTGAATACATAGGTGTATCGAGGAACACGCAGGGAACTGAAACATCTCATTACCTGCAGGAAGAGAAAGAAAATTCGATTCCCTTAGTAGCGGCGAGCGAAACGGGAAAAGCCCAAACCAAAGAGCTTGCTCTTTGGGGTTGTAGGACTGGGACGTGAGACTGTAATGGATAGCAGAAGCCAACTGGAAAGTTGCGCGATAAAGGGTAATAGCCCCGTATGCGAAATCTAAAGCAGCTCTACCAGTATCCTGAGTACGGCGGAACACGAGAAATTCCGTCGGAATCCGGGAGGACCATCTCCCAAGGCTAAATACTCCCTAGTGACCGATAGTGAACAAGTACCGTGAGGGAAAGGTGAAAAGCACCCCGGAAGGGGAGTGAAATAGTACCTGAAACCGTGTGCTTACAAGTAGTCAAAGCCCGTTAATGGGTGATGGCGTACCTTTTGTAGAATGGACCGGCGAGTTACGATTTCATGCAAGGTTAAGTTGAAAAGACGGAGCCGCAGCGAAAGCGAGTCTGAATAGGGCGAATAAGTATGAGGTCGTAGACCCGAAACCAAGTGACCTACCCATGTCCAGGTTGAAGGTGCGGTAATACGCACTGGAGGACCGAACCCACGCACGTTGAAAAGTGCGGGGATGAGGTGTGGGTAGCGGAGAAATTCCAATCGAACTTGGAGATAGCTGGTTCTCTCCGAAATAGCTTTAGGGCTAGCCTCGGATATGCGAATCATGGAGGTAGAGCACTGTTTGGACTAGGGGCCCTTCTCGGGTTACCGAATTCAGATAAACTCCGAATGCCATTGATTTAGATCCGGGAGTCAGACTGCGAGTGATAAGATCCGTAGTCGAAAGGGAAACAGCCCAGACCACCAGCTAAGGTCCCAAAGTATCTGTTAAGTGGAAAAGGATGTGGGGTTGCATAGACAACTAGGATGTTGGCTCAGAAGCAGCCATCATTTAAAGAGTGCGTAATAGCTCACTAGTCGAGTGACCCTGCGCCGAAAATTTACCGGGGCTAAACAGATCACCGAAGCTGTGGATAGAACCTTAGGGTTCTATGGTAGGAGAGCGTTCTAAGGGCATCGAAGCCAGATCGTAAGGACTGGTGGAGCGCTTAGAAGTGAGAATGCCGGTATGAGTAGCGAAAGACGGGTGAGAATCCCGTCCACCGAATGACTAAGGTTTCCTGGGGAAGGCTCGTCCTCCCAGGGTTAGTCGGGACCTAAGCTGAGGCCGATAGGCGTAGGCGATGGACAACAGGTTGATATTCCTGTACCAGTTGCTTTTGTTTGAGCGATGGAGGGACGCAGTAGGCTAAGGAAAGCACACGATCGGAAATGTGTGTCCAAGCAGTAAGTCTGAGAACGAGTGAAATGCTTTTTCTCTTAAGGACAAGCTGTGATGGGGAGCGAAATTAAGTAGCGAAGTTCCTGATGTCACACTGCCAAGAAAAGCTTCTAGTGAGAAAGTAACTGCCCGTACCGCAAACCGACACAGGTAGTCGAGGAGAGAATCCTAAGGTGTGCGAGAGAACTCTCGTTAAGGAACTCGGCAAAATGACCCCGTAACTTCGGGAGAAGGGGTGCTGACCGCAAGGTCAGCCGCAGTGAATAGGCCCAAGCGACTGTTTATCAAAAACACAGGTCTCTGCAAAATCGAAAGATGACGTATAGGGGCTGACGCCTGCCCGGTGCTGGAAGGTTAAGAGGAGAGGTTAGCGCAAGCGAAGCTTTGAATTGAAGCCCCAGTAAACGGCGGCCGTAACTATAACGGTCCTAAGGTAGCGAAATTCCTTGTCGGGTAAGTTCCGACCCGCACGAAAGGCGTAACGATTTGGGCACTGTCTCAACGAGAGACTCGGTGAAATTATAGTACCAGTGAAGATGCTGGTTACCCGCGACAGGACGGAAAGACCCCATGGAGCTTTACTGCAGTTTGATATTGCGTGTTTGTATCACATGTACAGGATAGGTAGGAGCCGAAGATACCGGAACGCCAGTTTCGGAGGAGGCAACGGTGGGATACTACCCTTGTGATATGACCACTCTAACCCGCTGCTCTTAGCGAGCAGGGAGACAGTGTCAGACGGGCAGTTTGACTGGGGCGGTCGCCTCCAAAAGTGTAACGGAGGCGCCCAAAGGTTCCCTCAGAATGGTTGGAAATCATTCGTAGAGTGTAAAGGCAGAAGGGAGCTTGACTGCGAGACCTACAAGTCGAGCAGGGACGAAAGTCGGGCTTAGTGATCCGGTGGTTCCGCATGGAAGGGCCATCGCTCAACGGATAAAAGCTACCCTGGGGATAACAGGCTTATCTCCCCCAAGAGTTCACATCGACGGGGAGGTTTGGCACCTCGATGTCGGCTCATCGCATCCTGGGGCTGTAGTCGGTCCCAAGGGTTGGGCTGTTCGCCCATTAAAGCGGTACGCGAGCTGGGTTCAGAACGTCGTGAGACAGTTCGGTCCCTATCCGTCGCGGGCGTTGGAAATTTGAGAGGAGCTGTCCTTAGTACGAGAGGACCGGGATGGACACACCGCTGGTGTACCAGTTGTTCTGCCAAGAGCATCGCTGGGTAGCTATGTGTGGACGGGATAAACGCTGAAAGCATCTAAGCGTGAAGCCCCCCTCAAGATGAGATTTCCCATCACTTCAAGTGAGTAAGACCCCTGAGAGATGATCAGGTAGATAGGTTGGGAGTGGAAGTACAGCGATGTATGGAGCGGACCAATACTAATCGGTCGAGGACTTAACCAATTTTTAAAAACAAGAAAAACTTCAGCGGGTCTGGTTTCCCTCTATTTTGTAGATTCAGTTTTGAGAGAACAACGTTCTCTTAAAAAAATGTGCGGTGACGATGGCAAGAAGGTCACACCTGTTCCCATCTCGAACACAGAAGTTAAGCTTCTTAGCGCCGATTGTAGTGAAGGGTTTCCCTTTGTGAGACTAGGACGTTGCCGCGCTATATAACATTATTCCGCAATAGCTCAGTTGGTAGTAGCGCATGACTGTTAATCATGATGTCGTAGGTTCGAGTCCTACTTGCGGAGTTGTTTTTTATCATGAGTTATTAGCTCAGTTGGTAGAGCATCTGACTTTTAATCAGAGGGTCGCAGGTTCGAGCCCTGCATAACTCATTCCTTTTTAAGGATATTCATTTCATACGCGGGTGTGGCGGAATTGGCAGACGCACTAGATTTAGGATCTAGCGCCGCAAGGCGTGGGGGTTCAAGTCCCTTCACCCGCACTTTTTATCAAGCCGGCTTAGCTCAGTTGGTAGAGCATCTGATTTGTAATCAGAGGGTCGAGGGTTCGAATCCTTTAGCCGGCACCATTTAGCGGAAGTAGTTCAGTGGTAGAACATCACCTTGCCAAGGTGGGGGTCGCGGGTTCGAACCCCGTCTTCCGCTTTCATAAGATACATGCCAGTTCTTATGGGAGTTTCACGAAAAACAAATGCCGGGGTGGCGGAACTGGCAGACGCACAGGACTTAAAATCCTGCGGTGAGTGATCACCGTATCGGTTCGATTCCGATTCTCGGCAATGGTGTTTCGGCATCATTTCGCACTCATAGCTCAATTGGATAGAGTACTTGACTACGAATCAAGCGGTTGCAGGTTCGACTCCTGCTGGGTGCATTCACAAGTACGGGAAGTAGCTCAGCTTGGTAGAGCACTTGGTTTGGGACCAAGGGGTCGCAGGTTCGAATCCTGTCTTCCCGATTGTATTATTTTTATGGGGCCTTAGCTCAGCTGGGAGAGCGCCTGCCTTGCACGCAGGAGGTCAGCGGTTCGATCCCGCTAGGCTCCATTTTTTAATTTTTGGCGGTGTAGCTCAGATGGCTAGAGCGTCCGGTTCATACCCGGGAGGTCATGGGTTCGACCCCCTTCGCCGCTATGTTTACTTGTCCTGGACCTTTAGCTCAGTTGGTTAGAGCAGACGGCTCATAACCGTCCGGTCGCAGGTTCGAGTCCTGCAAGGTCCATGAATTTCATATCAGCTATATTACGGAGGATTACCCAAGTCCGGCTGAAGGGAACGGTCTTGAAAACCGTCAGGTGTGTAAAAGCGCGCAAGGGTTCGAATCCCTTATCCTCCTTTTTAACACAGTGGACATCCGTTCACTGGGTTACCTTTTCATTATCGCGGGGTGGAGCAGTTGGCAGCTCGTCGGGCTCATAACCCGAAGGTCACAGGTTCAAGTCCTGTCCCCGCAATTGCCATGATCGTTGGCGCAAGCCTACAGTGGTACCTATCATTTTATAAGCATGGTTCCGTGGTGTAGGGGTTAACATGCCTGCCTGTCACGCAGGAGATCGCGGGTTCAAATCCCGTCGGGACCGCCATGCGGGTGTAGTTTAGTGGTAAAACCACAGCCTTCCAAGCTGTTGATGCGAGTTCGATTCTCGTCACCCGCTTTTACAAATTTTATGGGCCTATAGCTCAGCTGGTTAGAGCGCACGCCTGATAAGCGTGAGGTCGATGGTTCGAGTCCATTTAGGCCCATTGATAAAGCACGATCCTATAGCAAGAATCTTGTTAGGGGGAAGTACTCAAGTGGCTGAAGAGGCGCCCCTGCTAAGGGTGTAGGTCGCTAACGCGGCGCGAGGGTTCAAATCCCTCCTTCTCCGTAGCTTTATCGCAATAATAGTGTTCTTAACGGTCCGTTGGTCAAGCGGTTAAGACACCGCCCTTTCACGGCGGTAACACGGGTTCGATTCCCGTACGGATCATAGCAATTGAATAAACCATGGAGGTTTAGCTCAGCTGGGAGAGCGTCTGCCTTACAAGCAGGATGTCGGCGGTTCGATCCCGTCAACCTCCATATCCATTGGTTCCGTGGTGTAGGGGTTAACATGCCTGCCTGTCACGCAGGAGATCGCGGGTTCAAATCCCGTCGGGACCGTTCTCATGGCTCGATAGCTCAGTTGGTAGAGCACTTGATTGAAGCTCAAGGTGTCGGCGGTTCGAATCCGTCTCGAGCCATCTTCAAGACGCAAGTGTAGTTTAGTGGTAAAACCACAGCCTTCCAAGCTGTTGATGCGAGTTCGATTCTCGTCACCCACTTATTCAATTTTTAGGGGCCTATAGCTCAGCTGGTTAGAGCGCACGCCTGATAAGCGTGAGGTCGATGGTTCGAGTCCATTTAGGCCCATTAGCAAAAATATTTAATTTAATCGATGGTCCGTTGGTCAAGCGGTTAAGACACCGCCCTTTCACGGCGGTAACACGGGTTCGATTCCCGTACGGATCATAATAAAAAGGAACTTTCATTTTGAAGGTTCCTTTTTTGTTGCTATATATTTCAAAAGCAGCAACACATTGAACTGAGTTTTACTGCTTTTTTTGGGCGAAAAACTTCTGAAGCTGCTATGATAAAAAAAGAATGGAGTAGAAAAGGGAGAAAAAAAAGAGATAATTTGACAAATAATTTTCACTTTTTTTGGCAGTGCCATTTTTATACAGCAACGGCAAGATGAATAGAATGGATAGTAAGAAAAGGATACTGGACCAGATGGCACTTTCGTTTGAAAGCAGGGTAACGAAACCAAACAGATAGGCCAGTGAAAAAGTGAGAAGGATCAACGGATTTGAAAATTTGATGATGATTTTTTGATAGGTCGTTAACACATTGGATAGCTGTTTGGATTGCATGTATTTTAAGTCCTGGCTTTGATTATAGATTATCATAAATAGATAGAAGAATAGGATCGGTTTAAGTTGGCTAAGCAAGTCTGCGGGTACAAAGTTAGCTTGAACGAAAAAGGCCACTGTGGATAGGATAACTACCTTAAAAAAAGGTTGCAGCAAAGTGGAATAGAAACTGTTCGTCATACTGAAGGGATAAAACTGCAAAATAGAGTAGACGAGGTAGAGCAATAAAATGGCAGCAACGATCCAATTAGATGCCCATAACACAAAGCCGAGTGCAGCGATCGCTAGTGATGAGAAAAAAAATAATGCTTTAATAGGGAGGGGTGATTGCTTGCGTTCATGCGTAGACAGGATGCTTTCGATGGTGGTGGTTGTCAATAAAAGGAAAAATAAAAGGAAAAGTATTCCGCCGTTTAAAGCATTGAATGTTATTCCGGTGAGTGTCCCGAAAAGCAGGAAGCTGATTGGTTTCAATGACAATGTGATCAGTGTGTGATTCATGAATGTCAAAAAGTAAGATTTCAAAGTTTGCATAGGGCTCTTCCTTTTTTTGTGTTTTGTTGCGTCCGGATTTTTATTTCATCATAGGGGAACCTGAGAATATTGTCAAGATAACCGGTAAATTAGCTTATTGTATTTGCATGAGATGGAATCCGGCATAATGAGAAAAAATTTACTTTTAGTGGATTATAGTTGCTTTTTCATGGGATTCAGCGTATATTAGGTGTGTTGCATTTCAAAGGCTAATTGCAATATCCCGATAGGATTCACAATACGTGAAGACGCCTTGTAACCAAAGAATGTGGGGGAAAGAAAATTATGGTAGAAAAAAAATTATTCACTTCAGAATCTGTTACGGAAGGACATCCGGATAAAATCGCTGACCAGATCAGTGACGCTATCCTAGATGCCATTATGGCAGAAGATCCGTATGCTCGTGTTGCATGCGAGACAATTGTAAATACAGGATTAGTTGTCGTTTTCGGAGAAATTACGACAAAAGCGTATGTTAATATTCAGCAAATCGTCCGCGATACCGTTACGGAAATTGGATATACACGTGGAAAGTTCGGCTTCGATGCCGATAATTTGGCAGTATTGGTTTCCTTGGATGAACAATCTGCTGACATCGCTTTAGGTGTAGATGAATCATTGGAACGCAGAGAACAAGTCACAAAAGATTTCAACGATATCGGAGCAGGGGATCAAGGTTTGATGTTTGGTTTCGCGATTAACGAAACCGAAGAATTGATGCCATTGCCTATTTCATTGAGCCATAAATTGGCAAAACGTTTGTCTGAAGTCCGTAAAGATGGCACTTTGGAGTATTTAAGACCGGACGGCAAATCCCAAGTTACTGTTGAGTATGATGAAAACGGAAAACCGAAACGTGTCGACACAATCGTTTTAAGTACGCAACATGACGAACATGTTACTTTGGAACAATTGAAAAAAGACATTAAGGAACATGTCATCAGCAAAGTCATTGATGAATCATTGCTGGACGATGAAACAAAATACTACATCAACCCGACTGGCCGCTTTGTTATCGGTGGGCCTAAGGGCGATTCCGGCTTAACGGGCAGAAAAATCATTGTTGATACATACGGTGGATATGCACGTCATGGTGGCGGCGCATTTTCCGGTAAAGATGCAACGAAAGTGGACCGTTCTGCAAGCTATGCGGCACGTTACATTGCAAAAAACATTGTAGCTGCGGGATTGGCTACAAAATGTGAAATCCAATTGGCTTATGCGATTGGGGTTGCAGAACCTGTATCGATCGCAATCGATACTTTTGGCACAAGTAAGCATTCCGAGGAGCTGCTGATTGCAGCTGTCCGTGAAAACTTCAACCTGACGCCAGCCGGCATCATCCAAATGCTGGATCTACGTCGCCCTATTTTCAAGAAAACTGCAGCTTATGGTCATTTTGGCCGCAATGATGCTGATTTCAATTGGGAAAAGACTGACAAAACAGAGGCGTTGCTTTCTTATGTGGAAGCTAACTAAATAGTCCAAATGAAAAAACTGCATCCGGGAGGATGCAGTTTTTTTGTCGTTCATGTGCCAAGCAAGCCGTATGAGTGGGAGTCTGAAAGCACAACCAACGACCCCCAAAGGAATCGTTGGTTGAAATCAGTTTTCACGCTCTACTCAGGTAAGCTTTATTTTCCCATCCGATGACAACATCACCTTCACGGTCGGTTTCCTTCAATAGGTTATGACTGAATTCCAGTGCTGAGGGCAACAATCTTCTCACCTTTTTCCCTTACATCGTGTATGCCTTGATAGGTTCCGCGACGTTTCAATTCATCATCGATGGCATTCAATACTTCCCACTTCTTTAAACTCCACATCGGACCGATGAGGGTATCCCTCGGTGCATCACCGGTGATGCGATGAATGATGATGTCTTGCGGAATCACTTCCAGCTGGTCGCAGACAAGGCTCACATATTCATCCTTGTCCAAGAGTCTCAGCCGGCCTTGATGGTAATCGCGGACCATTTTTGTGTTTTTCATCAGATGAAGCAAATGGATTTTGATTCCTTGGATATCCGAATCAAGAATAACGCGGTTCACGCTTTCCATCATCATCTCATGCGTTTCCCCGGGCAAGCCGTTGATGATATGCGTACAAACCGGGATATTGTGCGCCCGTAAATTGGCGACGGCTTCCAAGTAAGTCTCATAGCTATGCGCGCGATTGATGATTTTGCTCGTTTCTTCATGGATTGTCTGAAGGCCAAGTTCCACCCACACGTAGTAACGTTTATTCAGCTCCGCCAAGTATGCGATCGTTTCAGGTGGTAGGCAGTCCGGTCTGGTAGCGATCATGATGCCGACGACACCTTCTTCGTTCACGACCTGTTCATAGCGATGGCGAAGAACCTCTGCCGGGGCATGCGTATTTGTGAAATTTTGGAAATAGGCGATGTAGCTTTTTACGTTTGGCCATTTCTTGTGCATCATATCAATGCCTTTCCGTAATTGGACGGGAAGGGGATCGATGCGGTTCTGCGCAAAATCGCCGGAACCGGAAACCGTACAGAATGTGCAGCCGCCATGAGCTACCGTACCGTCACGGTTGGGGCAGTCGAAGCCGCCGTCGATGGCAACTTTAAAGATCTTTTCTCCGAAATGTTGTTTTAAGTGGTAGTTCCATGTATGATAACGTTTATCCGTATCACTGAATAAAAATTGATTTGTCAATGCTTTCACCTCAGCGTTCATTTTATCACGATTTGTCGCCCAGCTGTATACATTTTAGGATTCCTTTGTGGAATTGTAAAAAGGGTGTAAAGGAACAAGCACTGAAATCGAATGGCGAAACCGTTACCACCATCTCCCGGGATGGTCCACGAAGATTCATCGTTTCGTCGCGCCGGTGTGATTTTCTGGAGAATGTGCGATGGTATGATCAAACGAAAAGATGCCATTCAGTTGCGGAAGGCGGAAAAACTGATTGAAAACAATCAAAATGGCCGTATGGCTACGGTTTTGGGGGTAGGGTAGGGCAGCTGTCGAAGCATCCTTTCGGCTGCTGACGGCATTGTAAATGATAATGAAAAGAGAACGGATACATTATTGTTCTGTTGCGAAATATTACAGGAATGTTTCAATTGTTAAATATTGAATTTAGCTATGAAATACATTCAAAAGTTTCGGAAATAAACATATAATTAACATGTTATCATGAATTTTTAAATTATTCTTAAACTTTTATAGGTGAAAGACAGCCGCATATTTTGAATCGAGACGCCTATAAAATGACACAATATATTGGGATAGGGAGTGGCGGATTTTGAAGGTAACCAGAAACAGACGAATCAGCGATAAGAAAAGCGAACAATTGATCAATTCTTTCATAAACGCAAATAATAAAATGAAAAAAAGCGTTGCAGTATTGAGTACATCCCTCTTCATGACTTCTGTGATAAAACCAGCTCAATTGGTTTTGGCGGCGGAAGCGGATAAGGTTACTGCCACCACTGTCCAAACATATTCCACCAATCCCTTTTTAAATGCCATCATTCCATCAGCTACCCTCATTGCAGCGCAAAGTAATCTTGTACGCTTCCGTAATGATGGCCCAAGCTGTTTTGGAAAGCGGATGGGGAACGAGCACGTTGGCTTCGGCTCCAAATTATAATTTATTCGGGATCAAAGGGGATTATAATGGCGAAACCGTCAACATGAATACGCTAGAAGACAGCGGCGGCCAAAATTATTATCAAATTCAAGCTGATTTCAGAAAATACCCTTCATACGCAGAGTCTCTGCAGGATTATGCGAATCTGCTTAAAAATGGCACAAGCTGGAATCCGAATTATTATGCTGGTGCCTGGTTGAGCAATGCAGCAACCTACCAAGATGCGACTGCCTACTTAACAGGTCGTTATGCCACGGATACTGCCTACAATACAAAGTTAAATAAAATCATTGAACAATATGGATTGGCCCAATATGATTCTGTGGCAAACTTGGGTGATGTACCAACGATTCCCGCAACGACAACAAATACTTCAACGGGAAGCACTACGGTTGCAGCAAGCAATATGGTGCACATCGTTCAAGCGGGGGACACCCTTTACGCTATAGCCAAAAAATACGGGGTACAACTGGTTGATTTAATGGAAGTCAACAAATTGAACTCCAGCATGATCTATGTGGGGAGTCAACTGATCATTCCGAAGACTGTCACCGTTGTTGAAGCTCCACCAACTGGCTCGGAGACGGAAACGCCATCCGAAGAACCGGCAGATACGGATACAGAAGCCGGAACAACTGATCCTGGTACCGTTGTTGAGACTCCTCCAACTGACTCGGAGACGGAAACGCCATCCGAAGAACCGGCAGATACGGATACAGAAGCCGGAACAACTGATCCTGGTACCGTTGTTGAAACTCCACCAGCTGACTCGGAGACGGAAACGCCAGCGGAAGAACCGGCAGTACCGGAAACAGCAACCGGGATCGGATCGTATACCGTTGTCAAAGGGGACACTTTATGGCGAATCGCAACTTCGAATAACATGTCCTGTAGCAGAATTGAAAGAAATGAACACATTGACAGCCGATGCCATTTATCCAGGGCAAATTCTGAAAATAAAGGTAGCGGCAGATACAACAACCGTACCAGAAACTCAGCCAACTGAGGTAAATAAGGAAACGGAACAAACAAATCCTTCCGCTGCCACAGGTTCCTATACCGTCAAAGCAGGGGATACGCTTTATAAAATCGCAACTGCGAATGGACTGACACTCAGCCAACTGAGAGAAATCAATGCTTTGACGAGCGATCTTATTCTAGTGGGGCAGACACTTTCATTAGGGACATCCGGAACGACCGTTACTGAGGTTATAAAGGATACTAACCAAACAACTACCGCGAACACTGCCGTAACCAAAAGCTATACGGTAACAAGCGGCGATACTTTATGGAAAATAGCCAGCAGCAACGGCATTTCTGTGGCAACGCTGAAATCGCTGAATAATTTGTCCTCTGATGATATTTACTCTGGACAAGTATTGACCATTAGCGGGACTGCTTCCGGACAAACGACAACGACAACCGTAGTGACCAATACGAATACTGCAGCTTCAGGTGCATTCATCAAACCGGCGAACGGTTATATCTCGTCACCTTTCGGCAATCGCACCGATCCGTTCACTGGAGCGGTTGATTTCCATCGCGGGTTGGACATTGCAGGCAGCGGAGCTATTTCGGCCGCACAGTCGGGTACTGTGGAAATTGCCGCTTACCACTACAGTTATGGTAATTACGTATTGATCAATCATGGCACCATCAACGGTGTGACGATTAAAACACTCTATGCGCATATGCAAGCCGGCCTGTTGGTAAAACCCGGTCAGACTGTCAGCAAAGGGCAACAAATCGGGGTGATGGGAACAACCGGAAACTCCACAGGCGTCCATTTACACTTTGAAGTTCAGGAAAACGGCAGTGTGGTGAATCCGTTGAATTACATCAACGGCACAACTTCAACAGCGGTTGTTCCAACTACAGTCAGCGGTACCGTAACGGTAGCATCCGGGGATACGCTCTGGAAACTGGCGAGCGCGAACGGCTTGTCTGTAACGGAATTGAAAGCATTGAACAATTTGACGTCGGACGTCCTTTTGCCGGGCCAAATATTGACCTTGAGCAAAAACGTTACAGAAACACCAGCGGCAACAACTCCGACGACCACGCCGGTATCCACGAACAAAGCGACTGTGACGGTAGCATCCGGGGATACGCTCTGGAAATTGGCGAGCGCGAATGGCTTGTCGGTAACGGAATTGAAAGCATTGAACAATTTGACGTCGGACGTCATCTTGCCGGGCCAAGTATTGACCTTGAACAAAACCGTTACAGAAACACCAGCGGCAACCACACCGGTGTCCGCAAGCAAAACGACCGTGACGGTAGCATCCGGGGATACGCTCTGGAAACTGGCGAGCGCGAACGGCTTGTCTGTAACGGAATTGAAAGCATTGAACAATTTGACGTCGGACGTCATCTTGCCGGGCCAAACATTGACGTTGAGCGGAACAGCAACAGCAACCCAAACGGCGACGACTGCGACGCCAGCAAGCACACCGGCAGCAACCACGCCGGTATCCACGAACAAAGCGACCGTGACGGTGGCATCCGGGGATACGCTCTGGAAACTGGCGAGCGCGAACGGCTTGTCGGTAACGGAATTGAAAGCATTGAACAATTTGACGTCGGACGTCATCTTGCCGGGCCAAACATTGACGTTGAACGGATCCGTTACAGCAACCCAGACGACAACGACTGCAACGCCAGCAAGTACGCCTGCAGCGACCACGCCGGTATCCACAAGCAAAACGACCGTGACGGTGGCGTCCGGGGATACGTTATGGAAATTGGCCAACGCGAACGGCCTGACGGTTGCGGAGCTGAAAGCCTTGAACAATTTGACGACCGACTATGTCTACCCAGGCCAATCACTTATCTTAGCGAAGAGCACGCAAACGGAAACAGCTGCGCAGACGGTGACCACTGTTGTTGCGGCAAACACAAGTGCAGGCAGTGTTTATACCGTCCAAAAAGGCGATACGCTTTATAAAATCGCTTCAGCCAATGGCATTTCAATCACGGAACTAAAAACGCTGAACAATTTGAGTTCGGACATCATCTTTGTGAGCCAAACACTGAAAGTCAAACAAACAGCGACTGTCACGGTTGCTGCTGCACCTGCAACAACCTCTGCAGAGAAAACATACACGGTTAAGAAAGGCGATACGCTTTACTTTATCGCTAAGCAAAATGGTGTATCATTGGCTGAATTGATTGAATCGAACGGCATCACGTCTGACACCATCTACGTCGGACAAGTGATCAATCTATAAGCAAGCGGCTGGGGTTTTGCACTTCGGCCTTGAAGATTCAAAGGTTATTTGATAGAATAACAGAAGGATAGATTCACAAATATCGATAAACAAAGATAAGGAACAGTAAAGAGCTGCTTTTTTTTAGAGAGTGCATGGTTGGTGGAAATGCATAATTGGTTCTCTTGAACTCGCCTTTGAGTTGTTCTGCTGAATGAAGTAGGCTGAACCGTTTCGCCGCGTTACAGGCATGATGAGGAATGTACATACATTCAATATAGGTGGTACCACGAATCCAATCGTCCTATAGACAGAACCAATGGCGGAATCTGTCTATAGGATTTTTTTTATGGAATCACCTTCAAGAATAAAAATGGAAAAGGATGTTGCTAATCATGGGTTACAATCACAAAACGATTGAAAAGAAATGGCAAAAATATTGGTCTGACAACCAAACGTTCAAAACGACAGAAGAAGGCGGCAAACCAAAATATTACGTTTTGGATATGTTCCCTTATCCATCTGGACAAGGATTGCACGTAGGCCATCCGGAAGGCTATACGGCTACCGATATCGTGGCTCGTTCAAAACGCGCACAAGGATTCAATGTATTGCATCCGATGGGATGGGATGCCTTCGGATTGCCGGCAGAACAATATGCTTTGGATACAGGGAATGACCCTGCCGATTTCACGGCACACAACATCAAAACGTTCAAACGCCAAATCCAATCTTTAGGATTCAGCTACGACTGGAGCCGTGAAATCAATACGACCGATCCTAACTACTACAAGTGGACACAATGGATTTTCACAAAATTATTCGAAAAAGGCTTGGCATACGAGGCGGAAGTATCCGTTAACTGGTGTCCTGCTTTGGGAACCGTGCTTGCCAATGAAGAAGTCATCGACGGTCTCAGCGAACGTGGTGGACACCCTGTCTACCGCAAACCGATGAGACAATGGATGCTGAAAATCACAGCTTATGCAGAGCGCTTGTTGGATGATCTTGAGTTGGTGGATTGGCCGGACAGCATCAAAGAAATGCAGCGCAATTGGATCGGCCGTTCTGAAGGGTCGAATGTGACCTTTAAAATCAAAGATACCGATAAAGACTTCACCGTCTTTACGACAAGACCGGATACGCTGTTTGGGGCAACTTATGCCGTTATGGCGCCTGAATTGCCTTTGGTAAAAGAAATCATGTCCAGCGACCGAGCTGATGCGGTTGAGGCCTACATCGACTCCGTTTCACTGAAAAGCGACTTGGATCGTACCGAAATGGCGAAAGAAAAAACCGGTGTCTTCACTGGAGCGTATGCCATCAATCCTGTCAATGGGAAAGAAATCCCGATCTGGATTGCGGACTATGTTTTGGCGACCTACGGTACCGGCGCCATCATGGCTGTACCAGCCCACGATACCCGCGACTATGAATTCGCAAAAACGTTTGATATCGAAATCATTCCCGTTCTGGAAGGCGGCAATGTCGAAGTTGAGGCCTTTACGGAAGACGGTTTGCACATCAACTCGGAATTCCTGAACGGCTTGGATAAAGTGACGGCCATTGCAAAAATGAATGAATGGCTTGTCGAAAATCAAATCGGTGAAACGGTCATCTCGTACCGCTTGAGAGACTGGCTGTTCTCAAGACAAAGATATTGGGGAGAACCGATTCCGGTCATCCATTGGGAAGATGGCACGTCAACCACTGTTCCTGAAAAAGACTTGCCTTTGCTGCTTCCGAAAACGGATAAAGTGAAACCGAGCGGCACCGGTGAATCGCCGCTGGCAGTCATTGATGAATGGGTGAATGTCGTTGACCCTGAAACGGGTATGAAGGGCCGCCGCGAAACCAATACAATGCCGCAATGGGCGGGTAGCTCATGGTACTTCCTCCGCTTCATGGATTCACACAATCCGGATGCGTTGGCTTCAAAAGAAAGACTGGATTACTGGCAAAATGTCGATCTCTATATCGGCGGTGCGGAACATGCCGTGCTTCACTTGCTGTATGCGCGTTTCTGGCATAAATTCCTTTACGACTTGGGAATCGTCCCTACCAAAGAGCCATTCCAAAAACTATTCAACCAAGGGATGATTTTGGGCGAAAACAATGAAAAAATGTCCAAATCAAAAGGCAATGTCGTCAATCCTGATGATATCGTGGAACGCTATGGTGCAGATACCTTGCGTATGTACGAAATGTTCATGGGACCATTGGATGCCTCTTCAGCTTGGAGCGAAAATGGGATCGAAGGAAGCCGTAAGTTCTTGGACCGCGTATGGCGCATGATTTTCGATGAAGATGACAAAGTGAGAGACCGTATTACGACAGTCAATGCGCATACTTTGGACAAGGTTTACCATCAGACAGTCAAAAAAGTGACGGAAGACTACAATAACCTGCACTTCAACACCGCCATCTCGCAAATGATGATTTTTGTCAATGAAGCGTATAAAGCGGATTCCTTGCCATTCAACTACATTGAAGGCTTCATTCAATTGTTGGCTCCGATCGCGCCGCATATGTGTGAAGAAATATGGGATAAATTTGGGAATAAAGAAGGCATTTCATACGTGCAATGGCCTACCTATGATGAAACCTTCCTAAAAGAAGATGAAATTGAAGTTGTTTTCCAAATAAACGGAAAAGTCAAAACAAAAGAAATGGTTTCTTCGGATATCTCAAAGGATGACATGATCGCAATGGCATTGGAAAATGCCACCATCAAACAAGGCACTGAAGGGAAAACCATCAGAAAAGTTATCGCCATTCCTGGGAAATTAGTCAACATCGTAGCTAATTAAGCTGTATTCACTGCTATAAGGGATTGCCGTGTAATAAGAATGAGGCCAGTTCAATTTGAACCGGCCTCATTCTTATTTTTCAGTTTTATTCAGTCACCGTACATTATTGTGGAATTTTCAATACTTGCCCGATGCTGATCAGATTTGGGTTGGCGATGTTGTTTGCCGATACAATTTGTTGGATGGTGATGCCATAACGGAGTGCGATGGCATACAAGGTGTCGCCAGCTTTCACTGTATAGGTCGTTCCCGTAGTTGGAGTAGGTGTCGGTGTTGTTCCTGTACCAGGGATGGTGAGTACCTGTCCCACGACAATCAGATTGGCATTGGCAATGTTATTGGCCGAAACGATCTGTTGGACCGTCACTCCGTACTGCAAAGCAATCGCATACAAAGTATCCCCGGATTTAACCGTGTAGGTCGTACCGGTTGTAGGCGTTGGAGTTGGAGTAGGTGTCGGCGTCGGTGTAGGTGTGGTTCCCGTACCAGGGATGGTGAGTACTTGTCCAACCCTGATCAGATTGGCATTGGTAATATTATTGGCCGAAACGATCTGTTGGACGGTCACTCCGTACCGCAAAGCTATCCCATACAAAGTATCCCCGGATTTAACCGTGTAGGTCGTACCGGTTGTAGGCGTTGGGGTTGGAGTAGGAGTAGGCGTCGGTGTGGTTCCCGTACCAGGGATGGAGAGTACCTGGCCGACCCTGATCAGATTGGCATCGGTCAGGTTGTTGGCCGAAACAAGCTGCTGGACGGTGACGCCATAGCGGAGCGCAATGCCGTACAAGGTATCACCGGCTTGTACCGTGTAGCTTGCGCCAGTCCCGCTACCGGGAACACTGGCCATGTTCATTAACTGGGAAATGGTCACGAAGGAATACCCCCTCGCTCTCAATTGTGAAATGATGTTCGGTAAAGCTGAAGCGGTGCCGTTTGCGCCGTAGCCTGCATGCATCAATACGATAGCGCCCGGAACGACATTGTTGATGACCCGGTTATAGATATCCGTTGAAGAATTTCCGGTCCAGTCCAGGGAATCGATTGTCCATTGGAACGTGTAAGCATAGCCGGCATCGCCTACCGTTTGCAGGACGGTCGAGTTGTATGCTCCGTATGGGGCACGGAAGTATGGTTTTGTGCTCTTGCCTGTGAGGTTGCTGATGATTGTTTCGGTCCGATTGATTTGATTGATCATCTCGGCAGTCGAGATGTTCGTGAAATAGGGGTGATCGTATGAATGGTTCCCGATATCGTGACCGGCAGCGACGATGTTTTTAATCGCTTGCGGATGATTTTCCGCGCCTTGACCAGTCAAAAAGAAAGTGGCTTTGACATTATTGGCAGACAACACATTCAGGATGGATTGGATGTAATAGCCGTCCGATCCATCATCAAAAGTCAAGGCAACAACTTTATTGGTTGTGGATCCTTGGTAAATTATTTGTGAGGTCGCCGCTAATGCGGACGGTGCCGAAAAAGTAAAGAGCAGGAAGAACGAAAAGATCAGTCCGGAAATGTTTCTGAACACTTTAGAGTGGGTACTCATCTTTATACCTCTTTTCTATTCAATTGAAAGCAACGGCATGTGACTGAACAATACAGTTGAACCAAGTGGCATCCAGGAATGGAGCAGCGGCGTTAGTCGCGGAACGATCTGCTTACTTTATTACATTCTAATTTTAACATAAACAGCCTCCAATGGATAAGAAAACGCTGTCATTATGCGAAGCGCAGCCTGGATATATTTGGGAATGCTCATTAATGGCAAAAGGTCTGATGAATCGGGTGAAATCCTCCCGATTTTGGTTAAGAGTTTCATAATTAACAGAAAAAGCGCAACGTTTGATTGAAAAAGTTCTGATTTTTGGTAAAATATTTGAGTAGTGTCATAATCATTCTCTTATATTTTATTTCAGAGAGAAAGCGGGTAGTAAATGTCAGAAAACAAACATTTAAATGAAAATAATGAAACAACCAAGGATAAAATGGTGCAAGGTACCTTCTGGATGACTTTCGGAAGTATTTTTTCGAGGCTGATCGGTGCCCTCTACATCATTCCTTGGAACGCGTTGATGGGGTCTACCGACGCGGCGAATACGGCAAATGCCTTGTATTCGATCGGCTATACGCCGTATCAGCTTTTCCTGTCGATTGGGATTGCCGGCTTCCCGGCCGCAATGTCAAAACAAGTTGCGCAGTATAATGCGAAAAATCAATATCGCACAGGGATAGACATCTTCAAAAAGAGCATGTATTTCATGGTGTTCACCGGGGTGATCAGCAGTGCCTTGATGTATCTTCTGGCGCCGATGATCGCCCAAAACAGTCCGGCCGCTTCCGTTGCGGACGGCACCATGGTTATTCGGGCCTTGGCACCCGCCCTGTTGTTGGTGCCGGCATTGAGTTTGATGCGCGGTTTTTTCCAGGGGTATCAGGATATGGTCCCGTCTGCCATTTCTCAGGTCATTGAGCAAATTGCGCGTGTCCTTTATTTGCTGGGTGCGACCTATATCGTGATGAGCCTGTTGGATGGCAACATCGCGACCGCCGTAGCCCATTCCACTTTCGCAGCCTTTATCGGAGCGATTGCAGCGACCATCGTTTTGCTGTTCTATTATAAAAAACAGATGTCTTCCTATCAGTCGGTCATCGCAACGAGCGAACCGTCAAGCAATCTTCAAACGACGGCCGCCATCAAGAGCATGTTAACGGAATCCATCCCGTTCATCATCATCGGGTCAGGGATTACATTCGCCAAAATGATCGATCAGGTGTCATTCAAACCGATGATGGAAAGTTTGACGAATTATTCCGGCAAGGAAATAGAAGATCTGTTCGGGCTTTTCAGTTTCAACGCCGACAAATTGATCATGATCATCGTTTCCTTGGCAGTCGGGTTGGCCACCGCCGCCGTACCTTTGATTGCCGCTGAATTTACGAAAGGCAACTTCAGAGTTTTGCAAAGCCAGATCAGAGAGATCATCCAGCTGTTTGCCTTCATCATGCTTCCGGCTTCGCTCGGGATGATGATCGTTTCCGAACCGATCTATAACGTATTTTACCCGGTTCATCCGGATGGTCCGTCTATCCTGGCTGTATCGGCGTTGATGAGCATTGTATTGGGGTTGTTTACGGTTTTAGGCTCCATCCTCCAGTCCTTGAGCAAGCATAAAACGATGATCACGTACTTGCTGATCGGCCTGGCGGTGAAGGCCATCGTGCAATATCCGATGTTGGCATTGTTCGATACGGCCGGGGCATTGATCGCAACGACCATCGGATTTTTTGTGACATCCGTGTTGAGCGGTTGGAAAATCTACCGGATGACACATTTCGGACTAGCCGGAACGTTGAAAAAATCCGGCAAGATCCTGTTGGTGGCCTTGCTGATGGCCTTGTGCGCCTACATTGCGCTGAAAGTTTCCATGGCCTTCATCCCGGTCGACAGAAAAATATACGCTTTGTTGGTAGTGATGATCGTAGCCGCAGTCGGCGGAATCGTCTATCTTGGCCTGACCTTGAAATTACGCATCGCCGATGATATATTGGGCAATAAAGCAGCAGCATTAAGAAGAAAACTACATATCAAATAAGAATAGATGAAATCAAAAAGCAGCCTTTATGGATGCTTTTTGATTTTTACAGGAGGAATAGTATGCGTCTAGATAAATTGCTTTCGAATTCCGGGTACGGATCCAGAAAAGAGGTCAAGCAGCTTTTAAAAAGTAAAATAGTCACCGTTAACGGGAAAGTGCAAACCAAAGGGGAGGCGAAAGTGGACAGCGAGAAGGATGCCATCTTGGTCGGCGGGGAAACAGTCCATTACCAGGAATTCCTCTATATCATGATGAACAAGCCCCAGGGCGTCCTCAGCGCAACGGAAGACAACCATCAAAAAACGGTGATCGATCTGCTTCCATTGGAATACCAGGAATATGAGCCCTTTCCGGTAGGCCGGCTGGATAAAGACACCGAAGGCCTGCTCCTGTTGACGAATGATGGGAAATTGGCTCACTTTCTGTTGTCGCCAAAAAGACATGTGGACAAGGTTTATTTTGCCGAAATCGCTGGCATCATGTCAGAAGCTGATCGCCAAACGTTTGAAAAAGGGGTCATTCTGGAAGATGGCTATCTGTGTTTGCCCGCAAAAATGGATGTTCTGTCCATTGATGAAGAAAAGGCAACCTCTGAAGTCCACATCACGATCAAAGAAGGAAAATTCCATCAGGTGAAAAGGATGGTGATGGCAGTGGGCAAAGAGGTGACCTACCTGAAAAGGATGACGATGGGACCGTTGCAGCTGGATGAAAAGCTGGCAAAAGGGGCGTACCGCCTCTTGAGCGAGGCCGAAATTGCGCTTTTAAGGGAACATTTGCCGGATTCGATTAGAAAACCCTAAGATTTCCTGCGGAATAGGGCGGAGAAACAGAGGTTAACTTTTGAAAAAGGCCTAAAAGTGATATGATGGAAGCATGATATTTTAAGTTAGGAAGTGTCCATATGGAGATCAATTGGAAAAATGAAGTTGAAGCAAGAAAAGAGGATTTATTGAAGGACCTGTTCACGCTGTTGCGCATCGACAGTGTCAGGGACGATTCAAAAATAACGCCTGATGCCCCTGTCGGTCCGGGACCGAAGGCAGCCTTGGAAGCCTTTTTGGCGATAGCGGAACGTGACGGCTTTACAACAAAAAATGTAGGGAACTTAGCGGGCCATATCGAATACGGCGACGGCGAAGAATTGATGGGCGTATTCGGCCATGTCGACGTAGTGCCTACCGGTACTGGCTGGGATACGGATCCGTTCGAACCTGTCATCAAGGATGAACGCATCTATGCACGCGGCGCCAGCGATGATAAAGGCCCAACCATGGCTGCATACTATGCATTGAAAATCATCCGTGATCTGAAACTGCCTATCTCGAAAAAAGTCCGCGTCATCATCGGTACGGACGAAGAGAGCGGCTGGAAATGCATGGATCACTACCTGAGCCATGAACAGACACCTGATTTCGGATTCTCTCCGGATGCCGACTTCCCGATCATCAACGGTGAAAAAGGCATGCAGACGTTCATGGTCCAATTCAGAGGCGACAACAAGGGCGGGAAAAACGAGTTGTTGAGCTTTGATTCCGGTTTGCGCGAAAACATGGTGCCACAAGATGCCACGGCGGTATTCAACAGCGAGGAAGCCGAAAAGATCGAAAAAGCTTTCGAAACATTCCTGGCAAACAATCCTGTTTCCGGAACAATCAAAGTGGACGGCAAAGAAGTCACGATTGAGTTGGTAGGGAAAGCTGCCCACGGTATGAATCCTGCTGCCGGCATCAATGCGGGCACTTATCTGGCAGCGTTCCTGAATAAATTCCAATTCGGCGGACAAGCTGCGGTATTCCTGGAATTGATCACGGACTGTCTGCACTTGGAACACAACGCGACAAAAATGAAACTGTCCTATACGGATGCCGTTATGGGCGAATTGACCATGAATGCGGGCATCTTTACCTTCACACCGACAACCGGTGGGGAAGTAGCCTTGAACTTCCGTTATCCGCAAGGGGTATCTGAAGAAGGGATCGAAATCAAACTGGAAGCTGCTCTTGCGGAATACGGTGTAACCATCGCAAAAGGCGGACATGGCAAATTGCCGCATTACGTACCTGCGGATGATCCGTTGGTGAAAACGTTATTGGATGTCTACGAAAAACATACCGGCCTGAAAGGGCATGAACGCTCAATCGGCGGCGGCACATACGGCCGTTTGTTGGAACGCGGCGTTGCATACGGCGCTATGTTCCCGGACAGCATCGACACGATGCACCAAGCAAACGAATTCCTGGCGTTGGATGATTTATTCCGTGCGACAGCCATCTATGCGGATGCCATGTACGAATTGCTGAAATAATGTCGAACACCATTTTACGTTAACAAAAATAGAAGCACTCAAGAATTATCCAGGACCTTTTAGTCTGTTTCGGATAAATCTCGAGTGCTTTTTCTATTGATTTCTAGCCGTGTATCATCGTACTATCAGTCACATTACGATTAAAATAACTAGGCTTGTTGAGCTGAGATATAATCTGTAAACCCATTGAAATCTGTGATGACGCCGTTCTTGCAAAGATTATCTTTCAGGAAGGTCTCCCTGTTCTTGAAAAAAGGATCGATTGCGATGATCATGCCGATGTTTGCGCGGTTGGCTGCACATAAACCGGAGTAGGCATCTTCGATGACCAAGCAATTTTCGGGAGCAACAGCAATTTTTTTCGCTGCATGCAGGAAAATATCCGGTTCAGGTTTGCCGGGGAAAGAACCGTCATCAAAGACGACTTTGTTAGGATCAAACCAACGGTCGAGCGCGAATGTCTCAAAATAGAAATCGACGTTTTCCTTGATGGTTGCCGTAGCTATCGTTAAAGGCATAGCCATTTCTTTCAATGCATCCAAGGATTCGATAAGCCCATCCGTCAACACGAGTTGTTCTGGCTTGGCCAAGCATAATGTGCGGTAGTATTCTTCCTTTTCAAGAGATAGTTTTTGGATTTCTTCATCCGTCAGCGAAGGCGACACAAAATGTCTAAGGATCTTGTCGTTGGTGCGACCGTGCAGATTAGTAAGGATTTCCTCTTCAGTCAACGGATTGCCTGGATTGTATTCTTGGATCATATCGATCCAAGCTTGTTCGTGCAGGTGGGAATCTTGGAACATGGTGCCGTTGAAGTCAAAAATGATGCCGTTCAATTTCATAAGTCATCTCCTAAGTTTGTCTGGGCTTGTTGTAATGTGACGTACTGTGAATAGTGGGCGATCAGATCCGGACTGACGTGATCATCCGTGACCAGATAATCGATGTCGTGAAGGTTGTAGAAAATGTAGAAGTCATCACGGTTGAATTTCTTGTTGTCCACTAAAAGGTATTTCGTTCGGGAATTGTTCAATGCAATATTCTGGGTTTCACCCTCTGCCATGCTGTAGGTTGAGATGGCTTCATTGTGTATCCCGTTGGAGCTGATGAAACATTTTGTGAATTTCAATCTTTTCAGCGTCTCGTTCGCGATCGGGCCGAAAAACGCCCTTGTATTTTTCCGATAATCTCCCCCGACCAAAATGATATCCGCAGAATCATATTGGCGTAAGTTTTCGAATACTGGATAGCTGTTCGTGATGATGCGGATTTTTTTATCACCGAGATAGCCTGCAAGCAGTTCAATCGTAGTGCCAGGTCCTAAAAAAATGGTGTCGCCGTCTTCAACATAACTTGCAGCCAGTTTTGCAATCGCTTTTTTTTCTTCTTTTTGGACTTCCTGTTTTTCTGTGTGCGATAACTCTTGGTCCAACGCATAGCTGATGCTTTGAGCACCGCCATGTATGCGCAGGATTTTTCCGGCTTTATCAAGTTCGTCCAGATCTCTGCGGATAGTCATATCGGAAACGTTTAGTTGCTTGACGATGTCGGTTACAGTAATGATGCCTTCATGATTGACGATTTCAGTTAATTTTAGCAGTCGCTCTTTTTTTAACATCCGTATTCACCTCTTTAACATACCCATAATTTAGCATACATTCATAACCCGGTCAATGAAAACGAACAAAAATAAACAAATATGTGGCGAAAAAATGGATTAAAAAACCAATTTATGTGCTTTTGTGAAATTTTAAAGAATATATCTGTTGACAGTTTCTGTGGATGCGGTTACTATAAGGACATAAAGAAACAAAAACAAACAATAACGAACAAGGATAGGGGAGAGTCAGATGTTACGATTACCTGAAGATTTTATATTTGGCGGTGCCACTGCTGCATACCAAGCAGAGGGCGCAACAAAAGAAGGCGGAAAAGGGCCTGTCGCATGGGATGAATTTTTGGAAAAGCAAGGAAGATTCTTGGCGGATCCGGCAAGTGACTTCTATCATCAGTACCCGCAGGATATTGCGCTCTGCAAGAAATTCGGCGTGAATGGTCTGCGTCTTTCCATCGCTTGGAGCCGTATTTTTCCGGACGGAACGGGTGAGGTGAATCAAGAGGGTGTGGACTTCTACCATAAAGTCTTTGCGGAATGCGAAAAAGAAGGTGTGTTGCCATTCGTGACGTTGCATCATTTCGATACACCGAAACGCCTCTTTGATCAAGGCGATTTCCTGAACCGCGATACGATGGATGCATTTGTCTCATACGCCCAATTCTGTTTCGAGGAATTCCCGGAAGTGCGCTACTGGAGTACCTTCAATGAAATTTATCCGGTTGCGAGCAATCAATACTTGTTGGGTGTTTTCCCTCCGGGCATCCGCTTCGACCTGGGCAGCACGATCCAATGTCTGCACAATATGATGGTCGCCCATGCACGCGTCATCAACATTTTCAAAGACAACAATTACCCAGGAGAAATCGGCGTTGTCCATTCCTTGGAGCCGAAGTATCCGGCGAGCGATTCGGAAGAAGATAAGCACGCAGCCTTTTTGGACGATGCCTTGTCCGTCCGCTTCCTGTTGGATGCAACCTACCTGGGACATTATTCCGATGAAACGATGCAGGCCCTGAAAGAAATCTGCGAAGCAAATGACGCAAGCTATACGTTCTTGGATGAAGATTTTGCCGAGATGGAAAAAGCATCGCACCGCAATGATTACTTGGGGATCAACCATTACCAATGCCACTTCGTCAAAGCTTATGACGGCGAAAGCCAAGTCCACCACAATGGTACAGGCGACAAGGGGACATCGGTCTACAAAATCAAGGGCATCGGCGAGCGCGTCTATAAAGAAGGCGTTCCGCGTACGGACTGGGATTGGATCATCTATCCGGAAGGGATGTACGATCTGTTGCTTCGCATCCAGAAGGAATATCCGCATTACAACAAGATTTACATCACGGAAAACGGGATGGGCTACAAGGATGAATTCGAGGATGGCATCATCATGGATAAGCCCCGCATCGATTATCTGCGCGTCTATCTGAATGAATTGAGCAAGGCGATTTCAGCCGGCGTGAACGTCAAAGGGTACTTCCTATGGTCCTTGATGGATGTCTTCTCGTGGTCAAACGGCTACAACAAACGCTATGGCTTGTTCTATGTCGACTTTGAGACGCAAAAACGTTACCCGAAAGAATCAGCTTATTGGTACAAGCTGGTCAGTGAAACAAGAACAATCATTTAGGAGTTAGGCGAGAACCCTCGTGACTTTAGTCGTGAGATGAATCGCCGTTCGGGATTAGGGGTGCCTCTGGCACCTCAAAGCCCGACATATGACTTTCTGACATTCATTATTAACCTTGATTTAATGAAGCTTAAATAATAACGTATGGTTTGTAAAGACGAACATATTTTCGTATAATATTCTTGTGAGGTGATCGCTTTGGCAGAAGTCAAACACGGTCGAGGGTATGTCTATTCCTTGCAGTTCCATTTGGTTTGGTGTGTGAAGTACAGACGTAAAGTTCTAGTAAATCAAGTAGAGCAATCACTCAAACAAATCGTGCGAGACATCTGTGCTGCACAAGAGGTTGAGCTGGAAGAAATGGAAACGGATAAAGATCCTATCCACCTTCTCATTTCAATGAAACCGCAACACGCTATACCATCAGTAGTTAAAACGCTCAAAGGTCAATCAGCAAGACGACTGTTCAAACTGCACCCCGAAATAAAGCAATACTTATGGGGTGGACACATGTGGAATCCTAGTTATTTCATTGCGACAGTCAGCGAAAATACTGAGGAACAGGTACGGAAATATATCCAAAGCCAACTACAAAACGGATAGGAGGTGAAACCAATGTCAGTAGAAACAGTCAATCGTGGTTATGTGTATAGCGGAACACCAACATCTGATGAAATAGAAAACTACTTCCGTCAATGTTTTGGCGCAGACCGTTTGATATACAACCTTCATACCGCTCACTTATATGAGTATCTTGAAAAGAATGGCTACACCATCGGTGACAAATTGCCTACTTTTAAAGAAATGGGCATGCCGACAGTCAAAGAATTCAAGCAAACGCGTGTGAATGAGGAAGGCGACGCGTACCTTTATGAAGTGGATGCATTCGCTTCGAACGAAGCAAAACAGCATTTCAAGAAAGCCATCTCCACATTCAACAAGAATGCGTTCAAAGGACAATTCAAGAAGTCTGCATTGAAACGTCAGAAAACGCTTGGGATCGAGCCTACTTTCCGCGACCTTAAAGGAATGCCGAAATTCCATTCTCGTAAGAACAGTAAGCTGAGTTATACTACATTCAATCAAAATGACAATATCTTCATTGATGAGAACGGAGTTCTCCATCTGCCAACTGCCCGAAAGAGTAAGTTGTCGGAAGTAACCATCAAATTGAATACACATCGTCCCTTACCAAAGGGCAGTCGTATCAAGCATGTTACGGTAACAACGAACTCTCAAGGAAAGTTCGAAGTATCCATCAATGTTGCGTTTGAAATGGAAGTCGAAAGCATTGGTATCCCCGCTGTTGAACGTATTCTTGGACTAGATTACTCACAAGCCAATTTCTTCGTAGACAGTGAAGGTAAGAAAGCCAATTACCCGCACTACTATCGAGTTATGGAAGAGTGCCTGGCAAAAGAACAGCGTAAACTATCCCGTATGGTACAAGGCTCTAAACGATGGGAGCGTCAACGTTTGGTAGTAGCGAAACTTCATACGAAAGTTGTGAACCAACGGAAAGACTGGCTCCATAAGAAGTCCTATGCCCTCACAAATCGTTATGACATGGTTGTGGTGGAAGACCTTGACCTTCGTGCAATCGGACAAACCTTGAAGTTGGCGAAAAACCAACAAGATAATGGGTTCGGTAACTTCCGCCTGTATCTCAAGTACAAACTTGAACAACAAGGGAAGTATTTTGTAAAAACACCGAAAACCTTCGCTTCAACACAAATCTGTTCTGATTGTGGTGTGAAAAATACAGCCCTCAAGGGCGATATTTCCACGCGTGAATGGACGTGTGATCATTGTCGTGAATGGCACGACAGAGACCATAACGCTGGGCTGAACCTGCGCAATTATGGTATCCGTTGGATGAATGAAGTATTGATGGCATCCCCATTGGTGGTTGCTTAATCATAGAAACAGGTTTGCTTGGTACCTGACAGTTCCTCTCGCTAGGATTAAAGGGCGTGTCAATGGATGCGTAGTCCGCTGTATATAAACCAGAGCCTCGAAAGAGGCTCACAAGCCTGTGACTTCCTTTTCGGAGAAAAGTTCACCGTGGGTGAAAGTCATGGGTTGTTGACCGCCACAAGTGAATTCCTATTATGAGGATATCAAAGAGGATAGTGACCGTTTAGGGATCAAGCTGTTGCCTACAAAAGGTGTGGAATACATCAAATTGACGCGCAATCCGAAATTGGCGGTCGACTTTATCATGGAACATTATTAAAATAGAAAACAAAGAAACCAGCAACCTGTTCCGTTGCTGGTTTCTTTGTTTGTAGTTATTTGAAAAATGAGATGATTTATATTTGCTTATTGAAAAAGTGATTCAACGATGTTTATCATTCCGCTTGAAAGCATTGCTATTTCAAGATTGCATTCGCGATAAGCTTATCGAATTTACGAATATCGATGCCTTTTTTTAGATTGATTTTAACATGTCCTGCACGAGTCCATAACTCAACCTCCGAGTTGAAATCAAATGTCCCGGCATTCTCAGTGGACCACATGTTTATCGAAGAGTAGGGCAGCGAATAGATTTCGATCTTTTTACCGGTCAAGCCCTGTGAATCCCTGATTATTAATCGTTTATTCGTAAAAATAGCACTATCCCGTAACGTTTTATACGCGGCGACCGCTTCTTCACCTGGCACCAATAAATCATTCACATCTTCTGGAATCGCACACTCACTAATTAATGTCCAAGCTAAAATTGCATTTGTTTCTGCCATTATGAAATCCTCCTGTTTCATTCATATCTTTTTAACTGCACTCCTTACCATCCAAAGTGGGGGGGTGGGATTATTATTGCATGCTGTATTGTGATTTTCCGGTAACGACACCATCGGCAACCGTAAGATTAAAGTTAGCGCCAAAATCGCCTTTAACATTTGTAGCCCAACCAGCTATGTTTGTATGTTGTCCACCAAATAGAGACTCTGTAGCACTATCAGGCTCGCCGAATTGTGCAATAGCCTGATCAAAGGTATAGGTTCCATCAGTAGGTACGGTATTAAACTGCTCCAATGTCGCTTCTTCGCCAGCGGATATACCACTGAAGCCTGAAAAGCCTTTGCCAGTAGCGTTGTTATTTGTAAAAGTAAGCACTAAGGTGTCCAAGAAACCGCCATTAACATTCGACCAAGTAGATATTTTTGTCGTGGAATCGTTGAAGGTTGATTCAGAGTTGCTTGAAGGCTCGCCGAATTTTGCAACTGCTTCATCATAAGTCATGCCGCCATCACCGTTAGACAGGGCGTCTCCCAAGGTAATGGCATCATATTCAGCTTTGAAGGTATTGATTTCTTCTTCGTTTGTAGCTTCAGCGGATGCGGCATCTGCTTGGGTAGATTCCGCAGGTGCTGTAGTACCGGTTCCGGTAACTGCAGTATCCGTCTTGGCTTCTTCGTCTCCACCACCAGCAAACGAGCCAACCACAATCACTGCCAGCAACCAGAACCACCATTTCTTATAGAACGGTTTCTTTTGAATATAGACTTTACCATCTTCGCCTTTAATCTTTTTTGTCATAATATTTCTCCTCCAGTATATCAATTATGACAGCAATCCAATTGCTGTCATTATCATTATACTCTAATAAATAGAAAATATTGTGGACAAAATAATATATTTTTATGAAGCTATAATGTAAGAGGCAACTTCGGATGTTCTTCGAAAATTTTAGCAGGGTTAGTCGGTACAATTATGTATGGTTAAAACCCTGCTTCATCATGAGACAGGGTTATCAGAGACAATCGATTTGTAAATTAGAGGAAGTAATCGTAAAATGGATTTATGAGGAATTTGAAGGGGGAACAATCATGACATTGAAAGAACAAGTAAACAAAGACTTCATCCAGGCAAGGAAAGACAAAGACACGCTGAAAGCGGACGTCCTGCGGCTCATCAAAACCGAATTCGATTCTTTTTTGATCGATAACAAACGCGACATGACGGATGCAGAACAAATCAATGTTTTTCTGAAGGATATCAAGAAAACAAACGAAGCCATCGCCTACGCGAAACAAGTTGGCCGCGAAGATTTGATTGAAGAAAACAACAAAAAATTGGAAATATTGGAAAGCTACACCCCTAAGATGATGGATGAAGACGAAATCCGTTTCTTTTTGGAAGAGAACAATGTTCCTTCCATGGCCTTGAAGGACGCGATGAAATTTGCCATGGGCGCTTTGAACGGGAAAGCGGACAAAGCAGTGGTTTCACAGATTATCAAAGAGTTACTGAAATAATGCAACGAAAAAGTGCGGGACATAATCATGAAAAATGATTACGTCCCGCACTTTTTCTGATAAATCTCGACATTATTCGCTACGATTTCAAAAACCAGCCTCCGCCTGAGTTGTGCCAAACAGGCTTCTTCCTAGCTTTATACGCCGGATGTTAAACTTTAAGCCATTTATTGCCGGCTTTGGTTGTAGGCGGCAGTCTATCGCCTTCGCCGATGTGTACTAGTTTGCTGCCTGTGATTTTCCCGCCTCTTGGGCCCACTTCCTTGTACGCTCCGGCAGGCAGATTATCTGTCCCGGGTTTATGCAGATCGGTTAGTGCAGTTCTCATTTTGATTATCCTCCTTTTATATAGTAGAGATCGAATATGGCAGAGGCTGATCCTCTATGTACCGCCTTAAGTATAATACTGAAAGCGCAAACAATCAATTAATTGGCAGTTCTCCTTCTCTTGGAAAAGTAAAATGATTTTTAGGATGAGTCTGGGATCATAATGTGAGAAAATCTTCCTTTTGTAACAAATTGAAATGTATTTGTCATATTCCTATTACAGAAAAGTATTTTTCTTCTGTTATACTACTACTTGTAGCACAATTAGGAGGAGAAAATTACTTGAATAAAAAATACATAGCGTTGTTCTCTTCAGTCTTATTGCTTAGCCCACTAGCAGGTGGCTTTACTGCACAAGCGGCTTCATTGGAAGAAATGCAACAACAAAAAACGGAATTGCAACAAGAAACAGAAACAATTCAGTCCCAAATAAATGAAAAATTAAATTCTCTGAACTCTTTGCAATCAGAGCAAGCAAGTTTGCAAACAAAAGTGAACGATTTACAAAATCAATTGAATGATTTAATGAATAGATTAGCTACACAAGAAGAAAAATTAGCTGAGATGGAAGCTAAAATTGCAGCACTTCAAAATGAAATTGAAGCATTGCAAATCGTCATCGATCAAAGAACAGAAAAACTGAACACGCAAGCGCGTTTCATCCAAACCGATGCAGGCGTGTCCGATATAGCGACCCTCTTAGTATCCTCAGAGAACTTCTCTGATCTTGTCGGCAAAATAACGGTGGTATCAAAAATCGTAACAGCCAACAAGGACATTGTTGAACAACAAGAAGCAGATCAACAAAAAGTGGAAGATAATAAAAAGGCTGTTGAAGACGAAAAAGTTGCAGCTGAAACATTGAGACAACAAATTTTGGTTTCCAAAAACAATGTCGTAGCACAAAAAGCAGAAATTGATAACAAAATTGAACAAGTAATGGCAAACTATGCTTTGACCGATGCGGAAAAGAGCGGTTTAGAATCAACGAAAGCTGATTTGGCGACTCAAACGGAATCGATCAGTGCCGATATGGTTGCCGAGGAAACACGGATTGCCGCTGAGAAAGCAGCTGCTGAGCAAGCGGCCGCTGAAGCAGCCATTGCCGCAGCCGCACAAGCAGAAGCAGCGAATAACTTGACGGCATCTACAGCACCGACGACAACGGTAAGCAGTTATACTGTCAACTCAAGTGGTTTCATAAAACCGGCCAGCGGATATTATTCTTCCCCGTTCGGATATCGCCTTTCACCTATCACGGGTGCCTATGAATTGCATAGAGGACAAGATATCGCAGGAAGCGGAGCCATTTCCGCTGCACAATCCGGGACAGTTGTAACCGCAACGTATCATCCAAGTTTCGGTTATTATGTAGTGATCAATCATGGCACCATCAACGGCGTGACCGTTGAAACGCTATATGCTCACATGCAGCCAGGTTTGTTGGTGGCACCGGGGCAAACGGTCAGCCAAGGACAACAAATCGGTGTCATGGGTACGACAGGAGATTCTACTGGAGTCCACCTTCATTTTGAAGTTCATGAAAATGGCGGTTTAGTGGATCCGTTGAACTACATTGGCGGTTAATGTATCGATAAATGACGAAGAGGTTGGGGATGCCCCCAATCTCTTTTTTAATTGCTGACCAAAATGTTTAGTCGTTTGGGTTATAATGGAGATATGATGAATTGAGGAGCAGGGAAAATGGAAAAAATTCTATCGGCAAAAAACCAAAAAGTGAAACAATGGAAAAAATTACATACAAGCAAAGGGAGAAGAGAGACGGGTTCCTATTTAATAGAGGGAACGCACTTGTTGAAGGAAGCTTTAAAATACAAAGCGGACATCAAAGAAATCCTGATGACGGAAGGTTATTACGACCAATCGCAGTTGCTGTTGGATGAGGACAAGGTGATCCTTGTTTCTGAGGAGATCATGAACACTCTTGCCCAAACAGAAACCCCGCAAGGCGTCATCGGCATTTTGGCGATACCGGTGCAAGAAAAAGATTTGGCATACAAAGGGAAATATCTGTTGTTGGATCAGGTCCAGGATCCAGGCAATGCCGGCACCATCGTGAGGACTGCCGATGCGGCTGGGTATGCGGGCGTCATTTTTGGCGAAGGATCGGTTGACCCCTATAACGATAAGGTCTTGCGGTCCATGCAAGGGAGCCACTTCCATATCCCGATCCATCGCTTGGATCTGCTTGACGTGATCCCGGAAATGGCGGAGAGAGGGATACCTGTCTACGGGACCGAACTGAATGAAGAGGCCGTCGATTACCGCACGGTAGCGGCTGGCGAAGATTTGGCGCTCGTTATGGGCAACGAAGGGAATGGCGTTTCACAAGCCGTATTGGCACTGACGAATAAAAATCTTTACATTCCGATTATAGGGGAAGCGGAGTCTTTGAACGTCGCGGTGGCGGCCGGCATCCTGATGTATCATTTCTTATAATCGACTTTATTTCATACAAATGATGATTCCATGACTTTTAATAAGAATTTATTAAAGGGCTTTTCATCCCTCCAAAAAGATGTATAATGGAGCCGTATTATATGAAAAGGGAGTCCTGGAATGAATATGCAAAAATGGCAACAAGATAGCGAGTACATGTCTCATGTCTCTGATTTGTTGGAACGTGAAGAAGTTCAAAAACTGGATGATTACATACAGCACGTCTACAGCACCCGTCTGGAACATTCGATCTCTGTGTCCTATTACAGTTTTTGCATCGCCAGAAAATATGGGATGGACGCAAAAGCGACTGCAAGAGCCGGTCTGCTGCATGATCTGTTCTACCACGATTGGCGCGTGACAAAATTTGCTGAAGGGACCCATGCCTATATGCATCCTCGCATCGCTTGTGCGAATGCCGAAAAGCTTACGGTACTTTCAGATTTGGAAAAAGACATCATCATCAAACATATGTGGTTGGCGACGATCGCCTTGCCGAAATATAAGGAAAGTTTTGTCGTAACCTTCGTGGATAAATACTGTGCTTGTGAAGAAGTGATTGTGCCTTTGAAGCAAAAGACAGCCAAATTTTTCCGTTCAAGATGGGAATCCATCAAATATAACTTCAAACCTGACCAAGTAATCTAGCCATTTGTGAGCCCGAGACGTTGTCCGGGCTCTTTTTTCATGGTAAATTCACTCAGGGAAGGTGTTGCGGGGACGGCTTTGCGGAACAGAGCACACTTATTTTTTGTAAACTTTTTGTGACAAAGGGCACATTCCCTTTGACAGAGGAAATACCTGTGTTTATAATAGGTCAAAGAGGTGAGAAGATTGAACGAGACACTAGAAGTGAAAAAATGTATTTGCCCAAAATTCGAAAAAACATTTTCTATTTTAGGGAAGAAATGGACCGGCTTAATTATTGAAGTTTTAATCGATGGAGATAAGAGATTTAAGGAAATGGCCGAACAAATACCTAACGTAAGTGACCGAGTATTAGTTGAACGCTTAAAAGAGCTGGAAGAAGAAGGAATTGTCATCCGCACGGAGAACCCTGCGGCAGCAGTCAAGGTGATGTATGGTTTGTCCGAAAAAGGGAAAGATTTGAATACGGTAATGGTGGAAGTCCAATCATGGTCTGACAAATGGATTTCATGTTAAGTCTTGACGAGAACTTTTTTTCTGGTTACACTGTTATAGTATAAAAATGAATAGTAAAAGCGATGACAGGAAGTATCGGTATCACATGCTTTTTTGCAGGGAATAAGGGCCAATGACTGCGAGTCCTTATAAAAGCAGGTAGCGATTTTCACTCCTTGAGCTGACTTTGGGATTTGCGGATGCAATGAATAAAGTTCCGGTTTATTACCGTTATGCAAATGAAGTGTCGCTTTTTTAGCGAAACAAGGGTGGTACCACGAAAAATCTCGTCCCTTACCAGGGATGGGATTTTTTTGCATTTTAAGAGAAGGAGACAGAACATGGAATTGAAAGAGAAATTACAAACATTACGTATAGATGGATTGCAACAAATTGCTGATGCGGGGGATCTGCAGGCATTGAATCAGATCCGCATCTCCTATTTGGGGAAAAAAGGTCCCATCACCGAAGCCTTGAGGGGGATGAAAGACCTTTCTCCTGAAGAAAGACCGCTCATCGGAACGCTCGCCAATGAATTGCGCGATGACCTGGAAGCTGCCATCCAAACGAAAAAAGAAGTGCTCGAAACAGAAAAGATGGCAGCGGAAATGGCAGCTGAAACGATTGACGTGACCTTGCCCGGGAAAAAAATCGCTCAAGGGACAACCCATGTATTGACGCAAATAAATGAAGAAATCGAAGACCTGTTCCTAGGGATGGGCTACCAAATCGTCGACGGACCGGAAGTCGAAGAAGACAGCTACAACTTTGAAAAGATGAACTTGCCGAAAGATCATCCAGCCCGCGATATGCAGGACACATTCTATATCACGGATGAGACCTTGCTGCGCACGCACACTTCACCTGTGCAAGCGAGAACGATGGAAAAACATGATTTTTCAAAAGGGCCATTGAAGATGATCAGCCCAGGTAAAGTTTACCGCCGTGACAGCGATGATGCGACGCACTCCCACCAATTCCATCAAATCGAAGGTTTGGTCATCGGGAAGAACATCACTTTGGCTGATTTGAAAGGGACGCTTGCTGTCTTCGCTAAGAAGCTATTCGGTGAGGAACGTGAAATCCGTTTGCGCCCGAGCTATTTCCCGTTCACGGAGCCATCTGTTGAAGTGGATGTCAGCTGCTTCAAGTGCGGCGGCGCGGGTTGCAATGTCTGCAAGCACACCGGCTGGATCGAAATCCTGGGATCGGGTATTGTCCATCCCAATGTTTTAGAAATGTCTGGAATTGACTCTACGAAATACTCCGGGTTCGCATTTGGTCTAGGCCAAGAACGCGTAGCGATGTTGAAATATGGTGTTGATGACATCCGTCACTTCTACCAAAACGATATCCGTTTCTTAAGTCAATTCGATGTAAAGGAGTAACATAATGAACGTATCCTATAAATGGTTAAAAGAATATTTAGATTTATCCGATGTGACACCAGATGAATTAGCAGAAAAAATGTCCCGCACCGGCATCGAAGTGGATGATGTCATCTATCCGGGCAAAGGCTTGTCAAAAATCGTCGTCGGGGAAACGCTGGCTGTTGTTGACCACCCCGATTCGGACCATCTGCATGTCTGCCAAGTGGATGTCGGCGCGGGAGAACCGATCCAAATCGTCTGCGGTGCACCAAACGTAGCGGCAGGACAAAAGGTGATCGTAGCCTTGCATGGCGCAAGAATCACAGGCAATGCCAAAATCAAAAAAGGCAAGATGCGCGGCCAAGAATCCAATGGCATGATTTGTTCATTGGAAGAATTGGGCTACACGGAAAGTGTCATCCCTAAAAAATATGCAGACGGCATCTTCATCTTGCCGGCCGATTCCGTTCCTGGATCTGACGTTGTCACTTTGTTAGGTTTGGATGATGCTATCCTGGATATCGACATCACACCAAACCGTGCAGACGCATTGAGCATGCGCGGCTCCGCCTATGAAGTCGCAGCCATCTACAACAAGGCATTGCAATTGCCGGAAGCACCGGTTTCAGCAACAACCGAAAGCATCAACGATTACATCTCCGTTACCGTTGCGGACGAAACAGATGCGCCTGCGTACCACATCCAAGTCATCAAGGATGTTACAATCGCAGAAAGCCCTCTTTGGCTGCAGATCAAATTGATGAACGGTGGCATCCGTCCAATCAATAACGTGGTGGACATCACGAACTACATCCTTTTGGAGTACGGCCAGCCGCTGCATGCTTTTGACTACGATAAAATCGGATCGAAAGAAATCGTTGTCCGCAGAGCCAAAGAAAATGAAAAAATGACGACATTGGATGGCGTCGAAAGAACATTGGACGCAGACAACATCGTGATCACGAACGGTTCCGAACCCCTTGCCTTAGCGGGTGTCATGGGCGGACTGGAATCGGAAATCACGGATGGAACAACAACTGTCGCGTTGGAATCCGCCATCTTCAATCCCGTAACGATCCGTAAGACTGCCGGCAAATTCAACCTGCGCAGCGAATCAAGCTCGCGCTTCGAAAAAGGCATCAACGTCGCGACGATCCAAGCAGCCGGAAAGCATGCTGCCGAATTGATCCATGCCTTAGCAGGCGGTACGATCGTCGAAGGGATGGCTTCTTTCGACACAGTCGAAGTGAAGGATAAAGAAGTGACCATCACTTTGGACAAAATCAACAGCTCTTTGGGAACGGAAATTTCCGGCCAAGAAGTGACAAACATCTTCAATCAACTCGGCTTCGGGTCCACCTTTGACGGGGAAACCTTCATCGTTTCCGTGCCGCCAAGAAGATGGGATATCTTCATCTATGCCGATATCCTGGAAGAAGTTGCCCGCATCTACGGCTATGATAACCTTCCGGAAACATTGCCGGTGACGCCGGCTGTGCCAACCGCTTTGACTTCAAAACAACACACGATGCGCATCACCAGAAGATACATGGAAGGTGCCGGCTTGACGCAAAACATCAGCTATGTATTGACAACAGCTGAGAAAGCGAAAGAATATTCAGTCGAAGGCAAAGAAGGCATCCGTTTGGCTTGGCCGATGAGTGAAGACCGCAGCACCTTGCGCATGAACTTGTTGAGCACGTTGCTGGACAATGCTTCCTACAACGTAGCGCGCAAAAATAACGATATCCAATTCTATGAAATCGGGCGCGTCTTCTTCCATTCAGAGGACCAAGTCTTGCCGATCGAATCGGAACGTCTGGCAGGCGTGATGACGGGCATGGCTTACGAAAAAGATTGGCAATTAGCCGCTGAACCAGTGAACTACTACCATGCCAAAGGCGTGTTGGATGGATACTTCGAAGCGATGGGCCTGACTGCCCGCATCCGTTACGAAGCAGCGAAGGATTTGAAATGGATGCATCCAGGCAGAACAGCCGCCATCTATTTGAACGATACCTACATCGGCTATGTTGGACAAATTCATCCGGCTACTGCGAATGCCTATGACCTAAAAGAAACGTATGCATTTGAAATCGACTTCGAGGCGATCATCGACGCACCGAAGGAAACCATTACGCAACAACCTATCCCGAAATATCCGGGCGTGACGCGCGACGTCGCCCTGTTGGTCGACGAAACAGTGACCCACCAACAGATCGTCAAGACCATCACCGAAAATGCCGGTAAGTTCCTGAAAGATGTCCATCTATTCGACATTTACCAAGGCAAGGGAATCGAAGACGGCAAGAAATCGGTTGCCTATTCCTTATCATTCCTGAACCCGGAGGCTACCTTGGTCGACGAAGACATCAACAAAGCATTCAGCAAATTGGTTGCGGCACTGGAAACAGAATGCGGCGCTTCAATCCGTTAAGGAAACAGCCCGCCTAGATTCCGGCACCAGCCACTGAATAAAGACGCAAAACAAAGAATAGCATCCCACCCGGTCATAACGACTGGGTGGGATGCTATTTCGATTGCTGATTATTTAGCTGCTAGACGGATCGCCTTTTGGGTATTGGCGAAATGCAGTTTCGTATATTTGTTCAGTTCTTCCATGCCTCCCTGGCGATACATTTCGGCAGCCACCAGATCGACGTTGGCACCGGCGCCGGACGGAATCCGGAAACCTGAAGCGGCCGTCATCTCATCGAGCGTCTTCAAGAAATAATAACGCGCGATGATGGAAGCAGCGGCCACGGCTAGATGGTGCGATTCGCCCTTGGTCTGGAAAAAGAGGTTCTCCTTTACCTGTTCGCTCTGATCGGCGATGTGCTTGAAGTAGGTGGATGGCAACTCGAATTGGTCGACCAGGAGTGCCTGCGGCTTCTCCGGCGCAATTTTTTTCAGCAGGTTACCCAAGGCTTGGTTGTGCAGCAAAGCCTTCATCTTGCCTTGGCTCATGGTCGGCTGGACGGCGTTATACTTTTCCGGCAGGACGTTGATGACCGTGTATTGTACGGTCTTCAAAAGCTCTTTGGCGATGCTGATGATGCGCACATCGGTCAAAGCTTTCGAATCCTGGACACCCATTTTTTTCAACAAAGGCAGCTTATCCGCAGGGGCGTAGACCGCGCAGACGGTCAGCGGCCCGAAATAACTTCCGTTTCCGACTTCGTCGCTGCCGATGACGGACCAATCGGCAAAACCGGCAGGGAGCCCACTCTTTGGCTGGGCAGTGCTGCCGGAAGAGGAGGATTTGGCTTTAGCCTGCGGAAGGGAGGCATCAGCGCTCCAACGGCTTGCCTCCGCTTCGGCATTTTGCCCCTGGAACAGGACTTTTCCGGAAGTATAGCCGGTGATGGAGGTCTGGTTCTTTTTGGCGGTGAAGACGCTGTAGGGTACAGCTTTGACTTGTTCATTTTTATAAAAATTGGCCATTTTCTGCAAATCGGCGGACGTTACTTTCAATACAATAGTAGACATTTCTTCATCCTTCATCCAAGTATTTTTCTTTCATCATCTAATCGAAGGCATCCATTGTTGGATGCGGCAAATAGCTTTCCTAACTATTCTATCATAGCGCCAATGGAACTTCATCAGCTTTGTGGATAGGTTTATACTGCATTTTAATGGATATAATGCTAAAATATAATAGATAGTTTTCAGATGGAGGGCTTTAGACATGACAGATAGTAAAAGAAGATTCAAAACAATCATTGCGGGGAAGACCTATACGATTGTAGGAAATAAATCGGCTGACCATTTAACCGCCGTATCAGGGCTGGTAAATAAACAATTGGATCAAATAAAAGAAGCCGCACCCACGCTCGGAGCAGAAGAGCGCGGAATATTAGTGGCCGTCAATGCGATATCCGATCAAATCACGAAACAATTGGAAATCGAGGAACTGAAAGCTAAGATTGCCGCATTGGAAGAGGAATTGAAGGAAGCGAAAACGCAAAAAACTGCAACCAGTGCTGTTGCCGAAACGCAACCGCAACCGGAAATAGCCAATGAAGAGCATGAAGGGGAAACAGCAATCGATGCTGTACGCACCAAGAAATGCTTCTGAACAGGACAACAAAGCAGAAGGCGCAAAGACAGCGACTGAGCCGGAAGCAAAGGCAGAGTCAGAAGTTGAAGCAAGCAAAGAGGGCAGCGCATGCGACCACAACAAGTCAAACCAATAAACCCAGCAAGGCCCAGGGGGTTGCGGTTGCCGCGACACCGGCAACGGTTACGGAGCTGCGACAGGCTGCGCGCTCCGCTGTGCAAATACAACCAAGCGTTGCCAGTGCTCCCAACTCAAAACTGAGCAGAACGACGACGGCTTCCGAAGCTGCCTTGAAAAAAGCGCAGCAAAGCAGCAATGTCCTGGCAGCCAGGGCCATCAGACAGGACAATGACAAAAACATGCCTCCTTACACAAAAAATAAGATGAAGAACGATAATAAACAAAACGAAAACGACAGCAGAAATTAGGTGAATACATGCTTACGATAATCATTGTTATCCTCTTGCTTTGGGGAGTTTATACGGGCGTCAGAAGGGGACTCATTCTGCAGGTGGTCTATACGGTAGGCTATTTCCTGTCTTTTGTGATCGCCAGGAATTACTATGTGCTCGTGGCCGATAAAATCAATCTGCTCGTTCCCTATCCTTCCATCGAATTCGGCAAGGAGCTGGTCTTCTACAATGAGCAAGTCTCCTTTATATTGGATCAGGCCTTCTACAATGGTTTAGCCTTTGTCCTGATTCTGGCGGCCGGCTGGCTGGTTACGCGCATCGTTGGCAGCATGTTGAATTCCTTGGCTTTTTTACCGATCATCAAGACACTCAACAATCTTGGCGGCGGCATATTGGGTTTCCTGATCCAATATATCGGAATCTTCTTGGTGCTGACTTTGGCATCCATGATGCCGGTCGACATCATCCAGCAGCAGTTTTCCGAAAGCGAGTTGGCTTACCGGATCGTATCGGATACGCCTTACATTTCGCAAGCCATCTATGAGTGGTGGGTAGGCATCATCCAATAATTTTAATACAAATCGAGGAAAAAAGAGGGAACCATATAGCGGACTATATCGTTCCCTCTTTTTTTGAACATGACCCCTTTTAGGAGATAGTGAAATGAATACAAAAATAGCAAAGACATTAGAGTTTGAAAAAATAAAGCAGCAAATCCAAGCATTTGCAGCCACTGATTTAGGGAAAGAGAAGATTCAACAGCTGCATCCCGAAACCGATGCCGAAAAGGTAACGAAACTGCAGGACGAAACGGAAGACGGCAGAAAGGTGCTGCGCCTCAAGGGCGGTATCCCGATGCCCCGGCTGAAATCCATCAAAAGCCATCTGAAGCGCCTGGAGATCGGCGGAACGCTGAACGGGAAAGAGATAGCCGAAATCGGCCGCGTGCTGACGACGACGAAAGAAATCATCCATTTTTTCCAATGGTTCGAAGATAACGAAATCGAATTCTTTGTGCTGGATGAGATCATCGCCAAACTCGTCGTCCTCCCGGAAATAACCAGGAAAATCCAGGACACCATCTATGAAGACGGATCGATACTGAATGATGCTACGCCGGTGCTGAAAGGCATCCGAACCGGGATCAAACAGGGCGAACAAAATATCCGCACCAAGCTGGACGACATCATCAGAGGGAAAAAGGCAGCCTATTTGAGCGACGCCATCGTCACGATCCGGAACGATCGCTATGTCATCCCAGTGAAGCTTGAATATCGCAATCAATTCGGCGGCATCGTGCATGACCAGAGCTCGACCGGCCAGACGCTTTATATCGAGCCGCAAGCGATATTGGAACTGAATAACCATCTGCGTGAATTGGCCGCAAAGGAGAAAGCGGAAATCGACCGCATTCTCTATGAGTTGTCGATGGAAATCGAGCCTTTTTCACATGAACTGTTCCGCAACAGCGAAGTCTTGGCGACATTGGATTTCATCAATGCGAAAGCGCGCTATGCGGAATCGCTCAAGGCCACCAGACCCGTCATCAGCGCCGAGAACCATATCGCAATTTGGCAAGCGCGCCACCCGTTGATCGATCAGACGGTGGTTGTCCCGAATGATTTGATCCTCGGCGAGGAATACCAGGCCATCGTCATCACGGGGCCGAATACCGGCGGAAAGACGATCATGCTGAAGACGCTGGGGATCATCCAAATGATGGGGCAATCCGGTCTGCAGATACCCGCAAACGAGGACAGCCAGATCGGCATCTTCACGGAAATATTTGCCGACATCGGTGATGAGCAATCCATCGAGCAGAGTTTGAGTACATTCTCTTCGCACATGACAAACATCGTCTCCATCCTGAATCAGATCGATGACAAGAGCTTGCTGTTGCTGGATGAGCTGGGCTCAGGTACGGATCCGCAGGAAGGGGCATCGCTTGCCATCGCAATCCTTGATTACATCGGGGGCGTCGGCAGCTACGTTATGGCGACGACCCATTATCCGGAATTGAAGGCATACGGCTACAATCGCTCCGGAACCATCAATGCGAGTATGGAATTCAATGTGGATACACTGGCACCGACCTACAGGCTGCAGATCGGCGTTCCCGGACGCAGCAATGCCTTCGATATTTCGAAACGCTTGGGCCTGAAAACGCCCATCATAGAACAAGCGCGGAGCTTCATCGATGTCGATAGCCAAAACCTGAATGAAATGATTGCCGATTTGGAACAGAAACGCCGCGTAACCGAAATGGAATCCAACCGTCTGAAGAAACAGCTGGAGGAATCCGATGCATTGCTGGAAGATCTGAAAACAGCAAACGAAAAACTGGAACTGTCAAAAGAGAAGGTCATCGCGGACGCCAAAAAAGAAGCGAACAAACTGGTCGCCACAGCTAAAGAAGAGGCGGAATTCCTGCTGCAGGAAATCAGAGAGATGCAAATGAACCTGGGCGCAAAAAACGCGGTCAAGGAACACGAATTGATCGACTTGCGCAAGCAGTTCGACAAGCTCCATCAGGAAGAATCCTTGTTCAAGAACAAGATATTGCGCAAAGAAAAAGAGAAGAAGCAGTTCAAAGTGGGTGATGAGGTCATAACCGAAACCTATGGGCAAAGAGGGACGCTTGTCGAAAAGACAGGGAATGCAGAATGGGTCGTGCAAATGGGCATCATGAAAATGAAATTGCCGGAATCGGATCTGCGCATCATCAAAGAGGAACCGCAACAGCAGAACCGGAAAAGACAAATGGCGACCATCAAGTCCGCATCTTCCAGCCATGTTTCGCCGCAGCTGGATTTGCGGGGACAACGCTATGAAGAGGCCCTGGCGGAAGTGGATCAGTACCTGGATGCGGCTTTATTGGCCGGCTATCCGCAGGTCACCATTGTCCATGGCAAAGGGACGGGAGCCCTGCGGAAAGGCGTTGCGGAATACTTGAAACGACATCCGCAAGTGAAGTCATATGAGTTCGCGCCCATGAATGCGGGCGGAAACGGTGCAACCATCGTCACGTTCAAAGGATAAGCAGATTTTTAGGAAATAAAAAAAGGCTCTGCTATAATAGGTTTTATAAAAATGAAACATCCAGGGGGAGAATAATTATGGTAAAAGTATTAACAGACGCAAATTTTGAAACGGAAACAAAGGACGGCATAATATTGGTGGATTTTTGGGCAACCTGGTGTGGCCCTTGCCGCATGCAATCCCCCATCATTGATGAGTTGGACGAGGAAATCGGCGACAAAGTGACGTTCGCTAAAATGGATGTCGATGCAAACCCGCAAACACCACAAAAATTCGGCATCATGGGCATCCCGACACTGATCATCAAAAAAGATGGTGCGGTCGTTGAAAAATTGGTAGGCTTCCACCAAAAAGAAATGCTGGAAGAAGTACTGGATAAATATATCTAAACGAAAAACAAAAAAATCAATCGTATGCGAAAATGCGATTGATTTTTTTATTGCCTGAAGAGGATTGGATCGGATAAAAAGGCAAGACCACCGTTTTTTGTCCATCCCGCTCTAACATATGGAAGAGCCCGAAGCCGGTCGGATCTATTATCCTTTCCGGATTGACGTAACCATTCTGTGATGAAAATAGCCGCCAAAAATAAAAAAGGGGGATCTCATAAAAAATATTACACTGGAAACATTGATTCCTCAACGTTTTGATAAGATTTAAATAAAATATCTCGAATTCGTGAATATATCCACTTGAAATACTTTTGGTTCTGTGGCATACTATGCATGTACTTACGAAACGTAAGAAGAATTGAAGGTCTTCCTTCAATGCAAATATAAAGTGGCGGAGGAAATAACTTGGAGAACACATCATTTATATCTCGAATCAGCAATGCTTTATTTGGAAATAAAAATCAAATCGAAAAAACAGACGAAAAGGGGAAATTAACTATGAAAATCGGCATTATCTCAGGCAGCGTGCGTGAAGGAAGAAACTCAGCAGCAGTAACGGAATGGATCCATGATTTCGCAGTCAAAAGAAACGACGAAGGCGTGGAATATGAAATGGTCGCTTTAGCGGACTACGATCTGCCGTTATTGGGCGCTAAACTTTCAGAAGAACGCCAAGCAGAAGCCGGCGCAGCGATCCAAGCATGGTCCGCTAAAATCGCATCATTCGACGGCTATATCTTCGTTACGCCTGAATACAACCATGCAGTCGGTGGCGCTCTGAAAAATGCATTGGATTTCTTGAAGCCTGAAGTTGCCGACAAAGCAGCCGGGTTCGTTGGATACGGCAGCTTAGGCGGCGCCCGCGCCCACGAAAACATGCGCGTCATCCTAGGTGAATTGAGCGTCGCTACGGTTCATACAACCGTCAACTTCTCATTGATGACCGACTTCGAAAACATGAGCAACTTCGTCCCTAACGATTACCATGCAGGCAATGCGACAGCTATGTTTGACGAAGTCATCAAATGGTCCGGCGCTTTAAAAACAATCAGATAATCAATATAACACAAAAAGACCGTCATGCCTGGTGAGCATGACGGTCTTTTTGTGTTTCTATGTCGTCAGATGTCATTCGGTGAAGATGGTGATGATGACGTCTTTTTTCTTGTTTTTTCCAATGATGATTTCGGATTTCGCCTCGCAAGGGATTCCGGTGGTCAGCTGAATCTGTTCAGCCAAAAAACCGGCTTCGAGCTGGAATGACGCCGTTTCATTTTGGAGGCGAACAGTTACCAAGTCGCTGGACAGTCTATATTGTTGGGTCTTTGCATCTTTTTTCAGCAGCTCCAATTCTCCGAAACCACAATAGATCATCGCTTCATAGACGTCCTGTTTATCTTTCAGTGGGAATTGGCGCGCTAAATCTTTTCCGGCCCAATATAAGATTTCATCGGTATGTTCACCTAAAATATTTCCCAATAGGTAGTCTCTGATCAGCAGATAGGAAAAATGTTTATTGTCGATAATATGTGCGTTCTCATTCTCAGGATTCAACGCGAACCTCCTCCTTTTTGTGTACCCTTTATTATACACAAATTTTTTAGCCGTCATAGCTATTATTTTCACTGCATGCCTTTGGATGGCCTTTTTAACAGTTATCAGGCATAATAAAGGTAGTGGACGTTTCATTTCAATGCGAAAGGAAGAGCGTTATGAGGAATGTGAGAAAGATGATAGGATTGATCTTGTTGCTTTTGCCCGTATTTAAGTATCTTTCCGATTGGAAAAAGGAAGAGGATCAACGGAAGCTATCCGGAAGATGACAGACCGGTAAAACTAGAAATCGTTACGGCCATCGCGGTGGTTGTAACGATTTTTCACGGCGGATGCGCTCGAGGTTCCGCACCTGTCAGGTAGGCTTTGAAAAGCCGTGCACCCTTTTGATCGCGAGCCCGAAAAGGATGCCGTTACCGGGAGCGGTGAGCTTCACTTCATCAGCGATTTTTTTGATGCGTTCTTCGGTATCCGCTTCCGGATTGACGAGGAGCACTATTTCTTTTTCTGGTTCCCATTGTACCGGAAACATTTTTTTGTTCTCGCTGGAACCGGAGCCACGGCCGGCAACCACGGATCCGCAATAAGGCCCGATGTCGTCCGCATGTTTGAAGACATTATTCGTGAGCCCTTTATTTATAACGATTACGAGCGATTGATAGTTCACGTCGGTTTCCCCCTTACGTTGATGCGGATGATATTTTATCGGACAAAAAATTAATCAGAAATACATTGTTATTTGGTTATATTTTAACATAGGCGAACCAATCCACCGAATATTTACTATAGCTGAAAGGATGATGAATGGATTAGATTAAATTTTCGTTCATTTTAAACATTATTCTTGAAACATAGGGTAAAATAGAGCATATAGAACAAAAAAAGGAAGTTACTGAATGAGTAAAAAAGCAATCGGGTTTATTGACTCAGGTGTCGGCGGTTTGACTGTCGTAAAACAGGCGATGAAACAATTGCCGAATGAATCAATCTATTATTTAGGGGATTCGGCAAGATGCCCTTACGGACCAAGACCGCAAGAAGAAGTGGTCCAATTCACTTGGGAAATGACGAATTTCCTCTTGGAAAAAGACATCAAAATGCTTGTGATCGCCTGCAATACGGCGACTGCGGCAGCGCTTGAGACCATCCGCGCAGGGGTGGATATCCCCGTTATAGGGGTCATCAATCCAGGCAGCAGAGCGGCAATCAAGCATTCAAAAAATAACCGCATCGGTGTGATCGGAACGAAAGGCACCATCAACAGCAATGTATATAAACACACCATCAAAGAGAAGGATAACACCATCGAAGTGATCAGCATGAGCTGTCCGAAGTTTGTGCCGTTGGTGGAAAGCAATCAATTCAACAGTTCCATCGCGAAAAAAGTAGTGGCGGAGACACTGCAGCCGCTCCTGAAGGAATCAGTGGACACGCTGATTTTGGGCTGCACCCATTATCCCTTGTTGAGCCCCCTTATCCAGAATGTGATGGGGCCCACTGTTACGCTCATCGATTCCGGAGCGGAAACGATCTCTGAAGTGAGTACCTTGTTGGACTACTTTCATTTAGCAGAGAGCTCGCATAATAAAACAGCGTCGGAGTACAAGTTTTATACAACCGGATCGCCTAAATTATTCTCTGAAATAGCGGAAACTTGGCTTGAAAGCAGCCACTTTACAGTAGAAAAAGTAAATTTACAGTCTAACGTGTGACGAAAAAGAATGGAGAATAATATGAACGCAGAAGAACCGAAACGAATACTGATTGCAACAAGGAATCCAGGCAAGGCGAAAGATTTTTCCGTTCTCTTTGAACCGAAAGGCTATCAAGTCGTGACCTTGTTGGATTATCCGGAAATAGAGGACGTGGAAGAGACCGGCTATACTTTTGAGGCCAATGCCCGCAAGAAGGCGGAAACCATTGCCAATCGATTGCATATGACTGTTTTAGCGGATGACTCCGGTATTTGCATCGATGCCTTGGATGGACAGCCGGGTGTCTTCTCGGCGCGTTTCGCAGGTGCAGACAAGAGCGATGCCGCAAACAACGCCAAAGTCCTTTCCATGCTGGGCGCCATGGACAACCCGTCCAGAAAGGCGCATTTCCATTGTACGCTTGTTTTGGCTCACCCGGAACGCGAGAGCCTGGTCGTAGAAGGGGATATCGAGGGGGAAATCGCGAAATTTCCCCAAGGCGAGAACGGATTCGGCTATGATCCTTTGTTCTTCATTCCTTCGCTGAATAAAACGATGGCCGAATTGACCGATCAGGAGAAGAATACCATCAGTCATCGTGCCATGGCTTTGAAGAACTTGGAAAAGGTTTGGGCCGAGTGGCTGGAAAAGGATGTGAAATAATGGTGCGTATCCTTGCGGTAAGTGACAGCCATGGCAGAAAAGACATCTTAAACGAATTAGCGGAACGATACGCGAACAAGGTCGACTATTTTGTCCACTGCGGCGATTCGGAATTAGAGAGTTCCGATTTGATCTGGGAAATAATGACGACAGTCCGCGGCAATTGCGACTATGATTATGATTTGAAGGATTCCTTCGTATTGGCTATAGGTGATCGCAAAATCTTGACGCTCCATGGGCATCACCATGCGGTAAAAACCTCGAATGAAAAAATGAAACAGGAGGCAAAACAGAATGGTGCGTCGGTTGTTTTTTACGGACACAGCCATGTCCCTGTAGCTGAGCAGGAAGATGGGATTGTTTTCATCAATCCGGGAAGCATCAGCCAACCCCGCGGTCCGATCCGCGAAAAAACATATTGCATCGTGGAAATTGAAAACAATCGCCTGACAGTGAGCTATTATACGGATCAACACAAAGCATTGGCTGCGTTAAATCAGAGCTTCTTCATTTAAAATTTGCACGTGTAAGTCTTAAATAATCATTAATAATGCGCTGCGGTCCAATCATTCCAGTGAATGAAGCGTATAATATTCTTGAAGGATAGCTTTAAGGGGGCAACAAAGGAAATGATAAGCAAAGAAATTGAAGAAATACTTTTAGACACCAAAGCTTGTGGAGAATTGATGATTGATAGCGCGGACGTTGCGAATGTCCACTACAACAACAATCTGAATCATGCATTTTTAGTTCTCTCCAAGGTGAAATATTCGGTCATCCCTGTATTGGATTCAAAATCCCGCATCAAAGGGCTTATTTCCATGCCGATGATCATCAATGCCATCACCGAGCTGGATGCCATCCGCTATGACAAGTTGGAGAACATCACCGTGGAGACTGTAATGGATTCCAACGTTCCAACCATCCGTCCATGGACGGATCTGGAAGATATCTTGAACAAGTTGATAGACCACAATTTTTTGTGCGTGACCGAAGAAAATGGGACCTTCGTTGGGATCATCACGCGTAAAGAGATTCTGACCAGGGTGAGCCATCTGGTGCATAGCATCCATCAGCTCTATAAATTAGAGAAGAAAGAAAGTGTAGAGGTCAAGTAGAATAAGCGGCACAACAACCACCATCCAGGCGGGAGTTGTGCCGCTTATTTTTTGAAAAAAAAGCGCCCGTATCAACGGACGCGCTGCGATTATTTTGCTGCGAAAGTAAAGGGATTGGTCGGAATTTGGATCCCTTCTGCCATCAAGGCATTCATGTAGCTTTTCAGGAACAAATTTTGGATAAGGTATTGTTCACCGTTCAGAGTGTAAAAGATGACGCGGTACGCTATCATCCCGTTTCCTTTATCCAGAATGCCCACGACATTGGGGCCTTTGACGATCTCCGGATGTTGGGGAACTAGCCGGTCGTTGACCGTTTTGATGATGGCGCTGACTTTATCGAAATCGGTATCCGGGAACAATTGAATATCCACCAAGGCGCGCATATCATTGCGGGATAGGTTGCTGATGATGGTTATCGTATGGTTCGGCAAAAAGTGTTGGGTACCATCGAAACTCTTCACCTGCGTTGTGCGCAGCCCGATGCTGACGATCGTCCCGTCGATTTCTCCGATTCTGACATGGTCGCCCACATCAAACTGGGATTCCAGGATGATGAAAAATCCGTTCACGATGTCACTGATAAATTCCTGTGCTCCTAGACCAATCGCCAAACCGGCAATCCCGGCACCGGCCAACAAAGTAGCGATCGGCACACCCAAAATGGAAAGGATGCCGTAGAGCAGGAAAAAGAAGAAGACATAGTTCAAACCGTTCTCGACTATTTTATAAATGGTCGTGTAGCGGTTCTGGGCAACATGTTTGGTCAAAATCTGTTTTTGGAACGTGCGGCGCAACAAATATCGGGCTGCTCGTTTCATGATAAAAAACACCAGTAAAAGAACGAATAACGAGAGTCCTTTTGAAATCAGAATACCGATTATGTTTGCCCAATCAATGCTTTCCCACCATCTGATGAGTGCATTCGGCGATGCGACAACTTCTTTCAGGACATCCTGGGTGAGGGAACTGTCCTGTACGCTTGCTTCGTTCATATATAAAAACCTCATTTCTAAACGCTATGCTCCCATTGTAGCAAAGACTTTTGAAAATGAGAATGACATTCCGTTTAAATTTCGGTTAAGTTATGGATAATTCAGGTGGAAAATAAAAGAACCCAAACGGATTGTAAATAAAGGGTTTTCAATGGAATCTGGCAAATGACTGTGGTATCATTTTATTATAACGAAATGATTGCATCCGTACATCTCTCCTGGCAAAAGATGTTATGGATAAAAAGGAGTGAGAAGATAAATGGGATATGGTGAGATAGCAGGGTTAATCGCCGCAATTGCTTTTGCAGTTTTGGTAGTATTCATTATTCTGACATTAAGAAAAGTCACAGACATTTTGGGTGAGGTGGAAAAAATTGCCCAAGAAGCGAATAAAAGCTTGGCTGTCATAACGAAGGATGTCGATCATTTAGCGATTGAAGTGGAAGGTTTGTTGAACAAAACCAACACTCTGGTCGATGACCTGAACGGGAAGATCAGCAAGACGGATCCTTTGTTCACCGCAATCGGTGACTTGGGCGTGACCGTTTCGGATGTCAACGAATCAACCCGCCATTTGGCTGTAGCACTCAAGGGCGGCAGCAAAAAAGACAAAAAAGCCTCATCTTCTTCGACTATCGGCAAACTCGGAAGAACGGCGGCAGCATTGAACCGCCAAAGACGAGCGAAAAAAGAAGCCAAGGATACGGAATTCACAACCTATTAATTCAGGCAGATAAAATAACGAAAGAAAAAGGGGAATGACTATTATGACGAAAAATAACGGCGGATTTGTATTAGGTGCAATCATCGGGGGCGCGGCAGCGGCCATCGCAGCATTGTTATTCGCTCCTAAACCAGGCAAGGAATTGCGCGAGGATATCACTGATGAATTAAACAACCTGATGGACACTGCCCGGGACTATGCCGATATCGCAGTGGAAAAAGGGAATGAATTCATGGACGTCGCCAAAGAGACGACCGAAGATATCAAGATCAATCTGAAGGATACGACAGATTCGCTCAAGACGCAATTTACGGAAACATCAAAACACGTCAGTGAAGATTTGAAGAAGGCAAAAGATGACATTAAGGAAAAAGCTACCGACGCTAAGGAATTCGCCTCTGTGATCGCCGAAGAAACGAAAGAAGAGGCTGCGACGGGTTGCGGCTGAGAAAAAGGAAGCAGCTGAAGAATTCAAAGATATCGTGGAAGACATCTGATTATTTCCACACAAACAAAGAAACCGGAGACTCCTCTCCGGTTTCTTTGTTTGTTTGTACATCGTTATTTGATTAATTCCAGATAAGTTGCAATGCCTGTCGGTGTTTCAGTGAAGGAAACAAATCCTTCCGGCGATGCGTATCCGCAGTCTTCGACTCTGACACCCACATCGCCAGGAAGATAAATGCCCGGTTCGATGGAGAAACACATGCCGTCCAAGATTTCCATGTCGTTCCCTTCCATGATGGAGGGAAATTCATGTACACCTTGACCCAAGCCATGTCCTAGACGGTGGTTGAAGTATTTGCCGTAACCGCCAGCCGCGATCACATTTCGTGCCACAGCATCCAGCTCGCTGGCCTTCATGCCGACATGCACAGCGGCCATCGCTTCATCATGGGCCGAGAGAACCAAATTGTATATTTCCTTTTGATGCTCCGTCGGGTCATCTCCAAAGAAGAGGGTGCGTGTCACATCGCTCGCATAGCCTTCGTACATGACGCCTAGGTCGAACAAGACAAACTGATTTTTTTCCAGTTTTTTGTCTCCGGGAGTTCCGTGCGGGCTAGCCGCATTTTCACCGAACAGCACCATCGTGTCAAAGCTCATTTCGGAGATGCCTCTTCTCTTCATCTGATACTCGATTTCAGCAACAACTTCCGCTTCGGTGATGCCTTCGCGAAGTGCCTTAGCACCGATTTGCAGCGCTTGATCCGCCCAATAACCGGCTTTTTTCATGATTGCCAATTCTTGGGGGTTCTTTACTAAACGCATATCTTGTATGATTGTGCTGATGTTAAAATCAAAGGCAGCTGCTGGGAACGCCTCCTTCAAGGCCTCCAATCTTTCGACCGTCAAGAAATCCTTCTCGATAGCCCAGCGCTTTAACGGCACGTTTTTTTCTTGCAGCTTAGCTGAGATGACTTCCCAGGGGTTTTCCGTATCCAAATAACTGAAGACATCATATTCGGCGGCTATTTTTTTTGCGTCATTTTCTTCAAGTGCAGGGGTAAATAGAAGCGGTTTTTCATCCTTAAAGAGAATAGCTGCTAAAATCCTTTCATGCGGATCGCTCATATAAGAGGATACATAAAAAACATTTCGCGGATTGTTCAGAAAAACGATATCGATATCTTGTTTATTCATTAAATCAACAATGCGGTTTAATGGCATTTGCATAATAACACCTTCCTTTTTCTTTATTATAGCACATCTTTGGCGTCGGAAAATTGAATCATGAAATATGAAATTTTCATGAAAACTGGATAAAACGCTTGCATTTGGGGTGAAAGCATGTTAAATTCTTTATAAGCGTATATGAAAATGACGTTATTTACAATATTTTGTTGAAAAGCGAAACATAAAAGAAAAGTATATAGGATAGGAGCATCACAAATGGAAAAACAAACGATTACAATCTACGATGTCGCCCGCGAAGCTAACGTTTCCATGGCAACGGTTTCCCGCGTAGTGAACGGCAATCCAAATGTTAAACCTTCGACACGCAAAAAAGTGTTGGAAGTAATTGAACGCTTGGATTACAGACCCAATGCAGTAGCACGAGGATTGGCAAGCAAAAAAACAACAACAGTAGGGGTTATCATCCCGGATGTTACGAATTTGTTCTTCGCTTCATTGGCACGCGGTATCGATGATATTGCAACGATGTATAAATACAACATCATTTTGGCGAATTCCGATGAGAATGAACACAAAGAAATTCAAGTGTTGAACACATTATTGGCCAAACAAGTAGATGGCATCATCTACATGGGCAATAAGATCACCGATGAATTGCGTGCGGAATTCTCCCGCTCAAAAACGCCTGTAGTGCTTGCCGGAACCATCGATCCTGAGCAACAAGTCGGCAGCGTCAACATCGATTACATTGCGGCGACTGAAGAAGTAATCGGAAAGTTGATTGCAAACGGCAAAAATAAAATTGCATTTGTTTCCGCGCCTTTATCTAACCCGATCAACGGACAACACCGCTTGAAGGGTTATAAAAATGCTTTGATCAATGCAAACAAAGCTTACGATGAATCGATTGTTTTTGAATTGGAGCCGAATCTTCATAACGGCGAAGAATTAGCTGCAAAATTGATCGCTGAAGGCGTGGATGCTGCCTATGTAGCAGGCGACGAATTGGCGATCGGCATATTGAACGGCGTAATCAATGCGGGCTTGAATGTTCCTGAAGACTTTGAAATTGTTGCCAGCAACAATTCTAAAATCACAGAAATGGCGAGACCGAAATTAAGCTCCATCATGTTACCACTTTATGATATAGGTGCTGTTGCGATGCGTCTATTGACAAAAATCATGAACAAAGAAGAAATTGATGAAAAATCAATAACGTTACCATATAAAATCATTTACAGAGGAACGACAAGCAACGAAGAAAAATAAGCAATCTGCTTGTGCTGTTTCCAACCAAAAAAAGCTGAATCATTAGATTCAGCTTTTTTTGTGCATCCTCGGTTACTTAGAGGCCTATTCGGCAGGTACCGCTTCGGTTTCTGCAGGGACGTTGTCCTCGGTGACTTCTGCAGGCGTCTCTGCCGTGACATCCTCTTGGATATCCTCTTCAGCAGGTGCTTCTTCGTAGGCATTGCCGTTCGCATTAGCGCCTGATGCGTTTTGTTGGACGGTTTCCACCTGCTGGATGTATTTGTTCCAAAACATCGTCAAATCTTCGGCCGTGGCTCCGGGCGAAAAGTCATACGACAGTTCAAATGGCAAGGCATCGGCTTTGAAGAGATCCGTTTTCTGCTCGCCGCTGATCGTGACGTTTTGGCCATTAGGCAGGGTGACTTTGCCTGCCAATGTTCCGGTTTCAGCCACAACGGATTTTTCCACAATGCCATCCGGTTTTTCATGTGTCTCGTTTGCGCCCACTAAATCAGGATTGATGTAATAGATCGTATTCGCCAGATGTGACCAGTAGGCTAAGTTCCGCCCAGTCGGAAGGCCTTGGTTTTCAGGGTCATAAAAAACGTGTTCCTCTTTATAATTGTCATATCCCATCCAGGAGCTCAGCGTGATGGTCGGGGTGCTGGCGATAAACCATATATCCCTGTTCGCTTCGGAAGTACCGGTTTTCCCGGCCCAATCCGCGCTGAAATCCAGTTGGTTGTTAATCGAACGGGCTGTCCCGTCCGTTATGACATCGCGTAAAATGTCCAGCGTCAGATAAGCGGTTTGCGGAGAAAACACCTCGGTGGACTCTGCTTCGTGCTGGTAAATGACATCACCATGCTTATCGGTGATCGTTTCGATAAGATAAGGGGAGATGTGTTCTCCGCCCGTTGCAAAGGTTGTAAAGGCACTTGTTTGTTCCAATACGGTAGGTCCATCATTGGTTGCCCCGATCGCAAGGGAAGGGTTGCCGTATTCCGATTCATCGATGGAATCGATCCCCATCTTCTGCAAATACTGTGCGGGCTCCATCCCTGCTTCGTTCATTTGCATATAGATCTTGATGGTAGGGTTATTCTTGGATTGATACAGGGCTTGACGCGCCGTCATGAAACTGTCCGAAATTTTATCGCCGAAATTGGTCGGTTCCCAGTATGTCCCATCCTGTTGCAGAACCTTTATTTTTGTATCGGGAACCATCGAGGCAGGATACAAAAAGTCTTGTTCGATTGCAGGGGCATAAACCAACAAAGGTTTAATCGTAGAACCTGGCGAACGATTGGTGCTGAAGGCGTGGTCGACTTGATTGACGGAGAAATCACGGCCGCCGATGAATCCCATGATTTTGCCGGTGCTGTTCTCAATGAGGACGCTGCCTGTTTGTGCCAGTTCGGTAACTTCTTGGGTTGTGCCATTTTCGTCGACGTAAGTATCCACGTAGGTTTGCCCCAAGGTGTCGCCGTAGACAGCCGCAACTTCCTGCATGCCGTTGTAGAGATCCTTGTCGATGGTGCTGTACACATTGTAGCCTGACAGCCGGAGCTCGTTATCGGCTTCGGCATAATATTGATTGTATAATTCAATATCCTCTTCCAGATCATCCATCGTCAGGTCGTTGTTCGCTGCGGCAACTTCCATCAAAATAAGGATTGCTTCCCTTTCGACGGCCTGATACAGATAGCTGTTCCGGTCTTGCGTGTTGGCATGAGTCGGAATAAAATCTTGCGTGATGTCGTAGGCCAAGGCTTCCTCGTATTCTTGTTGCGTGATGTATCCCTCGCTGAGCATGCGGTACAGCACCGTATTTTTCCGGTTGAGCGCTTGCGTTATGTCTTCTTTCCTCTCCCCGAATTGCGTGAATGGGGTATAGGTGTAGGGGTTCTGCGGAATCCCCACCAAAAAGGCAGCTTGCGGCAAGCTTACTTCCGAGGCATGCACCCCGAATATGCCTTTTGCAGCCTCTTCGATGCCGGCGATATTCGAGCCGCTGCTGTTTCTGCCGAAAGGGGAAACATTCAGGTATGCGGTCAAAATCTCTTCTTTTGTAAAGAAGTTCTCCAAGCGCAAGGCCAGCAAAATTTCATTGGCTTTCCTGGAAAAAGTTACTTCGTTGGAAAGGATTTGCTGTTTGACGAGCTGTTGCGTAATCGTCGAGCCGCCCGATTGACTTCCCATTCCCGTCAATTCAGTGACTAGAGCGCGCAGAATGGCTTTCGGTACGATCCCTTCATGTTCATAGAAGTTTTCGTCCTCCGTAGCGATGAGCCCCTCTTTGATGAGCGGTGAAATTTCCTCCGAGCTGATGGTTGTCCGCACCAAATCGGTCCGTATTTTGGAAATAGGCTCTTCACTTGCGTAATACATCGTGGAGACCAGCTCTACATTCCCTATCGCGGCCGCCATGCTTTCCCGGGACGGTGGTGTCTCTTTTGAAACCAGGTCGGCAAAGTATCCGAGTCCGGCTCCGACGCCGAATATCCCCAGCAGAACCAGGATCAAAATGAAGCCGGTGAAAAGATTACGGATGACGCCGAAAAAGACGTTGAATCCGAATGCGCCTTTTGCGGAGAGCTGTTTCAAATTGGTCTCGGTCGCTAGCTTTCGCTTCATCGCACGGCTAGACGATTTCAGTCGGGCCATCCGTTTAGGCGTTTTTTGTTCCGAGAGCAATGCTTTTTGTGTTGCATCGTCCGCGTTCTTTTTCGTAAAGTTGCGCTGAAACGACTTTTTTATTGAAGTTGAAAGATTTCTCAAGAATCGCTGAAGCTTATCAAGCCATTCCCCAAATCCCTTTCCGTTTGGATTGTCCATAAAATCCCTCTTTCATTCTCAGGTAGTTCAAGCCTTAGTATAACAAAAAAGCCACAGCGTGACTATTTAATAGGGGGATTGGAGGCAAAAAAAGCCGGATAATAGTCCATTTACTATCCGGCATAAGCAAATATGCAATTATGGTTGGGCGATGGCGTCGGTTGCGTCAAGGGTTTCCCCGATGGCAGCCAAACGCGCTGCCACTTCTGAACGCGTCAAATTGTATCTTTGAACGTAATAGTTGGGTTCGTGGGCACGGCATTCCGGACTGCAGCTGCGCATATATTTATGTTCATTTTCTTCGGAACACAGCATTTGGCGGTTGCAGCTGGGATTTGCGCAGTTGACGTATCTTTCGCAAGGCGTGCCGTCAAACCAATCCTTGCCGACAATGACGTGTTCGACACGGTTGATGTCGACGCTGATCCGCTCGTCGAACACGTACATCTTCCCGTCCCACAGATCGCCCTTGACGGTTTCGTCCTTGCCGTAGGTAGCGATGCCGCCATGCAATTGGCCGACGTCCTTGAAGCCTTCCTTCACAAGCCAACCCGAGAATTTTTCGCAGCGGATGCCGCCGGTGCAGTAGGTGACGACGCGTTTATCCATAAACTTTTCTTTGTTATCGAGGATCCATTGCGGCAATTCACGGAAATTGCGGATTTCCGGACGCACCGCACCGCGGAAATGCCCTAGATCATATTCGTAATCGTTGCGGGCATCGATCACAACGGTATCCTCATCCAGAATGGCTTGGCGGAAAGCCTCAGGTGAAAGATATGCTCCGGTCACTTCATTCGGATCGAGATCGTCCTTCTCCAGATGGAGCGATACGATTTCCGGACGGTAACGGACAAACATCTTCCGGAATGTGTGCCCATCCGCTGCGTCGATTTTATAAGTGATGTCTGCGAAACGCGGATCGGCATTCATATGGTCGATATAGGCTTGCGTCTGTGCAACGGTACCTGAGACAGTCCCGTTGATGCCTTCTTCCGCAATCAGTATCCGCCCTTTGAGACCGGCCTCCTTGCAGAATGCCAGATGATTTTCGGCGAAAATGTCAGCTTCCGCGATAGGTGTGTATTTGTAATAGAGTAGGACGCGATATTCTTTTGCCATACTTCTCCTCCTAATGATTCTAAATTGTATCGAACGTTTTAGAATTATACACATTTCGTAAGTGGAAAGCCAAAATAACGCTTGTGATGTATATCTTTTAAGTCCTTCAGATTGGTGCGATGCCATCGCGCAGTGCAATGGCTAGGTCTATTCAAAAATGGACAACTAAAGCCCTGCGTTTCCAACGACTACGGAAACGCAGGGCTTTAGTTGTGATTTTACGGAACGCGGTTATTGGGTGTACTTATCGGTCAAACGGATAAACTCCTCGGCATCCTTTGCCATGATGGCCAAGCCTTGTTCCCAGAAATCGGGTCGGGTGATGTCGGCCTGCAGGTGTTTCTGCACAAGGTCCTCCGTCGTCATGGCTGCCGTATCCCGCAACAATGCGATGTATTTTTCTTCGAAGTTCACGGGGTTCTTCAACGATTCGGCATAGATGCTCAGGCTGAACAGGAAGCCGAAGGTATACGGGAAATTGTAGAAAGGGACCTCATCGATGAAGAAGTGAAGCTTGCTTGCCCAGAATAAGGGATGGTATTCGCTCAGGTTGTCTTGGTAAGCTTCCTTTTGGGCTGCTGTCATCAGCTCCGATAAGCGTTCCACGGTGACGAAACCGTTTTGCCTTTCCGCATAAAAATTATTTTCAAAAAGGAAACGGGCATGGATATTCAGGAACATGGCGGTCGCATTTTCGAGTTTCGTATTCAAAAGCGAAATCTTCTCTTCTTCGCTGCCGGCCGATTGGACGGTGGCGGAACTGATGACCGTCTCCGCGAAGGTTGAAGCCGTTTCCGCTACGTTCATCGCATAGTGCGTATTCAATGCCGGCAGGTCGCGCATCACGTAGGAATGGAAAGCATGCCCCAATTCGTGGCCCAATGTGCTCATGTCGCTCGCGGAACCGGTGAAGGTCATGAAGATGCGGGACTCTTCGGATTCCGGCAGGTCCTCGCAATAGCCGCCGGGGCGTTTGCCGGCACGATTTTCCGCCTCGACCCAGCGGTTTTCGACTGCCGTTTTAGAGAACTCGGATAATCTGGGGCCGAATTTCGCGAAATTGGAGATGATGAAATCGACCGCTTCGTCATAGCTGAACGTTTTCGCTTCGAAAGCGCCAACCGAAACGGGTGCATCGATGTCGTACCAGGCAAGTTTCTCTTTGCCCATCAAAGCAGCTTTGCGGTTCAAAAAGTCCAGGAAGGGTTGCTTTTTGGCGGTAATGGTTTGCCACATCGTATCGAGCGTCTCGCGTTTGATGCGGTTATAGCGCAGGGGCTCGACAAGGAAATCGGCATCATGGTGGGCTTCGAAATCCGCCAGGCGGAAACCTTGCAGGTGGTTCAAAGTGTCTGCGAAGGCGGGGGATAGGCCTCCCCAGGCTTTTTCCCATTCGTCGAAGAGTTGTTTGCGTATCGCCGGATCGGCATCTGAATACATGCGGTTCATGGCTTGGCCGGCCGACAGTTCCGTCACGGTTCCCGTTTCATCCTCAAAAGGGATCTTTATGAAGGAAACAAGGGTGTCATAGTGGGAGCTCCATCCGTTGAAGCCATCGACACGCAGCGTGGACAACAGCGCCTCTTCCTTTTCGGACAGGAGGCGAGCGCCTTGCGTACGTAATTCGGTCAGGGCGAATGCGATGGGCCTGAAGGCAGGCAGGGTGACCAGCTGCTCCCAATCGTCATCGGAAATGACGGTCAATTTTTTTCGGAATGTCGTTTGAATAATGGAGAAATTGCTGTACAATTGGGTTATTGTAGCGTGTATCGCACCGGCCTTCGCGTCATGGACGTCGGCTGATTGCACAGCCGTAATGAAAGTGCGGCATTGTTCGAGCGCCTTCGTAAGCTGTTCCTCCTGCTTCAGGATCAGTTGAAAAGTTGGATAGTCGGGTTTATCTTTTCCCGCATCCCAAGCATCCGCCCCTTTTTCGAATCTCTCCAAATCACTTTTGATTGATTGGATCTTATCTTGGAGCGCCTGGGAAGAACTGCCGCCTTCAAAAATGGCATTCAAGTCCCAATTTAGACTGTATTTCATGGAAAACATCCTTTCTTAATCTAATGATAAATTTCTGCATAATTACACTTTATATCAACTTACTGGGAAATACAAAATAATCAGCAATATTAATCTGGAAGGGGAAGGTATATGTTAAAAGAACAAAGAAGCACCTCCTATATTGTGGCAGCGCTTATCGTGATGGGGTACATTTTTTATCGTTCCACCTTTATCCAAACCGCCTATGTTTTGCCTGCCGTCATGCAGAGCCTGTTCCAATCGCAGCCGTTCACAGCACTTTTCTCAACGTTCACTTTTCAATACGGGCAACAACTGATCAGTCTGCAATCGTTGGGCTATTTCGGCTTTGTGGCATTTTTCGGCAATAAAATTTGGCTGTTCATCACCTATTTCATACTGGCCTATCTGTGGTTCATCGGGTTGTCGGGGCGGATCAGGGGGCGGCTGATACCGGGCCTCGTTTCGTGGCTGTTGGCGGTCGGTTATGCGGCTGCGGATGAGTTTCATCAGACGCTTACATCCCCGGCATTCGCACTGAAGGAGGACGTCATCTTGGCCGCCATCAGCATCTCGCTTGCGATATTTGTCAGCTGGATGTTGACGAACAGCAAAAAAACGCGAAACTGATTTGCCAATAGGTGGTACATTTGATAAAATGAGTGAGTAAATTATGAAGAGAAGAGGGATCTGAATGTCAGGACATTCAAAGTGGAGTAAAATTAAAGGTGCAAAGGGTGCTGCGGACCAAAAACGCGGAAAGCTTTTCCAGAAAATATCGAAAGAAATTTATATGGCTGCAAAAAACGGCGGTCCAGATCCCTCATCTAATCCAAGCCTGCGCTTGATCATAGATAAAGCGAAAGCTGCCAATATGCCGAACGACAACGTCAATCGTGCAATCAAAAAAGCGACTTCCGCTGGCGAAGGCGAAAACTACGAAGAAATCACGTATGAAGGATATGGCCCTAACGGCGTTGCCGTATTGGTACACGCATTGACGGACAACCGCAACCGTACAGCTACAAACATCAGAGTCGCTTTCAACAGAAATGGCGGAGCACTGGGTGAGAGTGGTTCGGTCAGCTATATGTTCGATCGCAAAGGATACATCGCCATCGACCGTGAAGACTTGGAAGTCGATGAAGATGCTATGTTGATGAGCGTCTTGGAGGCAGGCGGAGAAGAGCTTCAAACAAGCGATGAAGTATTCGAAATCTACACAGATCCAGCTGATTTCAATGATGTCCGTGATGCTTTAGTGGCTGAAGGATATGTTTTGGCGGAAGCCGAAATAACGATGGTGCCGCAAACGCAGGTTGCCATCGATCCGGACAAAGAAACACAATTCCGTACCATGCTGGAAAAATTGGATGAAGATGAAGACGTCTCTGAATATTTCCACAACGCGGACTTAGAGGAAGAAGAATAAGGAACGTCAGTGAGTAGACAGAGTTGAGGCAGCTCGCCTTTCTATTGTATAAATAGAAAGGCGAGCTGCCTTTTTGTTGCTTTGTAAAATTGCTCATCTGGAAACCACAAAATAGGGGCATACAGGCTAAATTGATTTTATCAATCTTGCCTGTATGCCCCTATTTTTTATCTACCTTAGCTTTAAATCTTGCGAGTATGAGAAGAATGATGGCAATGGTCAATCAAAACTGATTGCACTGGCGTCTATAGCTAATGTACGCTCTTGCTGTTCATGCAACTTTCTCATAACGAATCTTGCAGGCGGTTGAGCCACCAGCAGCTCGCACCATAACGCAACGGCAAAGTTTCTTGGCCAATGCGACGGGAATCTTTCAAATGACCCCCAGCTGATGCCATGCCCAACCATATCGCCAATGATCGTCATGCAGATGGACATCCCTGTTACCGTAAACAAAATTCTGAATAAAATGTTAGCGTTGAATCCATCCGTAGGTTCCGAGAATTTGTGTGCTAATTTTTCTGCAATTCGTCCGATGACGAAGTTTTCCAGGAGCATAGCGATGACAAAAACAATCGGTATACATTTAAGGATTATCGTCAGTACTTCTTTGTCCAATCTTCCAAAGCTCGTGCCGATATTCAGTGTACTCATAACCAAACAAGTAATGACAGTGATGATAGCGCCATACAATAATCCTTCTTTACCGTTTTGAGGTAATCTATTTTCTTCTTCCAATGTAACGAATTCTTCTTTTTTATTGCTTTGCTTAGTAATGAAAATCGCCTTCTTTCTTTGTTTAGAAATTTATCATAACTAAAATTATATTTTTGTGTAAGTAAGAATTTGATGAGAATTCATAATGCCGCAAATATTGAAATTCCAGCCATCTGCTTTTTGGGATGAATGAGAAGAACAGCAATCTTTCATGCGGGAGCGATGTATGGAAATGTAAAAATATTTACACTTCGGCGGGGCGGTGACAGGGCGTTAACATTAATCTTTGCAGGATACTCCAGCCGCGGCATCCTGGCAGACGTTTCTGCAAAAGCGAAAAATATTAAAGCGATACTGCAAGATGCGCAAATATTATGAGTGTCGGCGAAAAGAAAAGAGGTGAGAAAGTGGAGGAGAAGGCCGAAAAGTTGCTGTCCAGCGCGATGAGAATGGGCGTTTCGGATATACATCTGTTGCCCTATGAGGACCGATATGAACTCTTTTTCCGCGTCAGTTCCGGCCTTACGAAAATATCCGGTATGTCCATCGAAAAAGGGGAGCGGCTCATCTCCTATTTCAAATTCCTTTCGAACATGAATGTCGGGGAACGCAGAAAACCGCAATCGGGTTCGGCACGATACCGCTTGGACGGCCAAAAAATCGAGCTGCGGCTATCGACGATCGCCAATTTCCGCTATCAGGAATCGCTGGTCATCCGGATGCTCTATGCGAACAGCGCCGGCGAGAAGACCTTGCATACCTTTTTCCCGTCGGATGAAAGGAAACTGGAGCGGATGTTGGACCATAAAAGCGGGCTGATTCTTTTTTCCGGCCCTACCGGTTCCGGGAAAACGACGACGATTTACCATCTGCTCCGCAAAAAATATGCATCCGAGCCTTTGCAGATCATCACGATGGAGGACCCTGTGGAAATCGAGGAGCCCTTATTCCTTCAAACCGAAATCAATGAGGATAGCGGCGTTTCCTATGAAATCCTCATCAAACAATCCCTGCGGCATCATCCCGACATCATGGTGATCGGCGAAATCCGGGACGAGGAGACCGCCAAAATGGTTGTGAGGAGCGCCTTGACCGGTCATCTGGTCATTGCCACGATTCATGCGAAAGAATCACTGGGTGTGTTGGAAAGGTTGAAGGAATTGTCGGTTTCAGATGAGCAAATGAAGCAGACGTTGTTGGCTATCGTGTCCCAGAGGCTGATCGCTAAAAACTGTCCGTACTGCCACGGGAGCTGTTCCATCCATTGCCGGCATTTTGCCGTGAATGAAAAAGCTGCCGCCATCTATGAAATACTCGACGGGAAGGATCTGCAAAGACATATCCAGGACAGGGAGGTGGAAAAGCAATTCGTGTCGTTGAACGATAAATTGCGCAAAGCCTATGCCTATGGCTATATTTCTCAAAAGAACTATCTCGAAAACCTCATCTGAACAGAAATGGCGCACAAAGGAACAAGCGTATTTCCTGAGACGGCTGGGAGAATTGCTGGATGAGGGGTTCTCGCTGTCTGAAGGATTGTCTTTCCTCGAGATCATGCAGCCGAAAAGGGAGAAAGCTATCCAAGGAATAATGGCGGAGCTGGCATCCGGAAATTCTTTGCCGGACGCGCTAGCCGTTTTGGGCTTCCCGAAACAGATCGTCTCCCAATTACGCTTAGCCTTGCTGCATGGACGTTTCAATGAAACGCTGCTTTTCTGCGCGGATTTTTTAACCGAGAAAGAGAAGCAAGTAGCGAAGCTGAAAAAAGTGATGGTGTATCCCGCATTTCTGCTTTTGTTTGCAACCGGCATGCTGTTTGCGATCAGGCAAGTCCTGTTGCCGAGCCTGGAAAGCATGATGGATCCCGACGCGGAAACCATGAACGGGCTCGTGACGGTCATGCTCCTTTTTCTTAACCATTTGCCGATCATCACCGCCAGCTGGGTGGCGCTGCTGGTTTTCTCGGGCATCCTGGGAAAGGGATATTTGAAAAAGAAGACAGCCTTCGAAAAATCTTTGCTGTTCATAAGAATGCCCATTTTGGGGAAATGGGTGCAATTGTACTATTCCTTTTTCTTCAGCAGGGAATATGCCTATTTTTTTAAAAACGGCATGCAACTGAACCAAATCGTTACCCTCATGAAGGAAGAGGAGGGTACGGAATGGATGAAGGAAATATCCCGGATGATCGAGGAGGGCCTGGTCCGGGGCGACAGCCTGACCACCGTCATCAAACGCTACCCGATTTTCAAGGAAGAATTCGGCTGGATCGTCTACCATGGCGAACTGACCAGCCAGTTGCCGGTGAAGCTGACTATATACAGCGAGGAATGCTTCCGGCTGTTGATTGCCGACATTGAGCAAAAAATCGGTTTGCTGCAACCCGTCCTGTTTCTGTTGGTCGCCGTCATTGTGATGTCGATCTACCTTATTCTGTTGATGCCGATGATTTCAAGTTTAGGAGGAATTTATTGATGGGAAAATTCATGAAGAAAATAAACAATGAAAAAGGTTTCACCCTGATCGAAATGGTCTTGGTCCTGTTCATCATCTCGGTGCTCATGCTGCTAATCATCCCGAATTTATCGGGCAAAAAAAATGCGATCGAAGCGCAGGGGAACGAGGCCCTGCAGACGGTTGTGCAAGCCCAGGCCGATATGTATGAGTTGGACACAGGGGTAGAAGCGAGTAACTTTGAAGAATTAGCATCAGATAATTACATTAACGAGAAGCAATTGTCGGAAGCGAACGCAAAATTGGTGATAACAGCCGGAGAAGTATCCGCGAAACCATAGCCAGGAATGGATGTTAAGGAATGAACAACAAAGCCTTTACGCTGATCGAAAGCCTGTTGGTGCTGATGATTGCAGCGCTGGTGCTGTCCCTGTCGCCGCGGGTAAATACCGCTACGCAGGAATTCGCCTTTACGCTCTTTTTGGATGACCTCTTGACGGAAATCCATACCGCCCAAAGCTATGCGGTCATTTCCGGGAAGAGCGTGGTCTTCGAGGTGCTGCGGCCGGCCAACGCCAGGCATTATGCGACATTCAAAACCGCGGCCGCAACAGAGGTCTATGTCGATAGGAAGCTGTTCTTGCCGAAGGGTTCTAAAGTCATACAGGGCTATTCTACCTATATCAAAAGCGGCAGCGGCTATCTGCAGCCGGACTCCATCATCATGGATACGGCCAGATACCGGTACACAATCAAAATCCAGCTGGGGAGTGGCAGATATGTGGTCGAAAAAATTGAGAAATAAGCAGGGATATATGCTGCTGGAAAGTCTGGTCGGCCTTTCCATGATTACCGTTACGCTGTACTTGCTGGTGCCTCATGCCATCCAGATTTTCCAGACGCTGCAATGGTACCGGTAAGGAAGTGGAGCTTTGGCGCGTCGCCCAAGATCAGATGCGGGTAATCGCCAAATCCGGCAACCCGGCAGCGACTGTGACTTCGGCCGGGATCGTCTTCCGGACCGATTGGGACCCTGACAGCGAGGTCCTGACGATAGAAGGGGAAGCCGGACAAGGGGGAGTGACGGTGCATGTCAGTGAAGTGCAGGGGGCGGTGCGATGACAATCGGAAAGCCGGCTTCACGATCATGGAAGCGCTGCTGGCTTTGTCCGTAAATACGCTGCTGCTTTTTTTGATGATGGGCGGACTGCAGGTCATCCAGGCTAGCCGGCAACAGCTGGAAAAGACGAACGTCGCGCAATGGCATCTGTTCCTGAATCAATTGGAAAACGAATTGGCCGATGAAGTGCTGGTCCAGAAGACCAGCGCAAGCATCTACACGAAGTCGGTCGATCCGACCGATAAGGCAACCTATTCCTACATCTTCAGCGGCAACAAAATTGTCCGCCAAAAAGATGGCACCGGCCATCATCCGATGTTGATGGGAATAAAGTCCGTTAAGTATGAGGTGACGAATGAAGGCATATCCATTGAGGCGGTTTTCGCCGATAGTCAGACTTACAAAGCCTATCTTGTCATGCAGAAGAAACTGCCTTAGGGATGGTCCTTTGCAAAACAGGAGCGGCGCCATTTTGCCGGTGACCATCTTCTATCTTTTCCTGTCGCAGCTGTTTTTGACGGGAGTCATCCAAGTGTACCGGAATCAGATGTATCTCTATCAGCTCACGAAGCATCATTATCAGGCCCAAACGTTGCTCGCTTATACAGAGTATTGGATCCAAAGCAAGAATGCTGAAAGGACATATGAAGAAAGGGACATACCAGTGGCGCTTGTTTTCCAGGAGGGCACAGTCAGCTGTGCGGAAAGCGGAGGTGAGGCAATCACTGCCACGGTCATCCTTGCTGATGATTATTCGGAATCGGGGGAAATCCGGATAGACTATCTGGACGAGTCGAACTGAATTCTTACCGTTCCCCATTATTATATGACGATACACGCATTCCACATTACCGCAATAAAGTTTAGCGGGAGCAGCGGCTGATGCGTGTATCCGCAGTCGGTAAGTCAGCCGATCCAAACACGCCGGGAGAAAAATTCCCGGTTTTTTTGTCGTGGGATACTATCCTCTTGTTGCTTGCCATCGCCAGAGCGATTCCCCCTATCTATATAGCTTGATTTTTGCTATACTGTATAAGTATGTTTGTGGAACGAGAAGATTTAAATTTTGGAAGGAAGTATGTATGTATGAGTAGAGTCTCAAAATTGCAGGACGTCTTGAGAGAGAAGCAGATGGATGCAATACTGGTAACAAGTCAATATAATTTGCGATATGTTTCCAATTTCACGGGTACGACCGGATTAGCGGTCATTACCCAAGAGGAAGCTTTTTTTGTGACTGACTTCCGCTATACTCAGCAAGCTGCAACACAGGCAAAAGGTTTTCGAGTCGTTCAAAACCAAGGCCCGATTTTAGAAGAAGTGAAGAAGATCGTCGAAGGAAAAGGCTTGTCTTCTTTAGGGTTTGAAGATGCACAGATGGCTTACCGAACGGTAGAAGAACTGGAAGATCTGGTGTCTTGCGATTTGCTGCCGGCTTCAGGGATCATCGAAGAGCTGCGGGAAGTGAAAGATGCGAACGAAATAGCCATCATCAAGAAAGCCTGCGAAATTGCAGATGCAGGTTTCGCCTTTATTCTGGATTATATCCGCCCAGGGATATCTGAGATCGAAATTGCGAACCGCCTTGATTTTCATATGCGCGAATTGGGAGCTACGGGCGTTTCTTTCGATACAATCATCGCAAGCGGCATTCGTTCCGCGATGCCGCATGGGGTTGCGAGCCCTAAATTGATCGAAAAGGGCGACTTTGTGACATTGGACTTTGGCTGTTATTACAACGGCTATGTTTCCGACATGACCCGTACCGTATCCATCGGTCAGCCGAAGCCGGAATTGAAAAAAATCTACGACATCGTCCTGGCTGCGCAGTTAAGGGTCAATGAACAGGCCAAAGCAGGGATGACGGGCAAAGAAGTAGACAGCATTGCCCGCGATTACATCACCGAGCAAGGTTACGGAGCATATTTCGGTCATTCCAACGGACATGGCATCGGCCTTGAAATCCATGAAGCCCCGAACACCTCTCAAAAAGCGTTGAAAGTACTGGTCCCCGGCAACGTCATCACCAATGAACCGGGCATCTACATCGATGGTTTAGGCGGCGTCAGGATCGAAGATGATCTCGTCATTACCGAAACAGGCAATGAAATCATCACCCATTCGCCAAAAGAACTGATTATTTTATAAAAAAATAGAAACCAAGTATAAATAATGGTAAACTAAATGCAAATGACGTTACCACAGGAGGAAAAACTATGATTTCAGTAAATGATTTTAAAACAGGCTTAACGATCGAAATTGATGGCGGTTTATGGAAGGTTGTTGATTTCCAACACGTTAAACCAGGTAAAGGAGCAGCGTTCGTCCGCTCTAAACTTAAAAATTTGCGTACAGGTGCCGTTCAAGAAAAAACATTCCGTGCTGGCGAAAAAGTTGGGAAAGCCCATATCGCGAACCGCAGAATGCAATACTTGTATGAGAATGCCGGCGCATACGTGTTTATGGATACAGAAAACTATGAACAAATCGAACTGAACGCTGCTCAAATCGAATACGAATTGAACTACTTGAAAGAAAATATGGATGTTCAAATCGTCATGTACGAATCAGAAACTTTAGGTGTAGACTTGCCTAACACGGTTATCTTGCGCGTAGAAGAAACAGAACCAGGCATCAAAGGAGATACTGCTTCTGGTGGATCAAAACCGGCTAAAATGGAAACAGGATTGATGGTCAACGTTCCATTCTTTATTAATGCAGATGATATGTTAATCATCAATACAACAGATGGTTCATACGTATCCCGTGCACAATGATTCCTCGGAAAGGAGAATGACGAATGATGGAAGAAACTAATATCCCTTTGTCAAATGGTCCCGTGCCGTTTGGAGAGATTGAAATAGCACCGGAAGTGATCGAAGTGATTGCCGGTATAGCCGCCAACGAAGTAGAAGGCGTCTATGCCATGCAAGGCACCTTTAAATCCGGCGTAAACGAACTATTGGGCCGCACAGCGCATAACAAGGGGGTCCACTTGACTGTCGATGAGAATGGTCTTGTCGTGGACGTCTATTGCTATGTGAAATATGGCGAATCGGTACCCAAAGTCGCATTGGAAATGCAGCAAAAGGTGAAAGAACAAGTGTTGTTCATGAGCAACCTGGAAGTATCAGAAGTAAATATTCATGTCGTTGGATTAGTGACGCCTAAAGGTGAAGAAAATCCTTATTTGGACCTGGATGAAGAATTGGGGGATGCTGAGTGAGCTCCTCGCAAATGACAAGAAGAGAAATCAGAGAAAAAGCGCTTCAAGCGTTATTTCAATTAAAGACCAATCCGGAGTTGACTCCTCAGGAAGCGATCAGACAAGCGTTGCTCAGCGATGTGGAAGAATTGAATGTCGAAGATGATATCGAAGTAGCGGATTACCCTTACCTTACCACTTTAGTCAATGGCGTATTGGATAACCAAGAAGAAATCGATAAGGCCATCCAACCTTATCTGAAAAATTGGACGGTTGGACGTCTTGCGAAAGCAGATGCGCTCATCATGCAGATCGCCGCCTATGAAATGCTTTTTGGGGACACTGAACAAGTGCCGCAGCGTGTCGCATTGAATGAAGCGATTGAAATCGCGAAACTGTATTGCGATGAACAATCGAGCAAATTTATCAATGGTGTATTGTCGAATTTAATTCCAAAAAATGAAAATCCTTAATGCTTCCTGGCTTAAGGGTTTTTCTTTTTCTTTTTTTGAAGGTTATGTCCAGTGAGCGCCTCCAGCACCGCACCGTGGTGAATGAAGGGACCTGGCTTTCAGGCCATCGTGTTTCCTTGCTCGAGGCGGAGGGGGATTTTTCCCCGCTTTTCGTACAAAAAGAATGCCTTTTTTTAAAAAAAATGATACGCTTCTATGAAAGGTATTTTCACAGTGCTTTTGATAATTATGGTAAAATAAAACGAGAATCCCCAAGGAGAAGGAGATAGATTAATGGAAACGATTTTAATGGATGGTAAAGCTTTAGCGAAAAAAATGCAGGAACAAATGAGAGAACAAGTGTCAGCATTGACTGCTGAGGGAAAAACACCCGGCCTTTGTGTCATCTTAGTCGGCGAAGATAAAGCCAGCCAAGTCTATGTGCGCAATAAAGAAAAACAATCAGAAGCAATGGGCATGAATTCCCGCGTGGTCCGTCTTCCGGAAACCATCTCCGAAGAAGAACTCTTAAAAGAAGTTGAAAAGCAAAATGAAGATGACAGCATGCACGGTATCCTGGTGCAATTGCCGTTACCGAAACATATAGATGAACAAAAGGTCCTCCGTGCCATCAGCTATGAAAAAGATGTTGATGGATTCCATCCTATGAATGTGGGTAATTTTTTCCTTGGCAATGAGTCTGCTTTGCCATGCACACCTTACGGAATAATGAAAATACTAGAAGAATACAACATTGACATCGAAGGTAAAAAAGCGGTAGTGATCGGCCGCAGCAATATCGTAGGCAAACCGATGGCCATCATGCTGTTGAATAAAAACGCCACTGTCACCATCGCCCATTCCCGCACACAAAACTTGAAGGAACTTGCCAAAGAAGCGGATATTTTGGTCGCAGCCATCGGCAGAGGCCATTTCATCAACGCTGATTTCATCAAGGAAGGCGCCGTAGTTATCGATGTCGGCATGAACCGAGACAGCAACGGCAAATTGATCGGCGATGTGGACACAGAAAGTGCAAAAGGGATTGCAGGCTACATCACGCCGGTACCGGGTGGAGTAGGTCCGATGACGATCACGATGCTTCTGCAACAAACAATAGACAAAGTAAAATAATCAAGGAGGGACACGTTTGGAACCTCTTTATTTAACGGTCACAGCGTTAACAAAATATATAAAAAGGAAATTTGATGCCGACCCCTATTTGGATAGGGTCTATCTGACAGGGGAAATCTCGAATTTCCGGGTCAGACCGCGCCATCAATATTTCAGCCTGAAAGACGATAATGCCGTCATTTCAGCGGTCATGTACAAGCGGGAATTCGACAAGCTGAAGTTCACGCCAAAAGAAGGGATGAAGGTGTTGGTCGTCGGCCGCGTGAATGTCTACGAGGCCAGCGGCATCTACAATATCGTCATCGAACACATGGAGCCCGACGGCGTAGGGGCGCTGTATCAAGCATTTTCGGAATTGAAGGAGAAACTTTCGAATGAAGGTTTGTTTTCCTTGCCGAAGAAAATGCTGCCGCAGTTCCCGAAAAGAATTGCGATTGTGACCAGTCCAAGTGGGGCAGTCATCCGGGACATCATGACAACCGTCAAAAGAAGATATCCGATTGTACAGCTTGTCCTGTTCCCGACCATTGTCCAAGGCAAGGATGCCGCTCCGAATATCGTCAGGAATCTTCAGGCGATCCAGGAAAAAGGCGATTTTGACGTCGTCATCGTTGCCCGCGGAGGAGGCTCCATCGAAGATCTTTGGCCGTTCAACGAAGAAGTGGTTGTCCGCCAAATCGCGGCCATGGCTATGCCGGTCATCTCATCGGTGGGCCATGAGACGGATACGACGCTATCCGATTTTGTGGCGGATGTCCGTGCCGCAACACCCACTGCGGCGGCGGAACTTTCCGTGCCGGTATTAAGCGATGTCTTGCGTCATATCGATCAGCTGGACAACAGGCTATACCAAAAAATCAGAAATACACTATCGCTGCAACAGCAACGGCTGAATCGCTCGATGCATTCCTATATTTTCAGACAGCCGGAACGGATGTATGAAGGCTATACCGTAAAGTTGGATCAAATGCAGATGCGCCTGGCGAATCAGATGGCGAACCAATTACAATTGCAGAAAAACCAGCTGCAACGGCTGCAGATGCGCTTGGAAAATAAAAGCCCGGTGCGGGATGTTATGCAGGCCCAACAACAGGTGACGCAAACAGAAGATGCCTTGCAAAAAGCGATGCAACGCTATCTGCAACAAAAACAGCAACAGCTGGCGAATGGGATGCAATCCCTTGATCTGCTCAGTCCCTTAAAAATCATGCTGCGTGGGTACAGCTATACGACCAAGGACGGGAATATAGTGAATGCCGCCAAACAATTGCAGAGCGGCGATAAATTGAAAGTGAATTTCGCTGACGGGTATGCAGAGGCGGAAGTAAAACGAGTGGTGGAGGAAAAAAATGACACAATCCAAGAATAAACTGAGCTTCGAAGAGGCTATGACACAATTGGAAGCAATCGTGACCAAATTGGAGTCGGGAGATGTCCCTTTAGAAGAGGCTTTGGAACAATTTAAGGCAGGCATGAGTTTAAGCAAGTATTGTCAGGATACTTTGAACAATGCTGAAAAAACGTTGACAAAAATCGTGGCACCCAATGGCGACGAAATTTCTTTCGAGGAAGATAAACCAAAGACAGAAGGTGAATAATCCATGAATCTAAATGAATTTCAAACAGAGTGGATGGGCAAATTCGATGACTATCTTTATTCTGAATTGGGCAATTGCGTCCCTGTGCAAGAAAGCCTCCATGAAGCGATGGCGTATTCTTTGATGGGGGGCGGCAAAAGAATTCGCCCCTTGTTGGTATTTGCTACCCTCGCGCTGGCGGGCGGGGACGTCAAAAAGGGATTCGCTCCTGCGGCAGCATTGGAGTTCATTCATACCTATTCTTTGATCCATGATGATTTGCCGGCGATCGATAATGACGATTACCGCCGCGGCAGGCTTACTTCGCATAAAGTATACGGGGAAGCGACCGCCATCCTTGCGGGGGATGCACTTTTGACTGCGGCTTTTGAAATCTTGGCGGAAAGCCAAGATTTGTCCGACAGCCAAAAAATCCGTTTGATTGCCCTGTTGGCGAAAGCTTCCGGGCCAAACGGGATGATAGCGGGCCAAATGGATGATATCGAGGGCGAAGAGAAAAAGCTGACGATTGAAGAGCTGATGCAAGTCCATGAGAAGAAAACGGGGGCATTGATCGAATTTGCCGTATCGGCAGGTTGTTTAGTCGCAGATGCCGATCCGCATTTTTCCGTCAAGATGCAAGCTTTCGCCAAATACTTGGGGCTTGGCTATCAGATCCACAATGATTTGAAAGACGTCGTATTGGACGAAAATGAGACAGGCAAAAAAATCCATCACGATGCAGAACTGAACAAAAATACATACCCTTCCATCCTGGGGACCAAAGAAGCGATGTTGGCACTGAATGATGTCATCAGAAAAGCGGAAGGGTGCCTGGATGAATTAGCGGTTGAGGGTGCATTTCCAGCTGATGAACGCGACAAAATAATCGTGTTTCATCAGTTTTTAGACTATATCAGAATATAACGGGAGACAATGATGGAAAAAGAAAGATTGGATTTACTGGCAGTACAACAAGGATTGACCGATTCCCGTGAAAAGGCTAAACGATTGATTATGGCAGGCCAAATATACGATCAAAATAACCAACGCTACGATAAACCAGGCGAAAAAGTCGCCACCGATAAAATTCTGCACATCAAAGGGGAAACGCTGAAGTATGTCAGCCGCGGAGGTTTGAAGTTAGAGAAAGCCATTGAGCTTTTTAATGTGGATCCGAAAGACAAAATCTTTTTGGATATCGGTTCTTCGACGGGTGGCTTTACGGATGTCGCCTTGCAGAACGGTGCGAAACTCTGTTATGCATTGGATGTTGGCTACAATCAACTGGATTGGAAACTGCGTCAGGATGAACGTGTCGTCGTCATGGAACGCGTGAATTTCCGTTACAGCAAACCGGAAGATTTCACACATGGCAGGCCGCAAATGGCTTCCATCGACGTATCCTTCATTTCGCTGAAACTGATTCTTCCCGTTTTGAAGGAAATCATCGAAGTCGGCGGCGATGTGGTGGCGCTGATTAAGCCGCAATTTGAAGCAGGCAGAGGGAAAATCGGCAAGAAAGGGATTGTTCGCAATCCCGAAGTCCATAACGAGGTGTTGAAAGACATTTTGGAATTCGCTTCTTTGGCTGGTTTCGATGTGCTGAATCTGAGTTTTTCCCCGATAACCGGCGGAACCGGCAACATAGAATTCTTGGTTCACCTGCAAGCGAACAGCCACGCACCTGGCATCATTTCAGCTGAAATAGACGCCCCTCAAGTGGTCAAAGATGCATACATACAATTGAAAAGCAAAGCAGTTTCGGTGTCTGAAAAATAGGCTATTAAAGGATCGATTTCGAAGGAGAATGGCGAATAATGTTGCAGGAATTGTCGATTAAAAATTTTGCTATAATTGAAGATCTTCAAGTGAGCTTTGATGAAGGGATGACCGTGTTGACTGGCGAAACAGGAGCCGGTAAATCCATCATCATCGATGCGGTAGGACTTTTGGCAGGCGGAAGAGGTTCCTACGATATGATTCGTTACGGCGAAAAGAAAACCGTGATCCAGGGGCTTTTCACGATGCCCCAAAACACAAATACAGCGGAAATTCTTGAGGGCTATGGGATCGAATCGGACGATAATCAGATTTTATTGCAGCGCGAGGTATCCCGCAACGGGAAAAATGTTTCGCGTGTGAATGGAACGATTGTAACCGTATCGGTGTTGCGCGAAGTAGGCGAAACATTGATTGATATCCATGGACAGAATGAACATCAGGAACTGATGGATCCGCAAAAACACATCAATCTGCTCGATCAATTCGCAGGGCCTGAGTTGAAAAAAATCAAAGACACGTACCGTTTGGCTTATGAAAAATATATGCAGGTGCGGAAACAATTGATCCAACTCAAGTCCGATGAAAAAGAGAATGCGCAGAGGGTCGATCTGTTGTCATTTCAAATTAAAGAAATTGAGCAAGCAAAGCTGAAGGATGAACAAGAAGAGAATAAACTGGACGACGAAAGGAATTTGCTGGTCAATTTCCAGAAAGTCACGCAGTCGTTGACGACTGCCTATGATGCTTTGCAGAACAGCGAGGAAAACGGGATCGATAAAATCGGCGTCGGCATGTCGGCGTTGGATAAAGTGAAGGACATCAATCCAACCTATCAGGCAATCGCTGCCAATGTTTCGGCTGCTTACTATCAATTGCAGGAGAGCGCTGCTGAAATATTGTCGGAGATTGAGCAAATGTCCTATGATGAAGGCCGCTTGAATGAAATTGAGAGCCGCTTGGATACCATCTACCAGTTGAAGCGGAAGTACGGGAACACAATCGGCGAAATCCTGGCGCATTACCAGAAAATAGCTGAGGAATTGGATTTGATTGAAAACCGGGAAAGTTATCTGGAAAAGTTGAATGTGGAATACATCAGCTCGAAAGAAGCGGTCTTTGCGATCGGAAAACAGCTGACCGTCATCAGGGAACGCGCTGCGAAATCGCTCGAAGAACAGATCCATCTGCAATTGAAAGAACTGTATATGGAAAAAGTGACCTTCCAGACGGTCTTCCACGAGAAAAAAGGGAAGGCCGCCATCTTCGAGAACGGATTGGATGACATCGAATTTTATGTTGCGACCAATGTAGGGGAACCGATCAAGGCGTTGTCCAAGGTCGCGAGCGGCGGAGAACTTTCCAGGATGATGCTCGCGATGAAAGCGATCTTCACGAAAACGCAGGGCATCACGAGCATCATTTTTGATGAAGTGGACACCGGCGTTTCGGGCCGTGTCGCCCAGGCCATCGCCAATAAAATCCATCTGGTGGCATCCTACTCGCAAGTATTGTGCATCACTCATTTGCCGCAGGTGGCGGCAATGGCGGATCACCACCTTTACATCGAGAAAGAAATCATCGAAGACAGGACCCAAACGCATGTCCATCCTTTGTTTGACGGAGAGCGGATAAATGAAGTGGCGAGGATGTTGGCAGGGACCGACATCACGGAATTGTCGATTGCACATGCGAAGGAATTGCTGGATTTGGCCGATTCAGAGAAAAAGAAGGAAAGCGCTGCAAAAATCGTTTAGCCCTGCTTGCGCGGATTGGTTTTTGAAGCGCGTCCAGGGGTGCGGTCGCTATCATATGAAACACCGAGGCCGGGACATTTTTCCCGCCTTTATTTTTAGGGAAAGCAAGAAAGGATTTCGAAAAACGATGGTCTATACAAAAATAATCGCTCATCGGGGCAGCCGCGGAACGAAACCTGAGAACACATTGGTTTCTTTCCAGGAAGCCGTGGCCGTCCACAGCGATGGCATAGAATTGGATGTCCATTTGTCGAAGGACGGCGAGGTGGTTGTCATCCATGATGAAACCGTCGATCGGACGACCAACGGCAAGGGTTATGTGAAGGACCTTTCCTTGAAACAGTTGAAGGATTTGGATGCGGGAAGCTGGTTCGACAAAAAATACAGCGACTGCAAGATTCCGACTCTGCAGGAAGTCCTGGACTTATTGAAAGAAGACCGGTTCACGGGTGTGCTCAATATCGAACTGAAGACGGATGTTTTTCAATATCCGCAAATAGAAGAAAAAGTGCTGAGCTTGACCGAACCGTACCTTTCCGATTTCACGATCATTTATTCCAGTTTCCATTATGATACATTAAAGAAAATAAAAGCTTTGCAAAAGGAAGCTGACATCGCTTTATTGTTCAGCAAAACAGGTAAGAATGTTTTTGAACTGGGGGAAGGTTTGCCGGTCGGCGGATGGCACCCCAAATTCTCCATTTTTAGGAGTTTGCCCCCCTTCGAAACATCCCACATCCCTCTGCGCGTATGGACCGTCAATCGCAAGGTCGAGATGCAGGTATGTCTGCGGAAAAATATCGATTCCATGATTACCGATTTTCCTGAGCGGGCTTTGCAGATGAGGAAGGTGATTCAGGGTGGTTGAAGAAGGAAAAAAAGCGCTGACGAAAATAGTCGTTATCGTCGGACCGACCGCTGTCGGGAAAACCGCATTGAGCATTCATCTGGCGAAAAAATTCAACGGGGAAATCATCAACGGCGATTCCATGCAAGTGTATGAAGGGTTGGATATCGGCACGGCCAAAGTGACGGAAGAGGAAGCGGAAGGCATTCCGCACCATCTGCTCGGCTTTGTGCCGGTTACCGAAGATTATACGGCAGCTGATTTTAAGAGGGACGCAAGAGAAGCCATCGAAAGGATTTCGGCGAGCGGAAAGCTTCCTATTATAGTAGGGGGATCCGGGCTATATATCGAGGGGCTGTTGTTTGATATGAAGTTCGGCGGTGTTGCGGTCGAAGATCCTGCCTATCGTCAGCAACTGGAGGATGAGCTGGAAAAAACCAGTGCGGAGCAGATTTGGTCACAATTGAAAGAAAAAGATCCGAAAGCGGCCGAACAGATTCATCCGAATAACAGCAGGCGGGTCATCCGTGCGCTGGAAGTGATCCACTTCGGTGACAAGCTGTTTTCCGAGCAAGAAGACAGAGCAGCCGAAGCCCATTATGACGCTTTGCTGATTGGGTTGAATACGGACCGCAGCATCCTTTATGAGCGAATCAACAGACGAGTGGACAGCATGCTTGAAAATGGCCTGCTGGAGGAAGCGAGGGCCCTTTATGATCTGGATCTTCCGGAAAAGGCGCAGTCCACCAGAGGAATCGGCTACAAAGAATGGTTTGATTTTTTCAAAGGGAATGTCTCATTCGAAGAAGCGACAGAAAATCTGAAGCAAAACTCACGCCGCTATGCAAAACGGCAATTGACCTGGTTCAGGAACAGAATGAAAAAAATCCATTGGTTTGACCTTATTCAGGATGAAGATGCACTGGAGCGTGTCGAAAACCTGGTGGATGATTTTATCGATGCTCATTGATAAAAAAGAAAGTTGGAAAAAATATGGAAAACGCGAGAGAAAGAGTCATCTTGGTGGGTGTGCAAACAACGCAGACGGATGAATTCTTTGAATATGAACTGAGCGAACTTGCCCAATTGACGGAAACGGCATTAGGGGAAGTCGTAGGAGTGTTGACTCAAAAAAGAGAACGGACCGACTCGGCTACAATCATCGGCAAGGGGAAAGTGGAAGAACTGGTCAACCTATGCGCCGAATTGGAAGCTGATACGGTTATTTTCCACCATGGATTGACAGCAAGGCAAGTACGCAATATCCAAGAAACCGTCGATTGCAAAGTCATTGACCGCGTGCAATTGATATTGGATATTTTTGCCATGCGCGCCAGAAGCAAAGAAGGAAAACTGCAGGTCGCGTTAGCACAGCTGGATTACTTATTGCCGCGCTTGTCCGGGCAAGGAGTCAATTTGTCGAGGCTGGGCGGCGGCATCGGAACAAGAGGCCCCGGTGAAACGAAATTGGAAACCGACCGTCGTCATATCCGCAGCCAAATGCAAGAAATCAAGAAAACGCTGGAAGAAACGGAAAAACACCGGGAACGCGCAAGAGAAAAAAGACGTGCGAGCGAAGTGTTCCAAATAGGCTTGATCGGATATACGAATGCGGGAAAATCGACGATCATCAACCGCTTGACCGATGCGCAAACCTACGAAGAAAATCAACTGTTTGCAACGTTGGACCCTTTGACGCGCAAGTTGACGTTGCCGAATCAGTTCCAGGCGACCATCACCGACACGGTAGGGTTTATCCAGGACTTGCCGACCCAATTGATCCATGCGTTCCATTCCACTTTGGAAGAGAGCAGAAATATGGATGTCTTTCTGCATGTCGTCGACGCTTCAACAAGCTATGTCGATCAGCACGAGGCAACCGTATTGAAACTGCTCAAGGACTTGGATATGGATAAAACGCCTATGTTGACGATCTACAACAAGATCGATATAGCCCCACCCGGTTTCCAGCCGCGTTTGTTCCCGAACATCATGATTTCGGCTATCGATGAGAATGATATCGGACGTTTGAAGGATTTCCTTTGGGATGAGATCGCAAAAATGTTGGTCCCTTATACAAGGGATATTTCTGCCAGCGGGGCAGAAGGCAACACATTGAATAAAATGCAGCAGGAGACTTTCGTAGAATCGATTGAATACATCGAGGAAAGCAATGCGTACCGTTTGAGAGGGTATGCAAAAAGGAATTCGAAATGGTTAGGAGACGTCAGCACGCATGCAAGTGATGAATAAAGAAGTACAATCGTTGGAAAAAATGGTCGGAAAAGTCGATTTGAAAATACAGCCTGTCTTTAAAACGGTCCAAGAAAAGGCCTTGTTCAACCAGGCAAAAGTGTTGGAGGCTTTCCGGGACAATCGGGTCAGTGACTATCACTTCAACCCCAGCACCGGCTATGGCTACGATGACGACGGCAGAGACACTTTGGAAAAAGTCTACGCGGACATATTCAAGGCGGAAGCCGCGCTGGTGCGACCGCAGATCATTTCCGGTACGCATGCCATCGCAACTGCGCTGTTCGGAGTGCTGAGACCGGGAGACGAGCTGATCTATGCAACTGGGCAACCATATGACACGTTGCTGGATATCGTGGGAGTTACCGGCAACGGCATCGGTTCACTGAAAGAATACAATATCGGGTACCAACATGTGGATTTGCTGGAGGACGGCAAAGTGGACATCAGCACCGTGTTGGAAAAAATCAGCCCGCAAACAAAGATGATCGGAATCCAGCGTTCACGCGGATATGCTGCCAGACCATCCTTTACGATCACCGAAATTCAGCAAATGATCGAGAAAATCAGACCGCATGCGCCGAACGCCGTCTTCTTTGTCGATAACTGCTACGGCGAATTTGTCGAAACAGTAGAACCGATCGAAGTCGGCGCCGACTTGATTGCCGGCTCTTTGATCAAAAATCCAGGCGGCGGACTGGTGAAGATGGGCGGCTATCTTGCCGGCCGGGAAGACTTGGTTGAGCGCTGCGCGTACCGTCTGACGACGCCTGGCATCGGCCGCGAAGCGGGAGCATCGCTTTACAGCCTCTTGGAAATGTACCAAGGCCTCTTCTTGGCGCCGCATGTCGTAGGCGAAGCAATCAAGGGCGCCGTCTTTACTGCAGCGATGCTGGAAGAGTGCGGGGTCGAGACGACGCCGACATGGGACAGCTACCGCACGGACCTGATCCAGATGGTGGCATTGCCTTCCAAGGAGGCCATGATCGCTTTTGCGCAGACCATCCAAAAATATTCGCCGATAAATTCCACCGTAAAACCGATACCTGCCTATATGCCAGGGTACGAAGATGACGTCATCATGGCCGCAGGCACCTTTATCCAAGGCGCCAGCCTTGAATTGACTGCGGATGGCCCGATCCGTCCGCCCTATCTCCTGTACGTGCAGGGCGGCTTGACCTATGAGCACGTCAAATTGGCCGTTACCGCTGCGGTAAAGGACACGTTTTTCGCCTAAATGATTCTTCGTTGCTGGCATGGCTCTGTGGCCTTTGTATAGCAGAAATCGACAGACTTTCGTTGTTGCAGTTTAACAATGAAGGTCTGTTTTTTGATACGTTCCGGAATCTCGTGGTTTTGTGATGTTCGGAGTAATTGATCCGCACGGCCGCGGCGAGCCGGGGAACCTTCCTACGATTGCGCAGGAAAGCGCTTAAGGAACAGGAAAACCATCGTCAAGATGAATAAAGACGAGGCGGTGATAACATCAAATACATGTTGGAAGCGCTATTATGATATAATGGTATTATCAAAAAACAAATATAGTAAATTTGAAGTGATCTTATAAATTTAACAACGGCCAATTGGTCAATGCCTATATTCTTTAAGGAAGTGTGACGATGAAAACGGATGATGTGCTGGTTAAAATGGTGGAATATGCTTTTTTTAACGACATAGTGTGTATCAATGATTTTCTCGATTATTATCAGCCTGAGAAACGGGAAGTTGGAAGGAAAAGATACGAAACGTACATCGATAATTTTGTTGAGAAACATTTGAGGCCTTTTATTGCCGAAACGGATAACCCGTTGAATGGGAAATTCCAGATCAAAAGTTATTGGGGGAGCGACGGACAGGGGACTCCGAGGATGGCTGAGCTCAAAAAAGGCAAGGATCGGGATCAAGAAAAAAAACAAGAGATCGACTTTTCCAATGCCATCCAGAAATATTATTTGGTGGGTGAAAATGTCGAAATCAGATTTATTACCAACCTCTATGATTTCCTGAGTGGACTTCAAAAAAAACAAAAAGACAGGGCATTGGAACAAATTGCGGAATATGAAAAGACAAGGAACAAAACCAACCTTAGTCCATTCAGAAACACAGCAGAAATGGAACACGCAAGAGAAGTGATCTTTGCGCATTTCCAAAAAGAATTGAAAAATTATTACTACAGGGGACACGACAGCGTCAATTATAAACTCATACCCAGAATATATCGGGAAAGTTTCTTTGGGCATGAAGATGACATGTATGACGAATGGACTGCCAGCCGACCCGAAGCATTTTCGGATTGCGGGCGACATATCGATGTCTTGCGGGTAATGCATCAGCGGGGAATGGCGACGAGACTGCTGGACATTACAGCGAATCCATTGGCGGGCCTTTATTACGCAGTATCCCAAAATGATGACTATGATGGCGAACTCATCATTTTTGAGGCCGACCATGAAACTCAAAAGGGCCGTTTCAGCGATGCTGTCGAAATCGTCAGCGCGCTCGCCACCCAAAGCATGAAACAGAAGGATGATCTGTCCAAAGCGGGGGCAACGTATCATAAAAAGAGAAATGCCTTAAAAGATAAGACGGCCGATGAAGGGATCAAAGCGGAATTCAATGGACAAAAAGCCACCAAAAAACTGCTCCATGAGGTTAGGCGGATGGTGGGCGATTTCGAACCGATCATTGATCCTGCTGATTTGTTCAAAAGCTTTGTCATCAGACCCTTCAAAGATGACGAACGGAAGGTGCGGCAAGACGATTCCTTCATTATTTCGGGGTTGGAAGCTGACGGGAAAAATGACCAAAAGCTGAGGTATAAGAGCATCGCTGATTCCATCGCAGCTTTCAGGCTGAGAAATGAGGATGGCTTGTTCGCCGAACGGAAAATAATCCGCTATATTGTTCCTTCTATATATAAGAATGAAATGCGAGTAAATCTTTCCGTGATGGGGATAAATGAGCAATATCTATTTCCCGAATCGCAGAGCCTCTCGGATTATATAAAGAGGCAATATTTGTGAAAATCAGAATGGATGGCAATCGGCATCCGCATCGAGCGAAGAGGCTGGATAAGGGTCTTTGGAATAAGGGGGATAATCCGTGATGGAAGAATTAAAAAGGAAAATCGTTGAGCTGAAAGAGAAGGATCCCGTCAAAATGAAGGAGCTGGAAGAGAAGTACGAATTTTTGAGGTTTGACCTCATCCGAGCAAAAAAAGATGCCGAAAATCAGGAAATAGTGCTGGCGGAGGCAAAAGGAAACTGGATAAAGGATAATACGGAAGAAAACCTTGCCATCATGAATGAAGAGGAGCGGAACCTGGAAATTGCAAAACTGCACTATCGCTATGCGGTGGAGAAGATGGAGCTGATGAAGTCAGTGGTTTTTCTGCTCAGCTGATCATCGCGGAGAAATGTATTAATATAATAATATTTATTTGAAAATGAAAAACTTGGAATTCAAACGGCACTTCACTTTGGAGTGCCTTGTTTTTTCATCATAAAATTGTTTGGAAAGTAAATTTTATGTAAAAAACCATTCAAAAAGTGTTGACAGATCAGCTCTTATCTCATATACTTATAAATGTTGTGAGTCACGAACAGGTTGCTCATATATGTCTCAATAGCTCAGCCGGATAGAGCATTCGCCTTCTAAGCGAACGGTCGGGGGTTCGAATCCCTCTTGAGACGTAGTAACATTCTGGCAGTAAGACGATAACCGCCAAAACATTGTCCAGACAATGCTGCGGCTATTTTTTTGCCTGATTTTGAGGTCATCAAAAATCACGGAAGCAAAAAAACTCTTGATACTGACGGAGAAACATGTTACTATAGTAAAAGTGACAAGTGAGCTGAAAATGCTTTTGTTGTTGCCATCAATAGGCAGACAAGTTGAATTTCTGCATTGATTTTCCAATAATGTCTCAATAGCTCAGCCGGATAGAGCATTCGCCTTCTAAGCGAACGGTCGGGGGTTCGAATCCCTCTTGAGACGTAATAAAAAGAGGTTGTCATCATTGCCGAAGGGCAGAGATGGTAACCTCTTTTTTGTAGCCATGTGCATGACGGAAAGACCGACGAGCTTGTAACTGATGTTTATGGGTTCTCTGGAGCGGAGTCGTTGAACGGATGGTATCATTCAAAATTGGTATTTCTGGCTTTCCAATCTTCCAGTTTGATGCCTACCCAAAATCCATAGATTCCAAATGTGATGATGAGGAGAAAAAGCCATTTTACCCAATTTCCGAATAATCCCAAGGCCGTACCGTGGAATTCCAAACGTCTGCCTTCGATGACAGTATGTTCAATTTTCCATTTGTATTGCATGCACAGCGCCCAGGGGTAGCAAATGCCAAAGGTCAGTCCGGTTATGATTGCACCGAGTATGGAAATGATGATGAGTTGTGCCAAGCCGCCATCAAAATAAGAATTATTTTTTGCATTCAATGATAAGTCCCCTTTTCAAAATGATCGTCTTTTGTTGTGGTGCCTGATAATGGCAAAAAGAAAAAGGGCCTTGGAGCAACTTGCACCCGAGAGCCCGTGAAACAGAAATAGGAATTTTTAGTGAAGTCCGGATGCACACACGTGAAGATGATAGTGGTGCAAGCCAGTTGAGCGTGTCAGTCCAGATATTCGTAAACGTCCTTGTGAGCCTCCTCATCGAATACCACTTCGTGGGAATCGCTGTTCTGGATTTTGCGCAGAGGATAATTTGTTCGATAGATACTTTGATCCGGGAACTGTTCCAGAAAGATGACGAAATTCTTAGGATAGAAGCTCACCATTTTCGTGAAGACATGGTCCTGATCGATAATGACGGTTCTTACTTCCGCAGGACTTTTTACCCAATACGTGTCCACATTGAAGTATTCGCCTGGATGAACACGGTATTCATACTTGAGTAAGGTAATAGGGTCGTTCAACATAAAGAGACCTCCTCTAATCTATTGTTAACTTATTCACGTAACCATTATAACCCAAAAACAATAAATCTTTAAGTATTTTATCAAAGTCAATAAAATGAAAGTTGTGTATCGATGTTAATGCCAATAATAGTTAAACAGGAAATATTAGGGAAAGTATGGTATACTATTGTCAGTAAGTGTGTGTTGTGGTTCCCGGTTCATAAAAGTGAGGCGATTATAGAAATGGTACGAAATATTACTAAAGAAACGAAAACTATGATTGAAAGTGAATTGCGTAAGGGTACGAGCAACTCTCGTATTGCGAATCTGCTTGGAGTATCATACGATCAGGCTTTAGAGGTTGTCGATGCGATCAAGGAATCCATCCGGCCTGAAATTGGCGATCAAATTAAATTCACATTTCGGAAGCAAGAAATGGTCGGCGTAATCAGAAAGCTTTTGACGAACAGCGCTGTTGTTGAAATTTATTGGGATCTATCCTCAAATACGATGAAAGATATCTGCGAGGATAAGACTATTGTAAATTTCAAGGATATTGAGGAATTCGTTAAGGTTGGAGAATAAATAGTTTGGTCTAAAGCAACGGGAACCGTTGCTTTTTTTGATGATAGGATTTGAGTGTCGTAGGCATCCATTTGCAAAATCACGCGCTGCATTCACTCCGTCATAGTGTAGTCGATATTTCGTTTTGCATAACGACACACTGTCGGGATACCATTTGGGATTACATTTGAAATCCGAAACATTTTATGAAAATAAATGACTATTTTTCCATAAATGCTTGACATAAAAAATAAAATTTTATATAGTTTGAACAGCGAATAGTTTGACCATCAAACTATTTGAACACCAAACAATGTTGTTTGACAGGATAGTTATCGAAAGGAGGAGAAATTTCATTGGATCATTCCATTGATAAAATAAACTCATTTCTCGTGGCTATTTTTAATGAAGTGATGGATATTGAAGAGCACGCACTGCGTGTGAGCACTTTTTCTGATTTATCCATAAAGGAGATGCATACTGTCGAAGCAATCGGCATGTATGATCATCATACTACTTCTGAAGTAGCGAAAATATTGAACATAACTGCGGGAACCTTGACGGTGGCTATTAATTCTCTTGTTAAAAAGGGGTATGTCGAACGCATTCGTATGAAAAACGACCGCAGAGTAGTAAATCTAGGACTAACCAAAAAGGGGCGCTTGCTCTACCGACTTCATGATAAGTTCCATAGAGAGATGGTGGAAAATACCATTCATGATATGGACAATCAAGAAGTGGAAGTTTTGCTGAAAGGTCTAAACAATCTTCACGGGTTCCTATTCGGTTTAGTTCAAAATATCAAGGAACAGGGTTGATACAATGGGTTCAAAAATTAGCGCTACCGGACATTATCTTCCGGAACAGGTCATCACAAATGATGATCTCGCTAAAATCATGGATACAAGCGATGAATGGATCAGCAAGAGGACAGGCATCCGCCAAAGGCATATTTCGAAGGATGAAAACACTTCGGATTTGGCCAGCAAAGCCGCTCTTAACATCCTGCAGAATAGAAATATTACTGCGGATCAAATCGATTTCATCATCGTGGCAACAATGACAGCGGACGCTGCAAGTCCATCGACTGCCTGCCGGGTTCAAGAGAAAATTGGCGCTACAAAGGCCTTTTGTTTTGACATCAATGCAGCCTGTTCGGGATTTGTGTTTTCCTTATCCACCGGGATCCATCTGATGCAAAGCAATTTGTATCAATATGGCTTGATCATTGGTGCAGAAACAATGTCGAAAGCAATCAATTGGGAAGACCGATCGACGGCTGTCCTGTTTGGAGACGGTGCAGGTGGCGTACTGTTGGAAAGAACGGAAGACGACTGTTTTGTTGCAGAAGACATCCATTCTGATGGCGGACGCCATGGAGCCTTGGTGTCGGACACAAGAAAGGTTAAAAGTCCGTTTGGGGAATCTGCGGAAGAGGAGCAATCCTACCTTACGATGGATGGCAGAGCGATTTTTGATTTTGCAATCCGCAGTGTGCCGGATATGATCCGGGACGTAATGCTGAAAGGCAATCTTGTCGAAGGCGATTTGAAGAAAATCATCGCTCATCAGGCCAATGTCCGCTTATTGGAAGCAATCAGCAAAAAGGTGAAATTGCCTTTCTCGTTGTTTGCCAACAACATTGCGGATACGGGTAACACTTCCGCGGCCAGTATACCTATTTTGTTTGACCAGCTCGTTCAATCGAAAGAAATTCAACTCGGCACGAAAGATAAAGTGCTGATGACAGGATTTGGTGGCGGCCTTACTTGGGGCGCCATAGTAATATCATTAAACTAAAAAAAACATTATTTGGAGGAATTTATTATGACATTCGAAAAAATTCAAGCTATTATCGTGGACCAATTAGACAAAGAAGTAGAAGAAGTACAATTAACAACTAACTTCAGAGAAGACTTAGATGCTGACAGCTTAGACTTATTCCAAATCATCAACGACATCGAAGACGAATTCGACATCAAAATCGAATCAGACGAAGGCATCAACACTGTTGAAGACTTAGTTAAATATGTTGAAGCTCAATTAGCATAACAAGCAGTCATTAGGAAAGTAGGACTTGTATGAAGTCGGAATTATGTGAATTACTGGGTATTCAATATCCCATCATTCAAGGCGCGATGGCGTGGGTAGCGGATGCTGATTTAGCAAGTGCCGTTTCCAATGCCGGCGGCCTTGGTCTTATAGGTACTGGACATGATGCTGTGGATGTTGTGAACGAGAAAATTTTTAAAATGAAAGCATTGACCGACAAACCTTTCGGCGTCAACATCATGCTTTTAAACTCTCATGTTGACGCTGTTGTAGAAGCCGTATGTGCTTCTGGCGTGAAGGTAGTCACTACCGGCGCGGGCAGTCCAGCAAGATACATGAACCAATTCAAAGAAGCTGGGATTATCGTTATCCCGGTTGTTGCTTCTGTCGCTTTGGCGAGAAGAATGGAAAAAGATGGCGCACATGCGGTCATCGTTGAAGGTATGGAATCCGGTGGACACATCGGAAAAACAACTACAATGGCTCTCGTGCCGCAAGTTGTAGACGCTGTTTCCATTCCGGTTATCGCTGCCGGCGGTATTGGTGATGGACGCGGAATGGCTGCTGCATTTATGCTGGGCGCATCTGCTGTCCAAGTTGGTACTCGTTTCGTTGTTTCCAAGGAATCAAATGCTCATCAAAATTTCAAAAATGCCATTTTGAAAGCGAAGGATATCGATACAGTTGTCACCGGTCAAATTACGGGACACCCTGTACGTGTGCTGCGCAACAAATTGACCAGAGAATATTTGCAAGTTGAAAAAGAAGAAACAAGCAAAGAAAATCCGGATCTAGAGAAACTTGCAGAAATGGGCAAGGGTGCTTTGAGAAGAGCGACGGTTGAAGGCGACAAAGACTACGGCTCGATGATGGCTGGGCAGATTGCCGGTCTGATCACGAAAGAACAAACGTGTCATGAAATTATTCAAGATTATATGAATGAATGCAAAGAAGTTATTCTATCACAAGCAAAAATGTGGTCGGAATAACGGATATATAGAGGTGGAAAAATGGCAATAGCTTTTGTCTATAGCGGTCAGGGTGCGCAATATTTCGGAATGGGTCAAGAACTCTATAACGAATATGAAGTTGTCCGTAATGTTTTCGATGAAGCTTCCGCTGTTCTTGGGTACGATGTAGCAAATCTTTGTTTCCAAGAAAATGAACAGCTTCATTTAACTGAATATACGCAACCAGCAATCTTAACGGTTAGCTACGCCCTTGATCAATTACTAGCTGAAAAGGGAATTCAGCCAGATTTTGTTGCAGGATTAAGCCTCGGAGAATATACAGCACTGGTGAAAGCCAATGCTTTTTCTTTTAATGAGGCTATTTCGCTAGTCGCAAAACGTGGGAAATACATGAGTGAAGCCGTCCCTGCAGGTCGCGGGAAAATGGCTGCCGTCATGAATGCGGAACGGTCCGTCATTGAAGAAGCGTGCCGTGAAGCGAGTGAAACGGCTTATGTGGCTCCGGCCAACTACAATATGCCGACACAGATCGTCATCGGCGGCGAAATAGAAGGCGTCGACAAAGCGATTGAACTGCTGGAAGCAAAAGGCGTGAGAAGGATCATTCCGTTGAACGTCAGCGGCCCTTTCCATACCGCATTGTTGCATCCGGCTGCAGAAAAGCTGGCAGTAGCTTTATCCGAATTAACCGTGAATGAACCGACTATTCCGGTCATCGGCAATACCGAAGCTACCGTCGTTACGAAAGATGCCATCAAGGGTCTATTAGTGAGGCAAGTAGAATCTCCTGTATTATGGGAGGACAGTGTGCTTAAGATGATCGATTTAGGTGTGGATACCTTCGTGGAAGTGGGCCCTGGAACGACTTTGAGCAAATTCATCAAGAAGATTAACAAAGACGTTTCCATCTACAATGTGGAAGATCTGAAATCTTTCAACAAAACCATCGAAGCGTTGCAAAAATAAAACGATTATATAAGAAATGAGGGGTACCCTTGGATTTAAAAGGTAAAACGGTTATCGTCACTGGAAGCTCCAGAGGGATTGGGGAAGCTATCGCTGAAGCATATGCGAAACGCGGAGCCAATATCGTATTAAATGCTCGTAAACCAATCGCTGAAGAAAAAATAGCTCATCTAGAATCTTTTGGCGTCACTGTCAAAACTATTTTAGGGGACGTCAGTGAATTTGAAACCGCAAAAGAAATTGTCAGCCAAACCAAGGAACTATTCGGTTCTGTCGACGTTTTAGTTAATAATGCGGGAATTACACGTGATAAACTAATCATGCGCATGGATGAAGAAGATTTTGATGCAACCTATCAAGTTAACTTGAAAGGGACATTCAATATGATTCGCCATGCTTTGCCGATTATGTTGAAGCAAAGAAGCGGCAGCATCATCAACATCTCAAGCGTTGTCGGTGAAACAGGCAATACTGGACAAGCAAACTATGCTGCCAGCAAAGCCGGTATCATCGGATTGACAAAATCAGTGGCACGCGAAGCTGCCACAAGAGGCATCACATGTAATGCCATTGCGCCCGGCTTCATTGAAACGGAAATGACAGATGTGCTTTCTGAAAAGATTCAAGAACAAATGTTGACGCAAATTCCATTGAAACGATTTGGGAAGGCCGAAGAAGTAGCGAATACAGCTGTCTTCTTAAGTGAGAATACTTACATAACGGGCCAAACAATCAGTGTCAATGGCGGCATGTATATGTAGGACTGGAGGATAATTATGAATCGCGTTGTTATTACAGGGATGGGTGCCATTACACCTTTAGGAAATACAGTAGCTGAATTTTGGGACGGCATCAAGAATGGCAAAAACGGAATTTCCGCAATTACCAAATTTGACGCTTCCGAAACGGGAATTACAGTTGCCGGTGAAGTGAAAGACTTTGATGCTACAAAATATATGGACCGCAAAGAATTTAAGCGTATGGATTTATTCTCGCAATATGCGGTCGCTGCTTCTGCTCAAGCAGTTGAACAAAGCGGCATTGACTTAGAAAAAATTGATGCTGATCGTTTCGGTGTCATCATCGGATCAGGAGTCGGCGGTTTCATCACAATGGAATCCGGCATCATCAAAATGCATGAAAAAGGACCGAAAAGAGTGCCGCCATTATTCGTACCGATGGCGATCGGCAATATGGCAGCGGGTAACACAGCCATTAAATTCGGCGCTAAAGGCCCAAGCATGGATATCGTTACAGCTTGTGCTTCTGCAACAAACTCAATCGGTGAAGCTTACCGCAACATCAAGCATGGCTATTCAGACCTTATGCTGGCTGGTGGGGCAGAAGCGACCGTTTGTGAAATCGGCATCGCTGGCTTCGCATCATTGACAGCTCTATCTACAAGTACCGATCCAGACCGCGCTTCCATTCCGTTCGACAAAGAAAGAGATGGATTTGTTATGGGTGAAGGTGCCGGTATTTTGATGCTGGAAAGTCTGGAGCACGCAGAAAAACGTGGAGCAACCATATTGGCGGAAGTTGTCGGATACGGTGTTACATGCGATGCGTACCATATGACGGCACCATCCGCAGACGGAAGCGGCGCAGGCAAAGCCATGCTGCAAGCTATGAAAGAAGCAGGCATCACGCCGGCGCAAGTTGATTACATCAACGCTCACGGAACAAGCACACCAGCGAATGATGCTGGTGAAACAGCAGCCATCAAGTACGCTTTTGGTGAAGAAGCACATAACGTGGCTATTTCAAGCACAAAGAGCATGACAGGACATTTATTGGGTGCTGCCGGCGGGATTGAAGCCGTAGCATGCGTGAAGGCAATCCAAGACGACTTCTTGCCGCCTACAATCGGTTTCCAAGTTCCTGATGAAGAATGCGATTTGGACTATATACCAAACCAAGGCCGCGAAAAAGAAGTGAACTACACATTGAGCAATTCATTAGGATTTGGTGGACATAACGCGGTGTTATGCTTCAAAAAATGGGAGGCTTAATACGTGAATATAGAAGATGTAAAGAGCCTCATTGCATTGATTGATGAATCAACATTAACCGAGCTGCACTACGAAACAGCCGATTTCGAATTGTTATTGTCAAAAAACAAAGTAACGCGTGCGAACAATCAGCCAGCTGTGCAGACAGCTGTTGCTGAAAGTGGCGTTACATCTGTTTCTGAAACAGCAAAAGAAGCGTCTGCCGAGAAGAAAGAAGCAGCCGCAGATACTGTAGTCGCGCAGAAGGAAGGACATATCGTCACTTCGCCGATTGTCGGTGTCGTTTATCTGGCTGCAACGCCGGAATCAAAACCTTATGTTACAGTAGGACAAAGCGTTTCCAGAGGCGACGTTGTCTGTCTGGTTGAAGCGATGAAATTGATGAATGAAATCAAGAGTGAATTCAGCGGGGAAATCGTTGAGATTTTGGTCGAAAACGAACAAATCGTTGAATACAATCAACCACTATTTCGTATTATCTAAAAGAGGAGACTGTTAAAATGAGTTTATTAAGCGCACAAGAAGTTATGGATATCATCCCAAATCGCTACCCGATTTTCTTTATCGACAAAGTAGAGGAACTGATTCCGGGCGAACATATCGTATGTTACAAAAACGTTACGATCAATGAACCGTTCTTCCAAGGACATTTCCCTGGCGAACCAGTAATGCCAGGTGTTTTAATCGTTGAAGCATTGGCGCAAGCCGGTTCAATCCCGTTATTGAAATTGCCTGATTTCGAAGGCCAAACAGCTTATTTGGGCGGCTTGAATAAAGTTAAATTCCGTCAAAAAGTTGTTCCTGGTGATGTTTTGCGCCTACAAGTCGACATCGTCAAATTAAAGAAATTTGCCGGTATCGGTTTAGGTCAAGCTTTTGTTGGGGACAAAAAAGTTTGTGAAGTTGAAATGACATTCATCATAGGTAGATAATATGTTTACTAAGGTATTAATCGCAAACAGAGGGGAAATAGCTGTCAGAATCATTCGTGCCTGTCATGAATTAGGCATCCAAACCGTGGCTGTCTATTCAGAAGCCGATCGTGAAGCCTTGCACACCCAATTAGCGACAGAAGCTATTTGTATTGGGCCTGCTAAAGCGAGCGACTCCTATTTAAATATGACAAGTATCTTAAGTGCGGCAGTTGTTACCGGAGCACAGGCTATCCATCCTGGCTTCGGGTTTCTTTCGGAAAATAGCGCTTTTGCTACAATGTGTGAAGAAATGAATATCCGTTTTATCGGACCTTCGGCTGACATCATCGATCTGATGGGAAACAAAGCGAATGCCCGCAGAACGATGATAGCAGCGGGTGTGCCGGTTACGCCAGGTAGCGAAGGCTATATCGCCTCTTTTGAAGAAGCGGTGGTGGAAGCGGAAAGAATCGGCTATCCGATCATCCTGAAAGCTGCTGCCGGTGGCGGCGGAAAAGGGATGCGGAAAGTTTACCAAGAGAATGGTCTGGAAGCAGCCTTCAACCAAGCCAAGGCGGAAGCCAAGGCTGCGTTCGGCGATGATCACATGTATTTGGAAAAAATCATTACGCCGGCCCGCCATATCGAAGTGCAAATTTTGGGAGACTCTTTCGGCAATGTCATCCATTTGGGTGAACGGGATTGCTCCTTGCAAAGAAATCATCAAAAAGTACTGGAAGAAAGTCCATCAACTTTCATTTCTGAAGAAACCCGCCAAAAAATGGGTGAGGTCGCAATCCGGGCAGCCAAGCATGTCGGCTATACAAATGCCGGGACAATCGAGTTCCTCGTGGATACGAAGCAAAATTTCTATTTTATGGAAATGAATACCCGAATCCAAGTTGAGCATCCGGTAACCGAGATGGCTACCGGAATCGATATCGTCAAAGAGCAATTGCGCGTTGCCAGCGGCGAGCCTCTATCCGTCACACAAGCGGATGTAGTGATAACGGGCCATACAATCGAATGCCGTATCAATGCAGAAAATCCAGCTTTGGGTTTTCGACCTTCTTCAGGGAAAATCGATTACTTGTTCTTGCCGAGCGGCGGGAATGGATTGCGTGTCGAAAGCGCCATGTATGGCGGATACGTCATTCCTCCATTTTATGATTCAATGATCGCAAAGATCATCACAAAAGGTGCTGATCGCACGGAAGCCATTGCAAAAATGAAACGTGCACTGCAGGAATTGGTCATTGAAGGCGTGGACACAAATCAGTTTTTCCAGGAAGACATTTTACAAGATCCAAATTTCATTAATGGAAACTATGATACAGAGTACCTGCAAAATGTATTTCTGAAAACATGGATTCCCGAAGATGAAGGGAACCAATAATGTTGTTGGTTCAGAAGTCACACAAGAGGTGAGGAAATGAAATTATTTCGTAAACGTCCTTACATTCCAATAACTCCCGTTCCCTCTTCGGAAACAGACAATCAGAAACCGATCGTTCCTGAAGGCTTATGGGAAAAGTGCCCGAATTGTCAAAAGACGATCTACAGCAAAGACTTAGGCGCGGAAAAAGTTTGCCCACATTGCGGTTATAATTTCCGTATTTCGGCTTACGAACGCTTGGGCATGATTGTAGATGAAGGCACTTTTAATGAATGGAACGAAGTGATGCCTGCAGAAAATCCATTAGATTTTCCGGGCTATGATGAAAAACTGAAGAACGCTAAAGAGAAAACGGGGCTTGACGAAGCGGTCGTAACCGGAGTGGCGTTTATTAATAAGCAAAAAGTTGCTTTGTGTGTGATGGATTCAAATTTTATCATGGCAAGTATGGGGAAAGTCGTCGGCGAAAAGTTGACACGTACATTTGAACGTGCCACCGCAGAACGGCTGCCTGTAATCGTCTTTACGGCTTCCGGCGGCGCCAGGATGCAAGAAGGGATCATGTCCTTGATGCAGATGGCGAAAGTCAGTGTTGCTGTTTCAAATCACAACAAAGCAGGATTATTGTATATTGCGGTACTAACAGATCCGACAACAGGCGGGGTTACGGCAAGTTTTGCCATGCAAGGCGATGTCATCCTTGCCGAAACCGGCGCCACAGTCGGTTTTGCCGGTAAACGGGTTATCGAACAAACGATTAAAGCAAAATTGCCGGAAGGATTCCAAACAGCAGAAAAAGTATTGGAAAACGGCTTTATTGATAAAATCGTCGCCAGAAAAGATTTGAAGAAGACATTGCAACATATTTTAGGTTTACATATTCCAAACGCAGAGGCGGGTGATATGCAGTGAAAGATGTGAAAGAGATTATCAAAGCTGCAAGAAGCATTTCCCGTTTGACGGCAATGGAAATGATAGAAACCATCTGCGATGATTTCGTTGAATTTCACGGTGATAGACGCTTCGGCGACGACCCGGCAATAGTGGGCGGTATTGCATCTTTGGATGGGATGCCGATTACTGTTATTGGAACGCAAAAAGGTCATGATGTAAGTGAAAATATTTATCGTAATTTTGGTTCGCCACATCCGGAAGGTTATCGCAAAGCGATCCGGCTTATGAAGCAAGCAGAGAAATTTGATCGTCCTATCGTGACATTCATCAATACCTCTGGAGCCTTCTGTGATGTCGATTCCGAAGACAGAGGTATCGGCGAAGCCATCGCTGAATCGCTATTGGTGATGAGCCAGTTGACGGTCCCTTTCATCTCTATTTTCATCGGTGAAGGCGGCAGCGGCGGGGCCCTGGCTTTGGCCATGGGCAATGAAGTCTGGATGCTCGAAAAAACCATGTATTCGGTCTTATCGCCGGAAGGCTTTGCTTCCATCCTTTGGAAAGATGCTTCCCGTTCGGACGAGGCAGCTTCAGTCATGAAGTTGACCCCGAATGATTTATTCAAATTGGACATCATTGATAAAATCATCATGGAAAGCAGACGGAAAATCGACAGAAAAACGGAAGACGTCATGGATGAATTAAAAAAAGAACTGACGGTTAAATTGAGAGAATTGAAACAATTGACTCCGGAAGAACTGGTCGAACAGCGTCAAAAAAGATTCCGAAAATATTAATGGAAGGCCGGCACGGAGAACCCAAATTCTCTGTGTCGGCTTTTTTGGCTTTCTACTTCTGGAATATGATATAATGACCTAATCATCAAATACAAACAGTTTGGAGTGACTGCAAAATGGGGGACAAAATAATCTTTCCTCATAATTATGAGGGATACTTGAAAAAGGGTTTGCTGGCCTTCGAGCAAGGTGACTTGAGTATAGCGGAAGAACGGATCGGCAAGGCGCTGCATATCAAAAAAACGGCTGAAATCGTGCCGCTCTACATTATGTTGCTGCAGGAGACCAATCAGCCAATCAAAGCAGTGCGATTCATTGAGGATTACCAATCGGGGATTGCGGAATCCAATTCTTTGGGTAATCTTGATTTCCTTTATATAAAATGTCTTATCCAGGCTGGAAATTTTGAACGGGCAAGGGAACAATTAGAGTCAAGAAAAAACCAAGGTGATCTGACCACTGATTTGGCATTCACCTTGCAACAGCTTGAAGCGGAAGTAGAAAAGGTAGAACTGGAAAATCTGGAGAAGAAGTTGAAACAAAGTACGGATATATTGAAAGCAGAAAAGAATATATCGGAACAATCTTTTCAGAAACAGCAACAATACACTACGCAATTGAAAGTGTTGGATGACGATTATTTCCTGAAGATCGCTGAACGGCTATTGCTGAACCGAGGGGTACACCGCCTGTTGAAGACTGAAATCCTCCATCAATGTTTGGAACGGAAACAGGACACGGTCGTCAGGGCGAATGTATCGGGAAAAGAAATGACGATAGATCTGTCTCGGTTGTTGCCTTTAAAAGAAACTGCAATATTCAAGCGTGGTTCAGCGTATATCGATAAACAGATTGCGGATCAGGATCCGACCATAGCGCAAGTAATCCGTAATGAATTCTTCATGCAACTGTCTCTCCTCTATCCCTTTGAAGAGCAAGAAATCGAGGCAGTTGAGGATTGGATGGCAATCCTTTACTTGAAATACACAGGCGGCGATTATGCAGGCTGTGAGAATGCCGAAAGCATCATTTTGAAGATCGAAAAGATTGAAAAGGAAATAGCGGAATTGGCTACTTTTTTTGATTGATTCACCCAGAATGATTGACTGTATTGGTATTCAACTCTATAATGGAGGTATCCAGTCTATTTGTAAGCAGTTTCATTTGAGCGAAGGTGAAAGTCAAAGGAGGATGTACAATGGAATTTGGCAAAGTGAAATGGTTCAATAATGATAAAGGGTATGGTTTTATTGAACTAGAGGGTCAGGATGACGACATTTTCGTACATTTTACCGGGATAGCAAAGGATGGCTTCAAGACACTTGAAGAGGGCCAAAAGGTTCAATTTGAAATTGCGGAAGGCGTAAGAGGTCCACAGGCAACAAATGTGGTTGTTGTGGGTGAGGAATAGAAAACCATAAAAATATCTGGGCGAAAAAATTGCGTATGTATGCAGTTTTTTCGCCTTTATCCGTTGCAGAAGGGGAATGTGCTATGATCAAAGCTTATATCGATGGAGCGGTAGCGGGAACGGAAGGTTTCGCTGCGATTGGCATGTTAGTCATCGAGCATGGGGTACAGACGCAAAAAGGCATCCCTCTTGAGAAGAAGATGGACAATCATCAAGCGGAATTTGAAGCGTTCCTCTATTTGTTGCGTTACTTGCTGGATAATGGGAAGCAAAAAGAAATGATATTTTGTTACACGGACAGTAAACTTGTTTCGGAATCGATCAGAAAAAACTACACAAAGAAAGAGGAACACCGGGTATACCTGGAAGAAGCTCTTTTGCATCTGAAGAAATTCGATCAATTTTATTTGGATTGGATTCCTGAAAAAGAAAATAGGGGTGCGGATAATCTTGCCAAGAAGGCATTATTCCAACTCACTAAGAAAAAAAGGAAATAAAGCCGTTGTAATAGAAATAAAAAAACGAAGTCTGAAAGAATATCCCAAAAATGGGATTTCTTTCAGACTTTTTTCATCAGTAATTCCGGACTGTCATGCCATCCCTGATCTATCTTCACGATTAGCTAACGTATAAGGATCATTCTTTAAAGTCTGTCGAAGCTGCCAATTCTGTTTGCGTTCTGAAATCGGCCAACCGATTTTCAAGCGTTGAAATGGTGCTGGCAAGCGCCTGTGATCCAAGGACCATGCGAAGCGGTGCAGGCGTGATATCCGCGCTTTCGATAATTCTTTTTGCCATTTCGGACGGATCCCCGGGTGCCAGGACATTCGATGAATCGAGCATCGCAAGAAAGCTATGAGCCGGATTGCCATCATATTCAGGCATAAGCTCGGCAACTTGTGCGCTGCCGTATCGGAATTCAGTCCGTGCTCCGCCAGGCTCCACGATGGTCACGCCGATATTGAACGGGGCCACTTCCTGCGCAAAGGATTCGCAGAAGCCTTCGATTCCGAATTTCGTGGCGTGGTACATGGAATTCCCCGGGAAAGCGACTTGCCCACCATAAGAAGATATTTGGATTATGCGGCCATGACCTTGTTTGCGGAGAAACGGAAGGGCGGAACGGATCATCTGGATGGAGCCGGTCAAATTGGTTGCGATGATGTGTTCCACTTGTTCATCGCTCAATTCTTCAGCAGCGCCGAATAGACCATAGCCCGCATTATTGATGATGACATCGATTTTCCCGTGTTTTTCAAATGCTTCCTTCACCACCTGCTGGATCGCTGGTGTATCGGTCACGTCAAGGATCTGGCAATCAAAGGTTGTTGGGTACTTTTCGACTAAGTCGGCAACTTTAGTTTTATTGCGTACCGTTCCGACCACCGTATCGCCTTTAGCCAGTAATTGTCTGGTCAGTTCGTAGCCAAAACCACTGCTTACACCTGTAATTAACCATTTTTTGCTCATTATTCTTCCTCCATTCGCTTGATTCATTAGACTATATTCCTTGAAGTGGACTCCAAGTCAAGGCGTTTGTTTGCAAATTGTTGTCGTCGCCTAATTATATCACGCTGTTGGTTTCCCATAAAATGAGGCGACCGATGAGTCTGGCCGTTTTTTTGATGTAACGGTCGATCTGGACGGTGTTCCTGAGGGGTACAAAGCCATGGACAAACGTGAAGCGCTGAAAGTATTGATCAGACCCTAGAAATACTTAGACTGACAGATAAATGAAAAACATTAGACACGGTCGGCAGAAAGAGTCCCCGCTATAAACGAAAAAAAAGTCTGCATGCATTTCCCGGATAGGGTAGTGCGTACAGACTTCTTTTTTGGCTTCAGCACGATGGCTAAGCGCAATCGGTTTGTTAATCTTTCTTTTCGCTAGTTGCAATGTCCTTCTTGATTCTTGGCGGACGCGTGCCCCAATACTGGAACAGATCGGTGCGCAGTCTGCCGTTGTACAGCTTGCGTTTTTTCGTCGCTCTTTCGCCGTAGAATTGTTCAAACAGCAGGTCACTGGTTAAAATGTATTTGCTCCATGTTTTCAACGGGCGGAATACCTGTCCCATTTGTTTATAGAGCTTTTGCACTTCTTCCTCATCGCCAAGGCGCTCACCGTAAGGCGGATTGGAAACCATGACGCCGTATTCTTTGTCGGTGCGGAAATCTATCAATGGTAACAGCTTGAATTCTACGTATTCGGCAACACCGGCTTTCGCCGCATTGCTTTTTGCGATAGCGATCATCTCAGGATCGTTATCGGAACCGCCGATATCCAACTTCACATCATAATTGGCTGCATCTTTCGCTTCTTTCCGGACGCTGTCCCATAAGCCGGGTTCGAAAATATCCCATTCTTCGGAAGGGAAAGTACGCTTAAGGCCGGGCGCGATATTCAATCCGATCAACGCGGCTTCGATCGGGATTGTGCCGGATCCGCAAGTCGGGTCATAGAAGGGACGATCGGAGCGCCATTTTGTCAGCAGAACCAACGCGGCCGCCATATTTTCTTTCAATGGGGCGCCGCCTTTTTCGGAACGGTAGCCGCGCTTGAACAAACTCGAACCGCTGGTGTCGATGGTCAAGATCACTTCATCTTTGTTGATGGCAACTTCGATAGGGTAGAGCGCGCCGGATTCCGGTAATCTGGTGCGGCGATGGTAATATTCGCTGATGCGATTAACGATCGCTTTTTTTACGATGGCTTGGCAATCAGGGACGCTGTACAAAGCTGATTTTTGGGATTTTCCCGAAACAGGAAATTCCGCATCCATCGGAAGAATATCCTCCCATGGCAAAGCCTTTGTTTGTTCGAATAAGTCATCGAAGGTTGTCGCTTCGAACTTTCCGAAAACGATTTTGATGCGGTCCGCTGTGCGCAACCATAAGTTTGTTTTGATGATGTCCCGTTCGGTTCCGGTGAAGTAAGCCTTACCGTTTTCTACCTGGACATTATAGCCTAGATTTTTTAATTCATCGCCTGTGATGGCTTCGATTCCGCTTGCAGCAGTAGCTACTAACTGGTATGTCTTCATGTCGATCTCCTATTCTTGTGCCGTGAAAAATTGCTGTATAATACACGAAAGATGGGACAAAGGTTAGATTGTCCCATCTTCATTTGCATTCATATTAAAACCTGATTTGTAAATTTCTGTAAGCCATGTTCTGTCTCGCTATCGGAGTCAGGCCTCTGATAGCGGAGGTAATTATCTGTCTGCATTTCTGCCTCTTTCCCTCGTTCATTTCCTTGGAAAGAGTGCCCCTACCAAAGTTTGGGTTGCTCGCTCGAGGGGTTTACCGCGTTCCACCAGAAAGGTTTCCCCGTCTGCTTCGTCACTGTGGCACTTTCAAGAATACTCAGGCATAGACAAAGTCCTTAGCCTTTTTTTCTGCCGTCAATCGATTGATTGCCTTAGCTTATTTTTTCGCTAAGCACGAACACTACAAGCATCTCAGCTTGTGCGAGCATGGACTTTCCTCAGCCTTCATTACGAAGACCGCAATTACCCGAAATTTACAAATGGTGTTAACCTTATTTTGCTGCTTCGTCGTTCTCTTCCAGTTTAGCACCAAACACATGCTTTTCCAAATTGGAAAGACGTTTTAAAATATCAAAGTTCGTCACGCCGCTTCCCACTGTTGTAGCAGGGGATTGGGTTGGCTTCGATAAAACGGCTTGTTTCGTCAATTCATCCACGCGACTCATCAAGCGTTCGTTTTCACTTTGTAAATAGGAAAGATCTTTTTGATAAGATTCATAGTCGCGAATGATCATATCTAAAAATTCGTCTACTTCTGCAACATTATAGCCTCTCATAGCGCTTTTGAATTCTTTTTGCAGAATATCCTTCGTTGTTAGATTTTTATCTGCCATAGTTTTGCACCTCAATTAATTATCCTTGTTACTTTAAACAGTATAGCATAAAAACATAATATTATTAAGTACATATTCCATTCAATATCATATCAGGCATTGGCCGATAACTCAATCATTTATTTTAGAGGGTGCACCCATTATCCTGAAATAGAGCCGGAAAGGCTGGCTAATAAGGCATGGCCCCTTGAAAATTAATGATAATATAATGCTTGTCTTTCAGGTTTTGTGTGGTGATGGTCAGGTTTTCGTTCAAAACAGGCTGTTTACCAAATATTTCCAGTAAAAAACTTTTGAAGACCTTATCGGTTTTGGCTTGCAGAATTTCTTTGAAGATAGCATTTTTAGTTTCAGCATCGATGGCATCACCAAAAATTATTTTTTCATCCTGTGTCAGGTACTCATCGTCCAGCATGATTTCTGCCCTGCGGCCAAATGGATTTTGGACTTTCAACGTTTCTTTGCAATCTCCTTTTTGATAATCCCGGGCGATGCGTGAAATTAAATAATCGATTGTTTGTCTGATTTCTGAATTTTGAGCCATAAAAATCTACCTCCTAATTCTATACTATTAATATATCATAGCAGGGTGTTTTTAGATATTGGTTCATAGGATTATTTGTGCGGAACGGCACAAATATATTTTAGGGCAGCGGATGGCCCCTTCTTTACATCAAAATTAGTTTTCTGCGGGATAATTGATAGGTATTCTACCGGATATTTGCTACAATGGAATAGAAAACGGGCTGGGAATAATGGAAGACGGCAGCGACATGAGTGAAGGTGTTCACGGATGATGAAAGATTTATTTTATAGCCATTATACGACGCAAGAAATCGCTCGGGAATTGCTCGGGTGTCTGCTGGTCCATGAAACAGAGCAAGGCCGCATGTCCGGCTGGATCGTTGAGACGGAAGCCTATCTGGGCACTCGGGATCAAGCGGCGCACAGCTATGGGGGCAGGAGAACGAAAAAAAATGAAGTCATGTACAATCAGCCGGGCACAATCTATGTCTATCAAATGCATACCCATGTCATGCTGAACATCATTACGCAGGCTGAAGGCGTGCCGGAGGGGATACTGATTCGGGCCATTGAACCATTCGAAGGGATAGAGCTCATGCTCCAGAACCGGCCTAAAAAAGGTTTTTTGCTGACTAACGGACCCGGGAAGCTGACGGAAGCCATGAATATAACGATGAAGGAGAATGGCGGTTCCATTTTTGGATCCCGTCTATTCATCGCTGAACAGCATCGGAGAATTCCACTAGATGTTGTACCCACGCCTAGGATAGGCATACCCGATAAAGGCGAATGGACCCATGAACCTTTGCGCTACGTTGTGGCCAACAACCCTTATGTTTCCAAAAGGTTCGGCAAAATAACGGAAAATCATGGTTGGAAGACGTGATGGAGAGGAGCGGTATGGACAGTGATATGGTCAGCCTGATAAAACTGAAATTGGAAGAGCAGTATCTGCCGTGCGAATGGCGTTTAGAGTGGCATAAGACGTTCCATACAGTGGAAATTGTGTTATTATTAGAAGTCGTCCATCCTCCGGATAATACTTTGTGGGATAAGTATGGGAGCACAAATTATGAGGATAAGTTCATTTTTGAAGATTCCATATTGCTTTACGATCGGCATATCTTCAAAAATACGGACCGATGAATATCTGGCGAGTGTTCCTTTTGAACGAATGAAGGGAATACAGGGCGGCTTAGTGGACGCGCTCGTAAAAAATATACGCATTACCGTCAACGCAGCCGATAACGAACTGCGCGACTTCCTTTTGGATGGAGAGCAGCCCCTGTTTGAGATGCGCTGGAATGAACAAAATTTTCTTGCTAGCATGGATACCTTGAAAAAAATCGGGAGATACGATGAAACATACTATCGGTATCCCAAATATTAATAGAATGGAGATTGAAATATGGAGTGGAATGAAATAAAGGTGGAGACGGCGACAGAAGCGGTCGAAGCTGTTTCGAATATTTTGATGGAGGCTGGCGCAAAGGGCGTTGCCATCGATGATGAACTGGACTTCGTCAACTTGAAGGATGACGGATTCGGTCAAATTAAAGAAGAGCGTGAGCTGCCGGGAGAAGACAATCCGGTTTATGTCATGGCTTATTATCTCAATAATGAAACATTCCAGGATACGGTGTTGTATATCAGAGAACAATTGAAGAGCCTCGAAACTGTGGGCCTAAAAATAGGCAAAAATGCATTGCAGATCAATCAAGTGAAAGAGGAAGATTGGGAGAACTCATGGAAAGCGTATTTCCATCCGATCAGGATCACCCGTTATTTGACGATTGTCCCGTTTTGGGAAACCTATACACCTGCTGATGAGCATGAACTGCTTATCCAATTGGATCCGGGGATGGCATTCGGTACCGGAACGCATCCGACGACCAGGCTGTCACTGGAAGCGTTGGAAGCGGTCATGCGCGGCGGTGAAAAGATAATCGACGTCGGCACCGGGTCAGGCGTCCTCAGCATTGCAGCGAAAGCGATGGGGGCAAAAACGGTCCATGCTTATGACATCGATGAAGTAGCGACGCGTGTTTCCAAAGAAAACATCGCCTACAATGCCTATGCAGCGGATGTCATCGTGAAAGAAAACAACCTGCTCGTCGGCATCGAAAACCAGGAAGCCGACATCATCGTTGCGAATATTCTTGCCGAGATATTGGTGAAACTGATTCCGGATGCCTGGAACAACCTGAAGGACGATGGCTATTTTATCCTGTCCGGCATCATCGATACCAAAAAGGATGAACTTTTGGAGGCACTGTACTGAGCCAAGGCTTCGAAGTGGAGCAAACAAAGCAGATGAAGGATTGGGTTTGCTTGATCTGCAAAAAAGCGACGGAGGATTAACTCATGCAAAGATATATCATTCCTCCTGTTTCGGCCGCTTACCGGACAGAACCGCTCCGGTTGACGGACGACCTGTTCCATCACATGATCCATGTGATGCGGATGAAACAGGAAAACCGCGTGTATTTGGCGGATTCAACCGGGATCTCGTTTATCGCTGAAATAACGGACATCTCCAACGATACGGTAACGTTGCAATGGGTGGAGGATGAAGGGAAATCAACGGAGATGCCTGTCCAAGTGACAATCGCCTGCGGTTTGCCGAAGGGCGATAAATTGGAATTCATCGTCCAAAAAGGGACGGAATTGGGGGCGCATGCCTTCATCCCCTTCGCCGCAAAAAATTCCGTCGTCAAATGGACAACGGATAAAAGCGCAAAGAAACAGCAACGGCTGCAAAAAATCGCAAAAGAGGCAACCGAACAATCCCATCGTCAGATTGAACCAACCGTGCTTCCTGTCCAGACGCTGAAGGAGTTGCTGGCTGAGGCTAAAAAATATACCCATGTGCTGATCGCCTACGAAGAGGATGCAAAGGCGGGAGAATCCAGCACATTGGTGGAGACGTTGTCTTCCGTCCGTAAAGGGGATAGCCTTTTGTTCGTGTTCGGTCCCGAGGGCGGTTTTGCGCCAGAGGAAGTGGAACAATTTTTACAAGCCGGATGCAAGAGCTGCGCTTTGGGCCCCCGCATCCTGCGTGCCGAAACGGCACCGCTATATGCACTGTCAGCTGTATCCTATCAAATCGAACTGAGAAATGGAGTGAAGGAAAATGATTGAAAAAATGAATAAATATATCGACCACACTTTACTGAAAACGGACGCTACGGAAGAAAACATCAAGGAGTTGTGCGAAGAAGCGAAAGAATATGACTTTATGTCGGTCTGCGTCCAACCTTTCTGGGTGAAAAAAGCGGAAGCTTTTCTGACTGGTTCTAACGTCAAAGTTTGCACGGTCATCGGTTTTCCGCAAGGGGCCAATACAGCGGAAGTAAAAACTTATGAAGCAAAACAAGCTGTACAAAACGGTGCGGACGAAGTGGACATGGTGATCAACATCGGCGCTATGAAGAGCAAGGATTACCAGACGGTCGAACATGAAATCACAGCTGTGGTTGAAGCGGTTAAAGGGCAGGCGTTAGTGAAAGTCATCATCGAGACCTGTCTTTTGACGGACGAGGAAAAAGTGATTGCTTGCCAATTATCCCAAAAAGCAGGGGCTGATTTCGTCAAGACTTCAACCGGCTTCTCCACCGGAGGGGCAACGTTGGAAGACATAAGATTAATGCGGAAAACGGTTGGGCCGGTTATGGGCGTAAAAGCGAGCGGAGGCGTTCGTACTTATGCGGATGCTCTTGATTTCATCGCTGCAGGGGCGACACGACTAGGCACTTCAAGCGGCAAAAAGATTATTGAAGGCTGGTTGGCCGAAAAATAATCATTACACGATTCACTAAACTGAATGCTAATGGCATACAATCATCAAAAAATCTTGATGGTCCTTCGGGGATCCATTAAGATTTTTTGTCTTTCCCGAACCGGGAGCTGATGCCTAAGGCTAAAATGCGCCGGAAAATGATGGGCGATCGGGGTGTTTTCCATTGGGATGACGGTGTTTTCTTCGAAAACGACCAATCCGCAATACTGTTGGCGTATCGCGTGAATATAAAGTATAATGTATAGAAATACATTCACTTTTTTTGCATGAATATATAATCCGAATTTTCGGCTTTCCGATGGCAACAGCAGAAAGGCGGAAATAAACAAATACACGACGATAGATAGGAGTGACAAGATGCCGAAAATTAAAACCTATTCACCCGAAGAGGTTGTTCAGCTATGCGCGGAATACATGAACGAGTCCCACGTGGCATTTGTCCAAAAAGCATGTGATTTCGCCAGAAAAGCGCACAGCGGGCAGATGCGGAAGTCCGGCGAAGAATATTTTATACACCCGACGCAAGTCGCAGCGATTTTGGCTGATTTGAGACTGGATCCGGAAACGATTGCGACAGGCTTTTTGCATGACGTTGTGGAAGACACGGAATACACACTGGCGGACATTGAACGGGAATTTTCGAAAACAGTGGCTATTCTTGTGGATGGCGTCACAAAGTTAGGTAAAATCAAATATCAATCCCACGAAGAACAACAAGCGGAAAACCATCGGAAGATGCTGCTGGCGATGGCGAAAGATCTACGCATCATTATGGTGAAACTTGCCGATAGGCTCCACAACATGCGCACCTTAAAATTCCACAAACCGGAGAAGCAGCGGATCATAGCCAACGAAACATTGGAGATATACGCGCCTTTAGCTCATCGCTTAGGGATGAACAGGATCAAATGGGAACTGGAGGATACCTCGCTCAGATACTTGAACCCGCAGCAATATTACCGGATTGTCCATTTGATGAACAGCAAACGGGATGAGCGCGAAAATTACATCAAGGACACGATCGGCAAGATCAAGGACTCGATCGATGAACTGGAAATAGAAGCCGATATCAGCGGCAGGCCAAAACATATCTATTCCATCTTCCGTAAAATGAAAGACCAGAAGAAACAATTCAATGAAATCTATGATTTATTGGCGATCCGCGTCATCGTTCATTCCATCAAGGACTGCTATGCCGTATTGGGAGCCATCCATACGAAGTGGAAACCGATGCCGGGCAGGTTCAAGGATTATATCGCCATGCCTAAAGCGAACATGTACCAGTCGTTGCATACAACCGTCATCGGCACGCAGGGTACCCCGGTAGAGATTCAGATCAGGACCTTGGAAATGCATCAAGTAGCCGAATACGGGGTGGCTGCTCACTGGGCATATAAAGAAGGCGTCACTAAGAAGATCGAACCGGATAAAATGCAGCATCAGATTGATTGGTTCAGGGATTTGATCGACTTGCAGGATGATTCCCGCAATGCCAGCGAATTTGTGGAGAGCGTAAAGGAAGACATCTTCAAAGACAAAGTGTATGTCTTCACTCCGAAAGGGGACGTTGTCGAATTGCCGTCCGGGGCTGGCCCTCTGGATTTTGCCTACAACATCCACACCGAAATCGGAAACAAAACGATCGGCGCAAAGGTGAACGGAAAAATCGTGCCATTGAACTACAAATTCCAAAATGGGGACATCATCGAAGTGCTGACTTCCCCGAACTCGTTCGGACCGAGTCGAGACTGGATAAATCTGGTTTCAACAAGCAAGGCCAAAAATAAAATCAAGCGTTACTTTAAACTGCAGGACCGGGATGAACATGTCGTCAAAGGCAAAGAACATCTGGAAAAACAATTGCTCGAGATGGAATTTTCGCCAAAAGAGTATTTGACAAAAGCAGGCATCAAAGATGTCTTGAACCGTTTCAACGTCAACTCGGAAGATGATCTGTACGCAGCCATCGGATTTGGCGAACTTTCTGCCTTCATCGTGGCCAATCGTTTGACCGAAAAGGCGCGCCGGGAAAGAGATCGGGTTAAAGCCGAGCAGCAGATGGACACCATCGAACAAAAAACGAAAAAAGATAATCCAAAAATGAAGATCCGCCATGAAGGCGGGGTCGTCATTCAGGGCGTCGATAACCTGTTGATCCGGATCAGCCATTGCTGTAATCCTGTCCCGGGCGATGAGATTGTAGGCTACATTACGAAAGGTCGGGGGATATCTGTCCATCGGAAAGACTGTCCGAATGTAAAAGTAGCCGGAGAAGCCAGCGATCGTCTGATCGAAGTGGAGTGGGAAGATACGGGCACAACCAATATCGATTACGAAACGGAATTGACGGTCGAAGGCTATAACCGTTCCGGTTTGTTGAATGAAATTCTGCATGTCGTCAACACCATGACCAAAAATTTGAGCAATATAAACGGAAAAGTGGACCAAAATAAAATTGCCGTCATCACGCTTAAAATCGGCATCCAAAATTTAAGCCAGCTTGATAAAATCGTCGATAAAATCAAGAACATCCCTGATGTGTACACCGTCAGGAGGGTGTCTTCTTGATGGCATCCAGAAAGCGAGGGGAACGATGCGCGTCATCATTCAAAAAGTAACGGAAGCATCCGTGTCCGTAGAGGGAAAAATCATTGGTGAAATAGGAACAGGATTCATGCTGCTGGTCGGCATCGGAAAAGAGGATACTGAAGAAGACGTGGATTACATGGTCAGAAAAGTATCCAATCTGAGAGTCTTCGAAGACGAGGAAGGCAAAATGAATCTGTCTTTAAAAGATGTCAACGGCGCCGTCCTCTCCATTTCCCAATTCACTTTGTTGGCCAACACCAAAAAAGGGAATCGCCCAAGCTTTATCGAGGCTGCAGATCCCGAAGCGGGAGAGGCGTACTACCAATTGTTTAATCAAAAGATGCGTGCGCTTGGTTACCGCGTGGAGACCGGAAAATTCGGAGCACATATGGATGTACGGTTGAATAATTCAGGACCGGTGACGATCCTGATCGACAGCAAAAACAAATGAGTTCTTTGCGGAGCTGCCGATAAAGTCGTATCCATAATTCGAGAGTGGAAAAATAAATAAGAAAACCGTATTGAAATGGAAGGTCAAATCCATTTCAATACGGTTTTCTTTGTCAAATTGGAGGTTATTTTTACTCAGAGTAAAAATATTTCACTTTTTCAGCATACTCTTCTTCGTGAACTCTCTTTTTTTTTGAAAGCCCAAAGGCTGCCTCCTTTTTTTCGGAGACAGCCTTTGGGCTTTTATTTATCGGATTATTGGAAGTAATCGGTCAATGCTTGATAGATGCTTTCCGCTACCAATGAGCGGTAATAATCTGAATTAAAGGTATTAACATCGGCATCATTATTCATGTAACCCAATTCCAATAATAGGGCGGGTTGTGTGTTTTCCCTGATGACGAGGAAATCACCGAATTTGGTGCCGTTATTTTGAAGCGGCAAGTCAGAACCGAGATGCTTGTTCACCAAGTTCGCCAACGGAATGTCATCGTCAGAGTAGTAATAGGTGGTGAATCCGGTGCCTAGGGTTCCAGCCGCTGTAGAATCGAAGTGGAAACTGATGAACAAGTCTGCATTCGATGTATTACTTAAAGCGGCTCGGTTTTTCAAGGTGACATATTCATCCGTGGTTCTAGTCAGCAAAACATTCGCTCCTGCTTCGCGCAACTTAGCGGCGACTGCTTCAGCGGTTGAAAGGGTAACTTCTTTTTCGTACAAGTAAGTTCCTTCTGCACCAGGGTCTTCACCGCCATGGCCTGGATCGATGACGATTGTAGCTTCAGCCAACGTAGTTGTGGAAGTAGCAGTCGCAGTCGTTTTCGAACTTCCCGTTTTTTGGACCAACCAGGAAGCAACATAACCCTTATTTCCGTCTTTGTCAGTGATCAGATAGAAGTCTCCTTCTTGACCCAATAAATCAAATGTTTGATTTTTTTCTGCCACAAACAACACGTCGCTGGTCGTGGTTGGGCCGCTGCGTACATTGACGCCATCCAGCGTCACGACAACGGTAGAGCCAGCAGAAGCAGATTCGTCGGTTGCAGCAGCGGTTGTATCGGCTGTTTCCGGTGCAACCTCGATGGTGCCAGGGGAGATTTCGATCAGATCGGATTGCATCCAACCCACCTTGTTGTTGTATGCAATCTGGCTCCAACCGTTTTCTTCATATAAAAGGGCGAATTTTTCGCCGGCTGCCGCGCTGCCTATCACTTCAGCGGATTCTGAGTTCTCGGCACGAACATTGATGGACGGGACAATGACCGTCGCCAGCAGATCGGAAGTCGCTGCGACTTCCGTGTTATTTATCAACCAACTGGCTACCCAACCAATCCTGCCGTCGGATAAGCGCACTTTGTACCATTCGTTTTTTTCTGATAAGACGTTCACGGAAGAACCGCCCTGAACCTGTGTCATTATGTCATAGGACAACCCCGGCCCCATCCGAACATTGACGACAGTGGCCGATATGCTTACGTTTGTGTAATTTGCCAATGCCACGGCACCAAAGGAGCCTAAACCAATAAATAATAATACAAGGGTAACAAAGAAAATGTGTTTATACTTTGCAATATTTTTCAAGGGTTCACCTCCGTCTCTGCTATTTGTGTGTCCAAAGCGGAACGATCCGCTGAGTACAATCTTCTTATTATTATAGCAAAAGTTGAATCAATAATGCAAAGCCTTTTCATATATACTTGTAGAAGATATCTTTCGGAGGATGAAAAGGCTGTCAATGAGAAACGGGCTTGACAATTGATTGCGTATCTTGTATCTTTAAAGAAATTATAGATGTCCAGTGAAGACCGAAGTAGGATAGGCAAATTTGTATCAGAGAGAATTGTCATGGCTGCAAACAATTCCAAATGGTTTATTTGAAAGACAGGTTGGAGGATTAATAGTGCAAAGCTATTACGTTACGGACGTTACCCGTCAAAGGAAAGCGAAGGCTTTCGAATAAAGGTGGCACCACGTCTAATTATCGTCCTTTTCCATTATGGAAAGAGGGCTATTTTTTTGGCTATTTTTATGTAATCCATTGAAACTGAAAACTAAGGAGAGAATACGAATGATACAAAAGCCTAAAGGGACTGCTGATATCTTTTTACAAGATGCAGAAATTTGGCAATACGTTGAAGAAACAGCCCGTATACTGATGCATGACTATCAGTTCAGCGAAATACGGACGCCGATGTTTGAAAGTTATGAACTGTTTTCAAGGGGAGTGGGGGACACAAGCGATATCGTCTCCAAGGAAATGTACGACTTCTTCGATAAAGGGAATCGCCATATCGCCTTAAAACCTGAAGGGACGGCTCCTGTGGTACGTGCCTACGTTGAGAACAAATTGTTTGGGCCTGAATATCCAAAACCATTAAAGGTTTACTACCTTAGCCCGATGTTCCGCTATGAAAGACCGCAAGGCGGAAGAATGCGCCAATTCCACCAATTGGGAGTGGAAGTATTCGGAAGCACGAATCCTGCAACGGACGTAGAAACCATCGCATTGGCATGGGATGTTTTAAAAGAAGTCGGGTTGACGGACTTGAAGCTTGTCATCAATTCTTTAGGCAAAACAGCTGACCGCATCCGCTACCGCGAAGCGCTCATCGCTTATCTGGAGCCATTCCAGGCTGAGTTGAGCAACGATTCACAGACGCGCCTGCACAATAACCCTTTGCGTGTGTTGGACAGCAAGGATAAACGCGACAAGGAAATCGTGGCAAATGCGCCTAGCATTTTAGAGTTCCTGTCAGAAGAATCGAAGAAACATTTCGAAGACGTACAACAATTATTGAACGCTTTGGAAATTCCTTTCTCGATCAACAGCAACATGGTCCGGGGATTGGACTACTACCAAGATACCATTTTCGAGATCATGACATCATCTGCCGTCTTTGGCGCTGAAACGACCGTTTGTGGCGGTGGACGCTACGACGGTTTGGTGGAAGAAATCGGCGGACCTGATGTTCCAGGGTTCGGATTCGGTATGGGATTGGAAAGATTGATCCTGTTGATGAAAGACCAACACGTGGAAATTCCTGATTTGACCGAATTGGATGTTTATGTGGTGGGGTTAGGCGAAGAAACGAATGTCGAAACACTGAAATTGGTTCAAAATGCCCGCCAATCAGGATTCTCGGCTGACCGCGACTTCCTGGACCGCAAGGCGAAAGCGCAATTCAAAACAGCCGCTAAAAATGGCGCGAAAGTCGTCATGACAGTAGGCGAAGAAGAGCTGAGCAAACAACAAGTACAATTCAAAGTGATGGCTACTGGGAAAGAAGTTACCCTGCCGTTAGCGGAAGTCTATGCTGATTTTGAAAAGGTCTATAACCTACAGGCATCAGACATGACTGCGTTCAATGAATTTTTTGGCAAAGAAAACTAGATAAAACAGAAGAGGTTGGGGAAAATGGAAAGAAGAACAGAGTACTGTGGTTTATTATCAGAAAAATATGTCGGCCAAACGGTTGTCGTTGATGGCTGGGTCAATAAAAGAAGAGATTTGGGCGGATTGATTTTTATCCACCTGCGCGACCGTGAAGGAATCATTCAGGTCGTTTTCAATACGGAATTCAACGAAGAGGCTTTCCATCTTGCGGAGTCTGTCCGTGGGGAATATGTGCTGCAAGTGAAAGGGAAAGTTGTTCTTCGTGAGGAGAACCAAATCAACCCTAATATCGGGACAGGCACCATCGAAATCGAAGCCGAATCAGTGGAGATTTTGGCGAAAGCAAAAACACCGCCGTTCTATATCGAAGATGCTGTGAATGTATCCGATGAATTGCGATTGAAATACCGTTACATCGACTTAAGAAGAGACAAGATGATGAATAATATGAAAATCCGCCACCAAACGACGCGGACCGTCCGCAATTACCTGGATGATTTGGGCTTCATGGATATCGAAACACCTTATCTGACCAAATCAACCCCTGAAGGCGCTCGCGACTATGTCGTTCCATCACGCGTCCACCAAGGCGAGTTCTATGCATTGCCGCAATCGCCGCAACTGTTTAAACAGCTGTTGATGGGTGCAGGCTTTGACCGTTATTACCAAATCGTCCGTTGCTTCCGTGACGAAGATCTGCGTGGCGACAGACAGCCTGAATTCACGCAAATTGACGTCGAAACAAGCTTCCTGTCTGCTGAAGAAATCCAAGAAATGACAGAAGGCATGCTCCAAAAAGTTATGAAGGATGTATTAGGAAAAGAAATCACGGCGCCGTTTGCACGCATCTCCTATGATGAAGCGATGAATCGCTTCGGCAGCGACAAACCGGACGTTCGCTTCGGCCTGGAATTGATCGACCTGAATGAATTTGCCAAAACAGCATCATTCAATGTCTTCAAATCGGTCAGCGAAAAAGGCGGCCAAGTAAGAGGGCTGAACGTGAAAGGGAAAGCCGATGCTTATTCCCGCAAAGACATGGACGGTTTGACCGATTATGTAAAACAATACGGTGCTAAAGGCCTTGCTTGGATGAAGGTTGAAGAAGACGGCCTGAAGGGTGCGGTCGCTAAATTCTTCACCGAAGACGGCGACGCTTTAATGAAGGCGATGGATGCTGAACCGGGCGACTTGTTGGTATTCGTAGCAGATAAAAAAGAAGTCGTCTATCAAGCATTAGGAGAATTGCGTCTGAAATTCGGACGTGACCTGGAATTGATCGACCATTCGAAATTCGCTTTCTTGTGGGTTGTTGATTGGCCATTGCTTGAATACGATGAAGATGCAAAACGTTATGTTGCTATGCACCATCCGTTTACGCGTCCGAACGACGAAGATGTTGCCAAACTGGCGGAACATCCAGAACAAGTATATGCACAAGCTTACGATATCGTGTTGAACGGTTATGAAATCGGCGGCGGTTCCCTGAGAATCCACACAAGAGAAGTACAAGAGCAAATGTTTGCAGCGCTTGGCTTCACAAAAGAAGAGGCGGAGAGCCAATTCGGATTCTTATTGGATGCTTTAGATTACGGATTCCCGCCACATGGTGGCATCGCACTAGGATTGGATCGTTTGGTTATGTTGCTTGCCGGCGAATCAAACATCCGTGAAGTCATTGCCTTCCCTAAAAACGGCAGAGCGTTTGACCCGCTTACAAGCGCACCAAGCGAAATCAGCACTGCCCAATTGAAAGAACTGAGCCTGAAGATCTCTTCGCTGGACTAAGATACATATCGTGCCAGTGGAAAACAGTCTTTATGATACAATAAACGTATCATAAAGACTGTTTTTTTGTTCCGGCAGGTATTTCCTCCCGGGCGGGAAGAGCAGGTCATGAAAATAATTTATTCGCAAAGGGTGACAGTATGTTAAAAATAGGTTCACACGTTTCAATGGCAGGGAAGAAAATGCTCTTGGGGTCCGCTGAAGAAGCCGCTTCGTACGGTTCTTCGGTATTCATGATCTATACAGGGGCACCGCAAAATACAAGAAGAAAAAGCATCGATGACATGAACATTCCGGAAGGGATGGACTTCATGGCGAAAAACGGGTTGGTTGAATTGGTTGTCCATGCCCCGTATATCATCAATTTGGCCAATACGACAAAGCCGGAACATTTCGGCTTTGCCGTCGAATTTTTACGCGATGAAATCGTCAGGGCGCAGGCCTTGGGAGCGAGGCAGATTACGCTGCATCCGGGTTCGCATGTAGGCGCCGGTGCTGACGTAGGCATCCAACAAATCATCAAAGGCTTGAACGAAGTGTTGGAACCTGCTCAGACAGCTCAGATTGCATTGGAAACGATGGCAGGGAAAGGCACCGAAATCGGGCGTTCTTTCGAGGAACTGGCCGCCATCATCGACGGGGTGACGTATAACGACAAATTATCCGTGACGCTGGATACGTGCCATACAAACGATTCGGGTTATGATGTCAAAAATGATTTTGACGGCGTTCTTGCCGAGTTCGATAAAATAATCGGCTTGGACAGGCTGAAGGTTGTCCATATCAATGACTCCAAAAATGAAAGAGGTGCGGGCAAAGACCGACATGCCAATATCGGTTTTGGCACCATCGGGTTTCGATGCACTGAATTATATTGTCCACCATCCGCAATTGGCGGCACTTCCCAAAATTTTGGAGACGCCATACGTCGGGGAAGACAAGAAAAACCAAAAGCCACCGTATAAATTCGAACTGGATATGTTCAAAGCGCAAACATTCAATCCGAATTTATTGGCAGATATTTTGAATCAGTGACGCCGCACTCTTGTGACTTCAGTCATGAGTTAGGCAGCACGGTCTGGTTTCATTCTTTTTCTTTGGAGAACGCCTGTTCGTAGTTGTATAATGAAGCCAAAGAGGTGAGGATCATGCTGAAAGCCTATCAGTTCCGTTTGTATCCCAATCGGGAACAGAAAATCTATTTCGCCAATTGTTTTGGTTCCGCACGGTTTATCTTCAACCAGATGCTGGCTGAGCGGAAAGAAATCTACGAAACATACAAAAACGACAAAGAGCTGCTAAGAAGCATCAAGCCGAGGACCTATACTTCTTTCAAAGAAGAATTTCCGTTCCTGAAAGAAGTGGACAACTTGGCCTTGGCGAATGCCAGCCAAAACCTGAACAAGGCCTACCAGAACTTCTTCCGCGACAAATCCGTTGGTTTTCCGAATCAGTAAATACATCCAAGGGCGGATGCAATCGGTTTTGAAATGAAGGATAATAGAGACAGCGGCAAATATTATGGTTAAAGGAGAGGGTTATTCATGAAAGGTTGGTTGAAAGTTGTTATCGGCATTGTCATCGCTATCGCGTTTTTGGGTATACCGATGGTCAGTTCCTATAATTCATTGGTGACGGAGGAGAGCAACGTCACTGTCCAATGGGCAAACGTCGAGTCTAAATTGCAGAGGCGTTATGATTTGATTCCTAATTTGGTTGAATCAGTGAAGGGGGCAATGGAACAAGAGCAAGCGGTGTTCGGGGCGATCGCGGATGCCCGGGCGAAAATAGGCAGCGCCGGTACGACAGAGGAGCAGGTGGCAGCCAGCAATGAAATGGAATCCGCCATTTCGCGCTTATTGGTGGTCGTCGAAAATTATCCTGAATTGAAGTCGAATGAACAGGTGACCGCGCTGATGGACGAGTTGGCGGGCACTGAAAACCGTATTTCTGTCGAGAGGGACCGCTACAATGAGGCTGTCCAAAGCTACAACAATAAGGTGAAAAGATTCCCGGGTTCCATCATGGCAAGGATATTCGGATTTAGTGAAAAATCATATTTTGAAGCTGTCAGCGGAGCTGAGACTGCACCGAGTGTAGATTTAAATACATCTGATGAGAAATGATAAGGAGCTGAGGCGATTTTGCTTCTATTGAAAGAGAAAACGCTCAGAAGAGCCCTCTACGTGATGAGCGCAATCCTATGCTTCTTCGCTTTTGCCAAACCGGTTTTTGCGCAAGTTCTCCCGGAGGCATCATCCGATTTCTACGTCTATGATCCATCGGGAACCTTATCCCAAGAGACGAAAGATTTCATCATGAGCGTGAATGGGCAGTATGGATTGACCGAGGAAAAACCGCAGGTGGTTGTGGCCGTAGTGGATTCGCTCCAAGGCGAAACCATCGAGCAATATTCTGTGGACCTGTTTGAAAAATGGGGGATCGGGAACGGCGCCCTTGACAACGGCGTTCTGATCCTGCTTGCGTTGAAAGAAAGGGAAATCCGTTTTGAAGTCGGTTACGGGTTGGAAGGCGCCTTGACGGACAGCAGAACCGGAAAGATTTTGGATAATAACCTCAGTTATCTGTCGGCCAATGATTTTGATAACGGGCTGAAGGGGATTTTCACAGAGACTGCCTACGTAGTGAATGAGGAGTATCATTACGACAACGATGTCATCTTTTCAGGATATCCTGTCGATGTTAACCAATATGAGAGCCAAAATGGATCGACTTTCCTATCGCTGATTTTCCGTATCGTCCTCTTCCTGATCATCCTGTCGTTCTTTGTTGGCGGTCGGGGTGGACGTGGTGGGCGCGGCGGTGGCATGAACCCATTATGGTGGCTGTTGTTGGGTGGCGGCGGAAACAATAGCGGCGGCAACTATCGTGGCGGCGGTTTTGGCGGAGGCGGCTTCGGTGGGGGAGGCGGCTTTGGCGGAGGCGGCGGTTCTTCAGGCGGAGGCGGCTCCAGCAGAGGGTTTTAGCAAAGTGCAAAAAAAGAAGGATTTGGGCTGTCATCCCAAATCCTTCTTTTTTTTTGTATGATGCAATGATTCACTCATGGAATGATCGATGTATCCGAGGTTTTGATGTTGCTCATGATGATTGCGGCGGTCTCTTCAATCGAACGTTTGGAAACATTGATGATGATGCACCCGATTTTGTTGTACAGATCATAGGCATATTCCAGTTCAGCGCGAATCCGCTCCATGTCAGAATAGATGGTGTCCGGAGACAAGCCGTAGGCAATCATGCGTTCCTTCCGGAAGTTATTCAGCACTTCCGGGTCATTCGTCAAGCCGACAATTTTTTTCGGATCCACTTGCCAAATTTCATCGGGGATAGCCGCTTCGGGCATAACGGGCAGATTAGCGACCTTTATATTTTTATTCGCCAGAAACATGGAAAGGGGTGTTTTTGAGGTGCGCGATACGCCCAACAAAACCAAGTCAGCATCAAGGAAACCCTTTGGATCTTTCCCGTCGTCGTATTTGACGGCAAATTCGATGGCGCTGATACGGTTGAAATATTCATCATCCAGGCGATGCAGAGCGCCTGGCCGTTTGAGCGGTTGTTCACCCGTCGCAGCCGCGATATCCTGCACGAGTGTTTTCAGGATGTTGTAGCAAGGGATTCCTTCTTCCCGGCAAAACTGCGCTGTCGTCTCGCTTAAATCGTCAACGACCAAAGTATGGATGACCGAACCTTTCAGGTCCTTCGCTTTCCGCAAGATGGGGGTTCAGATCCTCGATGGTGCGGATGAACGGATAGTGATGCATGTGTACAGACACGGCCGGGAATTGTGCGAGGACGGCTTGGAGCACCTTCCTTGCTGTATCGCCTACGGAATCTGAAATGATGAAAAAATCAAGCTCTTTTGAATCCATATAAATCAATCCTTCCTGAAACTTTAAGGTTGCATTCTTCCTAATAATATACTATAGTCTCAATAGAATTCATAGTGAAATGAGGGGAAACGATGGCGACGGATACTGTAAGCGAAGCTTTGAGCCTGTTGAAAAAGAAGGGCTACAAATACACTAAAAAAAGACAAGACATCATCACCGTCTTCGCCGATGAGAATCGTTACCTGTCTGCCAAAGCGGTACAGCAGAAGTTGGGAGAGAAATACCCAGCACTCAGCTATGATACGATTTATCGCAATCTATACACTTTCGTGGATGTAGGGATTCTGGAAGAGACGGAATTGAACAATGAAAAATTATTCAGAATCACCTGTTTGGCTCAAGGCCATCACCACCATCATTTCATCTGTCAAAAATGCGGAAGGACCATACCGTTGGAAATGTGTCCGATGGATTTCTTTGAGCAACAGTTGGAAGGGTGCCAAATCGCTTCGCACCGATTCGAAATATTTGGCATCTGCAAAAGTTGCCTGGCTGCCCAGCCGTAAAAGCGGCGATTTTCCGCAGAAAGATTGGCTTGGAATGAGCTTGGTACAGGCTGGGGTTTAAAAGTTTCCATTTCTTTATTTTTATTCAAATAAGGGATTGCAATTGAGTGTCCCTATGATATAATATCAAAAGAACAATTTCATTTTGATATGATACAATTTTCAAAAGGGAACCGTTACTTTTAATGCTCGGAGGGAGGGAATAGTTAATGTCAAAAACAGTTGTTCGTAAAAACGAATCTCTTGATGATGCTCTTCGTCGCTTTAAACGTACTGTTTCAAAAACTGGTACTTTACAAGATGCCCGTAAACATGAATTTTATGAAAAACCAAGTGTGAAACGCAAGAAGAAATCTGAAGCTGCAAGAAAACGTAAATTCTAGTAGACAGATCAGCACTGGTTGATAAATTCCCAGAAATGAATCGATAAAAATGGAATGATATCCGTATCATTCCATTTTTTGTTGTCCAGCAATGCCGCGTCCCGGCAATGGCCGGAATAAATAGTTCCAACAGATAATCACCTTTATGATATACTATAGACAAATAACGGTAATGATAAAATCCCAATAAAGAGGAGTGTAGCTTGTTTGACCGATACAGTGAATAAAACAGAGAAAATTGAAATAGTGGATGCATCCGTTTTGCCTCAATTATTTGGCTCCCAAGACAGCCATTTGCTCATGATTGAGGATGCTTTGCAGGTAGCCATTACAAGCCGCGGAATGAAAATCGAAGTCACCGGCGAAAAAACGGCAGTCGATAGCGCCGTTTCATTATTGAAGAAACTGTTGGAATTGATGTCCCGCGGTATTCATATTTCACAATCAGATATCGTCACAGCTATAAAAATGTCAGAACGTGGCAGCTTGGATTTTTTTATAAACTTATATGAAGAAGAGATCGGGAAAACCTATGCCGGCAAACCGATACGCGCAAAAAACTTCGGACAAAGAGAATATTATCAGGCCGTAAAGAAAAAAGACGTCGTTTTTGGGATCGGACCGGCCGGTACCGGAAAAACCTTTTTAGCCGTGGTGATGGCTGTGGAGGCTTTGAAAAACGGAAAAGTGAAGAAAATCATCTTGACAAGGCCAGCGGTTGAAGCCGGCGAAAACCTTGGCTTTTTACCGGGAGACCTGAAAGAAAAGGTCGATCCGTACTTGCGTCCGGTATATGACGCGCTTTACGCCATTTATGGCGTCGAACACACGACCAGACTGATGGATAGAGGGGTCATCGAAATTGCTCCCTTAGCTTATATGAGGGGACGCACGCTGGACGATGCCTTCATCATCCTGGATGAAGCGCAGAATACGACCGTGGCGCAGATGAAGATGTTTTTGACGCGTCTGGGATTCGGATCGAAGATGATCGTGAATGGGGACAAGACGCAGATCGACTTGCCGAAAGGCGTTCTTTCCGGCTTGATAGATGCAGAAAAAAAATTGCAGCATATCCCCGAAATCGCCTTCGTTACGTTCGATGCGCATGATGTGGTACGCCATCCGGTCGTGGCAAGCATCATAAGAGCTTATGATGTGAAAGAACAACCCCAGCAATCTATAGAAAAGTGAGAGAACAGTATGGAAATAGATATTTTCGATGAAACAGAGTCAGTAAAAAAAGAGCACGAGGAATTAGTCCATTCATTGATCGCTTTTGCGGGAGATTATTTGAAACTAGCCGCAGATACAGAATGTTCCATCACTTTTGTAGATGATGAACGCATCAGGGAAATCAACCGCGAATACCGCAAGAAAGACCAGGCGACGGATGTCATCAGCTTCGCGCTGAACGATGACATGGATGAAGATTTCCCCATCAATATGGACAGCATCGAAGGTGTTTTCCCGACTAATCTAGGTGATATTATCATTTCAACAGATAAAACAGCGGAGCAAGCAGCGGCTTATGGTCATAGTTTTGAACGTGAATTGGGCTTTTTGGCATTACACGGGTTCCTGCACTTAAACGGGTATGATCACATGACCGAAGAAGACGAAAAAGAAATGTTTGGTCTGCAGAAAGAGATACTGGATGCTTATGGACTTAAAAGAGACGAATAAAGAGAAAATGGATGCAATCGGCAAGAACCCTAATTTTTTAGCTTCCGTCAAGCATGCTTTGGATGGCATTCAAACTATCCTTAAGGAAGAACAAAACATGCGCAGCCATGCTTTGTTGGGGCTTATTCCATTGCTGTTCGCCTGGTATTTTCAATGCAGTACCATTGAATGGATCATCATCATTTTCTGCATTTTTTTAGTGGTCATAATGGAGTTTCTGAATACGATATTCGAAAACGTGGTCGATTTGGTCACTGATTTTGAATTTCATCCCCTGGCGAAGAAGGCAAAAGATATCGCTGCCGGAGCCGTTTTGGTGACAGCCTTATTTTCCGTCGCCATTGCATTGATCATCTTTTTGCCTAAATTCATCACTTTTTATTTTTAATCACATTAGAGGAGTTAGATATGAATAAACAAGAACATTTTAAATCAGGTTTTGTGTCCATCATCGGCAGACCGAACGTCGGCAAGTCGACTTTATTGAACCGCATCGTTGGCCAAAAGGTGGCCATCATGAGCGATGTTCCGCAAACGACAAGAAATAAAATACAAGGAGTAGTGACGACGGATGATTCCCAAATCGTGTTCATCGATACGCCGGGTATCCATCGACCGCTTACTCGCTTGAACGATTTCATGCTTCAAAGTGCCTACAGCACCTTCAATGAAGTGGATTTGGTCTTGTTTGTGGTGAATGCAGCCGAAAAACGCGGCGCTGGGGACAATTTCATCCTGGAAAAAATCAAAAACCTGCGTACGCCTAAATTCTTGATCATCAATAAAATCGATCAAGTAAAACCGGAGCAACTGCTGAAAATCATCACGGACTACACTTCGGACAATGAGTTCAATGAAGTGGTTCCCATTTCCGCCGCGAACGGGTCAAACGTCAACGAAATGATGGAAACGATCAAGAAATACATCCCTGAGGGGCCGCAATACTATCCAAGCGATCAAGTGACCGATCATCCGGAATATTTTGTGGTAGCGGAATTCATCCGCGAGAAAATCCTGCAATTGACGAAAGAAGAGGTCCCGCATTCGGTAGCCGTTATGGTGGATTCCATGCAACGGAACGAAGACAATAAGGTGCACATCTATGCGACCATCATCGTCGATCGGGCAAGCCAAAAAGGCATCATCATCGGCAAAGGCGGCAAAATGTTGAAGGAAATCGGTATCCGTGCCCGCAAGGACATCGAAGCGATGCTCGGGGACAAAATTTATCTGGAACTTTGGGTGAAAGTCCAAAAAGATTGGCGGGACAAACAAAGCAATCTGCAGGATTACGGCTACCGCCAAAAAGATTACGATTGATCGGATAATGGTTGGAAATGAGAGTTTGGGGCCAATGTCCCAGACTCTTGTATTATTTCCGAGGAAATCGCGTGCTGAAGAAAGGGTGAAGTGTGATGGTGGAATATTACAATGAATTTGACGGCATCGTTTTATCTATCCGCAAGCACAGAGAAAAAGATGCATTGGTCAAAATGTTTACCCGTGAACACGGAAAAAGGATGTTTTTCGTGAAGAACATCAAGAATCCCAACCATGCCCTCAAAGCGGCCTTGTTGCCTTTTACAAAAGCCACCTATCTGGGCAGAATCAAGGAGGATGGGCTCTGTTTCTTGCAGGATAGCCGGGACATAGAACATTTTTCGAAAATGCAGACGGATATCCACCTGAACGCCTATGCGACCTACTTGAACAATCTGGCGGATGCTGCCATCAATGACGGCATCGTCTCGCACGAGCTGTACGATTTGCTCTATTCATGCCTGGAGGCGATCCAAAACGGCATGGATGCGGAAGTGGTCGTCAATATATTCGAAATGCGCGTCCTGAAGTTTTTTGGGGCCGATCCCCAGCTGCAAGCCTGCGCCATTTGCCACAGCCAAGAAGAACCGTTTGATTTCTCCGTCAAATTTTCCGGGGTGCTTTGCCAGAATCATTTTGGCGAGGATAACCGAAGGCAGCATGCCAGTCCGGCCGCCATTCATTTTGCACGCATTTTTTTGCATGTTTCCCCCAAGCAAATTGCCAGTGTCCAAGTGAAACCGGCGACCAAGAAAGCACTTCGGGAATTTATCGACTTTCTGTATGAGGAATATGTGGGCATCCGTCTGAAGAGCAAGTCGTTCATCGACGAGATGTTCGAATGGGAGCAGCAATTCCAGATTCCGGTCCGAAAGCCGGAGCAACCGGAAGAAGGTTAGAAAAGCTGAGGGTTTCTCAAGAATTGCTTGACAATGCTGGGAAACACGGCTAATATTGTGAATAGAATAAAATAGTTAACGTTGACGATAAGAGTACCTTTAGACATTTCTGGAAAGCGAATTTGGGACAGTGCGAGCCAATGCAGAAAGCTATTGCGGAAAGGCATATCCGAGTTATTGAATGAAGTGCTGGCCTATGCCAGAATTAGGGTGGAACCGCGAAAATATTCGTCCCTATGCTACAAGGAGACTTGTAACATAGGGACTTTTTTATTTGTAAAGGAGGAATAACAATGCAATTCGATATGACTATACCAGCTTCAGCGTTTAAGGAAGGTTATTTGAAAGTTCTTTCTGCAGTGAAATTGAACGTCGTGATCGTTATGAAAAACGGCGCGGAAAATGTCAGCTTTGTTACAGATACGAAGCAAACGCAATATGATTTGCCCGTTTCCTTATCGGATGTGGATCATGTGGACGTGACTTTAGTGCCTGGCGGCATATCCCCTTTTTATCCCATCGTTCAAGCACATTAATCAATCATTTCATTTAAAGGAGAGTTACGATGAAGAAGAAATTAACCGTTCAAAGAATGATCCAAGCATTACAAAACTATTGGGCAGACCAAGGCTGCCTCTTGATGCAATCCTATGATACCGAAAAGGGTGCCGGTACCATGAGCCCGTATACTTTTTTGCGCGCTATCGGCCCAGAACCATGGAATGCGGCTTATGTGGAACCTTCTCGTCGCCCGGCGGATGGCCGTTATGGTGAAAATCCGAACCGCCTGTACCAACATCACCAATTCCAAGTGGTCATGAAGCCATCGCCAGAAAATATCCAAGAGCTTTATTTGGAAAGCTTGCAAGTATTGGGAATCAACCCGATCGAACACGATATCCGCTTTGTGGAAGATAACTGGGAAAATCCTTCCATGGGTTGTGCCGGATTAGGCTGGGAAGTTTGGCTGGACGGAATGGAAGTAACCCAATTCACCTACTTCCAACAAGTGGGTGGTTTGGAGTGCAGCCCGGTCACAAGCGAAATCACCTACGGTATCGAAAGGCTGGCTTCATACATCCAGGAAGTGAACAGCGTCTACGATTTGGAATGGACAGAAGGCGTTAAATACGGCGAAATCTTTATTCAGCCGGAATACGAACATTCCAAATATTCATTTGAAGAAAGCAATGTAGAATTGTTGTTCCAGTTGTTTGATTCCTATGAAGCGGAAGCGACGAAGCAAATCGAAAATGGATTGGTCCATCCCGCCTATGATTACGTGTTGAAGAGTTCGCATGCCTTCAATTTGTTGGATGCAAGAGGGGTCATTTCCGCCACCGACCGTGCCGGCTACTTAGCCCGCATCCGCAATATGGCGCGCCAATTGGCGAAAGCTTTCGTTCAAAAGAGAAAAGAACTTGGCTTCCCGCTATTGCCTGCGGATCAATCAGAACTTTTATTGAAGGAGGACTAACAGGATGAGTCAAACGATTTTATTAGAAATAGGTTTAGAGGAAATGCCTGCAAAATATGTTCGCAGCAGCAGCGTCCAATTAAAAGAAAAAGTGATGGCTTTCTTGAATGAGAACCGCATCGGCTTTGATTCCGTCGAAATGCTTGCGACGCCTAGACGTTTAGCGATCATCGCGCACAATGTCAGCGAAAAACAAGCGGATCTCACAGAAGAATTGAAAGGGCCCGCCAAGAAAATCGCCTTGGCTGCAGACGGCAGCTGGTCAAAAGCGGCTATGGGATTTGTCCGTGGACAAGGCCTGACGACCGAGGATATCTATTTCGCAGATCTGAAGGGCGTTGAATATGCTTTCGTCAAAAAAGAGACGATCGGGCAAGATGCTTCTGACGTTTTGAAAGAATTGGGCACGGTTGTTGAATCCTTGACGTTCCCTGTATCCATGCACTGGGGCAGCCATCAGTTCAAATATATCCGTCCGATTCACTGGATTGTGGCTTTAGCGAACGAAAAAGTCATCCCATTCTCCGTATTGGACATAAAATCCGGACGCAAAACGCGCGGTCACCGCTTTTTGGGCGAAGAGATCGCTTTGGAAACGGCTGCCGACTACAAAGAAAAACTGGCTGATCAATTTGTAATCGTTGATCAAGACGAAAGAAAAAATATGATCCGCGAGCAAATCAAGCAAATCGAAGTCGAGAACGATTGGGTCATCCCTACCGATGAAGCTCTTTTGGAAGAAGTGACTTCATTGGTTGAATACCCTACGGCATTTTATGGGGAATACGACGAAAGATATCTGACCTTGCCGGAAGATGTCTTGATCACATCCATGAAGGGCCACCAACGTTACTTTGAAGTGAAGGACAAAGCCGGTAAACTGCTGCCTTATTTCATTTCTGTCAGAAACGGGAATGCGGCATTCATCGATAACGTGAAAAAAGGGAACGAAAAAGTTTTGACCGCTCGTTTGGAAGACGGCCTATTCTTCTTCAACGAAGACAAACGCATAACGATCGAGCAATCTGTCGAAAAGCTTAAAAAAGTCACTTTCCATACGAAAATCGGTACCATTTACGATAAGATGGGAAACACAGCGAAAATCGCAGCGCATCTGTCCGATGCTTTGGATTTGACCGTAGACGAAGAGAAGCACTTGCTGCGTGCAGCCGCCATCTACAAGTTTGACTTAGTGACGAACATGGTATCCGAATTCACGGAGCTGCAAGGCATCATGGGTGAAGTATATGCAGTTCAACAAGGCGAAACGGATGCAGTAGCTGCCGCTATCCGCGAACATTATTTGCCGATATCCAGCGAAGGAGAGCTTCCGGAAACGCAAGTCGGGGCAGTGTTGGCTGTTTCCGACAAATTGGACAGCATCATCAGTTTCTTCCTGCAAGGGATGATTCCGACAGGTTCGAATGATCCGTATGCGTTGCGCCGCCAAATGATCGGGGTAATCCAAATCATCGAGAAATTCCAATGGACGTTCTCTTTTGAAGAATTGCTGTCGAATCTTCTGAAAGAGGTTTATGCGGTATCCGATGAAGCATTGTTTGCAAAAACAATGGCAGAATTGATCGTCTTCGCTAAGGGCCGCGTGCAACAAAAACTGCAGGGCTACGACATCCGTTATGATGTGGTGGACGCTGCGTTGCAATCAACCGAAAAAGACGTGAATACAATGATCGCAAATGCGAAAGTGCTGCAGCTGCACAGCAACGATCCTTCGTTCAAACAAGTGGTGGAATCATTGACGCGTGTCGTGAACATCGCCGGTGATGCAGAGGAAATGATCGCTGTGCAAGCCGACCTTTTGGAAACGGCAAGCGAAAAGAATCTATATGTACAAATCAATCATTTGAACATCGCGTTGTCGCATGGCGATCCCGAAGCGGATTATGCCGCTTTGAAGGCCATCACACCGTATATCGATGCTTATTTCGACGAAAACATGGTGATGGTGGAGGATATCGCAATCCGCAGCAACCGATTGAACACTTTGGGCAATCTGAAATTGAGCATCATGCAATTTGCGGATGTCAGAAAATTGATCATTAAATAATGAAGTGATGGGGGCGGGGCTAACATTGTTTATTCCTGCCTCCCTTATTTTGGCTATGCGGGCAAGGCTGCCGTCGTGAAGCAACGGGAACTCAGCTATTCCCTTCCTGTTTCGATAAGAATATGGTAAATTAAGTGCAGGGATAAAAGAGGCGCTGGGTTGAACAATGGGATTGCAGAGGAGATTTTCCTTCCGGCAGCTGCTTGCAGATGCCGGCTGCGCCATCGCTCGGAAAGGATAAACTGATGTCTATCATCGTTCTTTTCCTGAAAAATTTGATTGGCACTGTGCTGTTCATGTTTACCATTCAATAACGGAATGGTTGGTCAAGGGCTGAAAGATCAACAAGCCTACCGGACGGATAGGTGATTCTTGAAGCAATAAACCCTAAAGACTGTAAAAAATGCCGAAAGTATTGTGGAGAAGCTGATTCATGGCTCAAAAAAATTAAAAAACAAATTATTGCAGGATGTAAAAATAGTGCAGGTCCGTTCCAAGACCCATGTTTTGTAATCCGCCATGCAGACAGTCCGATGAATGCAAAGGAATGAGAGCAGGAATTCTTTGCTTGTTTCCGCATGCACGAACACGGATGTATGGTTTTTCTCCAAAGGAGCCCATACTAGCAGCGGTGGATTAGGTATCTTTGTTTTAGATCAAGAGCCACAGCTAATGAACGTAATATCCGGAACAGTGCATCTTTTCTCCGAGGAGTAAAGACGGCTGGAATAAGGATATACAATTGACTTAACGTTCGGTCGAAGAAAATAGATTTAATTTTGTTTAATATAAGAAAGTATTAAACATTTTTCCAAGGGGGAAAAAAGATGTCAATGTTTTTAGATCATGCGACCGTACATGTAAAAGCGGGTAAAGGTGGCGACGGGATGGTTGCATTCCGCCGCGAAAAATATGTTCCGGATGGCGGACCAGCAGGTGGCGACGGCGGCCGTGGCGGCAGCATCATTTTTGAAGTGGATCCAGGCTTGCGCACGCTGCTTGATTTCCGTTACAATCGCAGCTTCAGAGCGAAGCCCGGCGAAAATGGGATGAGCAAAAGCATGTTTGGGCGCGGCGCAAAAGACTCAGTGATCAAGGTTCCACCGGGTACCATTGTCCGCAACGCTGAAACAAAAGAATTGATTGCGGATTTGACCGAAGTGGGACAAAGAGCGGTCATCGCAAAAGGCGGCCGCGGCGGCAGAGGGAACAATCGCTTCGCAACCGCTTCAAATCCTGCTCCTGAAATCGCCGAAAACGGAGAACCGGGCGAAGAATTAGAGCTTGAGCTTGAATTGAAAGTCATTGCGGATGTTGGTTTGGTCGGCTTCCCTTCCGTTGGGAAATCAACGCTTTTATCGGTTGTATCAAAAGCGAAACCAAAAATTGCTGCCTATCACTTCACCACACTCGTTCCAAATCTTGGGATGGTCGAAACAAGAAGCGGTGAGCAGTTTGTAATGGCCGATTTGCCGGGACTTATCGAAGGCGCATCGCAAGGGGTAGGGCTAGGGATTCAGTTCTTGCGCCATATCGAGCGCACAAGGGTCATCCTGCATGTCATCGATATGGGTGGCACAGAAGGCAGAGAGCCTTTCGATGACTACGAAAAAATCAACAAGGAATTGGAAAGCTACCAATTGCGTCTATTGGAGCGCCCAACGATCATCGTTGCCAATAAAATGGATATCCCTGAAGCAGAAGAAAACTTAAAAGAATTTGAAGAGAAATTAATTGCAAAATTCGGTGCCGAAAATGCACCAAAAATATTCCCGATTTCAGCCTGGTCGACTACCGGTGTTGCCGAGTTATTGGACTATACTGCAGAAATCTTGCAGGATACGCCGGAATTCCCATTATTCGATGAAGAGATCGAAACTTCGGTCCTTTACAAATTTGAAGATGGCAAAGACGAAATCAAGATTACGCGCGATCCAGATTCAACATGGGTATTGAACAGCGAAAAATTGGAGAAATTATTCAATATGACCAATTTCGAACACGACGAAAGCATTATGCGATTCGCCCGTCAAATGCGTGCAATGGGTATTGATGAGAAATTAAGAGCCCGTGGAGCGAAAGATGGCGACATGGTTCGCATCATGGACTTTGAGTTTGAATTCGTCGATTAAAAAGGAAACAGGAAGGGGAAAATTGTGAACAGGCAGAATCGATTCATTGCTTTAGACGGATTACGGTCGATTGCGATTTTAGCCATCATTTTTTACCATTTGATTCCTTACCAAATTCCGGGCGGTTTTTTGGGCGTCAATATATATTTTGTCTTGACGGGCTATTTCATAACGGATTATGTCATGAAAGAATACCAGGTTAAGCGAAAGCTTGCTTATAAAAGTTATATTACCAGACGTTTTAATCGGTTGGTTCTTCCGTTGTTGTGGATGATGGTAACCGTCACAGCTTACATCACCCTGTTCCAAAGGGATTTATTATTGAATATCCGTTCATGGATCGTGTCCTCTTTGGGCATGTACAACAACTGGTGGCAAATCGCCAACGGAAGTTCCTATTTTGATCAATTCTACGTTCAATCGCCTTTTACTCATCTTTGGTTTTTATCTGTGTTGAGCCAGTTCTATATTGTTTGGCCATTGGTCGCATTTCTTGTTCTTGCGAAATTTAAGAAAAAAGATGCTCTTCTGTTAACAACGGTGGGGCTTTCTTTCCTTTCCATCGCTTCGATGGCGCTGCGCTATGCACCCGGCCAAGATTTTTCCCGCATCTACTATGGAACGGATACACGGTTCTTTGCTTTCATGATCGGCGCGGCGCTATCCATCCTTTGGCCGCTGCATTCTTTGCGCCCGGATATTTCGAAGAGGGCAAAGCGCAGATTGAACAGCATTGGGGCGATCGCTTATCTGATTGTCGGCGTCATGATGAGAGTCATGTTGGACAATCAGGCGTTCACCTATTTAGGCGGCATGTATCTGAATGCGCTCGTCATCGCCATCGTCATTGCGGTGACCGCGCATCCGGCTACGTTTTTCTCTAAAGCGATGCGGTTCAAACCGATCCAGTGGATCAGCAGAAGAAGCTATTTTCTTTATCTTTGGTACTATCCGGTCATTGTCCTTTATCAGGCAAAAGTGTTGGATACAAGCAACGATCCAAATCGGCATATACTGATCCAACTCGTGTTCATTCTGATCGCCGCGGAAACCAGCTATCAATTTTTTGAAAAGGAAGCTTGGCTTCTCCCTTTTGTCCAATCATGGGGAATAAAATCCAATATCCGGATAATGAAAGATATTTGGAAACGGGGAGAAAAGAAGCATCCTTGGAGCAAGATCGCCACACTGCTGTGCTTCGCGATTTTGCTTGTTGCAGCGGTCGGTTTTGTTCAAGCGAAAACAGGCGAGGATCCTTCCGTAAAAGAACTGCAGGAACAGATCACCAAAAATCAAAAGACGATTGCAGCAGTCAACGATGACGATGCGTCAAGAAGCAGGGCGATCAATAATATTGAAGGCTTGAGCCGAGAATGTGATTCTGTTTTCTCATGATTTGAGGGTCACCTTCATCGGGGATTCCGTCCTTTTGGCTGCAGCGGATAAACTGACACCGATTTTCGGGCAAGCGGTCATCGACGGTGCCGTATCCCGGCAATTATATCAGACCGGAGCTGTGCTCGAATCGCTGAAAGCCGAAGGGAAACTGGATGATACGGTAGTCGTCTTTTTGGGGTCGAATGGCACCTTCACGAAAGATCAGATGGATGAGTTCCTGAATGCAATCGGTACGGACAGGACGGTCTTCCTCGTTACCACAAGCGTGCCGAGAAGCTGGCAAAACAGCGCCAATAGCCAAATGCTGCTTGCGGAACAGGATTACGCGAATGTCCATATCTTGGATTGGAATGCGTACAGCGAGGGTCACGATGATTGGATGAGGGACGATTTGGTCCATCCGAACGAAGAAGGCGGAAGACAGCTGGCTTTATATGTGGCTGAAGGGATTTATGATGTTTTAAATGATGATAATGGGAGCAATTGACTATGAAAATACAATTTTTAGGAACAGGAGCCGGCGTCCCCTCCACCAGCAGGAATTTATCCAGCATTGCCTTGAAGCTTTTAGATGAGCGGAATGCGATCTGGCTCTTCGACTGCGGAGAAGGGACACAACAACGTGTGTTGAAGACGGCTATCCGGCCCCGGAAAATAGAAAAGATATTTATTACGCACTTGCACGGCGATCATATTTTCGGCTTGCCGGGATTGTTGAGCAGCAGAGCATTCCAAGGCGGCAATACGCCTCTGAATATCTACGGACCAAAAGGTGTGAAAGAATTTGTCCTTACTAGTTTGCGTATCTCTCAATCCCATTTGCGGTACCCTATTTTCTTCCACGAAATAGAAGAAGAGGGCATCATTTTCGAAGATGAACAATTCAGGGTCAGTTGCATGAAGTTGAACCACGGTATCGTATCGTACGGATACAGAGTGGAGGAAGCTGACTATCCAGGCGAGCTGCAGGCTGAAAGGCTGAAAGAGCAGAATGTCCCGGCTGGACCGCTATATGGAAAACTGAAAAATGGGGAAACGGTGACGCTGCCGGATGGCCGGATCATAAACGGTCAGGACTTCATCGGGAGACCGACAAAAGGCAGAATCGTCACCATTCTTGGGGATACAAGAAGGACGAAGAATACGGTCGTTCTGGCAAAGAATGCGGATGTCCTCGTCCATGAAAGCACTTTCGGGAAAGAGGACCAGGCCATTGCGGCTGACTATTTCCATTCGACCTGCATCGATGCGGCAAACGTCGCAAAGGAAGCCGGCGTCAAGCAGCTCTATCTGACGCACATCAGCGCCCGTTATTTGAGCGGCAATGCTACACAGCTTCAAAAAGATGCGCGCAGAATATTCGAGAACAGCAAATTGGTGAATGACTACGATGAGTTTGATGTTCCATTGGAAAAAATGTAACGGGGAGCCGCTTTTATGGGAGATGCAAATTTCCCATAAAAGGGCCCCGTTTTTTTTATCCTGCTCAGATCAATAGCCAGATTATCCAGATTAGTTTCTCAAACGGGGAGTTCTTAGTTGACTCTTTATTTGATAAAAAGGGATAATAGGCTTGTAGATAAAAAGATAGGTGAGGCGATAAAAAAATGAAAAACCAATGGAGACTTGTTGCCAGTATCATCTTAATTTTAATCATTACTTTATTTGCGGTTTTTAATGTCGATACCGTACCCGTTAACTTCGGCTTTACCTCGATCAAGGGGCCCCTGATCATCGTCATTCTGCTTTCTTTATTGATGGGTTCGCTCATTACCCTATTGGTTGCCACGGGCAGCGCTTCAAAGAAGAATAAGGAATTCAAACAAATGCGGGCAGAAATCGACTCAAAGGGAAGCGACATTCAACGTGCGGTCGATGAAGCGAAAGCAAACCATCAAAAACAAGTCGAAGAACTGCAAAATCAGCTGCTCGAAAAAGACAGCAAAATCAAATCGCTGGAAGAGGAATTGATCAAAAAATACACCGCCGGCACACCCGTTCAACCGGGATCATAACAGAAATGGATGCAACGGAAAGGTGGGGAACAAATCATGGAGTAAGATTTGTTTTCCGCCTTTTTCTTTGCGCGGATAGAGACGATATTATGATTTAGAAAAATAGCGAATTATGGTATCATAAATAGGTTGATGCTTAATGGCGTGAGTGATTAAGCATATGAATTGATGGAGTAAGGGGTAGTCGATGTGTTAACGGCAAAATTAAATTGGAAATTAAGGGAAACGCAGATGAGCCCAGAGGATTGCGCAAAAATCAGCAAATCATTGGGGCTCTCTGAAACATTTGTAAAACTCTGCTTTCAACGGGGGCTGACTTCAGAAAAGGAAATCAAGCTGTTTATCGACGGCTCTGAAATGGTATTCCATGATCCTTTTTTATTATATGATATGGAAAAGGCGGTCGAAAGACTTTCGCAAGCCATTGAAATGGGAGAGGAAATCGTCGTCTATGGAGACTACGACGCGGATGGCATCACAAGTACGAGCATCCTGGTCGAAACAATTGAGGTGCTGGGAGGCAATGTAGGTTATTATTTGCCGAATCGTTTTACGGACGGGTATGGCCCGAATGCAGCGGCATTCATGAAATTAATCGAGAACGGTGCCCAACTGATCTTGACGTGCGACAATGGCGTCACCGGGCACGAACCGATTGAGATGGCAAAGAAAATGGGTGTGGATGTCATTGTTACCGATCACCACGAATTGCCGGAAACGTTACCGGATGCGTATGCAGTCATCCATCCGCGCCATCCGCTAGGGAACTATCCTTTCGCCGATCTATCGGGGGCAGGCGTGGCGTTGAAGGTGGCGGCTGCGCTATTGGGGGAATTGCCTTACGAATCGCTTGACTTGGCGGCCATCGGGACCGTAGCTGATTTGGTGAGCTTGACGGGGGAGAACCGTTGGCTAGTGAAGCAAGGCTTAACCGTCATGAAACAATCCCAACGTTTGGGCTTGGCCGCACTGATGGAAGCGGCAGGCGTCACTGTCGACGCAATCGATGAAGAGACGATCGGATTCACGATCGGACCACGCCTGAATGCGATCGGCAGGCTGGATGATGCCAGTCCGGGCGTTGAACTGATGCTGAGCTTTGATGAAGGCAGAATCGGCGAATTGGTTGACCATATCCAAGATAAGAATGTCGAGAGGCAGGGGATCGTCAGCGACATATTCCAAAAGGCGCTTGCGGAATTGGACAAATTTGAAAACGTTCCGGATGTCATCGTCTTGGGCAACGAGGAGTGGCACGAAGGTGTGTTGGGGATCGTGGCCAGTAAGATCGTCGAAGAAACCGGTCGCCCCACCATCCTTTTCAATATCAACAAGCACACCGGCGTAGCGAAAGGCTCAGCCCGCAGCATCGAAGCGTTGCATATCTATGAAGCGTTGGCGGCTTGCAAAGAGCTCTTATCGAAATTCGGCGGCCACAAGATGGCAGCCGGGATGAGCCTGCCGGCAGCCTCCTTGGCTGATTTAGCAAAGAAGATCAACGAATATGCGGCACCTTTCCATGAAGATATATTGCTGGGCGAAACAGTCTTTGTGGATGACATTCTGGCGCTAGGCACGGTTACGATGCCCTTTTTGAAGGAACTTGAGCTGTTTAAACCCTATGGGACGGACAATCCCAAGCCGATCTTCGGGTTCGAAGATATTCCGCTGACGGACGTCAGACAGATAGGCGCAGACAATAAACACCTGAAGTTTAAGCTTCAAGAGAACGAACTGTATTTGGACGTCATCGGATTCAATAAAGGGAATATCGGCAACCATCTGAACGAAATGGACAAGGTATCCTTGATTGGGGAACTTTCGATCAACAAATGGAAAGACATGGTTAAACCGCAGCTCCAACTGAAGGACATCAAAAATAACCAGATCCAATTCTTTGATAAACGCAGCTCGACGATCCAGGAACAAATGCTGCAGATCGAGAACGCTGTTTATCTGTTTTCCACTTCTTCCATGATGAAGCATTTCCACGAACGGATTCCCGCAAGTTCAGAAGCCGTCCTGCTTTCCGACATCACGGTGCATGCTTTGCGCGAGAAGGAATATACCAACCTGGTCATTTTCGAATGTCCGAGCGCCAATGAATTGGTGGCGCAATTGTTGAAGGGAAACAGCTTCGCCAACGTCTATGTGGCGAGCTATGCAACGGACAGCGTCTACAGCGAAGGAATTCCGTCCAAAACGCAATTCGCCTCATTCTATCAATATATCCGGACGCACCGCGACATCAATGTTAGAAACAGATTAAATGAATTGGCTGATTATTTAAAAATCAAGAAGAATATTATCATTTTTATGATTCAAGTGTTTTTGGATGCTGAATTTGTTACAATAGAGGACGGTTTTGTTAAGGAAGTGAAGAATCCGGCAAGAAGAGAGTTGGAGAAAACGAAAGCTTACCAGAATCGCATGCTGAAAATGGATGCAGAAAAATTATTTTTATTCAGTCCTTTCTCGGAATTGACAAATTGGATGAATACGCAAATTAAAGCAGGATAAAAATGGAGGAATACAAAGTGGACTTGAAAAAATATATTGCAGATGTAAAAGATTTCCCGGAAAAAGGCATCATCTTCCGTGATATCTCGCCTTTGATGACGGATGGAGAAGCTTATCGTTATGCGATCAATGAAATTGTCGCCTATGCGAAAGATTTGAATGTGGATAAAGTAGTTGGACCTGAAGCGCGCGGCTTTATGGTAGGCTGTCCGGTAGCTGTCGGACTGGGCTGCGGTTTTGCGATGGCGCGCAAGAAGGGCAAGCTTCCTCGTGAAACAGTCGAAGTATCCTACGGCCTTGAATACGGCGAAGCGACGCTTCAATTGCATAAGGATGCCATCAAACCGGGGGACAAAGTATTGGTCTGCGATGACCTTTTGGCGACCGGCGGCACAACGGCTGCAACGATCGAATTAGTCGAAAAATTGGGCGGAGAAGTTGTCGGATTGGCGTTCCTGATCGAATTGTTGGACCTAAAAGGGCGAGACTTGATCAAAGGCCACGACATATTCGCTTTGATGGAATACTAAAAAAGAGTCCCAACGGCTGCAATGAGGCAGGCTTGGATCGCGAAAGATCAATTAAAAAAGAACGTACAGAAAAATCTGTACGTTCTTTTTTAATTGATGTGGTTTCTGTATAGTCCGACGACTTTTCCCAGTATCTGTACATTGTCCAAAATGATGGGGTCCATGGTCGGGTTTTCCGGTTGCAGACGGTAGTAGCCATTTTCCTTGAAGAATCGTTTGCACGTTGCTTCATCATCATCGGTCAACGCGATGACGATATCGCCGTTTTCGGCGCTGGCTTGTTGCCTGACGATGACGGAGTCGCCGTCATAGATGCCTGCATCGATCATGCTTTCGCCGCGGATCTTCAGCATGAATAAGTTGCCTGATCCCGTTTTTAGATCCGGCGGGACAGGGAAGTAGTCGGTTGCCTCTTCCACAGCCAGAATCGGTTCGCCGGCGGTGACGGTTCCCAGTAAAGGCATTTTATCCGATAGGACGCCCAACTTATCCAACCCGGCTTGTGTCAATTCAATTGCTCTTGGCTTTGTCGGGTCGCGTTGAATGAACCCGTTTTTTTCTAAGCGGGATAAATGGCCATGTACAGTGGATGTCGACGACAAATGAACGGCATTCCCTATTTCCCGCACGGTAGGAGGGTAGCCCTTGCCTTGCACCTCTTCATAGATGTATTGGAGAACTTCCAATTGACGCGAATCTTTATTTTTAATCATGAGATCATCATCTCCGTAATCTTTATTTATTTCATTCAGTTTATCATTTATTCGGAAAATAAATCAAACAAATGTTCGCATCCGGCGGCGATTTTCGCTGCAGAGAACATGGTTTTCAACGAAAAATAAAACGTTTTCTGTTTTGGACGAAATATTTGCTGTGTTTCTATTTCTTTTTCTTCTCATTTTTAGTACAATAAACGAATGAATGCTTTTGGAAAGGGGGATGAATACGTGTCAACTACAGCATGGGTAATGATTGTGATTTTAGGTATTATTTTAGGAGCGGTTGGCGGATTTTTCCTTGCGAGACGTTATATGGTTAAATATTTCGAAGAGAATCCACCGATCAACGAAGATATGTTACGCTCTATGATGATGCAAATGGGACAAAAACCATCTGAAAAAAAAGTGAAGCAAATTTTGGCTTCCATGAAAGCACAATCTTCAAAGAAAAAGAAATAGAACATGAAACAACGTACAAAATGTGGAGCTGCATAGATCCACATTTTTATTTTTTTGCCCTAAAATATACGAAGATTGTAGGTGAAGTTGCATATGGGGATTTTTAAAAAACTGAATTGGTTTTTTAAACAGGAATGGAAATCATATGTGGTTGGCGTTTTCTTCTTGATCATCGTGGCAATTTTGCAAGTTGTCTCGCCGAGGGTCGTAGGGATCATCATCGACGAAATCGCACAAGGAACGTTGAGCCGGTCTTCCCTGATGAAATGGGTATTGCTCATCCTTGTTTCGGGTATTTTACAATATCTATTCCGCTATATCTGGCGGATGAAAATCTGGGGCACATCTGCAGAACTTGAAAAGATATTGCGTTCGCGTCTTTTCAAGCATTTCACGGAAATGGATGCCACGTTCTATCAAAAATTCCGCACCGGCGACTTGATGGCGCATGCCACCAATGATTTGAATGCAATCCGGATGGTTGCAGGGGCAGGCATCCTGACGCTTGCCGATTCGATTTCTTCAGGCGGGATCACCTTGTTTACGATGTTCTTCCTGATCGATTGGCGCTTGACCCTGATTGCGATGATTCCACTTCCCGGCTTGACGCTGATTTCAAGGATATTGGGGAAAAGGATGCACAAAAGCTTCCGGAAGGCCCAAGCGGCCTTTTCCGATCTGAACGACAAGACGCAGGAAAGTGTATCCGGCGTAAAAGTCATCAAGACATTCGGGGAAGAGGAACAAGACATCAAGGACTTTGAAGCCCGGACCAAGGATGTCATGTTGAAAAATAAGGAAGTGTATCGGACGGATGCGTTATTTGATCCGGCGATCCAATTGATAATCGGGATTTCCTACGCTTTGACGCTAATCTTCGGGGGACGATTCGTTGTGGAAGGCAGCATCAGCATCGGACAATTGGTTTCTTTCATCAGTTACATCAGCATGATGACCTGGCCGATGTTGGCGGTCGGCAGATTGTTCAATGTATTGGAAAGAGGGAGCGCAAGCTACAGCCGGATCGAAGAGCTATTGAAAGAAAAATCGTCGATCGTCGAGAAGAAAAAATCGTTTCCGAGCCAGATATCCGGAAACCTCGATTTCCAAGTTGAGCAATTCAAGTATCCGAACGCTGCCGAAGCAAGCTTATCCGACGTAGTCTTCCGTTTGGAGCAAGGGCAGACGTTGGGTATTGTCGGCAGGACCGGTTCAGGTAAAAGCACCATATTCAAACTGCTGTTGCGCGAATATGATAATTACGAAGGACGCATCCTCTATAACGGGGTGGATATCCGCGATTACTCACTGGATGCCCTGTTGAACGGCATCGGGTATGTTCCGCAGGATAATTTTCTGTTCTCCACCGACATCAGGGAAAACATCCGTTTTGCGGACCCGTCCCTCAACCAAGAGGCGGTTGAGGAGGCAGCCAAATTGGCAGCCATCCATAACGATGTATTAGGCTTCCCGGACGGTTACGATACGTTGGTCGGTGAACGCGGCGTCTCGTTGTCGGGGGGCCAGAAACAAAGGATTTCCATCGCTCGTGCGGTGGTGCTGAATCCGGAATTGTTGATCCTGGATGACTCTTTGTCTGCAGTCGATGCGAAAACGGAGGAAGCGATCCTTAGCGGATTGAAGGAGAGACGGGCCGACAAGACGACCATCATCGCCGCGCACAGAATCAGCAGCGTCATGCATGCGAACGAAATCATCGTCCTGGACGAAGGCCGCATCGTCGAAAGAGGGACGCACCAGGAATTGATGCATTCGGGTGGCTGGTACCACCGCATGTACGAAAAACAACAATTGGAAATTAAGCTGGAAGGGGAGGATGCCTAATGGAAAAGTCGGCGTGGGCTAAAAATGTTCCGATAAAAGAACAGTTTCGGGCAGTGAAGCGAATTTTTAAATACGCACATCCTTTCCGGTTGCAATTCTTTGTTGCCTTGCTTTTCAGCATCGGACTCTCGTTGGTGAACGTTGTTGCACCGCGGATTATCCAAATATACATGGATGATTATTTGTCAAAAGGAAATGCGACGACAAGAATAAGCATTCTCTTTGCCGCTATCTATGTGGCGGTTGTCCTCGTAAAAATGCTGGTCATGTATCTGGAACGCTATATATTCAGCATGGCATCCGAAAAGACGGTGGAAAACATCCGCAATAACGTTTTCCGGAAAATAAACCAATTGGGCATGCGCTATTACGATACGACACCAGCAGGTTCAATCGTATCAAGGGTCACGAATGACACCGAAACGATCAAAGAGTTTTGGAACGTATTTTTGGCGTTGGCCGAGGGGATCTTCAGCATCGTCACTGTCTTCATTGCGATGTGGACCTTGGATAAGGACATCACGCTCATCTTTATTTACTTCGTTCCGGCCATGGCCGGGTTGGTTTGGTTTTACCAAAAATACAGTACGCGCGTCTATCGGATGATGCGCGAAAGGCTCAGCCAACTGAACACAAAGCTGAATGAATCGATTTCCGGCATGCCGATCATCCAGCAATTCCGCCAAGAGAAGAGGCTGCAAGCCGAGTTCGATGAAATCAACGAGGCCTACAGCAAAGGGCGTGTGGCGATGGTGCAGATGAATGCCTTATTGCTGATGCCTGTAGTGAATCTGTTGCAGGCAATCGCCTTAACGTTCGTGCTTTGGCTGTTCGGGGTCAAGACGCTGAACGGCGTCGTTGAAATCGGGGTCATCTATGCTTTCACAACCTACATCCAAAACTTTTTCCGGCCGATGGGGATGATGATGGATAATTTGAGTGTCCTGCAGGATGGCATTGTGTCGAGTTCCCGTGTCCTGAAAGTGATGGACAACGAAGAGCTCGCGCCCGCACATCCGGAACAATCGGGACTTTCAATTCAGGAAGGCAAAATCGAATTCAGGAATGTCTCCTTTTCCTATGACGGGAAACATAATGTGCTGAACAACATCAGTTTTACGGCTTATCCGGGAGAAACCGTCGCCTTGATTGGGCAAACCGGCAGCGGCAAAAGCTCCATCATCAACATCTTATTGCGCTTCTATGAATTCCAGGAAGGGGAAGTGCTGGTCGACGGGAAATCCATCAAAGAGTATCCCCTTTCGGAAATCCGTTCCAAGATGGGACTGGTATTGCAGGACTCCTTCCTTTTCTACGGCGATATAGCGCGGAATATCCGTCTGATGAGCAGCGATTACTCGGACCAGGAAGTCAAAAACGCAGCGGCTTTTGTGCACGCCGATGCCTTTATCGAATCGCTGCCGGAAGCATACCATGCCAGAGTGATTGAACGCGGTGCGAGCTATTCCAGCGGCGAGCGTCAGCTGATATCCTTCGCAAGGACAATCCTGCGGAATCCGAAAGTATTGATTTTGGATGAAGCCACAGCGAATATCGATACCGAAACGGAGCTGCTGATCCAGGACAGTATGCATAAAATGAGACAAGGCAGGACGACGATCGCGATTGCCCACCGTTTATCCACGATCCGGGATGCCCAACTTATCCTGGTGCTGGATAAAGGCAACATCATAGAAAGAGGCACGCACGACGAGCTGATCGCAAAACAAGGCACCTATTATGATATGTACCGACTGCAATCGATGAACGATTGACGTCGTTGAAATCAACAAAAAAAAGACATCGCAGCAGTTTAAATGACTGATGTGATGTCTTTTTTTTATTTGGCCACATAGACGAAATCCGGATCGATTTCTTTATCCAATTGGTGGAAAGCGTCGGTTATCTTTTGGTCGTATGCAGCGAGCACTTCCCGGGAAACGCGTTTTTCCGTCGGCAGGTAGATAGGGTCGCCGATGCGTACTGTCGCTTTTTTGCGCTTGAAGATGTTGAATAATTCTTTGAAAGATAAGGGGCCTTGATAAACGATCGGCAGAATCGGGACGCCAGCCAATTTTGCGATGGTGGATGTTCCGCCTTTGATTTCATCGGAGTGCCGCGAACCTGTAGGGAAAATCAACAGGTCATCATGGCCTTCTTTCAGAATGCTGACGGGTTGCTTCAATGCGCTCGGGCCGGGGTTTTCGCGATTGACCGGGAAAGCGTGAAGATGGAGTAAGAGCCAGTTCATGAAAGTGCCCTCGAATAATTCCTGCTTCGCCATGGAAGAAAAAACGCGGGGGTAAACGGCGAATGAGATAAAGATCGGATCCAGCAGGCTTCTGTGCGGGGCTGCTATTACGAACACGGTGTCCTTTGGGATCTTATCTTTGTTTTGGATTTCCGTTTTTCCGTTCAGGATAAATACTAAAAACTTCACGATATTAACTACTGTCTTAAAAAACATGATCTATCTCCTTTGCCTATAGCTTTATCGTTACTAGTATGAGTCAATTTCCCTTGTTTTTCAAGAAAAACATTTCCGGGAATGGCTTCTTTAGGGGAAGAGAGTATATTTTTTGGTCGATTTAAAGTACAATGAAGAATGGATAGATTGAATGTGAGGGGCTGATAGAGTGAAATGGAGTATTCCAGATAGGATGATTCAACAAGGCAGAGAATATGTCAATGAGAGCCGTGTGTTGTCGATTCAGCCGGATTTCCAGAATCAAGTATGGCATAGTGAGGTGCTTGGAAGTCGCATGTATCACGTTACTTTGGACGGCACTGCCAGGGAACAAGATGTTTGCCAATGCAAATATTGGAAGACCCATCAATATTGCAAGCATACGATTGCGGTTGAATTATTCCTGAAAGAGAAATGCGGTACGCGCATTTTGACAGAACAAAGTGCGGAACATTTCCAAGTTGATTCTGACATAGCGGGACAAGAATTTGTGTCGGACTTGACTCAAATCTTCTATCATGAAAATAGAGGTTCGAAGAGCACCACCACGAGGCCTGAATTCTCAGTCCATTACACTTTACAGGTTTTGCGGATCAAACCGAATGCTTATATGCATGGTGAATGTGTCCTTGCGCTTTCCTTGCGTGCAGGCTTGGACAAATTATACATGGTTACGAACATCGAACAATTCACGGAGCAATTTGTGAAACAGGAGAAATGGGAATACCGTACTGCGGATGAGATCGACTTTAAAGAAGTTCAGATCAAGGAATCCGATCAGCAAATACTTTATCGGCTGTACAAAATGATGGAAGAGCAGACCGGGGTTTTGAATAAACAACTGATCAATGTAACGGCAAGGAAAATCGATTCCTATTTGATATTGCCGCCAAGTTCGGCAAAATCCGTCATGATGGAATTGTTGAAGACGGAGAGGGTGGAATGGTCGGGAAGCGATAAAACCTACGATACGGTTTTGTTCACATCAGAAAAACCGCCCTACAAGTTCTTGCTCGAAATAAAAGGCGACGGCATCGAAGTCCATATGGATCGCAGTTCAATCGTGCCGTTATTGGATTATGACTGGCTGATCGATGGGAATAATATTTTTGAACTATCCATCCAGCAACAAAAGCTGTTGGATTATATCGCCTTTTTCAATAAGCGCTTTGATGGACAGGAATCGGTGTACATCGATGAGACGGACGTTTCCGACTTGTTGACCTATGTGACGCCTTTGCTGAAACAGATCGGGTCGGTAAACTACAGCGAAGAATTGGCCGAACAGATGATTGATGAACCGCTGACCGTGGCCATCCATTTTTACGGTACACAGAAAAGAATAAAGGGGGACATCATCTTTCAATATGGCGATACGGCTTTTCAGCCGAATGTCGGACAGGAAGATGGCAGCCGTTATCTGATCCGGGACACAGTGGGGGAAGAAAAGATCCTTCAAGTTTTGGAGCAATTGAATTTCACAATCATCGAAAACCAACTGCTGCTGAATGCGACGAAAGATGTGGACCTGTTTTCTTTCCTCTATAGAAAAATACCCGCTTTGCGCTTTTACGCGGATGTGCAATTGAGTCCGGAACTGCAAAAGTTGGTCGTCGAGAACGCGACCATCTCCGCAAAGGTGCAACGGACCGCCCGCGATTCCTTCTTGGATATCCGCTTCGATGTTGAAGGGATATCGGAAAACGAAGTGGAACGCTTGCTGAACAGCATCAAAAAGAATGAACTGTACTTCAAAACGGAAGACGGGCGCCTGCTGTCATTGGAAACCGAACCGATGAAGGAAATGAATCACTTCCTTTCCTTGATAAGGGAAGATTCCAAAATGATTAACGGCACCGTCTCGATGCCGATGGTAAAAAGTTTTACGCTTGAACAGGAAATCCAAAAGCTGAACCCTGAAGTATACAGCCAAAATTTCTTCAAGGATCTGTTCCAGTACATCAAAAATCCGGAATCATTCCCTGCGGAACTGCCCAAATCGCTCCATGCCGATCTGCGCCCTTATCAGGTGACGGGTTTTAAATGGTTGAAGTTTTTGGCCAAATATGGACTGGGCGGCATTTTAGCGGATGAAATGGGTTTGGGGAAAACACTGCAACTCATCACTTTCCTCTTGAGCGAAATAGAAGAGGGGCATAACGGCGACAAGCCATCCTTGATCATAGCGCCGGCCTCGTTGATCTACAACTGGAAGTATGAATTTCAGAAATTCGCACCGGATCTGCAGACCTTCGTCATCAGCGGGATGAAAAAGGAAAGGGAATTCCAGCTGGGGAATTTGCCCAAAGACGGCATCGCGATCACGTCCTATCAAAGTTTCCGGCAGGATGTCGAGCTTTACCAGGCCGTCAATTTCCATACGATGGTATTGGATGAATCCCAGTACGTCAACAACTATCACACGAAAACGTTCCGGGCGATCACCAAGATGGATGCAAAAGTGAACATCGCCTTGAGCGGAACGCCGATCGAAAACAGCGTGACGGAATTCTGGGCCATCTACCAATTGGTTTTGCCGGGCCTGTTCCCCAAGGTGCAGGAATTCAAAAAATTGACCTTGGAGGAAATCTCGAAAACGGCAAAACCATTCATGCTGCGCAGACTGAAGGCAGATGTGCTGAGCGATTTGCCGGAAAAAACCGAATCGGATATCTACAGCAGCTTGAACCGCGACCAAAAAGTCGTCTATTTGGCTTATCTGCAGCAACTTCAGGATGCCGTTGCCTACTATGACAACGAGGATTTCCAGAAAAACAGGATGGAAATCTTGTCCGGTCTGACTCGATTGCGGCAAATCTGTTGCGACCCGCGTTTAATCGATCCGGATTATCAAGGCGGTTCCGGTAAATTGGAACAGCTGATCGAAATTCTGAGGAACGCGAAAGAAAACCATCAACATGTCCTGGTATTCTCTCAGTTCACATCCATGCTGAAACTGATAGAGGACGAATTGGCAAAAGAAGGCATCAGCAATTTTTACTTGAGCGGGAAGACGCCGCCTTCCGAAAGGATCGAGCTGGTCAATCAATTCAACGATGGCCAGGCGGACGTCTTTTTGATTTCATTGAAAGCGGGCGGCACTGGCTTGAATCTGACCGGCGCGGATACCGTCATCCTGTTTGACCTGTGGTGGAATCCTGCCGTGGAAGAACAGGCGGCCGGTAGGGCACACCGTATCGGCCAAAAGAAAACCGTGCAAGTCTATCGCTTCATTGCAGAAGGCACCATCGAAGAGAAAATCAATCAGCTGCAGCAAGACAAAAAAATGCTTTTTGATCAGCTGATCATCTCCGAAGGCGAAGAGGCTCTGAGCAGACAGCGGTTGTCGAACGACGACATCAAACAAATATTGGGCATCACATCTTAAAAAAGAAAGAAAGTCCTTGCATATTTCGTTTTATTTAAGTATAATTCAATACGGTGCAAAACCACATTTCACACCTTAATCGATATAGCGGACGTTGCTCGTTGGAAAATGAGTTTCTGCTATAAAAGAAATTAGGGGAGGAAAATAAAAACAATTTGGAGGAAAAAAACATGGCAGTAATTTCAATGAAACAATTATTGGAAGCAGGCGTACACTTCGGTCACCAGACTCGTCGTTGGAACCCAAAAATGAAAAAATACATCTTCACAGAAAGAAATGGTATCTATATCATTGACTTGCAAAAAACTGTGAAATTAGTTGACGAAGCATACAAATATATGCTTAACGTTGCTGAAGATGGCGGAGTAGCTTTATTCGTAGGTACTAAAAAACAAGCACAAGATTCAATCAAAGACGAAGCTATCCGTTCAGGTCAATTCTTCGTTAACCACCGTTGGTTAGGCGGAACTTTGACTAACTGGGATACAATCCAAAAACGTATCAAACGTTTGAAATCCATCGAAAAAATGGCTGAAGACGGTACTTTCGAAGTACTTCCTAAAAAAGAAGTCGTAATCTTGAAAAAAGAACAAGAACGTCTTAGAAAAATTCTTGGGCGGTATCAAAGATATGCCTAGAATTCCAGATGTAATGTTCATCGTTGACCCAAGAAAAGAAAGAATCGCTGTTCAAGAAGCACACAAATTAAACATCCCTATCGTTGCTATGGTCGATACAAACTGCGACCCAGACGAAATCGATGTTGTTATCCCTTCAAATGACGATGCTATCCGCGCAGTTAAATTAATCACTGCTAAAATGGCTGATGCTTTCATCGAAGGTAACCAAGGCAAAGATCAAGCAGAAGTTTCTATCGAAGAAACATTCGCAGCTGAAGCTGACGAAGCTACTTCATTAGAAGAAATCGTTGAAGTTGTTGAAGGCGGAAACGAGTAAGAAGTAACATCAGTTTGAAACAATGAGCTGTCTCAGAAAAGAAGAAAGATATAGCCAGTTAGGTAGCCGACATCTTTTCTATTCTCTTTGGGATAGCTTTTTTAATGAAATAGAATATTCAGGAGGAATCATAGAATGGCACAAGTAACTGCAAAAATGGTTAAAGAATTACGCGACATGACAGGCGTAGGTATGATGGACGCTAAGAGAGCTTTAGTGGCTGTCGACGGTGACATGGAAAAAGCGGTCGATTATTTAAGAGAAAACGGATTAGCAAAAGCTGCTAAAAAAGCTGATCGTATCGCTGCAGAAGGATTAGCAAATGTATTTGTTGATGGTAATATTGCTGTTATCGCTGAAATCAATGCTGAAACAGACTTCGTTGCAAAAAATGACAAATTCCAAAACTTGGTAGCATTCGTTACCGAAACAATCGCTAAAAAACGCCCAGCTACAGTTGAAGAAGCATTGGCTTTGGAAACAGAAGAAGGAACTTTAGGCGACGTTATTTCAACTGCAACAACTGTAATCGGCGAAAAAATCACTTTGCGTCGTTTCACTATCGTTGAAAAAACAGATGCTGATGCATTCGGTGCATACTTACACCAAGGCGGACGCATTGCAGTATTGACTGTATTAGAAGGATCAACTGACGCTGATGCAGCGAAAGATATCTCTATGCACGTAGCTGCCATCAACCCTAAATATGTTTCTCGTGAACAAGTATCTGCTGAAGAACTTGAACATGAAAAGAAAGTTCTTACTGAACAAGCATTAAACGAAGGCAAACCAGCCAACATCGTTGAAAAAATGATCACAGGCCGTATCAATAAATTCCTAAGCGAAATTTCATTGAATGACCAATCATTTGTTAAAGATCCAGATGTTACGGTTTCTCAATATGCTGCTACTAAAGGCGGCAGCGTGAAATCATTCGTCCGCTATGCAGTAGGCGAAGGTTTGGAAAAACGCTCAATGGACTTCGCAGAAGAAGTAATGAGCCAAGTTAAAAAATAATAAAACTGCCCCTTAATTGGGGCTTTTTTATCATAGTCAAACGCTCTTATACAATGGCGTTTTAGTTAAGACGGAGGGAAATATAAAAATGAGTGAACCAAAATATAAACGCGTTGTTTTAAAACTTAGTGGGGAAGCTTTAGCAGGCAATACTGGTTTTGGGATCAACCCGCCAACAATCGAGGAAATCGTAAAAGAAATCAAGGAAGTCCACGACCTGGGCGTTCAAATCGCAATCGTTGTAGGCGGCGGCAATATTTGGCGCGGTACGACAGGCGCAGAAATGGGCATGGAAAGAGCGCAAGCCGATTACATGGGCATGTTGGCTACTGTCATGAATTCTTTAGCGTTGCAAGATGCTTTAGAAAACAACGGCGTTCCGACGCGTGTTCAAACATCCATTGAAATGAGACAGATTGCGGAACAATATATCCGCAGACGTGCCGTTCGCCATTTGGAAAAAGGCCGTGTCGTCATTTTCGCCGGTGGTACGGGTAACCCTTATTTCTCTACAGATACGACTGCAGCGCTTCGTGCAGCTGAAATCAATGCTGATGTCATCTTGATGGCTAAAAACAATGTTGATGGCGTTTATTCTGCGGATCCCATGAAAGATCTTACAGCAACGAAATTCACTGAATTGACTCATTTAGATGTTATCTCCAAAGGACTTCAAGTAATGGATTCTACAGCAAGCTCATTGAGCATGGACAACGATATTCCGCTAGTTGTGTTCAACTTGAACAAACATGGAAATATCCGCCGTGTCATCATGGGTGAAGATATAGGAACTACTGTTAGGGGGAAATAATGATGGTTAAAGCAATTCTGGACAATGCTACAGATAGAATGAAAAAAACTGAGGCAGCGCTTTTGCGTGAATTGGGTTCCATTCGTGCAGGCCGTGCAAACGCTAGTCTTTTAGACCGTATTCAAGTTGAATATTACGGTGCGCTGACACCCGTGAACCAATTGGCATCGATAACCATTCCGGAAGCGAGAATGCTGATGGTTACGCCTTATGATAAATCAAGCATCGGTAACATCGAGAAAGCCATTTATCAAAGCGATTTGGGAATCAACCCTACAAGCGACGGCAATGTCATCCGTCTGGTCATTCCGGCTTTGACGGAAGAACGCCGCAAGGAATTGGCGAAACTGATCGGCAAAGAAAGCGAAGGCGCTAAAGTTTCTATTCGTAACATCCGTAGAGATGCTATCGAAGAATTGAAAAAAGCGGAAAAGAATAAAGAAATCACAGAAGATGAGTTGCGCACTTATGAAAAACAAGTGCAAGACCTGACTGATAAATCTTCCAAAGAGATCGATAAGATCGCCGCTGAAAAAGAAAAAGAAATTTTAGATAAATAATGATTGGTTCAATGGTAAGGAAGGTCCAGGACAAACTGTCTTGGACCTTTTTTCAATGATTGAGATAACTTGAATAGACGGATTCCAGCGACAGCAAATTTAAAATTCGCTTAATTAGGTGATTAACATATGAATTGGACTCGTTTTTTGTTAAAATAAATAGAGTTATGAAAAAGTGAGGGATGAAGCATGGCTTTTTTTAGAAGTGAAGACCCAAAAAATGAACTGATTTTTGATGAAGAGGGGCTTATCCCCGCTCATGTCGCCATCATTATGGACGGCAATGGCCGTTGGGCAAAGAAAAGGATGATGCCGCGGGTTTACGGGCACAAAGAGGGGATGAATACAGTCAAGAAGATTGCGATTCATGCCAGCAAATTACAGATCAAAGTATTGACGCTCTATGCCTTTTCAACCGAAAATTGGAAACGACCAAATGAGGAAGTCAACTTCTTGATGGGATTGCCGATCGATTTCTTCGATGTTTTCATGCCGGAGATAATGGAAAACAACATCAAAGTCACAACAATCGGTTGGATCGAACATTTGCCCGAGAAAACATTGAAGGTTGTGGAGAATGCAGTCGAGAAGACGAAAAACAATACCGGCCTGATTTTGAATTTCGCTTTGAATTATGGCTCCAGGCTCGAAATTTCGGAAGCCGCGAAACGCATAGCGCAAGATGTAGGCAACGGAACCATTACATCCGATGACATCACAGAGGAACTTTTTTCATCATACCTGATGACAAGCCAACTTGGCGCCTTACAAGACCCGGATCTGCTGATCCGGACGAGCGGCGAAATCCGCTTGAGCAATTTTCTGCTGTGGCAAGCAGCGTACAGCGAAATGTATTTCACGGATGACTTCTGGCCGGACTTTTCGCCGAAAAGCTTAGAAACGGCACTTGCTGAATACCAACATCGTAATCGCCGCTTCGGCGGGATTTGAGGAGGAGACCATGAAAACCAGAACAATCACCGCATTGGTGGCTGCCGCGATATTCATTCCGTTTGTATGGATGGGATCCTGGCCGCTGCAGTTATTCATCATTGTTCTAGGGATGATCGCTGTATACGAATTGCTGAAAATGAAAAAACTGTCGCTTTTCAGTATCGAAGGGATCATCACCATGGCGACAGCCATCCTGTTGATGATGCCCGAATCGTATTTGAGCTTCCTCCCGGCTGGCATTGATGCCATGCTGATCATCTATTTGGAAGCCTTGGTGTTGTTCGTCAGCACCGTTTTTTCGAAAAATGATTTTACATTCGACGATGCTGCCGCCTCCGTTTTGACATCCCTATATGTCGGAAGAGGATTTTATTATTTTATCCAAACCCGGGAAATCGGTTTTTGGATGGTCCTGCTTGTGCTGCTGATCATCTGGGGGACGGATATCGGCGCTTATTTGGTCGGCAGAAAAATCGGAAAAAACAAACTTGCGCCTGCCATCAGCCCGAATAAGACGATTGAAGGCTCCGCAGGCGGTACGATCTTGGCGATAGTGATCGCCATCGTCTATTTCCACTACTACAACCCGCTCGAATTATCGATGGGCCTGCAGATCATGTTGACCATCATCCTGTCCGTCTGCGGACAGATAGGTGATCTAGTGGAATCTGCATTCAAACGCTATTTTGGGGTGAAGGATGCGGGCACAATACTGCCAGGACACGGCGGCATTTTGGACCGTTTTGACAGTACCTTGTTCGTTATGCCTGTTTTCCATATCTTTTTGCAATTCATCCTTTAATTCAGGATAGAACCAGTACGTAAATAGTCGGAGGGGATAACGTGTTTCAAACCATAATTACTTTCATTATCGTATTCAGCATATTAGTGATTATCCATGAATTCGGCCATTTTTATTTCGCAAAAAAATCAGGCATCTTGGTGCGTGAATTTGCGATCGGAATGGGTCCGAAAGTATTCTCTCACAGAAAAAATGGGACAACCTATACAGTCAGAATATTGCCGATCGGCGGTTATGTCAGAATGGCCGGTTTAGGCGATGAAGAGGTAGACTTGAAACCGGGGATGCCGATTAAAATTTCTGTTGATGACGAACAAATGGTGACGCAGATCGATTTAAGCAACAAACAACAGATTCATGCTGTGCCGATCGAAATCCTTGCCGCGGACTTGGAAGATGAATTATTCATCAAGGGTATCATCCCCGGCAGCGCGGATCCGGTCATTTATAAAGTGAAGCGCGATGCGACGATCATCGAGCAGGATGGCACCGAGGTGCAGATTGCGCCAATCGATGTGCAGTATCAATCAGCTCCGCTATTGAACCGCATGATGACAAACTTTGCCGGTCCGATGAACAACTTCATCCTCGGCATTGCGGTATTCATCGCGATTGCCTTTATGCAGGGCGGTGTGATGGCTAATGACAGCCGTTTAGGTGAAATCCAGTCGGGAAGCCCCGCGGAACAGGCGGGTCTGCAAAGGGACGATGAAATCGTAGCCGTAAACGGGAAAGCCGTCGATACTTGGACTGAGTTGGTCGAAGCGATCCAAGCAAACCCTGAAACAGCTGTGACGCTTTCTGTCGTCACGGATGGACAGGCTGAACGGGAAGTTGTGGTGACGCCGGATAAGAAAACGGATGCGGAAGGGAATGCTTACGGCTTGATTGGGGTTGCCGCACCGATGGACACTTCCATCAGCGCGAAAGTCGGCTATGGCTTCCAACAATTTTGGTTGATAGCAACCTCCATCTTCAGCTTGATCTTCTCCATGTTCCGGACCGGCTTCAAGGCCGATGCCTTTGGCGGGCCGGTTGCAATCTACGCAGCCACAGAGCAGGTCGTCAGTTACGGATTTTTGAGTACGCTCAGTTTCCTCGCTTATTTGAGCATCAACTTGGGAGTGGTAAACCTATTGCCGATTCCAGCATTGGATGGCGGCAAATTACTGCTGAACATCATTGAAGGGGTCCGCGGCAAACCGATGGAGCCTGAAAAAGAAGGCCTGATCACCGCAATCGGTTTTGGCTTGCTGCTGCTGTTGATGGTATTGGTGACGTGGAATGATATCCAAAGATTCTTCTTTGGTCAATGATATAGGATGAAACGAATAGAAAGATTCAAAGAAAGCACTTCTCATTCTTTGAGTCTTTTTATTTTCTGAAAGAAAAGGGGATGTCGAATGGCTTTATCGAAAAAAGAACTGTTCCAACAGCTGTTGGAACAAATTAATTTACATCATCACACTGACTACCTTCCCTATTTGGAAAATGGAGAAGTTGAACAAGTCTTTGTGCACAGGAAATCGAAACTATGGTCATTTGTCTTCGTGTTTGACAACGTCTTGCCTTTTGAAGTGTTCAATGCGTTGATGACACAATTAAAAATAAAATTCCAATCCATTGCAGCGATAGATTTCCAGATAAAGACAAGGAATCCGATTTTAACGAATGAGGGCATCCTTGATTATTGGGAAACAGTCATCGAAAGAAGCAACATCTCTTCCCCGCTTGTACAGGGGCTCTTTGCGAGGCATACACCGGCTGTGAACAACAACAAGGTCGTCATCAGCGTCGAGAACGAAATAACCAAAAATCACTTGGCTGACAACTATTTGGCCATCATCCAACAGAACTACCTGATTTTGGGTTTTCCCAAGCTTCCAGATAACGATTGAAATCGACGAGGAAGCATCCGAAGCGCGGATGGCGCAATTCCTTGCCAGAAAAAAAGAGCAGGACGACATGCTGATCAAACAGGCTGAAGAAGCGATCAAGCAGAATCAACAAGAAAGACAGCGCGGGGACGGCTCGAACGGGAAAGCTGCCAACAACGGGCCATTGACCATCGGCAGGCAGATTTCTTCAAAAGAAGAAGTCAAGCAGATGAGCACCATTACGGAAGAGGAACGCTCCGTCGTGATAGAAGGCTATATTTTCGACAGTGAAGTACGCGAACTGCGCTCGGGCAGGAAACTGCTGATCTTCAAAATGACGGATTACACGTCATCCTTTTCGGTCAAACTGTTCTCATCGAACGAAACGGATGAGCAGAATTTCGAATTGGTCAAGAAGGGCATCTGGGTCCGGGTACGCGGAAGCGTGCAGGAAGACACCTTCATGCGGGATTTGGTCGTGAATGCACGCGATGTCAACCAAGTGACCCATCCCGAACGGAAAGACACGTCACCAGAAGGCGAAAAAAGAGTGGAATTGCATCTGCACTCAAACATGAGCCAGATGGACGCAACCAACAACATCGCCGATTTTGTCAAACAAGCGGCAAAATGGGGGCATAAAGCGATCGCGCTGACGGATCATGCAGCCGCCCAGGGCTATCCGGATGCCCATGCGGCCGGCAAGGCAAACAACGTCAAAATCCTCTATGGGATCGAAGCGTACGTGGTCGACGACGGGGTTCCGATCGCCTACAACCCCGTTCATGAAGATCTGAGCGAAGCCACCTATGTCGTCTACGATACCGAAACAACGGGGCTATCGGCGGTCTACGATACAATCATCGAATTGGCTGCCGTCAAGATGTACAAAGGGAACGTCATCGAGACCTTCGAAGAATTCATAAACCCGGGCCATCCGTTATCCCAGACGACGATCCAATTGACGGGCATCACGGACGATATGGTCAGAGATGCGAAACCGGAAAAGACGGTTTTGGAAGAGTTCGCCAAATTCGCGGAAAACACGATACTCGTTGCGCACAACGCCAGCTTCGACATGGGATTCCTGAACAACAGCTACGGGCGGAACGGGATGCCGGAGGCGCCCAATCCCGTCATCGATACGCTCGAGATGTCGCGCTTTTTGCATCCGCACCTGAAATCGCATCGGTTGAACACGTTGGCGAAACGCTATGGCGTCGGTCTGGAACAACATCACCGGGCAGTGTACGATTCCGAAACAACCGGCCACCTTTGCTGGATTTTTCTGAAGGAGGCTGCGGAAGAACACAGCATCCTGTTCCATGATGAATTAAACAAGTATATCGGCGGCGGGGATTCCTACAAACGTGCGCGTCCCTTCCACGCCACCATCCTTGCCAAGAATCAGGACGGCTTAAAAGATCTGTTCAAGATCATCTCCTCATCAAATATCGATTATTATTACCGTACGGCGCGTGTGCCGCGCAGCATGCTGCAAGCGAACCGGGAAAACCTGTTGATCGGGTCCGCCTGCAGCGAGGGCGAGATTTTCGAGGCGATGATGCAGAAAGGTGCCGAGGTGGCCAAGATTAAGGCGAAGTTCTACGATTACATCGAAGTCATGCCGAAAGAGGTCTATGCACCCCTCATCGCAAAGGAATTGGTGAAGAACGAACATGACCTGGAAGAAATCATTTCCCAAATCGTTACGATAGGCGATGAATTGGGCAAAACGGTCGTCGCGACCGGAAATGTCCACTATTTGAACAGGGAAGATGCGGTTTACCGTGAAATACTGATGAGTTCGCTGAAGATAAACAGCGGCAGACAGCTGCATTTGCCGGAAGCGCACTTCCGCTCGACCGACGAAATGCTGAACTGTTTTGCCTTCCTGGGGAAAGAGAAGGCGAGGGAAATCGTCGTGACGAATTCCCAAAAAATAGCCGACAGCATCGATGAAATCATCCCAATCAAGGATCAGCTATATACGCCAAATATGGAAGGTTCGAATGAGGAGATAACGAAACTTTCCTATGATGAAGCGAGACGGCTTTACGGCGAAGAATTGCCGGAGCTGGTGGAAAAAAGGCTGGAGAAGGAATTGAACTCGATCATCGGGAATGGTTTCTCGGTCATTTACCTGATCTCCCAGAAACTGGTGTTGAAAAGCAATCAGGACGGTTATTTGGTAGGCTCGCGGGGATCGGTCGGTTCCAGCTTCGTCGCGACCATGACCGGGATTACGGAGGTCAATCCGTTGCCGCCGCATTACCGTTGCCCGGAATGCAAATACTCCTACTTCTACGAGGACGGTTCGATCGGTTCGGGCTATGACTTGGAAGAAAAAGACTGTCCGAAGTGCGGAACCAATCTGGACCGCGATGGGCACGACATTCCGTTTGAAACCTTCCTTGGATTCTATGGGGATAAGGTACCCGATATCGATCTGAATTTCTCCGGGGAATACCAAGCGCAAGCCCATGCCTACACGAAAGAACTGTTCGGCGAAGACTACGTCTACCGTGCCGGTACAATCGGTACGGTTGCGGATAAGACCGCCTTCGGATACGTGAAAGCCTACGAGCGGGACCACAATCTGCGCTTTTCATCGGCGGAGGTGGACCGCCTTGCCAAGGGCTGCACCGGCGTCAAGCGGACGACCGGTCAGCATCCCGGCGGCATCATCGTTATTCCGGATTATATGGATGTCTATGATTTCACGCCGATCCAATTTCCGGCGGATGCCCAGGACTCGGAATGGAAAACGACCCACTTCGACTTCCATTCGATCCATGACAACGTACTGAAACTCGATATCCTGGGACACGATGACCCGACCGTCATCCGGATGCTGCAGGATCTATCGGGAATGGATCCGCAGACGATCCCGCCGAACGATCCGGATGTCATGACCATATTCGGCAGCACGGATATTTTGGGTGTCACGCCGGATCAGATTTTCAGTAAAACGGGGACGCTGGGCATACCGGAATTCGGTACGCGCTTTGTTCGGGGGATGCTGGAACAGACAAAACCAAACACCTTCGCGGAATTGCTGCAGATTTCCGGACTGTCGCACGGAACCGACGTTTACCTCGGCAACGCCGAAACGCTGATCCGGGAAAATAATATCCCGCTGGCGGACGTAATCGGTTGTCGGGATGACATCATGGTCTACCTGATCCACCACGGCCTGAACGATGGCCTGGCCTTCAAAATCATGGAAAGCGTGCGGAAAGGGAAAGGGATTCCGGATGATTGGCAAGCGGAAATGCGGGCTCAGGAAATACCGGAATGGTATATCCAATCCTGCCTGAAAATCAAGTACATGTTCCCGAAAGCCCATGCCGCCGCGTATGTATTGATGGCGCTGCGGGTTGCCTATTTCAAGGTGCATCAGCCGATTCTTTATTACTGTGCCTTTTTCTCCGTCAGGGCGCAAGACTTTGATCTGGTCGCAATGACGCAAGGGAAAGAAACGATCAAATCGCGCATGAAAGAAATCATGGACAAGGGACTGGAAGCATCAGTGAAAGAAAAAAGTTTGCTGACCGTATTGGAATTGGCGAACGAAATGGTCGAACGAGGGTTCGCCTTCAAAATGGTGGACTTGGACAAATCGCATGCGAAGAACTTCGTTATCGAAGGCGACAGCCTGATTGCGCCATTCCGTGCCATCCAGGGGCTGGGAGAGAACGTGGCGAAGCAGATTGTGCAAGCCAGGGAAGATCAGCCGTTCCTCTCAAAAGAGGATCTGGCAACGCGGGGGAAAGTTTCGAAAACCATCATCGATTACATGAATGAAAACGGCGTATTGAAAAACTTGCCTGACGAAAATCAACTTTCTTTGTTCGACTTTTAACCGATCGGGTCAAAAAGGCCTCAATTACGGCAAGTTGTTGCATATTTCGTTTAATTGGTGTATGATATAAAAAGAATAAATGGTCGGATGGAGTGAGCGGAAACGTTCACTCTTTTTATGCAATCAACCAGAGTCAATGCTAGAGAACCGATAAAGGAGGGTTTCTGTGAGTCGTATAGTAGAAGAAGTTCGCGCAGTGGTCCAACCCATTGTGGATGAACAGAATTTTGAATTAGTGGATCTTGAGTTTGTGAAGGAAGGGAAGAACTGGTTCCTTAGAATTTATATCGACAAACCAGGTGGTATCGATATTGAGGAATGCGCCTTGATCAGCGAAAAAGTCAGCGACGCGTTGGATGCCATCGATCCTGATCCTATCCCGCAAGCATACTTCCTAGAAGTTTCTTCGCCAGGTGCAGAACGTCCTTTGAAAAATGAAGCGGATATGCAAAATGCCATCGGCCAATATGTACATTTGTCATTTTATAAGGCTATCGACGGTGAAAAGTTTTATGAAGGCATCCTTAAAGAAGTGACAGATGAGAAGGTCGTATTGACGATCAGAATCAAGACAAGAACAAAAGACATCGAAATTCAAAGAAATCAAATTGCAAATGCGAGATTGGCTATCCAATTTTAATCTGAATTTGAGATAGGAGTGAAAAATAAAAATGAGCAAAGAAATGTTAAATGCTCTTGAAGTTTTAGAAAAAGATAAAGGTATCTCAAAGGAAATAGTCATCAGCGCCTTGGAAGCTGCCCTTGTGTCGGCGTACAAACGCAACTATGGCCAAGCACAAAACGTGGAAGTGGCATTCGACGACAAAAAAGGCGACATTCATGTCTATGCAGTCAAAGAAGTTGTCGATATGGTATTCGACTCGACTTTGGAAGTAAGCCTAGAGGATGCCTTGGAATTGAACAAGGCCTATGAACTTGGCGATAAAATCCGCTTTGAAGTGACGCCAAAAGATTTTGGGCGTATCGCTGCCCAAACCGCAAAACAAGTCATCATGCAACGCATCCGCGAAGCCGAACGCAGCAACGTCTACAACCAATTCATCGCATACGAAAACGATATTCTGACCGGCGTTGTTGAAAGACAGGACAGTCGCTACATTTATGTGAGCTTAGGCAAAATCGAAGCTGTCTTATCTAAACAAGAGCAAATCCCTAACGAAGTATTCCAACCGCATGACCGCATCAAGGTGTATGTCACAAAAGTTGAGAACACATCAAAAGGACCGCAAGTATTTGTAAGCCGCAGCCATCCGGATCTGTTGAAACGCCTATTCGAGCAAGAAGTTCCTGAAATCTACGACGGCGTAGTGGAAATCGTTTCGATCGCACGGGAAGCAGGCGACCGTTCTAAAGTTGCTGTCCGTTCGCGCGATAAAAACGTCGACCCTGTCGGTACTTGCGTTGGACCAAGAGGACAACGTGTTCAAGCCATCGTGAATGAATTGCGCGGAGAAAACATGGATATTGTGGAATGGAACGAAGATCCTTCCGTATATATCGGCAATGCTTTGAATCCGGCGCAAGTCGTGAAGGTTGATTTCCATCAAGCCGATGGCAGCTGCACAGTCATCGTACCGGATTACCAATTATCATTGGCCATCGGTAAAAAAGGTCAAAATGCTCGTCTAGCGGCAAAATTGACAGGCTATAAAATCGACATCAAGTCAGAAACAGAGTACAATAAAACATTGATGGAATCTGGTGCGCAAGCAGTTGATGCAACCGACGAAGAAGACGAAAACACATTGAATTCATTTGCTGGATTGGATAAAATCTTTGCTGCAGAAGAAGTTTCCGAAGATGTGGCTGTTGAAACGGAAGAAACAGATTATAACGAAGAATACGAGAACGATGAACAAATTCTTGATTCTGAAGATGTAGAAGAATTGATTTCCGAAGTTGAGACGGATCCTGAACAAAGCTACGATGAATTAGTAGATGACTATCGAGATTAATCAATGAGGTGATTGTTCATGAAAAAAAGAAAAATCCCGATGCGTAAGTGTATTGTTTCAAACGAAATGAAACCAAAGAAAGAATTGGTTCGTATCGTCAAAAACCAAGAAGGCGAAATTGCCATTGACCCGACCGGTCGCATGAATGGACGTGGAGCTTATGTTTCACTTGAACCTGAATTGGTAAAAAAAGCTTGGAAACAACATATTCTGGATAAACATCTGGAAATGACCATCAGCGATGAATTCTACCAAGAACTGTATGACTATGTAGAACATCAAAAAGCAAGGAGCTTACTATGACACCTGAAGAAAAAATGTTGAATTTACTTGGTTTGGCTTTACGTGCAGGTAAATTGACGACAGGTGAAGAAATGACCGTCAAGGCTGTTCAAAAGAATGAAGCCGCATGTGTCATTTGTGCAAGTGATTGCAGTGACAATACCAAAGAAAAATTAGAAAACAAATGCCGCTTTTATAATGTTCCGCTGGTAATGATTTTCACTACAGCGGAGATCAGTCAGGCAATAGGCAAAACTCGTTCCATTTGCGCCCTGACTGATAGAGGATTTGCCAAAAGCTTTTTGCGGCTGAAAGGAACAGAGTAATGAGATAAGGAAGGTGACGACATGGGGAAAAAACGTGTCTACGAGTACGCAGATGAACACAAAGTATCAAGTAAAACAGTCTTGGAAAAAGCGAAAGAATTGGGAATCGATTTTCACAGTCATATGTCTACAATGGAGGACAGTGACATCAGCAAGTTGAATAAATCGATCCAATCGTCTGCAGCGTCAAAAGGGGATGCGAAAGCTAGTACACCTCCGACAGCGAACAAGCCAAGCCAACCAAAAAGCAACCAAAAAATAAATACAACCGGTCAACCAAAACAGAATGATAAGCGTGAACTTAGTCCAGACAAAAACGTTAAAGATAAATCCTCTCACCATTCTCAAACTAAACCGAGTACCAGTCCCGTTAAGCAGACGCAAACAAGCAACAATCAAAATAAAAATACCAATCGACCTGCCCAAACAGCAAGTCAAACCGGACAAACAAGTCCAAATACTAAAATGAATCGAGTTGAATCTGTTTCGCCAAACAAATCTAATGATAAATCAGCGCATACCAATGCACCTTCTTCAGCTACACCAAATCGTCCAGCCTATGGACAGTCTGCTGGAGGATCTAATCAACGCAATAAAGGGAGAGGAAACGCTCCTTACAACAAAAACAAACGCTCTAAATTCAAAAAAGGCTCTGTAAAGCAAGGGCCTGCTGTTCCACCAAGAAAGTTCAGAGAATTACCGGAAACATTCGTCTACACCGAAGGCATGTCCGTTTTGGACGTTGCCAAAAAATTGCATCGTGAGCCAGCTGAAATCATCAAGAAATTATTCATGATGGGCATCATGGTAACACAAAATCAAGAGCTTGGAAAAGAAGCCTTGGAATTGCTTGCCGCTGACTACGGTATCGAAGCGGAAGAAAAAGTGGTTGTCGATGTCTCTGATTTGAACAGCTATTTTGAAGTGGAAGACAATCCGGAAGATTTGAAAGCAAGACCACCCGTTGTTACCATCATGGGTCACGTTGACCACGGTAAAACAACATTGCTTGACTCATTAAGAAACACAAGCGTGACCCTAAGCGAAGCCGGCGGTATCACACAGCATATCGGGGCTTACCAAATCAAAATCAACGGCAAACCGATCACCTTCTTGGACACACCAGGACATGCCGCGTTTACAACCATGCGTGCCCGCGGTGCTGATGTTACCGACATCACCATCATTGTGGTGGCTGCCGATGACGGCGTTATGCCGCAAACCATCGAAGCCATCAACCATGCGAAAGCTGCTGATGTTCCGATTATCGTTGCTGTCAACAAAATCGACAAACCAGGTGCAAATCCTGACCGCGTCATGCAAGAATTGTCCGATCAAGGATTGATTCCGGAAGCATGGGGCGGCGATACGGTCTTCGTTAACATTTCCGCTAAATTCGGCCAAGGTATCGATGAACTATTGGAAATGATCTTGTTGGTTGCTGAAGTGCAAGAATTGAAAGCTAATCCAAATCGTTTAGCTATCGGTTCTGTCATCGAAGCACGTTTGGACAAATCAAAAGGACCGATTGCGACAGTATTGGTGCAAAACGGTACATTGAAAATAGGCGATCCGATCGTAGTCGGTAATACTCATGGTCGTGTCCGCGTAATGACCAACGATCAAGGCAGACGCGTAAAAACTGCAGGACCTGCAATGCCAGTGGAAATCACCGGATTGAACGCAGCACCGCAAGCGGGAGACCATTTCGTAGTCTTCGAAGACGAAAAAACAGCCCGTCAAGCAGGGGAAGAACGTGCAAAACGCGCTTTAATGGAACAACGTTCAAGCCAAAACCGCGTTACATTGGATAACCTGTTCGCAAGCTTGAAGGATGGCGAACTGAAAGAAGTCAACGTCATCATCAAGGCCGATGTACAAGGTTCGGTAGAAGCTTTGGCAGCCAGTCTGCAAAAGATTGAAGTTGAAGGCGTACGCGTTAAAATCATCCACTCTGCAGCGGGTGCCATTAACGAAAGCGACGTAACGTTGGCGGCGGCAAGTAATGCCATCATCATCGGATTTAACGTTCGTCCTACACCGCAAGCTAAAATCCAAGCGGATGCTGAAACTGTCGATATCCGTCTTCACCGTATCATCTACAATGCAATCGACGAAATCGAAACAGCCATGAAAGGGATGCTTGATCCAGAATTTGAAGAACAAGTTACCGGACAAGCCCTTATCCGTGAAACCTATAAAGTTACCAAAGTCGGCACCATCGGCGGCGCGTTCGTTACTGACGGATTCATTTCAAGAAACAGCAGCGTCCGCATAATCCGCGACAACATCGTTATCTTCGACGGCAAACTAGCTAGTTTGAAACGATTCAAAGATGACGCAAAAGAAGTTAAAAAAGGCTTCGAATGCGGCTTGATGATCGAAGATTACAATGATATCCGTGTGGATGATGTCATCGAAGCGTACCATATGGTAGAAATCAAGAAATAATGCGCCTCGCAGTATTTCCCAGTAAGGAGTGAATTCAGATGGCTAATTTTAGAGCTGGAAGATTGAAACAAGAAATTCAGCGCGAAGTAAATGATATTTTGGTTAAGCGCGTCAAAGATCCGCGCGTCAAGGATGTCAACATCACAGATGTTGAAATCACGGGCGATCTGCAACAAGCAACCATTTATTACAGTACGCTTTCCGATCTTGCAAGTGAACGCGAAAAAGTTCAAACAGGCTTGGAAAAAGCGACAGGTCTGATCCGCAAAGAGTTGGGATCGCGCCTATCCATGTACAAAACGCCTGAATTAATATTCAAACGCGATGAATCAGTCGATTACGGAAGCAAAATCGACCGATTACTACGCAAACTGCATGAAGACGAAAAACAATAATATTTTCCGTTATTCATGAAATAAAAAATTAAAGCAATCCGAATGAAAATTCGGGTTGCTTTTTTGCATTGAGTTTGCCCTTTAATGACCCATTATAAGAACCGCAAGATTTTGAATGGTTAAACAATACATTGGAAATACATTATGATATAATTTAATTATGATACAATTATGTTATGAAAGTAATCCAAAGAAGTTATCCTTTATTGACGGTGCGTTTCTTCGGATTTTTGTTAAAGCATCACCAAAAAAATGGCACTCTTCCATCTAAACATTATTCATGTGGAAACCGCTGCGAAGGAAATCGGATTCGAAAATACAGAACTGTTTACACGAGGAGGGAAATTATGAGTTTGTTGATGACAGTGATGTTGCTTCTTGTTTGTCTATTATTTTCCAATGTTATAGGTCATTATATTCCATCAATCCCGACGGCATTGATACAAATCGTTATCGGGGTCATCATCGCATTCGCGTTTCGGGATGTTTCGTTCCAGTTGGGGTCGGAATGGTTCTTGCTGCTTTTTGTGGCACCGCTTCTGTACAACGATGGAAGGCATTTCCCTCGCGAGGAATTATGGAAGATGAAGGCTCCTATTTTCGGGAATGCGATTGTGTTGGTGCTTTTGACTACCGTCGGCGGGGGTTATTTTATCCATTGGCTTGTACCCGCCATTCCGCTTGCGGCGGCATTTGCTCTGGCTGCGATCCTTTCGCCGACTGATCCTGTGGCGGTCAACGGGATTGCGACTCGTATCCATATTCCCGAAAGAGTCCTGACTTTGGTTAGAGGGGAATCGCTGATCAACGATGCCACTGGTCTGGTTGCTTTCAAATATGCCGTAGCTGCAGTCGTGACGGGTTATTTTTCGATGACGGCGGCTGTCCTTAATTTCGCCTATATATTCATCGCAGGAGCAGTTTTGGGTCTTCTGTTAGGGCTAATGATTACCTGGGTCAAGCACAGCTTGCGCAAGAAAGGGATCAGCGATGTGACGTTCCATTCCTTGCTACAGGTGCTGACGCCCTTTGTCATCTACATCATCACGGAAGAATTCCTGCATGCCTCTGGGGTCATCGCCGTCGTTGTGGCCGGAATTATCCATTCGATAGTTGAGGAACGGAGCGAAACCCTGATTGCGGAGGAGAAACTGCTGACGGAAAATATCTGGTCGATTATTTTGTTTGTTTTGAACGGGATTGTATTCTTGCTATTGGGCTGGAATATTCCTTCATCAATGGCTGCAACTTTGGAAGATCCCAATTTGAGAAACTGGGTTGCCTTGGAGTACGTTGTTGCCATTGGATTGATGATCATGGTTATCCGTTTTATCTGGACTTACTTTTTCTTCAATTACCGGTACCACTTTGGTAAAGCAAACAATAGCGACCGCTTAAGTTTCAAAACCTGCCTCTGGATCAGTATTACGGGAGTCCGCGGTGCGGTAACGATGGCTGGGGTCCTCACTATTCCGTACCTCATGTATAATGGTGCGGTCTTTCCGGAACGCTCATTGCTGCTCTTTTTGGCGGCAGGGGTCATTCTGTTCACCTTAATCGTCGCAACGGTTTTATTGCCGCTATTGAGTGAGGAGGGGGCCAGAAAAGGGAAAGTATCGAATAAAGTGGATTTTGCCGAGGCCAGGAAGAGAATTATCCTGGAAGCCATCAAAAAGATCAAACAAGAGATGGATGAGGAGAATGAAGTGGTCGCCTATGAACTGATTGCCAAATACAAAAAGATGTTAAAAGGCATCCATAAACAGAATGTTGCGGAAACAAAAGATTACCGTCATAAGATCAGAGAAGTTCGGTTAATGGCATTAAAAGAGGAGAGAAAGTACATCCGCGAAGCAATGGTTGATGATCAAGCGGATCTGGAAATTTTAGAAATCCTTGAAAAAAATCTGGATCACCGGGAAGAAGTCCTTTCGAATAATTCCCGCTCCGATGCAAAGTATATTGTCGGAAAATTGATCAGGGGATGGCAACGCTACAGAGGGAAATACCATAAACACGAAGAAACGGGCAATATACAGTTGCATCCAGGGAAGGAAATTCAAATAAGGGCTTTCCAGGCGGCCCTTGCCGCGCTGGAGAAAGGCACATTTGATCAAATCCATGCGGATATTGTTCCTATCGTTATCTTGGATTACAAGAGAATGATTGGCCGGTTAATAGCCCCTAAATCAAAATACAACGAAAAAAGAGAAGAGCAAAGGGAGAGCTTGTGTATCAAAATCATGGATGCGGAACGCTTTGAAATCAGCAGGATGTACGAAGCGAGTGAAATCGACAACGATATGGCAAAAGATCTAAGGCGGTTTATCAATTACATCGAAAGCGTCACTCTGTATGAGTATGCCGAATAATTTGCTTCAAGCTCTGCTGTAGGTCAAGTTGCAGATTATATTCTGCATTTAAGAGGAAAATGAAGGTAAGAGCGTATCTGTTTTTGATACAAGCTTTTACCTTCATTTTCCTGTATTAGGGGAATGCGTCGTACAATTTTCCTTCAGGCTGCCTGTAAGCTTTGCAGATAGCGTCATGGGCAAGGCTATTTTTTGCAGCCGTCATCGGCGAAAGCTGCCTTCCTCGGCGGCAGTACCATGGGCAAAGTCACGCTGTAGTCCAGGCAGTTCTCCGTAGCAGGTTATTCATGGTCAGCGTTGTGCTGAGAATGTTCGGCTATTTTTTTGGAAGTTAACGGTATTTAAGCAATTTATTGCGTTGACATCACCAGCAGGAATTGTTGGAAAGTTTATTACTCCATCGAAGGACAGCTTTCGTTTGCAGATCTCTGTTGGTAGCGGGCACCCAATAGAACGGATGGTTGGACTGTCCTTTAGGATTTTTACTGAGCTGACAGGCGGTATCTATAACGGATTCGCTGATGGTAATGTGGTATAATGAAGATAAAAGAAAGCGTTTGCAACTCGTTCGGTCGTCGAGAAGAATCTTTGGAGGCAAGGAATAGGGTCGGAAGCAGCATGTTCATCTTGGTTGAAATTTTGTGAGGAGGTTTTTGATTATGGAAGAAATGAAATGTCCGGTGACGGGCAAAACGAGAAAAGCTATATCTGGTGGGGGCACTTCGAACAGGGATTGGTGGCCGAACCAGTTGAACCTCAAAATTCTTCATCAGAACTCAAACTTGAGTAATCCGATGGGCGCCGACTTCAACTACGCTGAAGAATTCAAGAAACTCGATATGGAAGCAATAAAGAAGGATCTATATACGTTGATGACCGACTCGCAGGATTGGTGGTCTGCCGATTACGGGCACTACGGGCCATTCTTCATCCGTATGGCGTGGCACAGCGCCGGGACATACCGCATGGGCGATGGCCGTGGTGGTGCAGGGTATGGCATGCAACGTTTTGCGCCCCTCAACAGTTGGCCGGACAATGTGAACCTGGACAAGGCACGCCGTCTGCTTTGGCCGGTTAAACAGAAATATGGGAAGAAGATATCTTGGGCTGACCTACTGATTCTCGCCGGAAATTGCGCTCTGGAGTCCATGGGATTCAAGACATTCGGTTTTGGTGGTGGGCGTGAGGATGTTTGGGAGCCGCAAGAAGACGTATACTGGGGCGCTGAGACCGAGTGGCTTGGCGACAAGCGATACTCGGGCGACCGGGATCTTGAGGATCCTCTCGCCGCTGTGCAGATGGGCCTGATCTACGTAAACCCTGAGGGACCAAACGGAACCCCCGATCCAATCGCTTCCGGCCGTGATGTACGAGAGACTTTCGCACGCATGGCCATGAACGATGAAGAGACCGTCGCACTCATCGCCGGTGGGCACACCTTCGGGAAATGCCACGGTGCTGGTCCCGCAACCCATGTTGGCGCTGAACCGGAGAGTGCTGGTATAGAAGAACAGGGGCTCGGCTGGAGGAGCAGCTTCGGCAGCGGCAAAGGCGGCGATACGATCGGCAGCGGTCTCGAGGGCGCTTGGAAGGCGAACCCGACAAAGTGGGACATGGGCTATCTGAACACGTTGTTCAAATATGAATGGGAGCTGGTCAAGAGTCCGGCTGGCGCAAATCAGTGGCTGGCCAAGGATGTAGCGGAAGAAGACATGGTGGTCGACGCGCACGATCCGTCGCAGAAACACCGGCCGATGATGACCACAGCGGACCTCTCCCTTCGCATGGATCCGATCTACGAACCGATTGCGCGACGCTACCAGCAAAATCCCGATGAATTCAGGGATGCTTTCGCCCGTGCGTGGTTTAAGCTGACTCACCGCGATATGGGGCCACGTCCACGCTATCTTGGCCCTGAGGTTCCTGCTGAGGAACTGATCTGGCAGGACACGGTGCCGGCAATCGATTATGAATTAATTGACGAAAAGGACATCATCGCTCTCAAGGGCAAGCTTCTGGCTTCTGGCCTGTCTGTTTCCCAGCTGGTCGGGGCGGCCTGGGCTTCGGCGTCCACATTCCGTGGTTCAGATAAACGCGGTGGGGCGAACGGGGCGCGCATCCGTCTTGCACCACAGAAGGATTGGGAAGTCAACCAACCGGCGCAACTGAAAACGGTGCTCCAGATTCTTGAAAAAATCCAAGCTGATTTCAACTGTGCCCAGACAGGTCAAAAGAGGGTTTCACTCGCCGATTTGATCGTCCTGGGTGGAGCTGTACAGGTATAGAGCAGGCGGCAAAGAATGCCGGCCACCATTTGGTCGTTCCTTTCATGCCTGGACGCACGGATGCATCGCAAGAGCAGACCGATGTGAAGTCATTTTCAGTACTCGAACCGAAGGCAGATGGGTTCCGCAACTACCTGGAAACCAAATCCTCCGTATCCGCAGAGGAAATGTTGGTCGACCGTTCGCAACTGTTGACCTTGACCGCTCCTGAAATGACGGTTCTGCTTGGAGGCATGCGCGTCTTGAATGCCAATTACGGCCAGTCTCAGCACGGCGTCTTCACCAATAGGCCAGAGACACTCACGAATGACTTTTTCGTGAATCTGCTCGACATGAGCACAGTGTGGAAGGCTACAACTGAAGCCGGAGACATGTTCGAGGGCCGCAATCGTGCGACGGGAGAACTCAAGTGGACCGGTACCCGCGTTGATCTCATCTTCGGTTCAAACTCTCAACTCCGGGCCATAGCGGAAGTCTACGCTTGTGATGACGCCCAAGATAAATTTGTATATGATTTCGTGTCGGCTTGGAATAAGGTGATGAATGCAGATCGTTTCGACCTGGCCTGAAACATAACAGGAATGGTTCTGATGGTTTTTAAATTGAGAGGCTACTTGCTTCAAGAGGATGGCCGTTTAGTAGACTTGCTGAATAAAAGGGGGGCGGCAATTGCTGCTCCCCACTATTTTTTCCAAACATCAAAATCAGATGAGGTGCATCGTTATGGATGAAAAAAATATGAATCTCACGGAGGATACGGTTCGAGATCTTTGGTCCCAGACTTATAATACCGAGGGGAAGCCTGATTGGTCGCACATCTTTCCCTATTACCACCCCAAAATTGTTTTTCAGGACCCATTCAGAGGCTTGAAGGCATAGAAAATTTTAAAGCCATGTGCGAGCGGCTTACCAAGCGATGCAAGAGTCTCAGGATGGATATAAGCTCAGTTGTACAGGGCTCCAATATCATTATCATAGAATGGAAAATGACGATGTCATTCCGGAAGTCTCCCGACACACCGATTTTTGGCTGCACCAAACTGACCATCCATGATGATGGATGGATAATCGAACAGAGGGATTACTACGATCTTTGGGGTGATATTTTTAACGGCGTGCCTGGTTTTTCGAAATTGTACAGAAGGTTTATGCGCCGATTTTTTGGGTAGGAGGATGAGAGGATGAAGCTGAGGCTGCCGGATGAACTGATATTCATCAAAAACGGGAAAGCAGTACAGAAGAAGAGTACAACTGCCATGGAGGGGAAAGTCTGCGTAATAACCGGCGAAACTTCAGGTGTCGGTCTTGAAGCATCAAAAAGACTGGCCAAAGGGGGCGCCCATATTGTCATGGTATGCCGGAATCCGGATAAAGCGGAACGCATCAGCAGGGAAATCAAGGCTGTAAGGAATATTCCGGTCGATATCATTATTGCGGACATCAGCCGTCTGGATGAAGTCCGACATGCCGCTGCTCTGATAATAGAAAGATATCCCAAAATCGACGTGCTGATCAACAGCGCCGGCATCCATTCCACAAAGAGGATGTGTACCCCAGAAGGTTTCGAAATGGTTTTTTGCGTCAACCATCTGGCCCCGTTTCTGTTTACCCAGCTGCTTATTGACAGGCTCAGAGAAAGTGCGCCGGCTCGCATCATTCAGGTGAATTCAGAAGGGCACCGTTTCAATGGTCTCAATCCGGATGATATCAACTGGGAAAGACGCCATTATACTGGGCTCAGGGGCTACGGGGCCTCTAAAACAGCCCAGTTGCTTACCGTATGGGAACTAGCCGACCTTCTGAAGGGGTCAAGGGTCACCATTAACGCAATGCATCCGGGCGATGTGAAAACAAATATAGGAAACAACAACGGGTGGCTCTATAAATGGTTTTTGCATCACGTAACCTGGCATTTCCTGAAGGACCCGGCAATATCCGGAGATGCTATTTACTACATGGCTTCCGATCCGGAAATGAGCGATGTCAGCGGCCGTTTTTTCAATCTGACTATCGATGAAAAACCTGCCGCCCATTCGCTTGACCGCGAAATGGGAAAGCGCGTCTGGGAGCTTAGCATGGAAATGACTGGGCTAAGCCCGGGAAAACAATAAGAATGGGAAAGGTGATGCAAATATATTGAGATAGGGGATGAGGCAGATGGATGTGTCAGATATGGATAAGATTCTCGCCACCCGCCATGACAATGGCGCGGATTTTTGGGCAACGCCAGACGGGCGGATCGGCATAGAAAAACCAATCAGCACATTGACAGCTCTGCTGATCATGAGCGAATTGAAAGTGACAAAAGTCCCATGAAGCACTCCAAGGGGCAGCTGAGCTGGTCCTTCATGCGATAAGCGATGATGGACGCGTGCGTATCTCTCCGAAGGGTTCAATATATCCTTGCCATACGGCGCTTGCTGCTGCAGCGCTTTGCAGAAACGGATATGCCGGTGACAAGCGCGTAAAGGCGGTACTGGAGCACCTGCTTTCAAGCAGATTTGAAGATGGTGGTTGGCGATGCAATAAATTTTTATTCGGACGAGGCCCGGAAACCAATTTTTCAAATCCAGGAGTCACACTCGTCGCCTTGGATGCATTTCGGTGCGCAGGACATGCATGAAGGGACTACGGATTTTGACGGGGCGGTCGAAACGCTTCTTAATCATTGGACTGTCCGAGTGCCAACCGGACCTTGCCACTATGGAATGGGAACGTTGTTTATGCAGGTGGAGTATCCATTTCTGCGGTATAACCTGTTTTATTATGTGTATGTTCTTTCATTTTATCCAAAGGCTCGGAAGGACGAGCGATTTAAAGAAGCTTTTGCGACATTGAGCAAGAAGCTGGACAGCAATAACAGACTGATTGTCGAGCGACCGAATCGAAAGCTGGAAAAGCTGGATATCTGCAGGAAGGGCGAACCGTCAGAAGCAGCCACCGAGAGATATTTTGAGATCGTTAAGAATATGGAGCAATAGATCATGCAGCGATGAAATCGGAGGCTGCTGCAAACGTTAAAATAGTTTTGAAATAAGTGCTGCCGCAATCTCGTGACTTCAGTCATGAGTTAGGCAGCACGGTCTTTTTCCTTGCTTTATCTTTGGCGAACGCATGTTCGAGGGTGTATAATGAAGCCAAAGAGGTGAGGATTATGCTGAAAGCCTATCAGTTCCGTTTGTGCCCCAATCAGGAACAGAAAATCTATTTCGCTAATTGTTTTGGCTCCGCAAGGTTCATCTTCAACCAGATGCTGGCTGACCGAAAAGAAATTTACGAAACATACAAAGACGACAAAGAACTGCTGAAATCCATCAAGCCGAGGACCTATACTTCCTTCAAAGAAGAATTTCCGTTCCTGAAGGAAGTGGACAATTTGGCTTTGGCGAATGCCAGCCAAAATCTGAATAAGGCTTACAAAAACTTCTACCGGGACAAATCCGTCGGTTATCCGAAATTCAAAGCCAAACACAAGTCGAGAGCGTCCTACACCACCAACAATCAGGGCGGAAACATCCGCATCGAAGATGGAAAAATCAAATTGCCGAAAATCGGCTTTGTCACAATCAAGCAGCATCGGGATTTTGACGGACTGATCAAGTCTTGTACGATTTCCATGAACAAGGCCGGCAACTACTTCATTTCCATTTTGGTGGAACAGGAAACGCCGGAATGGATTCCTGCAGAACATAAAATCGGCATCGATCTGGGCATTTCTGACTTCGCCATCACCACAAACGATGCCGGGGAATCCGTGAAATATGCGAACCCAAAATGTCTGTATCGGTCTGAAAAGAAAGTCAAGAAAGCCCAACGCGCCTTGTCCCGCAAGCAAAAAGGTAGCAAGAACCGGGAAAAAGCACGCATAGTACTGGCAAAAAAACACGAAAAGATTGCGAACCAACGCAAGGACTTCCTGCACAAACTCTCCAACCAAATCACGGACGAAAACCAAGTCATCGTGATCGAGACGCTGCGGAGTTCGAATATGATGAAGAATCACAAACTTGCGAAAGCGATCGGGGATGTCAGTTGGTCCGAATTCTGCAGGCAATTGGCGTACAAAGCCGAATGGAAAGGCCGAACACTCATCAAGGCGGACAGATTCTACCCGTCCACCCAACTTTGTTCCGCATGCGGACATCGGGACGGCAAGAAAGCCCCGCATATCCGCGACTGGACGTGTCCGGATTGCGGCGCTACCCACGACCGGGACATCAATGCCAGCAAAAACCTCTTGGCGTTAGCCAAGTAAAAGAAAACCCATGAGGCAGGGACTGCCTTTTGAGCCTACCCATATCCATTCCCTCTGTCTGCAAAGACATACGCAGGCAAGGAAGGAGTTCGTAGGAAGCTCGCGACTTTAGTCGTGAGTAGTTCACGAAACTGAATGACAGCAATCCTGAAATCAGACGAAACGTCATCCGCCGTATGGTGCAATTCCCGGCAGCTTGGATTTTTATCGCTTCATTGTTGTTTATCTCAGCCGGAACCATGAAATGGGCCGATGCCTGGATTTTTATGGCCGTTCTGGTATCGGTTGACCTGATCGGCTTGCTGTTCATCCCGTTGGAAGTGCTGGCCGAACGAGGCAGCAGAAAAGAAAACGTTGAGGATTGGGACAAGCTTCTGGCGAAATTCATTAGTATGAGCATGATGAGTACATTCCTGATTGCCGGACTTGATCACCGTTGGAACTGGTCGCCGGACATAGTCACTGAATTGCAGATCGCTTCAATCGCCGTTTTTATTCTTGGCTGTGCACTGGAAATCTGGGCAATGGGAGTGAATCGTTTCTTTTCCGATGTTGTAAGGATTCAGTACGAGAGGGGACACACGGTATGCAGCGGTGGACCGTATAAGTACATCCGTCATCCTGGATACCTTGGGATGATTGTGTATTATTTTGCGACACCTATATTTCTTGGCTCATTTTTGGCGATGGTGCCTGCGGTTGCAACGATGACTCTATTCGTTATCCGCACCAGGATGGAAGATAAAACACTGCTCCAAAAGTTATCGGGTTATAACGAATATGCAAACCGCGTGAGATTCCGTTTGATTCCGGGCCTATGGTAACTGCTCTTCGAATATTCACTATTGGTTACTGACGAAATATCATCATTGTGCAGAGTTTCATAACCAAAAAAAACGCGGCCACCCTTGTTTAATGGGAGCCGCGGAAATGGGCGAAATGGAATTGAGGAGATGCTAAAAATGTGTGTTATAAAAAAATATTTTAAAACGGGAGTTGTGGGTTAAGACCTTTCAGCTCCCTTTTTTTGTAGGGAAGTATTGCTGTTGGCCTTCTATTTCATGAATAGGATAAAGCGTCTAGTTATGCTTATTCAGAACGCAAGAGGGGCATGCACATGCAATGAGGACCACCGTGGCCGCGCCCAAGTTCGCTGCTGGGGATTTCCAACACTTCGATGCCGTCCCGCCGTAAGGCTTCATTCGTTTTGATGTTTCTGTCAAAAACGATCACTTTGCCCGGAGCCACAGCCAAGGCGTTCGTTCCGGCATACCATTGCTCTCTTGCTGCCGCTATCGGATCTCCGTCACCGCATTCGATCAACATGATTTCCGCAACACCCAAGTGTTTTTCCAGCGCTTCTTTTAGCGGTGACAGCTCTTCGTATATGGACATATCATTTTCTTTGGACGGAGCAAGGATGAATAGATGCATATCCTTCATTGCCGCACTGTGAACCAGGAATTTGTCATAATCCAACATAGTCATGACGGTATCCAAATGCATGAATGCCCGCTTCTGGGGGATCTGGAAGGCCATCACTTTTTCGATGGATGAATCGCTATCCTGGAACAGATTATACGCAAGCTTTTCGACCGACGCTGAATCGGTTCGCTCGGATATGCCGACTGCCAATGTTTTCGGATCAAGCATCATGATGTCTCCGCCCTCCAACGAAGTGCTCAAATCAGCATCATAATAATGCCTAATGGCTTCATCAAGCAGCAGAGGATGGTGTCGCAAAAGATACCTTCCGTAGATTGTTTCCCGTGCCCTTGTGTCATAACGCATATGACTGATTGCCACGCCGTTTCCGATAAACAGAAAGCGTCGCGAGCGAAGTATAGGTTTACCATGGGGTCTGTTATAAAGGGGTAGCCATCTGCTGTCAGGCTTGATAAATGATCCGCTGGTGCGGCCGCCAACTCGCTCTTCAGGATGCCGGACATCGTTTTTTCAATCAGCACTTTCGGATTGTTGATTGCCGACAGCAAAGCCTGGACTCGTTTACGGTCGTGAATCGCAGGGATTTTTGCTTCCAGGATGTAGTCTTCAATAAACGAATGCCGGATGCGATCGTTCTCGAGGATATCCGACATCAAATCCTCCAGAAAGATGACTTCGACGTTCTCCCTTTTTAAGGCTTCGGTAAAAATATCATGTTCTTCTTGCGCTTTTTCCAAATAGAGCAGGTCATCAAAAAGTAACTTTTCTAAATTATCCGGTATTAAATGCAATAATTCATTTCCGGGCCGATGAACAATTACTTTCTTAAGCGGATCTACTTCACATAAGATCTGTATCGGATTTGCCATCATAAACCTCCAATAAAATTTTTCGCATAAACGCAACGACCCACCAAGAAACGGGTATGTACTTCATCTTTATTTTACTACTCATCAGAAAGTATCTCCATTTCTGGATAAGCACGCATCGAAAAAACACCGTAAGTAAAAAAATGGTGTTGATGAATAAATTCATCAACACCAAGATTGGATGACGCGGTACTCCGGGTTAAATAGTATTCTCTGTCCGGGATTTTTTTCTGTCAACACGGCTCATTATATGCTCTTCGCTGGAATGGTCTACTTCAGCTAGCGTGTTTCTTGCTTTCCCTATCGTTTTTTTAGTCGTTCCACGAAATACTTTAAAGAGTTCAAGCGCAAAACAAACGGCAGCAATGATGAAACAAATCGAAATCAGACGGGTACTTAGATCATTTGCCCCCAACATGCTGACGACGGCTGTTTGATTTTGCAAATATTTGATAATGATTCCTAAAAGGGCACTTAAAACACCAATTTTTACGTTTGTGCTCAATTTCTTCAAATATTTGTTGAGTTCGGATGAATGCAAAGCAGAGTAATGGCATAACAAGCCATCGCTAAGTAAGAGAGGATATTATATCGCCCAGTATCCCTCCTAACAGACTATCCAGGCTTGTCTGTGTATGCAAGTAACTGAAAATGGTCCCCAAGACAGCGCTGGAAATCCCAACCCTTACATTTTTGCTCAATTTCCCAGATAGCTTGCTCAGAGCGGAGATAAAGTAAAGCAAGGCGATGACATAAAAAGCTATAGATAGATAGGAGCATAGATTATTTACGCCTGAGATGCCCGCTATCATACCATCCACGTTTGTATTGGTGTGCAGATAACTGAAAATGGCACCTAGGATGGCGCTGGAAATTCCTCGGCCTAAACTGGTCCCATTTTTTTCGATAGCTTATTAAGCCCGGATGAAAAGCTAAGCAGGGCGATGGCATAACAACCGATCGCTAAATATAAGCAGAGATTATATATTCCGAACATGCCATTTACGTTTGTTCGAATCTGCAAATAACCGAAAATGGTTCCTAGAAAGGCACTGAATAACCCAAATTTTAAATGAATGTTAATGTTAAAGTTCCGATTCTTCTTTTGTGCAGAGCTTTTAAAAGCAAAAAGCGCAATGAGTGCAATGACAACAACGGCAATGATTTCTATTTTAATTTCCCCCTTGGATTAGATTGATAACTTTTTCATGTATCAGGTATAATAACGAACCGCGAAACATGGAAGCTTTATGAAATGCCTCTATTTCTTTCTGTAACTGGCCAAATAGACAATAAAAATGAGAATGATGGGCTCAGACTTTTGAAATAGGCATCTGCAAGACATAATAGCATACTTATATGATAAATGTGTTTCAAAAATGCGATTGTTTTGTTAAAATGTCACCGGTTATCACAAATGTTGTAACGAGTGAATAGACAAATCAATGCAATGAGTGTAAAGTATGAATACGTGAAATATGCGTTCTTAGTAAGATTTACCGATGAAATATTCAGTTAATCAGAAAGGACAGTAATTGAAAGGGTGATCCGCATGAAATTGGTTGAAGGAATAGAAGTGACTGATTTTTCGTATACAACAATTGATGGAACATACAAGAGCTTCAGAGCTCAACTCAATAATGATTACACAGTCATTTTATTTTTGAGACATTATGGCTGCGGTATGAGTCAGCTGGATATGCTAAATTATCGGGATGCTTTTCAATTCCTGCAGAAGGAAGGGAATCGATGTCTTCATGGTTATTCAAGAACCTACGGAAATAATCGCTGAGAAATCCGCGAAAGCGAATATACCTTTTCCGGTCATTTCAGATCCCGAACAGATTTTATATCAACTGTTTGAGATTCCCTCTTCCGAATCCGTGAGAAAGCTAGTTGCCGGCGTTTCTGAGGAGAAACTAAACGAAATGATAGACTACGGAATCGAATGTTACCAACCTGAAGGGAATGAAGCTGCAGTTGCAAGCCACTGTTGCTTTTGATCGAAAAGGGCAGATTGTGTACAGCCATTACGCTGAAAACATCAGCGATGTGCCTTCCCCAACGGAATTAGTGGAACGATTGGAAGCCATACTGGCCTAAATCCAGACGGAAAAATCTAGTGTAAATTAAAATGATGAATTAGCTGTGAGCTTTTGGAGAGACTTCAACGGCTAATAATACTCCCCGATGGTTTGAACAAAGTTGGTTTGCTGACCAATATTCAAACCGTCGGGGAGCTTTGTGCGCCATCGAAACGGATTGTGAGTTTAGGGAGCGTGTCATTGCATGGATGCTCCAAAATGGAAGCTGATTTAACGTGCTCTCACAGAGGTCGGTTTTTCAGGCAACGGATAAAAAAATCGTATAATTAGCGTTTATGGCTGTACAAAACTATAATTGGGAGTAAGAAAAGTCTTAATAAGAAAAATTGTTTAGGTTGCTTAACAGTCGCTACGCAATAACACTTGGGAAGCAGAAAGACGCGCATCCGTTTTTTTAATTCTATCGAGAATGAAGAATCGAAATGGGTATCGGAGCATTTTCTATCAGTTTGACCGTCAAGGCCATCAATGCATCAAAAGCATTTTATGAAAAACTTGGGTTCACCGTTTTTGGCGGAGAGCTTGAGCAAAATTGGCTGATCATGAAGAACGATGATTGCATAATCGGGCTGTTCTAAGGCATGTTTGAAAAAAACATGCTGACTTTTAATCCCGGTTGGGACGGCAATGCCGAAGAAGTAAATCCGTTTATGGATGTGCGGACATTGCAAGAGGAGTTGCGGGGAAAAGGGATAGCTATCATCACGGAAGTCGCTTTGGCGACGGAAGGGCCGGGCAGCTTCGTCATTGAGGATCCGGATGGCAATCCCATCCTTTTCGATCAACACAGATGAACAGATTGAGAGTACCCTTTGTCAATTTTGGAAAGGTCAAAATGTCAGTCACCCTTTATAATAATTCTCAATTCATTCCATATTTAGGAGGAAATCATGATGGGAAGAGTCATTCATTTCGAAATCCATGTGGACGACATGGAACGGGCAAAAAAGTTTTACGGTGAGGTATTCGGTTGGACATTCGAAGATTGGAGCGCTTATGCCGGGATGCCTTATTTTGGAGCCTTGACGGGCAACGGGAATGAACCTGGAATCAATGGTGCTTTGATGCAACGCAAAAGTTCTCGACCAGATGTTAACCAGGGATTAAATGCATATGTCTGTACAATGGGTGTGGACGATTATGATTCCACAGAATCTGCCATCTTAAGAAATGGCGGTACGGTCGTCCTGCCGAAAAATGTCCTGACGGGGATGGCATGGCAGGGCTACTATTTTGACACTGAAGGGAATATATTTGGCATTCATCAGCCCGATGTGAACGCTAAATAGACAGTCACTTAAAACAGCTTATATTTCAGTCTGCCACCCGTTAAAGAATCCTGTTTGCTTTTCAGAAGGAGTGATAATATGTCGGAAGAAAATGATTTGCGTATCAATAGTCATGTTTTTGATGGGCCGTTAAGAGCACCGAACCGGGCAATGTTAAGAGCCGTGGGTTTAACCGATGAAGATTTCAAGAAACCAAAAGTGGGGGTCGCCAATACGGAAAGTGATGTCACTCCTTGTAATATGCATATCGGCGCTTTGGCGAAAGAAGCGAGGGCAGGCATAGAAGAGCACGGCTTTATTCCCTTTGAATTTCATACCATCACCATTTCAGACGGCATTTCGATGGGCACACCGGGAATGCGCTTCTCGCTGCCGAGCCGAGATATCATTGCAGATTCGATCGAAACGGTAGTCGGCGGTGAAAGTTTTGATGGTGTTGTCGCTTTCGGTGGATGCGACAAGAATATCCCCGGGTGCTTGATCGGCATCGCCAATGCAGGCGTACCGGCTGTCTTCGTCTATGGCGGCACCATCCAACCAGGGAAACTGGACGGAAAAGATATCGATATCGTTTCGGTATTTGAAGGTGTGGGGCAATATAATAGCGGCATCATCGATGAGGCACAATTAACGAGAATCGAAAAACATGCTTGTCCGGGAGCCGGTTCTTGCGGGGGCATGTATACCGCCAACACTATGGCATCCGCCGCAGAAGCTATGGGGATGAGTTTGCCGGGCAGTTCCTCGCACCCAGCCGTAAGCCCTGAAAAGAAAGAGGATGCCAGAGCGGCAGGCCTTGCAGTTTGCAGGATGATCGAACAAGGGGTTTACCCCAAAGATATCATGACAAAAGAAGCATTCGAAAATGCGATTGTGCTCGTAATGGCTTTGGGCGGTTCGACAAATGCGATTCTGCACCTGCTGGCGATTGCCAATGCTATCGAGGTAGACCTGACGCTGGATGATTTCGCCCGCATTCAGAAGGAAGTCCCTCATTTGGCTGACATGAAACCGAGCGGTCGTTATGTCATGCAGGATTTGTTTGAAATCGGCGGAGTTCCAGCTGTGATGCGCTATTTATTGAAAGAGGGCTACTTGCATGGCGATTGCCTGACTGTCACGGGTAAAACGATTGCTGAAAATTTAGCTGATTTCCCGGATTTGACGCCTGGTCAAACGGTCATTATGCCATTGGAGCATCCAAAAAGGAAGGATGGTCCCCTTGTCGTCTTAAGCGGGAACTTGTGTCCTGAGGGTGCCGTCTCCAAGTTATCCGGGGTATCTGTAAAGAAACATACAGGCCCGGCACGCGTCTTCAATGATGAAGATTCCGCTACCGCAGCTGTCATGAACGATGGAATCCGTGCGGGCGATACCTTAATTATCCGGTACGTAGGTCCGAAAGGCGGCCCTGGCATGCCGGAAATGTTGAGCATTTCAAGCATCCTGGTCGGGAAAGGGCTAGGCGAATCGGTCGCCTTGATGACTGATGGCCGTTTTTCTGGCGGGACACATGGGTTGGTAGTCGGGCACATCGCCCCGGAAGCGCAAGTAGGCGGCCCGATTGCCTTTGTAGAGGAAGGGGATATCGTCACTATTGATGCGGTAGAACATACGCTGACGCTTCACGTAGCAGATGATGTGCTGCGTGAACGCCGCCAAAATTGGGTTGCACCTCCGCTGATGAAGAAGGGTGTGCTTGGAAAATATGCGCATAACGTTTCGAGCGCTTCGCGAGGCGCCGTCACCGATTTTCGCCATGAAGATTGGTAGAATAGTCTAGAACAAAAGAAAAGGAGTTTCCGCATCACCTGAGATCGGGTGACACGGAAACTCCTTTTATCTGTTCACTGTTTGAAGTATTTTTAGCTATATTTTCCTTTACTTGTCACCATCCGAATTGAATTCCACGATTTCTTCTGCTTTTTCATCCAATTCTGGATCTGGATGGTTGGATTTTGGTATTTTGTAGGCTCCTTTTGATTCTGCTTCTCCGGAAATTGGATCTGGATGTGAATGCGCATCATTCGCTGCAGCCACTTCATTTTCGCGTAATTCTTTTTCCAGTTCAGTATTTTTATCCATTACTGTTCCTCCTTATGATTCGTAGCGTAAAAATATTTTGTAAGCGTTTCCCATCCCTTGGATTCATTCTATTATAGGCAAGGCAAAATAGCAAATGATACGCATAAGCCAAACGGTGGATTTCACTAACATTTTTGATTTCTTGTAGAGAAATGAATATTTCCGTCTTTGCCTGTCACTATCAGCAGTCATTTATAACGGTCTTGCATAAGTAAGGGTTGACAGTTTAGTATATATGGAGTATTTTTAATGTAACTTAATATTTCCGGTAGGTAAGGCTACTACAGGGATACGGATTGCTGCCGCGAAATGGTGGAGACACCATGAGAAGGTTTGAACAGGCGATATCGAAACCAAGGTATCATCTAATGCAATTTCATCGCCCTGCAGAGCTAAAGCTCAAACGGTGGCATCAGTGCAACTAAAAAAATTGTGCTGTGTATTTTTATGGATATATATCCCATACCATTGTTTGCGCCTTGGTATGGGATTTTTTATTGCGGAAATAACGAGTGTAATCGAAATAGCGAGGTGAGAAGAATGGATGCGGGAAGTAGTACAGACATAGGGCCGAAAGGGCGAAGTAGAAACAGAAGACATGCGCAGACCAACTGCATCTGTTCTTCTGACTAAAAACTGAATAGTTAATTGGCTTTGCTCTTTCAACCATGTCTTATCATCCCTAATTGTCTGATCGACAAACAAATATAGGAGGTAAAGACCTTGTTGAAAATGAGAGAACGTGTATTAAATAAAATTTTTACCGTTAATACGGCTTACGGAGAAATTAGCATTGCAAAAGTAGATAAGAAGCACCTTTTCAAAAGAATGGTTGCATCATCATCCTATTCTTTCGTGCAGACATAAATCAATAATAAGTAACATCTCATATTATTGAAAATACTGCTAAGAAGGTGCGGCATCATGATAAAAATAATTGGAATTACGGATGAAAACAAATTAGAAACAGATATTGCTATAAATAATGCGAATTTTGATCAATACAAATGGTTCTGGGTCGACTTTAATGAACCAACGGCTGAGGAAGTGAAACATTTGACCGACACTTTTCACTTCCATCCCCTGGCTGTTGAAGACTGCGTTCAGACACTTCAACGGCCAAAACTGGATTATTACGATGATTATACATTTTATGTTACTCATAAAGTCACTGAAACAGCAGAAGAGATCATCAAGGAAGAATTGGATTCTTTTGTCGGGGATAATTTTATCGTAACTTTCCATCTTTCCGCCTCAAAGGAAGTGGATCAAATCCAGAATAGGTTGTTGTTTTGCAAGAATATTGATGATTGGGACAGCTATTATATACTCTATGAAATTTTAGATAAAATCGTAGACAATTACTTCCCGCTCATCAATAAAATTGAGGATGAGCTATTGGAAATTGAAGATGACATACAGAACGATTCAACAGATGATGTCATCGACCATCTATTTGATATAAGACATCGGTTGTTACTCTTCAGGCAAACGGTTAACCCGATGCGGGATTTGGTTTACCGTATGTTGAATTCCCGACACTTGGGCGGCATAAAAAGCAGAAGAGAATATTTTTCCGATATTCATGACAATCTATTGAAAGTGACGGAGTTGATCACGTCCAATCGCGAAGTCACCACCGATATGCGGGACAGCTACCTCTCAATGGTCTCGCATCAATCAAACAATTTGATGAAAACTCTCACGATCATGACTTCGATCTTCTCGCCCCTGACTTTGATTTCCGGGATATACGGAATGAATTTTAAGTTTATGCCGATATTGCAATGGGAATATGGTTTTTATGCAATTATGGGATTGATGCTGATTATTGGAGTACTGATGTATCTTTGGATCAAGAGAAAATAAGAAATTGAACTTTTCGAAAAAACTATGTTCGTTTATCCATTTAGCATGCAACTAGTATGAAACAACCTAATTCAGCAATATAGAACTAACTTCAGCCACCAAGCTTCTCATGCTTGGTGGCTTTTTAAGCGGAATTTATAAGATTACGCCCAATGAGGTCTTCCGTTCAACCGTAATCCCCAGCCATGGGGAGCAATCAACTCTTGAAATCGATACGCAAATGCATAACGAATTTGTGGTTGTTTTATTGATGATAACGATGGCATATCCACAGCCTTGAGACAAACATCAAATAACTGAACGGAACAATAATTAAAGAGAAATTAAAGTTTATTGAGAAGGAAGTAAGTGTTTGTCTTGAAGCCTTTTCATTCTCAACATTCTCTGTTATTCTCTGTTAGGCATATACATGGATATTATCAGATTTGAAAGGCGTGTTATTATATTGAATAAGCAGCAAATGGGCGTTATCGGTATGGGCGTAATGGGGAAAAATCTTGCTCTGAATATTGAAAGCAGGGGATATTCCGTGTCGGTTTTCGACCTTTTCGCAGCAAAAACAGAACAAGTGATTGCTGAAAATATTAACAAAAAATTAGTTCCAATATATTCTATTAAAGAATTTGCTGAATCACTGGAAAAACCAAGACAAATTTTAATGATGATTCCAGCTGGGGAAGCAACAGATGCGGCAATCCATTCGTTGTTACCACATTTAGAAAAAGGCGACATCCTAATCGATGGCGGTAACACCTTCTTCGAAGACACAATGCGTCGTTCAGAAGAATTGGCAAATTCAGGCATAAACTTTATCGGTATGGGTGTTTCTGGTGGGGAAGAGGGAGCCTTAAAAGGGCCCGCTTTGATGCCAGCCGGGCAAAAAGAAGCTTATGAATTGATAGCGCCAATCTTAAAAGAAATTGCTGCAAAAGCTGTTGCTGACGGCGAACCATGCGTAACTTACATTGGCGAAAACGGCGCGGGCCACTACGTAAAAATGGTCCATAATGGCATCGAATACGGGGATATGCAATTAATCGCTGAAGCTTACGACTTACTGAATCGACTATTAGGGTTATCATTTGAGGAAATCGCTGAAGTGTTCCATGAATGGAATAAAGGCGAATTGGACAGCTTCCTTATTGAGATTACAGCTGATATCCTGACTAAATACGATCCCGAAACAGGCAAACCAATGGTAGAAGTAATCTTAGACTGTGCCGGAAACAAAGGCACTGGCAAATGGACTTCGCAATCCGCTTTGGATGTGGGTGTTCCCCTGCCAGTCATCACGGAATCAGTTTATGCACGCTACATTTCTGCATTGAAAGATGAACGTATAGTAGCCAGCAAAGTATTGCCGGCTCCAACGGGAGTCCAATTATCGGCTCAAGCCAAGAAAGAATTAGTCGAAAAAGTGCGTCAAGCATTGTATTTCTCCAAAATTATGAGCTATGCACAAGGATTCGCTCAATTCCGTACAGCTAGCGAAACGTTCGGATGGGACTTGAACTATGGCGGGATCGCTAAAATCTTCCGTGCGGGTTGTATTATCCGTGCTCGCTTTTTGCAAGAGATCGCAGATGCTTATGACCGCGACCCAGCATTGGCTAACTTGTTGTTGGCTGATTACTTCAAAGATATCGCTGCAAAATACCAAGAATCCGTTCGTGACGTTGTCGCAACTGCAGTAAAAGCTGGCATTCCGGTCCCGGGTTTTGCAAGTGCGGTAACTTACTACGATTCTTACCGCACAGAAATATTGCCAGCGAATATCATCCAAGCACAAAGAGATTATTTTGGCGCGCATACATACGAACGTACAGACAAAAAGGGCGTTTATCATTTTGAATGGGCAAAAGGCATAGAAGTCAAACAAGGCTGAATTATTTGAAAGCATGCGTCAGTAATTACAAAGTTATGAAAGCCAATTACTATGGAAGATACTGAACCTATTTGCAGCATAAAATAAAAGCCTTTCAAACCGATGCATAATATCGGGTTTGAAAGGCTTTTTGTCTATTTTTCCGGATAAGTGGGTGAAATACCCGCTATTTTTGTATCACAAAACTGAATGATGAGCCCAACGACAAGCCCTATAACCGCGGGCACGATCCATCCCAGCCCCAAATCGTAGAAAGGCAGATATTGCGAGGCGAAAGCAAGCGTGGCATCCAGGTGCAAGGCATTCTTGACGCCATCGGGAAGGGCCTTGGCAAAATCGAAGATAGCCGCAAACAGGGTAAGTACGGTAACCGACTGATAGATGCACGGCGCTCCCTTGAAGAAGCGATGAAACAAGCTGAGCAAAATCAACGTGATGGCAAGCGGATAAAGGAACATCAAGACAGGTATGGAGAAGGAGATGATATTGCTCAAGCCGATGTTTGCGATGCCGAATGAGATAGCGCAAAACAGGATTGTATATGTTTTATAGCTAAGCGAACGAGGGAAAAGTTCTACGAATGTTTCACTGCAGGAAGTGATCAATCCGATCGCCGTTTTCAAGCAAGCGAATATCATCGTGATCGCGAGTATGACGGAACCGATATTCCCGAAATAATGTTTGGAAATAAGCGATAAAGCTGCACCGCCGTTGGAGGCTATCTCGATAATACCGCGGCTTTGCGCTCCGATAACGGCAAGGGCGATATAGATCAACGCCATGATGGTCATGCTGAAGAATCCGGATTTCACTGTATCTGCAGCGACGGCATTCGGATTTTTGACCCCTAAACCGCGAATGACTTTAATGACCACAATGCCAAACGCCAATGAGGCTAACGCATCCATCGTGTTATAGCCTTCCAGAAATCCTTGGAAAAAGCTGGTGGTTTCGTAGCTTGATGCCGCTGGAATGTCGGATACCGCGCCCATCGGATTGAGGAGGGCGGTCACTACCAAAATGCCAAGAGACAGCAAGAAGATGGGGTTCAAAATTTTCCCTACCCAAGTCAGAATATTTGAGGGTCTGAGGGAAAAATACAGAACAGCCGCAAAGAAGAGGAACGAGTAGATTGCCAGATAGAGCGATGCTGTGCCATCCGGCAGATTCGTAGCCAACCCGACCTCGTAGGAAACGGTAGCCGTTCTGGGTATCGCAAAGAATGGCCCGATCGTCAGGTACAGCAGACAGGTGAACAGCTTGCTGTAAACGGGATGGATGCGGCTGGCCATATCAAAGAGCCCGGTGCTGTGGGAGATGCCCATAGCGACGATTCCCAGCAAGGGAAGCCCCACTCCGGTAATCAAGAAGCCGATGATCGCCGGCCAAACATTCGCTCCCGCAAGCTGCCCCATATAGACAGGGAATATCAAATTCCCCGCCCCGAAGAACAAGCCGAATAGCATCGAGGCGATATAGGTGTAATCTTTTGTTGTTAATTTTTTATCCATGAATAAATGCTCCTTTAAATGTATTTTCTCTGTCGTCCGTGAAATCCTTGATGTATTGTATTTTTTCAATCAAGCCATGATTATATTCTACCGGGTTCTGTTCAAATGTTAAGCGACGGTATATAATACATCTATTAGGAAATCTAATACATTAGATTACGCGATAGCATGTTTACGGCTGCGTTGAAGCCGATCGTTTTTTAATCAAACGATGCCGAGATGAGGAGAAGGATATGGATACTAAAAAATGGGAGACGCTTTTAAAAGTCGTGGAGGTCGGGAGTTTCTCAAGGGCCTGCGAGGAGTTGGGCTATACCCAATCCGGTTTGACGCACATGATGAACAGTCTGGAAAAAGAAGTCGGCTTTCCAGTGCTGCAGCGCGGACACTATGGCGTACGGTTGACGGAAAACGGGGAACGGATCATTCCGGCAGTGAAGGAGGTCATCTCGGCCGACAATAAATTGATGCGTGAAATCAATCAAATCAATGCCGAGGAAAATGGCACCATCCGCATCAGTGCCTACACCAGCATCGCTGTCCAGTGGCTGCCTGCCATAGTGGTGGGATTCGCCAAAGAATACCCCAATATTAATGTGGAAATCTTCAATGGCGGCGTTACCGATACATATAACTTGCTGGAAACCGGCAAGGCAAATTTGACTTTCGGGAGCTTTCAGGCCAACTCCAATTTTAAATGGATCCCCTTGAAATATGATCGGATGCTGGCGATCTTGCCTGCCGATTATGATACGAAAGGGCTGGATTATTTTCCCGTGACCGACTATGAAGGGAAATCGTTCCTGATGCCTTCGTATGGCTTCGCATTCGACATTATGCGTGTCATCAACGGGAACAATGTGAAACCAAAGATCAAGGAGACGTCCCTTGATGACCCAGCCATCATCGCCATGGTGGAAGGCGGCTGGGGAATCAGCATGCTTTCCGAATTGGTTATGCAGGGCCAAAACAGCAAAGTGCTTGCTCTTCCGTTAGCACCGGCGGCCGTACGGGAACTCGGGATTGCCTTGCCGAAAGATGCAACAATCTCTCCGGTCATCAAAAAATTCATCGCATATGCGCAAAAAATAGTAGGAAGCCTTTGAGCACGGAGTCCCGAACGATAAATGAACATTAAGCATATAGATAATAAAGGAGAAAGCCCATCATTAGCATGGGCTTTCTCCTTTATTTATGATTGCTTATCCGTAGCAAGTCGCAAAAATGTAACTGTCCGGTATAAGCGCCCCAAAGGGTGAATGTATGGGGAATTGCAGCAAATGACTGTATTATATCACAGCGTGCGGCTGTACCAAAGATGGGAATATAATGATTGCTCATCTGCGAAATCATGGGAAGCTGCTCTTCGAAGAGTAATCTTTTTTCACGGAATGGGCGATTTAAAGTTTAAAAATGTTGATGGGAATGAGATGAAAATAAGGCGATGTATAGTCTTAATCTATATCTAGGCATATAATTTAAGAAGTGTCTTATAACTTTTCCCTGTGCTATAATCCATTCACAGACAATTATAACAGAAACGAAATTGGCCTATCTATTCAATGGAATTTTACGATCAAGACATAAAAATAGAATTCATTCAAAAAAGGAGAGATTTACATGGGAGAACAATGTAAAGCACATGCATTCCACAATGACGTAGTGGGGAGCTTTTTAAGGCCCGAATATTTAAAAGAGGCGCGTGAGCAGTTTGCAAAAGGCGAAATTACGCATGAAGAATTGACTGCAACAGAAGATAAAGCGATCAAAGCGTTGGTTGAGGAACAAAAGGCGCATGGATTAAAAGCCGTTACCGACGGAGAGTTTCGTCGTTCATGGTGGCATTTTGATTTTTGGTGGGGCCTTGAAGGTCTGGGAAAAGAAGAGGTTGCACAAGGGAAACAGTTCCATGATTTGGAAACACGTGCTGAATCGGTGAAATTGATCGGCAAACTTGGGGGCAAAAACCACCCGTTTGTGCAACATTTCAAATATTTGAAGAGCATTGCGGGAGATGATGTGGTCGCGCGTCAATCCATCCCGGCTCCAGCCCAATTGATCCGCAAATTTGTCGGTGATGATGGCGCATTCCCGGAAAATCCTTATTATGCAGATTTGGATGCATTCATTGATGATTTAGCCAAGGCTTACATTGAAGTGATTGCTGATTTATACGCTGCCGGCTTACGGTCCCTGCAATTGGATGATTGTTCTTGGGGAAGTTTGGTCGACCCTGAATTCAAGAAAAAATGTGAAGCGAATGGCTATGATTTCGATGCGTTGGCAGATGCGTTTTTGCGTTCCAACAATGCGGTGCTTGAGAACTTGCCTGAAGATCTGTTCGTCTCAACGCATGTTTGCCGCGGCAACTATCGTTCAAGCTACCATTCAAGCGGATCTTACGAACCTGTATCTGCTTTCTTGCTAGGTTCCGAAAAAGCGGATGCATTCTATCTGGAATATGACAGCGAACGCGCTGGCGGTTTTGAACCATTGAAGGATTGGGACGGAGAAAGCCAAGTCGTGCTTGGGTTGGTCACTTCCAAGACGCCTCAACTGGAAGACAAGGAACAAATCATTTCCCGTATCCGCGAAGCTCAAAAATATGTACCTTTAGAAAAATTGGCTCTCTCTCCACAATGCGGTTTTTCTTCCACTGAAGAAGGGAACAACTTAACCGAAGCAGAACAATGGGCGAAAGTTGATTTCATCAAAGAAGTTGTCGCTGAGGTTTGGGGCGCGTAATAGAATTTCGGAAACATTGGTCAATGATTAAAAATTGAGACCAAAGAAACCCAGCGAAAAAAGCGGTTGTCGCTATTTTTCGCTGGGTTTTCTTTTATCCGAATTCAGATCAATAAAATGCCCCTATGTATGATTGGCGAACTACTCGGCCATCAATGACCAAGCTTCTGGGAACAGAGCATACTTGCCGCGTCGGAAATCCGGCGCGATAGCGATTTCCCCTATTAACCAAAGCTAGTTCCTAACTTGTGCACCTTAACGCCGTGCGGGGGCTTTGCTTCGGGTGTTGCCTTTAAAGAATCGTGCGGGCTTGGTTTTCGTCCACATGCCTATTATAGTCCTTTCGGACGGATAGACCTAAGCAAAACGCTTTCAGGAACCGAACAAAACCGTAGGAATTCATCACGGATTTGAAAGCCCGTGTTTTCTTCATACTTAAACAAAAAGAAACTACAACGAAAAATTGAGTGTTAGATTTGAACGAAACTGTCATTAAAGGGATAATAGAAATAGATAAGATTCTAAGCGAATTTTGCCAGAGTACTTTTTCGAATGCCGAAATAATCATCATCTTAGATACTTCATGTCTGATTCCGCGAATTCGGGTTCATGGGAACGCCATTATTCCATTTCAAAAGGGCCAATCCTGGACGCGCAAGCTGTGTTGATTGAGGGAGGTTGAAGATATGGAAGACATTGTCTCAAGGCTATTGAGATCATCGGATCCGTCGATACGATACAAAACAAGGGTAAATGTACTGGGAGAAAATCCCGATTCCAAAGAAATACTCAAGACTGCAGGATGAAATCAAACAGTCCGATAAGGTTAAATGCATACTAAGCAAACGGAATGCTGAAGGGCTACTCGAGCCGGTGAATAATCCATACAAGAAATGGGATGGTGCGCATTGGGCGTTGGCGTTGCTGGCTGATATCGGTTATCCGAAGAACGATTTGAAACTGCAGCGCTCACTCGACCAGGTGGTGGATTTTTGGTTGCAGCCAGAATATTATTTCGATGATGCGATAAAGGGAAGATACAGAAGGCATGCTTCTCAACAAGGAAACGCTCTTTTTTCCGCGCTGCGGTTGTTTGATGGCGAAATTGGGAAGGCCAGTGAACTTGCGAATTTACTCTTGAAATGGCAATGGCCTGATGGCGGATGGAACTGCGATCAAAAACCGGAAGCGGATAGTTCGTCCTTTATGGAATCGTTGATTCCGTTAAGAGGGTTAGCTCTCTATGCGCAGAGAACAGGTGATGAGCAGAGTGCGGCTGCGTGCAGGAGGGCGGCCGAAGTATTTTTGTCCCGTAAATTGTATCGTAGTCGTTCGTCTGGGAGGATCATCAAGTCAGAGTTCACCAAATTGCATTATCCTTGTTATTGGCATTACGACATCTTGTTTGGACTCAAGGTGATGGCAGAGGCAGGTTACATCAGCGATCCGCGTTGCCAGGATGCCTTGGACCTTTTGGAGTCGAAAAGGCTTCCGGAGGGCGGCTGGCCAGCGGAGGCAAAGTATGGCAGGACGATTGATGCGGCAGCTTCAAAGAGATCGTCTAACAGCACGTATGTAACATGGGGAGAAGTGAATCAGAAAGTCATGAATGAATGGGTGACGGTTGATGCCCTGTATGTATTGCGTGCAGCTGGAAGAGCGAAGCGTTAGGCTGTGCCGTCCACGGCAGTTTGCATTGAAAAGTAAGGAAAATAATTCAGCAATACTTGATTATTTAAGGGGGATATGAATATGTCGAAAGTTGATCAGCATAAGGAGATATGCGAGCGATTGAATCAGATATACGCTGCAAAGAACAGAGACTACGGAGACAGTTTCGGTGAAGGATTTAAAGAATACGGTCTCATCATGCCTGCAATCAGGCTGGATGACAAACTGCACAGATTCAAGCAGCTAATCCAGCAGGAAGCTGCCGTTAAGGACGAGAGCATCACAGACACACTGATGGATTTAGCCAATTATGCCATCATGACGATAATCGAAATTGAGAACAAAGAAAAACAAGGCGAAGAGAACAAGGGAAATCATCCAGGAAATGCTTAAATCAGCATAAAAAAAGGACAAGCCACCAAAACGGGTCTTGTCCTTTTTTTATGATGAAAGGAAAGGGTTATCTGATGTAACAATACCGCATAAACGCTCAAGACTGTTGTCAGTCCAGCTCGAATGCTCCGTAATACAATTGATAATATTTTCCTTTTGCCGCAAGCAGTTGGTCGTGGTCGCCGCACTCGACGATTTTCCCTTGATCTAGCAGGATAATCGCATCTGAATTCCGGATGGTTGAAAGACGATGGGCAATGACAAAAACGGTGCGACCCTGCATCAAGGCATCCATCCCGCGCTGAACAATTGCTTCCGTCCGCGTATCGATACTGGAAGTCGCTTCATCCAAAATCATGACCGGCGGGTTGGCTATGGCGACTCGGGCGATGGAAAGGAGTTGTTTCTGACCTTGCGACAAGCCTTCCCCATCCCCTGTCAAGACCGTATCGTATCCGTTCGGCAAGCGCGAGATGAAGTCAGCGGCATTGGCCAGATGTGCAGCAGCGAAGACTTCTTCATCCGTCGCGTCCAGTTTTCCGTAGCGGATGTTATCCAGGACTGTCCCTGTGAAGAGGTTGGTGTCCTGCAGAACGACGCCCAGCGACCGGCGTAGATCATTTTTTCTGATTTTTTTGATGTCGATGCCGTCGTAACGGATCGTCCCCTCCTGGATATCATAGAAGCGGTTGATCAGATTGGTGATCGTCGTCTTGCCGGCACCGGTGGCACCGACAAAGGCGAACTTCTCCCCAGGCTGGGCATGCAGGCTGATGTCATGCAAAACGATTTTGCCTTCTTTATAGCCGAAGGAGACATGGTAGAAGCGGACATCTCCGTTGACTTTGGTATAGCGGGATGTTCCTTCAGCCAGCGGATCTTTCCAAGCCCAGCTGCCGGTACGTTCCGCCGTCTCAACCATCTTTTCGCCGTCATAGGCCACATTGACAAGCGAAACCGTCCCTTCATCCACTTCCGGCGTTTCATCCATCAAGCTGAAGATGCGTTCGGCACCGGCCAAGGCCATGATGACGGAAGACACTTGCTGTGAAACTTGGCTGATCGGCATACTGAAGGAGCGGCTCAATTGCAGGAAGGAAGCAATCGTCCCTAGGGTTACGCCAGCAAATCCGGCTACCGCCATTGAACTGCCGACAACGGCAATGAGGACATATTGCAGATAACCCAAGTTAATCATGATCGGCATCAGAATATTCGCGAAAACGTTGGCTTTGGTGGCACTCTCGCACAGTTGTGTGTTCAACAGGTCAAATTGCTTCTTGGATTCCTCTTCCCGGCAGAATACCTTCACTTCTTTCTGACCATGCATCATTTCCTCGATGTAGCCATTTAGTTGCCCTAGAGTGGCTTGTTGCTGCACGAAATAGACCGAACTTTTGCCGCTTATTCTTTTCGTGATGAAAAGTGATACAGCGACCGACAGCACAATCAAAAGCGCCAGCGGCAAACTAACAAAAAACATGGCTATAAAAACACTGATGATTGTGACCAGTGACGAAATGGTTTGGGGGATGCTCTGCGACAGCATCTGCCGCAAGGTGTCGATATCATTGGTGTAGTGGCTCATGACATCCCCATCGGAATGCGTGTCAAAGTAGGGAATGGGCAGGGTCTGCATATGGGCAAACATCTGATCGCGGATAGTCTTTTGAATTCCCTGCGAGATTGTGACCATCGTCACGTTGTAGGCATAGGTGGCGATGATTCCCACCAAATAAATGACCGCCATCACTAGGATGGCCTTCAGCAACCCGCTGAAGACCGGATTTTCCGTTCCTAGCAAGGGAGTGATGTAGCCGTCAATCAGGGTTTTGATAAAAAGAGCACCGGCCACATTGGCAAGGGCGCTCAATAAGATGCACACCAATACGAAAGCGAAGCGGATCTTGTATCCGGTGGAGATATAGGCCAAGAGCCGTTTAGCGGTTTTTCCCGGATTATGGGCAGTTGGTTTCCCGAACTGCGGACTAGGCCTCATCATGAAGGTTGCCTCCTTTTATTTGCGAATGGTAGACTTCCTGATAGATGGTGTTCGATGCAAGCAATTCCCCGTGGGTGCCGATTGCGTTGATCATGCCGTTGTCCATCACGATGATTTTGTCGGCGGCTTCCACGGAGGAAATCCGCTGTGCGATGATGAATTTGGTGGTGCTCGGAATTTCTTCCGCAAAGGCATGGCGGATCTTGGCTTCGGTCCTGGTGTCGACCGCACTGGTGGAATCATCCAAAATCAATATCTTCGGTTTCTTGACCAGGGCCCTGGCGATGCAGAGCCGCTGCTTCTGGCCGCCGGATACGTTCGTTCCGCCTTCTTCCAAAAAGGTATCATAGCCATCCGGCAAACCCTGAATGAACTCATCCGCCTGCGCCAAACGGGCGGCCTGAATCAGTTCCTCGTCGGTTGCCGATAGGTTTCCCCAACGCAGGTTGTCTTTGATCGTGCCGGAAAAGAGGGTGCTTTTCTGCAGCACCATACCTACTTGGCTGCGCAGGGTATTCAGATCATAATTGCGCACGTCGATGCCGCCGATTTTTACCGTTCCGTTGGTGACATCGTAGAGACGGGGCAGCAGCTGCACCAGTGTGGTCTTGCCGCTTCCGGTTCCGCCGATGATGCCGACCGTTTCGCCCGAACGAATGGAGAAGGTCACGTTTTTCAATGCCAGCTTTTCCGGGTCATGCGAGTAGCTGAAGTCGACTCGGTCGAAGGAAAGCGAACCGTCCGGGATTTCGTATACGGGGTTTTCGTTGTTGTGCAGATCACTTTTTTCATCGAGTACTGCCACGACCCGTTCCGCAGAAGCACGCGAGATGATGATCATGACAAACACCATCGACAGCATCATCAGACTCATCAATATTTGCATTGCATAGGTGAGCAAACTCATCAACTGTCCCGTAGTCAAGGAAGCGGAAACAACCATCTGCGCCCCCATCCAGGAAAGCAGCAGGATGCTGGTGTATATGGCGAATTGCATCAGGGGGCTGTTGAGGGCCAATATTTTCTCGGCTTTGCTGAAGTCAGCATAGATTTTTTCGGATGCCGTTTTGAATTTTTCGATTTCTTGCTCTTCACGGACATAGGATTTCACTACCCGGATTCCGCGCAAATTTTCCTGCACCACATTATTCAAGCGGTCATAGGTCTTGAACACCCTTTCGAAGATGGGATGAGCTTTGTTGATGATGAGGAACAGGCCGATGCCCAGAAAAGGGATAGCCGCCAGAAAGACAAGCGATAATCTCAGATTGATGCCGAGAGCCATAATCAGGGAGAAGATCAGCATGAGCGGCGCCCTGAAAAGGATGCGGATGAGCATCTGAAACGAATTCTGCAAATTGGTTACGTCGGTCGTCAATCGGGTAATCAGGCTGGGCACGGAAAAAGTGTCGATATTCGAATAAGAAAAGTCTTGGATATTATGGTACATATCGCGGCGGACGTTTTTCGCAAAGCCTGTCGATGCTTTTGCGGAAAACGTTCCCGACAGGACACCAAAAGTCAAGGAAGCTAAGGCGGCCAGGACAAGCAAATAACCGCTGTTCCTGATGTAGGCCATGTCTCCTTTGGCGATGCCGTTGTCGATTATTTTTGACATCTGGAAGGGGATAAGCACCTCAATTATGACTTCGAGCATGACGAATAGTGGGGATAGAATCGTAAATTTTTTGTATTCCCGCACGCTCTGCGCTAATTTTCTGATCATATAAATAGCCCCTTCCATAATAGGTTGTTCTTCTATATATCGTTATAACAGCGAATTGTATGCGCTACCATTCCGGACTAATCCAGTTAGTCCGGAATGCCAAATAGTGGCGTTTATCGTATAATGGCATAAGAGAGATGAAGAGTTCGTAATTTCCTGAAAGTTGATTTTAGAGCGGTTCTTTTCTAAGGGGATCAAATGAAGATTATGAAAAATATGTAAGCGTTTCAATTGAAAAGCGGATGCGCCTATGGATCGCTAAAATGGATGATGCCCAGTGAACCGCAAGGCGAGAACTATCAACTAGATTATACAACAATCATAGCTATAAGAGTAACGTTTGAGCAGCATGGAAAGCATTCGTTTTGTCAGTAGTTGTAATCTATCGAAGGAGTGATTATCATGAAGGATGTAACGGTTGAATTGAAAAAATTGGAAAGTTTTTTAGCGTCGGTGGCAGATAAGGTGGAGCCAGCCTCCAAAAGCGAGGTTGAGAAGTCTATCAGTGACTTCCTGAAAGAAATAGAACTGGAGCACAGGCTTGATTTGAAATTTGATGATCTGATCAGAGAGATTCAGTCCTTCAAAGAAGGCAGCGATTATTTAAAGACAGACATAGAAATCAGAATGAACAAGTTCCCAAATGGATCATTGGCTGAACTGGTGGTGAGCGATCCGGAATCAGCGGACTACAAGACATTATTTGAGATCGAGAATCCGAATCAATCTGATCTCGAGTGGTTGGAAGAGGTCAAGGATAAGCTCTATCAACTGTTTGATTGATAATCTCGCGCAAGTTGATTTAAAAAAGAACGCAGAACCACTCATTGGCAGGGGTGGTTCTTTTTTACGTTGGGAATATGCCGAAAATGACAGAATCACTGGCCCTGTTTCATCCGAATCACAATCTTTATTATTGGTTAACTAATATTAACTAGGTTAACTCTATGTTATAATAAGGTTATAAAGTTAACTGATAGGGGAATGGGAATGGCGGACAAAACATTTGGGGTAAAAGTGAGCGAAGAATTGCAGGAAAAGGTTCAGAACATGATTTCGGAATCCAATCTGACTGCGAAAGAATGGTTTGAAAAAGCGATGGTGATGGTGGCGGTCAACGAATTAAAAGAGGGCAGCACGGACTACACGCAGGATTTGAACGAATTAGAAGCGCACACGACCAGGATTTTCGACTTGGTGGCCAATATGCTCAAACGCGCCAACTACCTGAAAGAGCACGAGACCAAAGGACTGTTGGAAAAACTGGAAAACAGGGACACGGTCATTGCGGAATACCAGGGGAAATTGAAGAAAAGCGAAGCCTATACGCAGACAATCGAGGAGCAAGCCGTTGTTGCGCAGCACGACAGTGAAATGTTGGCTGAAAAACTTGAAGAAACGCGGTTAACGAACGTCAACAACCAAGCGCTGATTGCCCAATACAAGGAGAAAATCGATTCTATGAGCGGTTTAGTGGCGAAATATCAGGGTTTTGCGGCAGAAAACGAATCGCTCAAGCAGACTTTCGCGCAGGAAAAAGGGTGCCTCCAGGATCAGCTGCAGGAAATCGCTGCTCAACTGGGCCAGCAGAAGGACGAGCTAAAGGCCTGTCAACAGACTATCCAATCATTAAAAGACGCTCACAGCCTCGAAATGGAGCGCCTGGAAGAGAAGAAGGCCTACGAGAAGGATCGGGAGCTGTTGAATCAGGAAAAAGACCTGCTTCAGCAACTGGCAGCGGTTCAGAAAGAACATAATGAAGAACTGAAGGCCGTATACGATGAAAGGGACCGGATCCGCAAAGAGTACGAAGCGAAGCTCGATAAGCTGCAAAACGAACTGGCTGAATCCGAAAAGAAAAGGGAAGCTGAAGGCGACAATGGGAAATCAGTCGTAGTGCCTGATCCTGAAAGGACAGCATAGGGACTATGAGAACAACAGGGTAACCAGCATTTTGATCGCTGTCGTTCAGCTTCGACCATCGGCGCTGTTTTCAGATCCGGACCAATTGTTGTCTTTGAATGGAAGAAGAGGCAGGCGCAAAAATCATCCAAAATGATTTTTGCGCCTGCCTCAAGAACTTTATTTTTCTGGGGTTGCTTTCGTTGGTTTTTGGCGTCGTTCCAGTGTGAAGCCTTCTCCAGCGACCTCATGGATTTGGCCGATTATCACGAACGCATACGGATCGATTTTTTTAATGACCTCCGTTATGGCATGGGATTTCCGCTGCTCGACAACGCAGAGAACTGCTTGCTGCTGGATGCCCTCGTACGCCGTTTCCACGTTCACCATCGTAACCCCGACATCTTGAATGAACAGCAAGGCATCTTTGATTTCTTGGTATTTTTTTGAAATGATGAACAGCTGCATTTTATTCGAGCCGGCGACCATCACTTTGTTGATCACGATGGAAGTCAGGAATACCGTGATGAGCCCATACAGGATCTGCTCCGTGTTGGAAAAAAAGGCCTGGATAAGCAAGAAGATGACGTCAAAGGTGTACATACCGACTGCAACGGGAATGCGGAAATGTTTGTTGAGCAGAAGCGGCGGAATGTCCATCCCGCCCGTAGACGCCCCGACTTTGAATACCAGTCCCACACCCAATCCGCATAATATCCCTGCATATATAGCTGAAAGCAAGATATCATCCGTCATGTTTTGTAAAGTTGGCACCGTTTGGAAAAAAGATAAAAAAGACGGGAAAACGATCGTACTCAAAATTGTCGTCAAAGCGAATTTCTTGCCCAATAAGGTTGCCCCGACAAAAAACATGAAGACATTGAATACCGTCACGATCAATGAGATATTCAACTGAAAATAATGATTCAAAATAATAGCAAGACCGGTCGTGCCTCCCGCAATAAGGTTTTTGGGTAAAATAAATGCTGCTATCGCAAAGGCTACTATAAGATTCCCGGCGACTACGGCGCCCAATGATTTTAAAGAATGTAAAAATTTCAAATCTGTCACTCCTTTATCTTAGCGTTATCGTTCTGATATGCCTTTAATGAAAAGGATATCCAGGCCATTATAACAAATAAATGGCCTATTAAAAGGAATTTCAGTGATTTATCACTTTCAAAAAATTGTAACATGTATTTTTATCTTCAATCCGACAGAAGACTCCCGGCTCAAGGAATGGTATGGGCATAGCCCAATGAGTAGGCGGGAGATGAATGTCGGAAGGTGTCAGCCTATTTGTTTGTCGAAAAAGTCGAAAAATCTTTTCCCCTCCTACACCTTCACACTTGAAAGCGAACACACGTTCGTGTATAATAAATGATATAAGGAGATGAGGAGCCATGATCATCCACAAAGCGTACAAGTTTCGACTCTATCCCTCGGAGGAGCAACGGATTTTGATTGGGAAGACCATTGGCTGCTCCCGTTTCGTGTTCAATCACTTTCTCTACGAATGGAATCAAACCTATGAGGATACAGGAAAAGGACTGAGCTATGGCACATGCTCGGCCAGTCTGACAGCGCTCAAAAAGGAAGCGGACACCCTCTGGCTGCAGGAAGTGGATAGCATCGCATTGCAGTCTTCTTTGCGGAATCTCAACGATTCCTTCGACCGCTTTTTCAAAAAGCAGAACAGCGCGCCGCGCTTCAAGAGCAAACGGAACCCCGTTCAGTCCTACACCACCAAACTAACCAACGGGAACATCGCCATCGTGGGAAACAAACTGAAACTGCCCAAATGGTGGCTGGCCCCGTTTGCCAAGTCCAAGGAAGTGGACGGAAGAATCCTGAGCGTCACCATAAGGCGGAACCCGTCGGGCAAGTACTTCATCTCCATTTTGGTCGAAACAGAAGTTCAAGAACTGCCCAAGACGGGTTCCGTTTGCGGTATCGATGTGGGCTTGAAGGATTTTGCCGTCCTTTCCGATGAAACCACCTACAAGAATCTACGGTCTTTCCGCAAACTGGAACGGAAACTCGCCAAGGAACAAAAAGTGCTTTCCAGACGGCGGGAGCAAGCCAAAAAGGACGGGCGCAAACTGTCCGAATCGAAAAACTACCAGAAGCAACGCGTCAAAGTCGCCAGAATCCATGAACAAATCAGCAATGCCAGAATCGATTACCTGCAGAAAATATCGACCGAGATCGTCAAAAATCACGACATCATCGGCATCGAAAATCTGCAGGTTTCCAACCTGGTCAAGAGCCACAAGCTAGCAAAAGCCATCAGCGACTCCAGTTGGTCCCAATTCCGGGCCATGCTGGAATACAAAGCGTGCTGGTACGGCAAGCAGATTATTGCAGTGGCCCGAAATTTTCCGTCCAGCCAACTGTGTTCCGGCTGCGGATACCAAAACAAAGACGTGAAGAATCTCGCTGTCCGTGAATGGGATTGCCCGGAATGCCACACCCATCATGACCGGGATCTGAACGCAAGCATCAATATCAAGAATGAAGCCTTAAGGCTTCTAACCGCAGGAATCTGCGGGGATAGCCTACTCAATTAACCGGGGGATACTTCGGTGTTCGTAGGAATCCTCCACCTCTAAGCGAAAGTGTAGGTGGGGGTAGTTCAAAAAAGAGTCAAAAAAGTAAGCGCGTCATTTGAGTAAGCAGATAGACTATTTTCATTTGGAACCACAGTAAAATTAACGTCTATAGCTGTACGGGATTATAATGAAAGCAGAGTATCGCTCAATCATCTTTCTCTGCCGAAAATAAAATGGAAAGATAAATATGAACGCTCAAAAAATTACTTGAAAGGGGCTTTGATGTGTTATGGGAGATGAATTGATTTTTCGAATTTTTTTCTGGGTATTGCTACTGATGATTCTTATTTTCAATCGGATCATACCAGCCATCAAAGCCAAAAAATCGGGGACAAAGCTTTGGCTGGATAAAGAGGCCATAAAAAATGAAGGGAACGCTCTTGTGATGCTCAGAATAATATCCGGCATTATACTTTGTCTGTTTGTCAGTATCTATTCCTTTTATCCGTCTCTCAGTGATAGGTTTCAATTCTACTTGCCGATTTGGCTAAGGTGGCTTGGGACGGTTATCGCCACAGTCGGCGTTCTGTTCTGGATATATGCACAGTCAGTATTGGACAGGAACTGGTCTGGAAACCTGAAAATTCAGAAGGAGCACAAATTGATGACTACCGGTCCTTACGGAAGAATAAGGCATCCTATTTACGCGGCGATGCTCTTATGGTCAGTGGGTCTCGCTTTATTCACTGCACATATATTTTTTGTTTTACTTTTAATGTTGGTAATAATTTTTATGTCTTCAAGAGTGCCCAAAGAAGAAAAAATAATGATAGAGCATTTTGGTGATGAATATATTAAATACATGGAAAAGACAGGAAGGTATCTTCCGAAAATGCACCATCCTAAATAGCCGGGTCAAAATAGGCAACCGTTGCGCGTTAGCAACGGGAATCGTGTGACCCTTTTATCGGTTTTCTTGACGAAGGGACTATCGCAAAACATGGAATCTATATATGAATGGAGGAAACAGGGTGGAAAAAGCCAATAAACTTTTGATGCCATCAGGGATGATTGGCGTACTGTTCTATTTTGCGCATACTATTACAGGCAGGCTTTTATGGCCAGAGTATGATCCCGTTACGATGGATATCAGTTCCCTTACTGCTGTCGGGGCACCTAATGCCGGATTATTAAAAAGATTGACGTTTGTTTACGGCAGTTGTATGTTTCTGTTTGCATTCGCCATGATAAAGAAATCGTTCAGCCAATACCACATCCTCTTGAAAACTGGATCTGTCGTCTTCATGATCATGCAGCTGACTTCAATAGTGGGTTATGGCCTGTTTCCGCTGACCGGTGATAAAGCTGAGATGAATTTTCAAAATAGGATGCATATTATCGTTACTGCGGTTGTGGTCATTACAACAATCGCGTCAGCATTCTTGCTTGCATTCGGGTACTTGAAACAGGAAAAAATGAAAGGGCTCGGGAAATTCACTTTAGCGATGGCGGTGCTCATTACCCTATTTGGAGCGCTGACTCCCATTTCCATGGGCTTGCAGTTGAACATATTGGGCTTGACGGAACGATTGACCATTTATACCCTGCAGTTGCTTATCTTTGCGCTGTCTTTCTACTACACCTTTTTGGACAACAAGGGCAGTGACATCCAAGCGGAATCCAAATAAACAAAAGTAATATGCGAAGTCCATGTTCCCACTATACAAATTAGAAGGCCAAGGTTCTCAAATGAATCTTGGCCATTTCTTTCGGTTTTCAATTTCTGGACTGTCGGCGGCAGTGCTCTGTGTTATTCGGAAAATATTAGCATTGAAAATTATGCTGTTCTCATGTAAAGTTGCCTTTATCAGTATCGGACCGAAAGTCGTTCAAAGGATATTTGGAGATTATCGAAAAATATGCCGACAAATGGCAGTGTGATGGGTAGCTGGAAGAGCTATTCCATGTTTTAACATTTAAAAAAATTTACTTTACGCCAATTGAGGAATTAGACAGAGTTAGTCTGCTAAGCCGTTAACTTCGATGGAGCTGAAAAGATTATAGAGGGAGGAAATTTAATGGGGAATTTTACCATCGCGGTGAACGCAGTGTTGCCGCTGCTGTTCTATATGCTGATTGGGCAAGGCTTGCTGCATGCGAAACTGCTTGATGGACCAACCTATCAAAAATTAAATAATGCCATATTTAGGTTCTTTTTACCGATTAATTTATTGATGAATGTCTACAATGCGGACATAAGAAGTTCGTTCCGTGTGGACGTGTTGCTTTTTGCGGTGAGTTTAGCGGCGGGGATTTTCGTGATTCTGGCTTTTGTGATTCCAATAATCGAAAAAAGTAATGCGAAACGCGGTGTGATGCTGCAGGGCGCCTTTCGGTCAAACTTCGTTTTGTTCGGCTTGCCGATTGCAGCTTCCCTTTTGTCGGAAAGGCAGTTGGCGATGACGTCCGTCTTGATTGCAGTCATCGTGCCGCTGAACAATGTACTGTCCGTAGTGGCCTTGTCCATTTATTCGGATCATTACGTTCGGCCAAAACAAATTCTGATGGATATTTTAAAAAATCCCATGTTCATCGGAACGGTAATCGGTATCGTGATAGGCATCTCAGGTTTGCGATTCCCAGTACCGGTTGACAATACGCTGAATGGGATCAAAGGATTAGTGACACCGCTGGCTTTGATTGTTATGGGCGGGACCTTCCGGTTTGAGGCATTGAAAGATTCAAGAGAGCAATTGGCAATTACCGTGTTTGTAAAATTGATGCTTATTCCAATTGTGGGATTGCTCCTTGCGGTCAGTGTGGGATTAAGAGGCGAAAATCTAGTGCCCATGATGACGATGCTGGCTGGACCAACAGCCGTTTCCAGCTATACAATGGCGCAGCAAATGGGCGGCGACCCGGACTTGGCCAGCCAAATCGTTGTTTTCACGACCATTTTATCCATGTTCACCTTCGTGATATTCATTACGATATTAAAATCGGTAGGATACATCTGAGAAGTGCGTCCGTTAAATAGAATTACACGACATTAAAGAATAGGCTGCTCGAAAAGGATTTTTATCCTGATCGAGCAGCCTATTTTTTATATGCGACGGTTCTTATGTTATGATAGAGACAAGAGAGCGGAGATGGAAGAGAGAGTATTTTTTAGTTCTTTCGCTGTCTTTAACGCTCAAAATAAAAGGCTTAATCGGCTCAGCCATTCTCATTTCCATCCGAAATAGGATGGATCGGGAGCTGGCGGTGACGCATTTAAGGAGGGTAATTATGTGGTTCTCTTTTTTGATGGCGGCGCTCTTCATCTTTATGGGGCTGTCGGTGCACGTTTTTAAATGGTATTTTCTGATTTCGGGATACAATACGATGTCGAAGGCGAAAAAGGCCAATGTAGACACAAAAGGCCTCGGCAAACTGATGGGCTTGTATGGCTACGTCAATGGGGCGGTCTTTGCCGTGATGGGCATCCTGCAAGGGTTAGGCGTGAATGTCGCCGTGGAGCCGTTTTTTATATTCTTTGGCATCACGACGGTCTATCTGCTGGTCAAAGCCCAAAAGTATGACGGCAATCTCTTCGACGAAAATGGAAAATGGCGGGCAGGGGCTGGAAAGCAAATGGCGGTGCCTCTTGGCATTGCCGGGTTGACGCTCCTCGCTGTTGGCGTACTGCTGTTTTTTTCTGTTCAACCGACAGAGGTTTCCCTCTCGGAAGAAGGCGTGCAAATACATGGGATGTATGGTGAAACCTATGCTTGGGACAACATCGAGTCCGTCACGTTGAAAGAAACGCTCCCCACCATCAAGTGGCGCAGCAACGGCTCCGCGCTAGGATCTCATCTGAAGGGACATTTCCAGACAACCGAATTTGGCGGGGTCAAACTGTTCATCGATGCGGAAAAACCGCCCTTCATTTATCTGCAAGAAGAGGGGAAGACCGTCATCTTCAATATGGCGGATACCGAACAGACCGAAGCAATCTACGGGGATATCCTGAAAGAAATGGATAGTGAACTACTCACGACTAAAGTCTCGAGCTTCCTACGAACTCCTTCCTTGCCTGCATATGTCTTTGCAGGCAGCGGGAATGGATATTGAGTAGGCTCAAAAGGCAGTACCTGCCTCAGGTGTTTTCTTTTACTTGGCCAACGCCAAAAGGTTTTTACTGGCATTGATGTCCCTATCATGGGTTGTGCCGCAATCCGTACACGTCCATTCGCGGATGTGCAGGGCTTTCTTGCCGTTCCTGTGTCCGCATGCGGAACAGATTTGGCTGGACGGATAGAATCTGTCCGCCTTGATGAGCGTCCGTCCTTTCCATTCGGCTTTGTATGCCAACTGCCGCCCAAATTCGAACCAACTGACATCGCCGATGCTTTTTGCCAACCGGTGGTTCTTCATCAGGTTGCAGCTGCTCAACGTTTCGATAACGATGACTTGGTTTTCGTCCGTTATCTTATTGGAGAGCTTGTGCAGAAAATGCTTGCGCTGGTTCGCGATCTTTTCGTGTTTCTTGGCCAACACCAAGCGTGCCTTTTCCCGGTTTTTGCTGCCTTTTTGCTTGCGGGACAAGGCCCGTTGGGCTTTCTTGACTTTCTTTTCTGACTCGTGTAGACATTTCGGGTTCGCATATTTCACGGATTCCCCGGCATCGTTTGTGGTGACAGCGAAGTCGGAAAGGCCCAGGTCGATGCCGATCTTGTATTCCGCAGGCAGCCATTCCGGCGTTTCCTGTTCCACCAGAATGGAAATGAAATAATTGCCGGCCTTGTTCATGGAAATGGTGCAGGACTTGATCAGTCCGTCAAAATCCCGATGCTGCTTGAGTTTGACGAAACCGATCTTCGGCAGTTTGATTTTTCCGTTTTCGATGCGGATGTTTCCGCCCTGGTTGTTGGTTGTGTAGGATGCTTTCGCCTTGTGCTTGGATTTGAATTTCGGAAAACCGACGGATTTGTCGCGGAAGAAGTTCTGGTAGGCCTTGCTCAGGTTTTGGCTGGCATTTGCCAAGGCCAAGTTGTCCACTTCTTTCAGGAATGGAAATTCTTCTTTGAAGGACGTGTAGGTCCTCGGCTTGATGCTTCTTAGCAGCTCTTTGTCGTCTTTGTAAGTTTCGTAGATTTCTTTCCGATCGGCCAACATCTGGTTGAAGATGAACCGTGCGGAGCCAAAATAATTGGCGAAATAGATTTTCTGTTCCCGATTGGGGTACAAACGGAACTGATAGGCTTTTAGCATGATACTCACCTCTTTGGCTTCATTATACACCTTCGAACAGGCGTTCGCCAAATAGAAAGCAAGGAAAAGACCGTGCTGCCTAACTCATGACTGAAGTCACGAGAGTGCGGCGGCACTTATTCAAAACCAGACGGGAGGCAACTGATGAAAATCGGATTGATACAAATGAAAGTCGTCGACGACAAAGGAATAAACCTGCTTCATGCGAAAGACCTGGTGCGGGATGCAGCCAGCAAGGGAGCGGATCTGATTGTGCTCCCGGAAATGTTCAACACTCCCTACGACAATTCCTATTTTCCTGAATATGCAGAAGAGAGGGGCGGCGAAACCTATGTCCGTCTTTCGAAAATGGCCAAGGATAATCACGTCTACCTAGTCGGCGGCTCCGTGCCAAGACGAGAAGACAGCAAAATCTACAACACTAGCTACGTCTTCGACCGCAATGGCGATAAAATATACGAACACAGCAAAGTCCATCTGTTCGACATCCAGATTGAAGGCGGCCAGCATTTCCGGGAGTCCGACATCCTGTCACCCGGCGATACCTTTGGCGTCTTTCCGACCGAATTCGGCATCTTCGGGCTGGGGATTTGCTTCGACATCCGCTTTGCTACGGAGTTTCAGAAAATGCAGCAGGAGGGGGCGGTGCTCTGCGTCGTTCCGGGAGCCTTCAACATGACGACGGGGCCGGCACACTGGCAACTGACTTTCCGGGCGCGTGCGCTCGACAATGAGCTGTTCATGGTCGGGGTAAGCCCGGCTCGGGATTTGGACTTCAGCTACCACGCCTATGGACATTCGATCGTGACCAATCCATGGGGGGAAGTCGTCGTTCAGCTCGGCTTTGATGAAGAGGTCAAAATCGTAGAGATCGACCTGGACATGGTCGACAGCATCAGAAGGCAACTGCCCATCTTGGAAACGCAGGTGAAATGAAGCGGCGGCGTCTTGATGACCGGCAATAAAAAAGGTGCTTTTTCGTCGTGTGCTCCATTTTGATTTTTTATAATATGGGAAAAGCTCTTGTTCGCGATGGCTGATGCTTGAAAGGGGTGGATACTATGATCATTATAGGAATTGCCGGAGGGTCCGGCGCGGGGAAGACAACGGTTGCGCGCACCGTGGCAGAGAGGCTAGGGGAAGAAAATGTAGTCTACATTTCGCAGGACTGGTACTATAAGGATCGTTCGCATTTGAGTCTGGAAGACCGGGAGAAACTGAATCTGGATCATCCGAATGCTTTTGACAGCAAATTATTGATAGCCCATTTAAAACAGCTGCGCCAAGGACACCCTGTCGAGGCTCCGCATTATAATTTCAGCACCCAATCCCGCACCACAAAGACGACGCATTTAGAGCCCAAATCGGTAGCCATTCTGGAAGGGATTCTGATTTTGGCAATAACGGAAGTGCGCTCGCTGCTGGACTTTAAGATTTTTGTAGACGCAGAACCGGATATCCGTTTAATCAGGCGTATCGAAAGGGACATAAGGGAACGCGATAGCACTTACGAAAAAACGGTGAAGCGTTATCTGACGACGGTCAAGCCAATGCATGACGCTTTTATAGAACCTTCTAAGATATTTGCTGACATCATTGTGCCGCGAGGCGGAGAAAATGAAATTGCCACCGATATGCTGGCGGATCTAGTCGAACATTACACTGTTCACCACTCGGGGGAGAATGAAAACAATCTGGCTGAAAGCCTGGAATGATGAGCTCACCTTAAGATTAAGCACCTTATTCTTCGGAGAGGTTTCACAATCCTCGTCACACCTTTTCCGGGAACAAAGGTTATATAGAAATAGCTGCATTTCTGGTTTTGATCAAGAAATGCAGTTTTTTTCGTTTTTCAGAAGCGTTAAAATAGACAAAGAAATAGAATTGTTATATAGTGTTCCTATACAGTAATACTAATTAAAAAGTAAGGGATTCATTTGTATGAGGGGTGATATTTTTATTGGATAACATTGAATTGTTGACACAATTTAACCTGACCAGACATGAGGCCACCATCTATTTAAGGTTACTAGCGGATGGCGATCTGAATGGCTATGAAGTTTCAAAAATCACCGGCATTTCGCGTTCGAATGCATACGCTTCTTTGGCGTCCCTCGTCGAAAAGGGTGGGGCGTTTGTTATTGAAGGTCCAACCACCCGCTATACGCCGGTACCCATCGAAGAGTTTTGCGGCAATAAAATCAGGAAGCTTCAGGAAACGAAGCAAACGCTCATCAAAAGCATTCCCAGCAAAAGGGAAGAGGCTGAAGGGTATATCACCATCACCGGTGAGAGCCATATCCTGGATAAAATGAAGAACATGATTGCAGAAGCAAAATCGAGGGTTTATCTTTCGGTGTCAGGGGAAATCCTGCAGGAACTTCTGCCCGAAATAGAAGATGCCATCAGCCGGGAAATCAAAATCGTGATCATAACCGATGTTCCCTTTGCTATGGAAGGAACGATCGTACACTTGATGGAAAAATCAAAGCAGCAGATAAGGATCATCGCAGACTCAGCCAATGTGCTCACCGGGGACATTGATGATGGCGAATACTCCACTTGCCTGTATTCAGGGAAGAAAAATCTGGTTGATTTATTGAAAGATTCTTTACGGAATGAAATTACATTAATCGAAATGACGAGAGGAAGCGCAAATATATGACGAAGACAACGTTTGTGAACAAAGAACAACTAGAGGAAATAGTAAAAGAATATCCGACACCTTTCCATTTGTATGACGAAAAAGGCATCCGCGAAAATGCCCGTCGATTGAAAGAAGCATTCTCATGGAACAAAGGCTTCAAAGAATACTTTGCGGTCAAAGCGACACCGACACCAGCCATCCTGCAGATCCTGAAAGAAGAAGGCTGTGGGGCGGATTGCTCATCCTACACGGAACTGTTGATGTCTGATGCACTTGGATTCAAAGAGGATGACATCATGTTCTCATCCAATGTGACGCCAAAAGAGGATTTTGAGTTGGCACGCAAATTAAACGTGACCATCAATCTGGATGACATCACCCACATCGATTTCTTGGAGGAAGTAGCCGGCATTCCTGAAACGATCAGCTGCCGTTATAATCCGGGTGGAGAGTTCACAATCAACAATGAAATCATGGATAAACCCGAAGATGCAAAATACGGTTTCACGCGTCCGCAGATGACGGAAGGCTTCAAAATTTTGATGGATAAAGGCGTTAAGCATTTCGGTATCCATTCCTTTTTAGCCAGCAACAATGTGGAGGAAGAATACTATCCGATCCTTGCGAAGATCCTCTTCCAGACAGCTGTGGAATTGAAAGAGGAAACGGGCGCGCATATCGCATTCATCAACCTTTCCGGCGGTATCGGCATCCCTTACCGTCCCTGAGCAAAAACAAGCGGATATCTATAAGATTGGGGAAGGCGTCAGAAAGGCATTTGAAGAAATTCTTGTCCCTGCTGGAATGGGCGATGTTGCCATCTACACCGAATTGGGAAGATTTATGCTTGGACCATACGGATGCCTGGTTGCGACTGCGATCCACGAAAAGCATATCTACAAAGAGTACATCGGTCTGGATGCTTGTGCAGCAAACTTGATGCGCCCTACGATGTACGGAGCGTACCATCACATTACCGTAATGGGCAAAGAAAATGAACCCGCTGATCATAAGTATGATATCACCGGGGGATTGTGCGAAAACAACGATAAATTTGCGATTGACCGGATGTTGCCGAAAATCGATATCGGCGATTTGATCGTTCTGCATGACACAGGTGCCCATGGATTCTCAATGGGATACAACTACAACGGGAAATTGCGTTCCGCTGAAGTCTTATTGAAGGAAGACGGCAAAACGGAATTGATCCGCCGTGCCGAAACGCCAGCCGATTATTTCGCCACTTTTGACTTCACAGGGCTGTTCAAAGACATCAAATAATGGCTCGCCTTTAGACAAAGATTTGAAATAAGCCTGTCCCCTCCCCGCCTTTGCTAACTGGCGGGGAGGGGGCAGGCTTTTTCTTTGTTTTGCATGAACAGGCCCGGGAGGGGATATGCTTTTTAAAAAGCAGCTGATTAGGTTACAATAACGATGAGCACATGTTGAACGAAATAAAAGCGGGATGACAGGAACAACTAGTTCATTCCGGAATGTTTTTATCAAGCGGACAAACAGAAAAGAAGAGGATTAAAATGGTTCTTAACAATAAAAGACTAGTTTTAGCAATCATTTCACGGCTGACCCTATTGATTCTCTATATTTTTTACTTTCGGGAGGTTTTGGTGGAACAAGTTACGGTAACTGCAGTTGGCGAGTCTTCCGTGGTAGTAATAGGTGAGCCTCTGCAGATGCGTGCGTCTGTGTTGCCGGAGGATACAACAAATGTGGCGGTAGCTTGGTCAATTGTGGGCGGTACGGGAGCTGCGACGATTGATGCGGACGGACTGCTTACCGCAACGGAACCAGGAATCATAAAGGTCAAGGCAACAGCGAGGGATAGATCAGGTATTCAAGGAATCAAGGAAATAGAAGTGGATCTACAACCGATGGGTGAACAGACTGTTTTTGTCGCACACAGGGGGTTGAATTCGGTTGCTCCTGAAAATACTATTCCAGCGTTTGAATGGGCAGGGGAAGAAGGTTTTTGGGGTGCCGAGGGGGATGCACAACTGTCGGCAGACGGCGAGTGGTTCATTCTGCACAACCAAACGCTTGACGATATGACAAACGGTATGGGAGACGTGACATACTATTCGGCGGAGGAATTGAAGGCATTCACTGTAGATGCAGGGACTAATATTGAACTTTATCCGGATCTGGAGATACCAACCTTGGAGGAGTTCCTCAGCGTCTGCAAGGATTGGGGCATGGTCCCTTACATCGATCTGAAAGAGGGGATAACGGATGAATCGTGGGAAACACTTATTTCTTCAATCAGAAAGTATGGATTTGAAGATACGTGTGTCATCACATCCTTCGAATTGACGACGCTGCAGGAAATCAGAAGCAGAAGCGCCAAAATAAGCCTTTTTTATCTTGCGCATGCAAGCGAAGAAAATATTTCAGCAGTAAAAGAATTGGGGAATAGCGGGCTCTTCATGTCATCGAAATATAAGGATGACATAGATTCGCTTCACGAACAAGGGCTCCCGGTCACTATCGGGGGCATCGACAATCATAAAATCGCCAAATTATTAGCGGAGGATGGGGCAGATTACATCTCAACAAACACCACCGTCTGGGCACCATGATGAGCAGCTGCCCCTTCACACCAAGTGGGGGCTATCATAGGGGATCGGCCTTAGCGGTCATACAGTAAAATGAGCATTTTTTGAAATCACAGCGGATGAGCGTGGCGTGATTTGGCACAGAGACAGCGGAAATGGCGGAATGGGGGCAGCTGAAATGGGCAATTTGTATAAAGAAAAGCTAAAAGGGAAACGCATCGGGATTGTATTCGGTACTTTTGTGCCGTGCCATGTCGGGCAATTGGAAGTCATTATGAGGGCAAAGAAAGAAAATGATGGCTGTGTCGTAATTGTCAGCGGTTATGAAGGGGATTTCGGGGAGCAGTTCGGGCTCGATGTCTACCGGCGCTTTCGTTATATGCGCGAATTGTTTGCGAATGACAATCAGATCTATGTTGTGATGGCGGATGAGACCCATATTCCAAAACAAACTGAAACATGGGGACTTTGGTTGGAATTAGTGGAAGGGAAGATCCAAGCGTCCCTCTCCGATTCCGCCGCGAAAAAAATTTGGTATGTCGGTGAAAGGACATATGCTGACGAGGTGGACAAGCTGACGGAAGATGAAGTCGTTCTGGTGAACGAATCGGTCTATCAGGTTTCCGGAGCGGGGATTCGCGAAAATCCATTGAAATATTGGAATGCCATTGCGCTCCCCTTTCGCAGAGCCTTCAGCAAAAAGGTCTTGGTATTGGGTGCGCCGAGCGGGGGAAAGACGAGGTTGGTTGAGGATTTGGCCAAAGTGTACTCTTGTCCCTATAGTTTTGAATTTTCGCGGAAATACCAGGAAGAGTCGAATGTGAATGATTTCGAACTGGACGGCATGGACTACCAGCGCTTGGTAACGGGCCAGTTCCAGTTGAACCGCGACACGATAGCCAGCCGCGCCAACCAAGGTTTGGCGATTTTGGATACGGATGTCATGGTGACAAAGGTCTATGCGCGTTTGGGTGTTACGGATGATGCTTACGCCATCACAGAGACGGAGTACAGAGTGGTCGAGCAGGCAGCCGATGCCTTCATTTCGCGCCAACAATGGGATTTGATTTTGTTGGTTCCGCCGACAAAGAAATATGTCGATGACGGGTACCGCAACATGGAATACAGCGAAGACGTCTTATTGCGGACCATCCACGAGATGATGCTGGAGGAAATAGAGAAGAGCGGAAATCTCGGCAAAGTGGCATTGCTGGATGCAAAAGGAAGCGCAGGGATAGATGAATTCGGCTATTACGCGCGGTACAAACAGGCGAAGGGACTCATTGATCAGTTGATGGGCTACATTGATTTCTCAAATGATCCCTCTCGAAGTGGGGAAGGACAGGAATAAAACAAAAAATCTGCACCGTCAGCTGTGCAGATTTTTTGTTTTCAATTGCTGAATAAAATCGTTCATGTGCTGATAATGTGTTCCTTTCCAGTAGATGCGTCCGCACCCGGGGCATTGATAGAATTCATCCAGAGATTCCCGCACCATCTCTGGCAGGCGGGATAAGACTTGCGCCTTGGGAATGGAACGCAAAACTCCGTTGCAGCGCAAGCAACGCTCGAACGGGCGGAGCCGATCGAAAAGGTCGAATCGGTTCAGCACTTCATTCAGTTGTTCGGCCGGGTCCCAGGATCGGATGCAATAGCCGTATACCACTTTTTTCCTTTTCAGCAATTCCCGGTCGACCGTAAGGAGAATCCTTCGCTCTGCGGAAGACTCCTCCGCGAGTTGATTGTCGGATGCATTCTTGTCATACAGGGCGTCAAATCCGACCATGCGTAAGAGCGAAGCCAACTTGCCGAGATGGACGTCCACGGTGAAGCGAAATTCGGACAGCGGAGCCGGTTGCATGCGGCTCACCTCAGAGACGTCCAGCTCCTTAAAGTGCGGATAGACGGCCACCCGTTCACCGCCGCGCAACTGACGGGAAAAATCGGATGATTCCCCGTCGACCAGAATCAGATCCACCTCGGTATGGGGAACTCCCCAGCGTCTCGATCAGGTCCTTCACGGAAGGATGGCCGTAGAAATAATGGCTGAAGGCAAGCTGCCTCCGGTTTTGAGGGAGAAAGTCATTCAATTCCGCATAAAATCGCATCGTGATGCAGTTCGTCGTTGCTATCACTGTTTCACACTCCTATGGGGCAGATCTGCAATAGCTTGCCCCTTTTTTTGATGGCATTTCTGGTAGGTAGGTGCCCTTCCAAAATGAAATGCTTGTATTGTCAGTTATATTTTATCATGTTTAGGATGACACCAGTCATTAAGGGAATCGGGTGTTGGACAATAGCGACGAAAAGAATATGCTATACTATTTGTAAAAATAAGAGAATTCATATGATGGATGTATGGATGGAGTGTGAGAACAACGATGTTTCATAGAGAAGATATTATTAAAAGTGTGTCGGCATTGCCTTTCCGGCCGGAAGACTGCTGTGTCATCACAGGCACTGCTTTGGTGATGCATGGCGTCAAAGCAGAAACAAAGGATATCGATATGAGCTGCAGCAAGGAAGCCTTCCAAGCTTTGCTGGAACAGGGCTATCCCGTCAAACAAGGCGATTTTGCGCGCAAGGTGGTCTACAGCGAGGATATCGAAATCTTTGAAGATTGGCATCGCGGCGCCACGGTGATGATAGACGGTGTATCGGTGGCCAGCTTGGCATCCGTCATCCAGATGAAAAAACAGCTTGGACGCGAGAAGGATAAGTTGGACATTGCCAGAATCGAAGGATATTTACGGAGCGAGAGCAAGGGGACACCTGAGCGGTAAGTGATAAAAATAAACAACGGCGTCACCCTTTTTTTACAGGGTTGACGCCGTTGTTTTTGCCTATGCAAAGCTGTTCTCAAAGGAGGGAAGTGCTTGTAATCCAGTAATAAGAGAAGTAGGCTCCCACCATCACAGTTAAAAATAGGATCTTCCAAATGACCGCGGGGATATAGGTATCTTTCGCTAGACAAGAGCCGTCCCAATCTGTGTTCGTCTTCAATCCCAGGACGATAAAGATTTGATGTGCCAACCCGGCCATATACCAAACGATGAAAACAGCCGTAATGGTATCAAAGGAATGATAAATGGCCAACAAGATGTCCGGGTTGTTTTGGTATAGATAAATGCCCGAAGCGATGATTGCAAAAATGATCAGGTTTTGCCAAAAGCTCTTGTCGGCGGCCAACAGATTCGTCACCAAATAAATAGCCAAAAAAAGCGGGATGATCAAAAGGGATTGGCCGTTCAAATCCAAGTATGTCACCAACAAAAAGAACAACGACTGGGATACGTAGCCTCCCAAAGTACTGAAAATGCTGCCCAGCTTATTCCGGTTCCCGATGATTGCTTGCCCTAACAAGCCTTCGCTCCTTACGATTGATGGGATAATGTGAAATGTCACCGATTTGATGCTGCCGCCCCACAAGCGAGCCGTTAAGGCATGGCCGCATTCATGGACGATGACATTCGGCAAGTCCATATAAATCCCTAGCGTGTAGAAAAAGAGCCCCTTACCTAAAAAGGTAAAGCCGGCTATTCCGATGAATAGCCCCATTAATATTGCTGTATTCATTGCTGTCTAATTCTCCTTGGTTCTGTAGTATCGTCGTCGACGGAATCTATTCAGGGAATCCCGACCAACAATCGAGTCTTGCGCAGCTCAAGTGGACTAGAAACAAGAGTATATACTAAAACGATGAACAAATTATGAAAACCATCGAATTTTAATGCAAGTTTATGAATTGTTAATAATTAGTTGTTATACTGATAAGAGAATGGTTTGGAGAGGCAAAGAAATCCATGACGATAATATTTACACTTTGAATGGAGAAATGACATGAGAAAAAAAACAATGAGAAAAAAATTGTTCCTCTCGAATTTAGTGATGGTAGCCTTTCCGGTTCTGCTGATGGCGACTTTTGCATGGGGTTTTTTGGAGCTTGTACAGAATGTTATCATACCAAGTGACAGCAAGATCGCATCCGTCGAAAATTTGGTTACGAGTGTGGAGGCGACATTGGATGCTGTCGATGTGAATAAACTTTTGAATGATGTGCAAGCACAACAGGATTTGGAGCAGCTCGCCAAAAAGGACGGCTACCATGTGATGGCATTGAATCAGGATAAGACCATTTTTTCCAACCTTGAAAAAGATGAAATCAGATACTTGAACAAGTATGTGAATATAGACAATTTAAAGAATAAAGAGCGGGATACCTTCATTCAGCGGATCGGAGCTACCATCGTGATTCGGACGATAGAGCAAAACGGTGAAAAGATAACCTTCATTGCCACCGGATCGACGGAAATGGGCATCTTGGGGAATTTAAACATGGGATCCTTGGTCACGATAGGCGCCTCTGCACTAGCGATCGTCGTGGCAGCCATCCTTGCCATCATCCTTTTCAGCATGTTTTTATCACAATTGATGACTAGGCAGATCATGGCACCGATTCAAAGGTTAGCCGATGGGGCAAAACGAATCCAAACGGGCAATTTTGATGAAGAAATTACCGGAGTGGAAGAAGAGGAACTCAAGGATGTCTGCGAGTCATTCAATAGTATGCAAGTCCAATTAAAAGCAACCCTTGAGCAAAATAAAAAATATGAAAAAGCTCGGACAGATATGATTTCGGGAATATCCCACGATCTACGGACCCCCTTGACTTCTGTTAAAGGCTACATCAAAGGATTGCAGGACGGAGTGGCAAACACTCCGGAAAAAAGAGAAAAGTATTTGGACGTCGCCTATCGCAAAGCTTGCGAGATGGATATATTGTTGCAAAAACTATTTTTTTTCTCGAAAATGGAAACAGGCAATATGCCGCTCCATTTCGTGGAGACGGATTTTGCCGCATACTTGAAGGGATTTGTGGATGCGTTCAACATCGAAAAAGAAGAAACGCACGCTGAAATCGAATGGGAAAGTTCCGGGAGCGACCATTTTGTCCGATTGGATTCCGAACAGATGCATCGTGTCCTTTCCAATATTGTCGAAAACAGCATCAAATACCGCAGGAAAGACTGGTCGCAGATTCGGTTCAGCTTGATTTCGCGGGCAGACGAAGAAGTGCTCATCATCCAAGACGATGGCGATGGCGTGCCTGCTGGAAAAATCGATCAGTTGTTCGAGCAATTCTATCGTGTCGATGAAGCCAGAAGTACAAGAAAAGAAGGCAATGGGCTGGGCCTCTATATCGTGAAGTATATTGTCGAGCAGCACGGAGGCAGCGTGAAGGCCGAAAACCATGATGGCCTTCGGATTATCCTTACGCTGCCCAGGGTAAAACGGGATGGGAAAGGGTGAGCGAATTGGCCAAAATATTACTTGTTGAAGATGAAGAAGAAATTGCAATGTTAGAACGGGATTATCTGGAAATCAATGGCTACGAAGTGGATATCCTTTCGGACGGACTTCATGCCGTTGAAAGGGTTCTGAAGGGAGACTATAACCTGCTTATTTTGGATTTGATGCTGCCGGGTAAAAACGGCTACGATATTTGCCGTGAAATCAGAGACAGAGTCGATATACCGATACTGATGGTAACGGCTAAAACGGAATCGGTGGATAAAGTGAGGGGCCTCGGTTTGGGGGCCGATGATTACATCGCGAAACCCTTCGATCCTGCCGAATTGGTTGCCCGTGTGAAATCGCATTTGAAAATGTATGAGCGTTTAAAAAATGCAGGCCCTGACGAAAGAACGGAAAATGAAGAAGGCGTTATTTGTGTAGGGAATCTGCGCATCATGACAAAGAGCTGGAAAGTCTATAAGGGCGATCAAGAAGTGAAATTAGCGAATAAAGAGTTCGAGTTACTGTCATTTCTAGCGAGCAATCCGAACAGCGTTTTCTCAAAAGAGCATCTTATTGAGAAAATATGGGGGTATGATTATCTCGGCGATGGCGCGACCGTTACGGTACACATCAACCGCATTCGAGAAAAAATCGAAGAGGACAGCAGCAATCCAAAATATATCGAAACCGTCTGGGGCGCAGGGTATCGCTTTAATGCGTAGAAAGTAAGGTTTCAGGCTATTGAAAGGGTCGGGAAATGCCACATAAAATTTTTCGATTCTTTTTTTGGTCATTTTGCTGAATTTATAGATTGTTTATAATTTCTGCAGGATTCGTTTAGAATTAAATATCATACTGGTAGGGAGTCAAGATCGGCCGGGTCCATCCTGGGCACGCGACGATGGAAGATTTTGAGCATTCTTTAAGGAGTCGATTTTTCCGGCGCCTTTATTTAAATTATTTTAATCACAGGAGGTTTTTATGAACGTTATTATGGGATTGTTCGATTTTATTTTGCATATTGATCAAAATTTGGTTTTGATGGTCAATCATTTTGGCGCATGGACCTATGTCATTTTATTTCTTATTGTCTTTGTTGAGACAGGCGTTGTGGTTTTCCCGTTCTTGCCAGGCGACTCCCTGCTATTTGCTGCAGGCGCTATGGCTGCCTTGAGCGGTTCAAAATTGAGCTTGCCGATAGTCATGCTTGTCACGGTAATCGGAGCAATTTTAGGCGACTTGTTGAATTATGAAATCGGTAAAAAAATGGGGAATCAGATGGTGAAATATCCGCGTTTTTCGAAACTGATTGATCAAGAAAAACTGTCGAAAGCGGAAGCATTCTTTAATACCAATGGCGGTTCCACGATTTTTCTTGGCCGTTTCATTCCTTTCATCCGCACCTTCATTCCTTTTACCGCAGGTGCCAGCAGCATGCGGTATTCCCATTTTGCGCTGTTCAACGTCTTCGGCGGAATTTGTTGGGTCGCTTTAGGCACGCTTGCCGGCTTCTTTTTCGGGAATATCCCCTTCGTTGCCGATCATTTCTCTGTTGTCGTTTTAGGCATTGTGGCCGTTTCCTTAATCCCGGTCCTTATTACAACGCTGAAACACAAAAGAATGACTGCGAGCTGAATCATATATTTGATTTGCAGCGTAGTCGGAGGCAATAACTTTTTTTCTCGACCATATTCAATCCCCGAAAGAAGGTGAACAGCATTTTTCGGAGGGTGCAGCTTCTTATTAGCTATTGCACGAGAATGCTCATTCGGCTTTTTTACTGCAATTTATAAATTGTTTAGAATTTTCGCATGGTTTGTTTAGAACGCTACGATATAGTAATAGAGAACCAGGGAGGGAATTCTCTTGAAAACTAAGATAATGAACCTTGTTGGATATCTCGTTTAAAGGAATATAGAAGTTTTTTGGAAAGGATGAGTATGATGAGCGCGAAAGAATTGACGGTCACCCCGAAAAAGTCTGTGGTTGTTGGATCCAAAAGCAGGACAGCCCAAGATTGGCTGTTCAAAAACAAAAACAGCATCTCAATCATAGGTAGCATACTGTCAATTGGCTTCATCATCTATGGATGGAATCTGGGCATCTTTACTTCTGCAGCCAAAATGGCGGCTTGGTTAGGGAATTACGGCGTTGTTACAGCCCCGTTGCTCTTTATTTTGGTACAAGTGATCCAAGTAGTCGTCCCCATCATTCCTGGAGCACTCGGCTGTGTACTGGGGATTGCTTTGTTCGGCCCAATCAATGGGTTTCTCTATAACTATGTCGGCATTTGTTTAGGATCAATCATCGCTTTTTTGCTTGGCCGTGCGTATGGACCGGATTTTATTCGAAAGGTGACGGGGGAGAAATTCTATGACCGATACAGCAAGTATTTGGATTCCGATCGCGGCTTCGATAAAATGCTGGCTGCTTTGATTTTCCTGCCGGTTGCGCCGGATGATTTGCTTTGTTATTTGTCAGGTATAAGTACGATTTCCGTTAAGAAGTTTTCAGCCATCATCGTCCTTGCAAAGCCTTTTTCCATCTTTCTTTATAGTATGGGTCTAAACACCTTCATCCAAGCGCTCATCAAATAATCCTATCTCAAAACAGCATTGCAAAAGGAGCATCAAAATGGAACTTTCATTTTTGAATACTTTACAGAATCTCCACACACCATTGCTTGATCAGATTATGGTGTTCCTCACAACTTTAGGGAACGGGGGAATGGTCTGGATTGTCCTGTCCATTGTTCTTTTGGCCATTCCAAAATATCGGATATACGGCCTGACGATGCTGGTGGCCTTGCTTATTTCTGTCATTTTTGGGAATGTCATCTTGAAGAATGTTGTGGCAAGACCCAGGCCGAGTTGGATTGACCCCAGCGTGAAGCTCCTGATACCAAACCCGACCGATTACTCCTTCCCGTCCGGGCATACGTTCACGTCCTTTGCTGCTGCGGGATCCTTGTTTTTATACAACAAGAAATTCGGGAGTAGCCGCTATCGTTTTAGCGATTTTGATAGGATTTTCAAGAATGTACTTATACGTCCATTACCCCTCTGATGTATTGGCTGGGGCATTATTTGGGCTAGCTGCTGCAGTAGCTGCTTTCTACGGAGTTCGGTATATTATTACACGATACAAAATGGGCTCCAAACAATAAAATCCATTATGCATGAGCGGTTGGAATGACTACCGTCCAGAACGAATAGTGACCACTTGAAATGGAACAAACGAATGCTTGTTCTATCAAGGATAGGAAAGATTCCTATGATACCATTCAACGAACTGCGGTATTTCCAAAATGAGATCTCATAAGTTTGTACATCAGCTCATGCGGAAGAGTTAAGGAGATAATATGAAAATTCTGATAGCAACAGATTGGTATTCGCCGACTGTAAATGGAGTCGTTACCTCTGTTTTAAATTTAAAAAAAGAATTATTGGAAAAGGGCCATGATGTAAGGGTTTTGACACTGGAACAGAGCGGCTCATTCGGACACACCGGACGATGCCGTCTATTATGTCCCCTCCTTTAGTGTCGGAAAGATTTATCCGGATGCAAGATTCATGTCCACGATGGGCGGTGCAGAAGTGAAGGAAATACTGGAATGGCAACCGGATATCATTCACACAAATTTTGAATTCAGTACCTTCGCACTTGCACAACGCATTGCAAAACAGTTGCATATCCCGATAGTTCACACCTACCATACAGTCTATGAAGATTATACGCATTACTTTTCACCGAATCACGCCTTGGGGAAAGTGACCGTACGCAGACTTTCCAAAAAAATCCTGAGCAAAACGGACGCAGTGATAGCCCCTAGTGAAAAAGTGAAAAACTTGCTGGAAAGCTATGCTGTAGACAAACCGATCTATACGATTCCAACAGGGATTGATTTGCAGATACATTCACCAGTCAGCAAAAAACAAATGGATGAATTGAAAAGTCGATTGTCCATCTCAGAAAACGATTTTGTGGTCCTTTCACTGGGAAGATTGGCAAAAGAAAAAAATGTTGATGAACTGATTCATAATTTGGCCGAAATGGACTCAGAAGGAATTAAAATGGTGATCGTAGGCGACGGCCCGGATAAGGAAAGACTTGAAAATCTTGCAAAAGAATGCGGGATGGCGAATAAGATCCTGTTTACTGGGATGGTGGAGCCTGATAAAGTGAACGAATATTATCAAATGGCCGATGTTTTCGTGAGTGCATCCACGAGCGAGACTCAGGGCTTGACCTATATCGAAGCCATCGCAAATGGATTGCCTGCAGTATGCAAAAAAGATGCTTGTCTCGATGCAATCATCTTTGATAATCAGAACGGGATGCAGTATGAGGACCAGGAAGGGTTTGCAACGTTCCTCAGAAGATTGATGGACAACCCGGATTTGAAAAAAACGATGGGAAAATCATCCCGCAGGATAGCGGCTTCCTTTTCGGCCGTGGTGTTCGCCGACCGAGTCCTAGCAACTTACAACGAAACACTGAAAGTTTACGGTCAAGAAGTGACATTTGAGAAGAAAGAAGTAAACATGATTCTATAAATGTGTAAGCGAAAAGGCCATTGGCAGGCAACGTAGTCAATGGCTTTTTCTTTTTTTAAATCGGTATCCGACCACGCATAAATCTTCAATCCGCACTGTTAGCTTTAAAAGATGTGATGGACTATAATCTATGCTAGTAGGGTATGCACGAAAGGGAGAGAGTTATGGGGAGACCGCTTAATAAAGATACGGCCATCAACATCGGTTTTTATATTGGCTTGGGCATTAAGGCTATCAATGCGCTCATAGAATTTATTGGCGGCTTTTTGATGCTCACGCTAAGCCATGAACGACTTAATCGCCTCATCCATCTGATTGCACTTCCTGAGTTGAGAGAAGATCCCAGAGATGTTGTGATGAACTATTTCATTGTGATCGGCCAAAACCTTTCAATCAGTTCCCAACATTCGGTTGCGATTTATCTGTTGCTGCATGGTGCAATCAAGCTGGCGGTGATTGGGCTGCTATGGAAGAAAATAATGTGGTCCTACCCCCTTGCAATGCTTGTATTCGGACTGTTTGTCGCCTATGAAACCTATAGCTATGTGAACACCCAGTCAGTGCTTCTTTTGCTGACTATTATCATAGATCTAGCAATCATCATTATGATTGTTTTGGAATACAGACGCTTGAAATCGGAAAAGATAAAAACCGGTTAACAATGCCGGATGCAATGACAGGAATCATGGCTGCCGAGAGAAAAGGCACACGGTCACCTGCTGCAGGTCCAGGAAATCGTTTTAATAGGATTTACAAAGAGTCGGGAAGATATTTCTCGACTCTTTTTTGGCCTTGATTAGAGGGTTTATAAATTGTTTAGAATTTCCGCATGGTTCGTTTAGAATGCAACGATATAGTATTGGAGAAACAAGGACAGAATGCTTGGCAAACAAGATGAATAACAAGTATAAACAAGGAAGGTGTGCGAAAAAATGAATCAAACAAACAACACGGATAACCAATTGGTTTTTGAAGAGGCATCCATGGGTTCTTCACTAGCCGAAAAGATGCTTAATAAGGTTCCGGAGGTTACCATTTTCTTTTGGATCATCAAAATCATGGCCACCACAGTGGGCGAAACAGCAGCCGATTTCTTGAGTGAAACCCTTAATCTAGGGTTGACAATCACTACCATTATTATGAGCATACTCTTGATAATCACACTATTCTATCAATTCAAGGCGAAAAAATACGTTCCTAAAATATATTGGCTTACCGTGGTGCTGATCAGCATTGTGGGAACCTTGATCACGGATAATCTCACCGATGATTTAGGCGTTTCCTTGGTGACGACAACTATTGTTTTCAGCATAGCGCTCATTGCGACGTTCGTAGTTTGGTACAGGAGTGAAAAAACTTTGTCCATCCATTCCATCCATACTGTCAAGCGGGAAATTTTCTACTGGTGCACCATTTTATTCACCTTTGCCTTGGGGACTGCGGCAGGTGATCTGATATCAGAGGGGCTTAACATCGGCTACTGGAAAGCAGCGATTATGTTCGCAGCACTTATCCTGATCGTTTTCCTGGCTTATTACCGCCATAAGCTAAATGCGGTGCCAGCTTTCTGGATCGGCTATATCTTGACCCGTCCTTTCGGAGCATCTTTAGGGGATTTCCTTTCGCAGCCGCCTGCTGACGGCAGAATTGGTCTTGGTACCGTTGGGACTAGTGCTATTTTTCTGATCTTCATTTTAAGTATCGTTGTCTATTTGACTAAGGTAGAAAAAGATGAAGTCAGAAAATAAGCAAATCGCTAGACAGGCTACTTCACTTAAAAAGTGAAGAAAATAGATCACTATCTTTTCCTTGGCAATGCTGACGCATTGTTGAGGATTTTTTTATTGACCTATATTTATTGAAAACAAATAATGATTGAACCGATGAAGCATGCTTGAGTAGAATGCTAGCTATATGTGGATTTATCGGATAGTCAGTATTACGACATTTCATTAAATAGATACATGAATATTTTCATTGACAATGCGGGCAGGTAAAGTCATAATGATGTAAATGAGAATCTTTCTCATTGCAATTATGGAATAAAAGAAATAGGCATAGATAAATTCCAAGGAGGATCATTATGGATACATTTTTACCCGCGTTTGTCATGGGATTCAGGGAAGGGTTAGAAGGATTCCTCATCGTTAGCATCATTTTACAATACTTAAGGAAAAGCAAAAATGAATATTTGCGGAAAAATGTTTACTTCGGGACGATCAGCGGCATTGTTGCTTCTCTGGGTATTGGCGGCATTCTTTACATTCTATCCAAAACGATCGAAAGGATGGAAAAAGTTTCAAAATTATGGGAGAGTGGATCAAGTTTCGTCGCGTTGGCATTGGTGACTACGTTCATTTACTGGATGATTCAGCACGGCAGAAACATGGTCTCGACTGTGGAAAACAACGTCAGCCAAAATCTGTCAGCCTTCGGGATTGCCAGCGTTGCCTTCATAATGGTGGCGCGTGAGGGGGTAGAGGTTGCGCTCTTTACTTTTGCCGGACAATACGCCATCGCTGCCCTGTTTGCGGGTATCGCGGCAGCGTTATTGTTGACGATCCTTATCAATCACTCGCTGGTGAAAGTCAATTTAAGGATTTTATTCAACATCACCCTGGCGTATCTTATCCTGCAAGCGGGCTTTTTGCTCGGTTACGGCATTCATGAAGGATTATCTGCGCTTGGCTCAATGAACCTATTAGCCAGTGACAGCCCGCTGTTCGTAAAGGCTTTTGATCTATCCGAGACCATTTTTTACCATAAAGAAGGACTGATAGGCTTGCCAATGTACGTCTTATTCGGATGGCATTCAAAACCGGAAATACTTCAATTTGTCATGCAATACCTCTATACTGGTTCGCTTTTTTATATTTGGCACAGGGAACTAAAAAAAGACTCAGGTAAATAAATTCATCTATATGCACGGCAAATATAAATAGGACAGGACGAAATCGTACCACGATTTACGTCTTGCCCTATTTTTTTGTTGCATATGCCATTCATTTCTTCAAAGCATGCTCTTCTCAAAGGTTTCCGCAACCAAAGCATATGTAAACGAACAACTTTGGGAACAGCAGAATCCTTGAGGAAGCCATCTCTTAAGCGGTCAGGATTCTTTACTGATGATAATTATAGAAAATAGTGTAAAATAGATATAGGATAGGATTAGGAAAGATGTGGGGAAGGGCAACCCACATCTTTCCGACTGAATGCCATTTTTTTGATAGCGCTCAATCCTGCCAACTTGATGGAAAGGAGCCATTTCAAACAGCGCAGCTGTTATTGATGAACAGAAATCGAAAAATATCTAGAACTTTTTTCAAGGAAATCCACAAGGCAATTGAACAATTCTGAAGTTTACTGCTACCAGATTATAGAATGGAGAATGATCATGGTTGAACTACCCCCACCTACGCATTCGCTTAGAGGTGGAGGATTCCTACGAACACCGAGGTATCCCTCGGTTAATTGAGTAGGCTATCCCCGCAGATTCCTGCGGTTAGAAGCCTCAAGGCTTCATTCTTGATATTGATGCTTGCGTTCAAATCCCGGTCATGGTGGGTGTGGCATTCCGGGCAATCCCATTCACGGACGGCGAGATTCTTCACGTCTTTGTTTTGGTATCCGCAGCCGGAACACAGTTGGCTGGACGGAAAATTTCGAGCGATCACAACAATCTGTTTGCCATACCAGCACGCTTTGTATTCCAGCATGGCCCGGAATTGGGACCAACTGGAGTCGCTGATGGCTTTTGCTAGCTTGTGGTTCTTGACCAGGTTGGAAACCTGCAGATCCTCGATGCCGATGATGTCGTGGTTTTTGACGATCTCGGTCGATATTTTTTGCAGGTAATCGGTTCTGGCATTGCTGATTTGTTCATGGATTCCGGCGACTTTAGCGCGTTGCTTCTGGTAGTTTTTCGATTCAGACAGTTTGCGCCCGTCCTTTTTGGCTTGCTCCCGCCGTCTGGAAAGCACTTTTTGTTCCTTGGCGAGTTTCCGTTCCAGTTTGCGGAAAGGCCGTAGGTTCTTATAGACGGTTTCATCGGAAAGGACGGCAAAATCCTTCAAGCCGACATCAATACCGCAAACGGAACCCGTCTTGGGCAGTTCCTGAACCTCGGTTTCGACCAATATGGAAATATAATACTTACCCGACGGATTCCGCTTTATGGTGGCACTCAGGATCCTTCCGTCCACTTCCTTGGACTTGGCAAACGGGACCAACCCCAATTTGGGCAGTTTCAGTTTGTTTCCCACGATGGCAATATTCCCGTTCGTCTGCTTTGTTGTGTAGGACTGGACGGGGTTCCGTTTGCTCTTGAACCGCGGCGCGCTGGTCTGCTTTTTGAAAAAGCGGTCGAAGGAATCGCTGAGATTGCGCAAAGAGGACTGCAATGCGATGCTGTCCACTTCCTGCAGCCAGAGGGTGTCCGCTTCCTTCTTCAGCGCTGTCAGATTGGCCGAGCATGTGCCATAGCTCAGTCCTGTTCCTGTATCCTCATAGCTTTGGTTCCATTCGGACAGAAAGTGATTGAATACGAAACGGGAGCAGCCAATGGTCTTCCCGATCAAAATCTGTTGCTCCTCAGAGGGATAGAGTCGAAACTTGTACGATTTGTGGATGATCATGGCTGCTCACCTCCTTATACATACATTATACACGAACGTGTGTTCGATATCAAATGCGAAGATGTACGAAGGGCAAAGATTTTTAGACAAACAAATAGGCTGACGCCTAGCGACATTCATCTCCCGCCTACTCAATGGGCTATGCCCTTATCATTCCTTGAGGCGGAAGTCTTCTGTCGGATTGAAGATAAAAATGAATAATGATATAGATAGGACCTTACTGGTTATGCCATAAGCGACTATCTATTTTTTTTGTGATTTTTATAAGCCAACATTTCTCCTCATGGCGTTAATCTGATAGAATAGACAAAGCAATACGCAGTAAAAAATTTCGCAATCAATGAGGTAATTATGATACTTGTAATAGATAACTACGATTCCTTCACGTACAATCTGGTCCAGTACTTGAAGCAACTGGACGATGCGGTTGTGGTGAAGCGAAATGACAGCATAACTATGAACGAAATAGAGGCACTGAACCCGAGGATGATTTTGATCTCACCGGGCCCTTGCACCCCTGAGGAAGCTGGCATCAGCCTGGCTGTCGTCAAGAAATTTAAGGGAAGGATTCCGATACTGGGCATCTGCCTGGGTCATCAGACGATAGCAAGCGTGTTTGGCGCGCAAATCGTAAGGGCAATCCAGCCGGTCCATGGAAAGGTCCATCCAATCACCCACATCAACAAGGGTGTCTTTGAGGGGCTGAAAAATCCATTGCCTGTCACGCGATACCATTCACTGGTGGTCGAGAGAGACAGTGTTCCAGAAGCTCTTGAGATAACGGCCTGGACCACGGAAGGCGAAATAATGGGGCTGCTGCACCGCGAGGAGCTGATCGAGGCGGTGCAGTTCCATCCCGAAGCCATTCTGACGGAGCATGGATTGGATATGCTCCGCAATTTTTATGCAAGAGTACAACAGTATCATGAGGAAGGGGCAATTCGTGATGGGAAAAACAGCAACTGAGGTTGTGGTAAAGGAAATTGAAACGACCTTATCCAGCGCGGAACTATTTTCGCTGTTCAAGGATAGGGAACACTGCTTCTTCCTTGACAGCGGCATGGATCCCGAAAAACTGGGACGCTATTCCTTCATCGGTTTTGATCCGGAAACGACGTTGACGGTCGAAGCGGGGGAAGATCCGTTTGAAAAGTTGAAATCGTTGCTTGCGGATCATCACTTGGATTATGAGGTGGAACTACCGTTCATCGGCGGCGCTGTAGGCTACCTTGGCTATGATCTGTGCCACCATGTGGAGCGGTTGCCGAGAACGGCAGTCGCTGACGTCCAGATTCCCGACTGCTTCTTCGGCATCTACGACGGTGTCATTGCGGTGGATCACCTGTTGGATAAGGTCTATGTTGCATCCCCGGGATTATTTGGTGATCCGGCAGCATGGGTAGCGAAGATGGAACGGGAAATCAACGCTGGCGAGGGCGGCGTCATCACCTTACCGGGTTTCCCGGCGGAAGCAGGGCCGAGAACGCAACTCACTGGCAACATGCCGAAGGAACAATACTTGGCAGCCATCGATACCATCAAAGACTACATTCGGTCCGGCGATATCTACCAGGTGAATATGACGCAGCGATTCCAGTGTAAGACAAACGATTCCCCTTACGCGCTGTACAACAAGCTAAGGACCATCAATCCAGCACCTTTTGCAGCCTATCTCGATTTCGGGAGCGGCCATCTTTTGAGCAGCTCGCCGGAGCGGTTTCTGCAGATCAGGCAAGGAAAGGTGCAGACGCGGCCAATCAAAGGAACCTTGCCGAGAGGGGCCACGGAGCAGGAGGATTGCGCCAACAGCCAGCAGCTTTTTGAAAGCGAAAAGGACCGATCGGAACTGCTCATGATTGTGGATCTTATGCGGAACGATTTGGGCAGAGTCTGCAAAACCGGGAGCGTTCAAGTGACGGAGCTCTTCCATATCGAACCCTACAGCACGGTCTTCCAACTGGTTTCCACAGTAGAAGGGGAATTGGAGGAAGGGGTTCACGCCGTGGATTGCATCAAGTTGGCTTTCCCGGGTGGATCCATCACGGGCGCTCCCAAAATCAGGGCCATGGAGGTAATCGATGAAATCGAGCCGACGCAGCGGAACGCATACACCGGCTCCATCGGCTATATCGGCTTCAACGGAGATGCCGACCTGAACATCGTGATCCGGACAATCCTGCAGAAGGATGACGACGCCTATTTTCAGGTTGGCGGCGGAATCGTATGGGACTCGGATCCGGAATCGGAATATCAGGAAACGATCGTGAAAGCAAAGGCGCTGATGGAGACATTGCATGCCGAGCTGCCGATGGGAGACACAAAATGAAGATATTTATGAACAATGCCTATAGCGAAGAAAGCGAAACGCGCATCACCCCGTTCAGCCATGGCTTCATGTACGGCTTCGGGGCTTTTGAAACAATCAGGGTGCGCAACCGGAAAGTGCTATATCTGGGCCAACACCACAAGCGCTTGACGCATGCCTGTGCGGTGCTGAGCCTGAAGCTGCCGTACAGCATCGCGGAATGTGAAGCCATCATCGGGGAACTGCTGAGCCTGAATGCTGTTGCGGACGGATTTGTGAAAATCGTTGTTAGCCGCGGCAATCAGGACAGGACGGACATCCTCTTTTTGACCGGCACGAAGGTCTACAAAGAGGAGTATGAGACGGGACTCAAGCTATGCCTGGCGGAATCCAGAAGGAACGAGCATTCAAAGCTTGTCGGCATCAAGAGCATGAACTATGCCGAAAACATCATGGAAAAGGAACGGGCACTCCGTCTGGGCTTCGATGAGGCAGTATTTTTGAATACGGTTGGAAAGGTTGCTGAAGGCTGCGTATCCAATGTCTTCTGGGCGAAGGCGGGCATCGTCCACACGCCTTCCATCCGGTTGCGGCATCCTGCCGGGAACCGCAAGGGAACGCACAATCAGCCGTTGCGCCGCTCTCGACATCCCTATCCGTACGGGCGCGTACAACCTGGAGGAGCTTTTGGATGCGGACGAGGTTTTCGTCACCAATTCGCTCATGGAAATCATGCCCGTCCAATCGGTAGGCGACAGACAGTTCGATATAAAAAAATATGAAGTGGTGCCGCTGCTGATGGGGAAGCGCTGAAATGAGCGAACGGAATGAAAGAGAACGCAAGCTTTGAATAATCGGAGCGGAAACTGATTTCATTCCGTTTTTTGTTCCAGGACAACTTGACTATCCATTTTCCCTGTAGTAGTCTGTATGAGTAGCGAGAACAGAATAAAGACAGTTCGTAACCATCCTGTCTATAATCAAAACTAGGACTTGACCGCTAAAGAAGTGGTCGTTTTGTTGATGGGCATTCTATGCCCTTTTTTTGTGCAAAAAAATATAAAAATGCTATGTATATATTTCAAAGCCATTAAAGACAAGGTCAGTTCTGGGAATGACGGATAGGCACAACGGCATAAGCAAATGCAGCGCAGGTAGGGATCTACTGCTTGCTGCAGGACAACCTTAGGAGGACAAATATGTATATTTTAAAGACAGAACATAGCTTTGACAGCGCTCATTTTCTTGCTGACTATAACGGCAAATGCGGAAACATCCACGGTCACAGATGGCGGGTTGAAATCGAGGTTCAGTCAGAAGAACTGGTTGCTTCTGGCCAATTAGACGGAATGGTAGTGGATTTCGGGGATTTGAAAAAGGATCTCAAGGCTGCCGTGGATTATTTTGACCACGCGTTGATCATCCAGCAAGGAACCATGCGGGAAAAAACATTGCAGTGCATCAAGGAAGACGGATTTTCCGTCATAGAATTCCCGTCCCGACCGACAGCCGAAAATTTCGCTGCCCATTTCTATCGGACGTTGGCGGGTTTGGGCTATGACGTAAAGAGGGCGACTATTTATGAAACGCCGACAAACAGCGCTACATACGAAGAAAGCGGGGTTAAATAAATTGGTCTTACAAGTAGTCGAAAAGTTCGTCAGCATCAATGGTGAAGGCCGCAGGTGCGGGCAATTGGCAACATTCATCCGGTTCGCAGGGTGCAATCTAAACTGCGGTTATTGCGACACCGCCTGGGCAAATGACAGAAAAGTCGCTTTTGTCCCGATGTCAGCCGAGGAAATTTATGCATACATCAAAGACACGCAGGTCACCAACGTAACCTTGACCGGGGGAGAGCCGCTCTTGCAGAAAGACATCGGAACACTATTGGAGTTGCTGTCGAAGGATCCGGAGCTCTATGTCGAAATCGAAACGAATGGCAGCGTATTGTTGAGCAAATTTTCGAATTTGGAAAATCCCCCCAGCTTCACCATGGATTACAAGCTTCCTTCCAGCGGGATGGAGAGGATGATGGCTTTGGACAATTTCGATCATTTAACGAACAACGACACTGTCAAATTTGTATCGGGCAGCTTGGAGGATTTGGAGAAAGCCAGGGAATTGATAAACAAGTACAAGCTGACTGAAAAAACCAATATCTTCATCAGCCCCGTGTTTGGAGATATCCAACTGGAAAGCATCGTGGATTTTATGAAGGACAATAATATGAATGGGGTCAACATGCAGGTGCAGCTCCACAAAATCATCTGGGATCCGAACGAGAGAGGAGTGTAGCATATGGCAATTGATGTACAAGCCATCGAAGAGCACATAAGGGGAATTTTGATTGCCTTGGGTGACGATCCCGAAAGAGAGGGCCTCAAGGACACTCCGAAACGTGTAGCCAAAATGTACGAAGATGTTTACATGGGGATGTGCTACACAAATGACGAAATTGCCGAAATGCTCAATACCACTTTTGAGGACGATTTAGCTCTGAACAATAATGGCAGTGATCTTGTTTTCATGAAGGATATCGAGATATTCAGCCATTGCGAGCATCATTTGGCATTGATGTACAACATGAGGGTAGCGGTGGCGTATGTCCCCAAACAAAAAGTCATCGGCTTAAGCAAAATAGCCAGGATAGCGGATATGGTAGGACGCAGGCTGCAACTGCAGGAAAGAATCGGCAGCGATATAGCGGAAATACTGCAAAAGATTACCGATTCGGAGGATGTGGCCGTCCTCATCCAAGGCGAACACGGTTGCATGACCACCCGGGGCATCCAAAAGCCGGGCACGAAAACAATTACGACTACCCTAAGGGGCCGATTCAACACCGATCACCTGTTGAATAATAAGCTGATGATGCTCTATACGAAAGATAGTTCCAATCAACTGGTGTAAGGAAAATAAAAGTATACGGAATGACAACAAAAAAGCCATCACTGAATGGCTTTTTTGTTGCCGGGAAGTATGTCACCCCCAGGATGCTCGTATTCCTTCTGATGTTTTACGGTTTAAACCGGTTGCAAAAAAAATAACATTGCCAATAGGCTATATTCGTCTATAATGGATAAGGATAAAAAAACAGATTGCTTGCTCTGGAATAGGGGAACGGTAGAGGTAGAAGGGCTTATCTCAGCCTTTCTATATGCCCTGTCCAGAAATGGATACGAGGAAGAGAATACGGAAACAATAAAACCGGAGGTAATTGAACGCATGGGAAAAATAGGATTTGATCCGCAGAAGTACATTGAAGAACAGTCAAAATATATCCTTGAGAGGGTAAATGATTACGACAAATTGTATCTTGAATTTGGCGGGAAACTGATTGGCGATAAACATGCCAAACGAGTGTTGCCGGGATTTGACGAAGATGCAAAAATCAAACTGTTGCAAAAACTAAAGGATCAAGCCGAAATCATCATCTGTGTCTACGCCGGAGATATCGAGCGCAACAAAATCCGCGGGGATTATGGGATCACCTATGATATGGATGTTTTAAGGTCGATCGATGAACTGAGAGGATACGGACTGGCAGTCAACAGCGTTGTCATCACACGCTATCAAGGCCAACCATCCACAAAACTCTTCATCAATAAACTGGAAAGAAGAGATATCAAGGTCTATACGCATACAGCAATCGAAGGCTACCCATCCGATGTGAAAGCAATCGTAAGCGAGGAAGGCTTCGGCAAGAATGCCTATATCCCGACCACAAAACCAATCGTCGTTGTGACGGCGCCGGGCCCAGGCAGCGGCAAATTGGCAACCTGCTTAAACCAGTTGTACCACGAACATCGCCACGGCAGAGCTGCCGGCTATTCAAAATTCGAAACATTCCCGGTCTGGAATGTTCCGTTGAAGCACCCGCTGAATATCGCCTATGAAGCGGCAACCGTCGATTTGAAGGATGTCAACATGATGGATAACTTCCATTTCGAAAAATACAACCAAGTGGCTGTCAACTACAACCGTGACATCGAAACATTCCCTGTCATCAAACGCATCATCGAAAGGATTACAGGAAAGGAATCAGTCTACCAATCTCCGACTGACATGGGCGTTAACCGTGTCGGCTTCGGCATCACGGACGACGAAGCTGTAAGAGAAGCATCCAAGCAAGAGATCATCCGCAGATGCTTTGCGACAGAATGCGACTTTAAAAAAGGAATCATCGACGAAGAAATCCTTAACCGCATGAAGATGATCATGGAAGAACTTGATTTGATGAAAGAGGATCGCGTTCCTGTCAGGCCTGCCCGCAAATATGCAGAACGCATCAGAAAACATGCCGAAAACAACGATATGCCAGCTGTCATCGCCTTTGAATTGCAGGACGGCACAATCGTTACCGGGAGAACGACCCCGATAATGGACTCATGCTCCGCTGCAATCTTGAACGCCATCAAGACGCTTGCCAACATTTCGGATGAAATCCATCTGTTGTCACCTATGATTTTGGAAACGATCCAGACGCTTAAGGCCAAAGACCTTCACAGCAAAATTACGGCTTTGAACGCAAATGAAATACTGATCGCTCTTGCAATCAGCGCCGTAACCAATCCGACGGCTCAGCTTGCTTATGCCAAACTTTCCGAATTGAAGGGCGTTCAGGCTCATTCAACGGTCATGTTGAACAAGGACGATGAACAGACGCTCCGCAAACTGGGGCTCGATATCACGACTGACCCAGACTATCCATCCGATAACCTATACTATCTGTAATGCCTAAGCTCGATTAATGGGAACAGAACAAAACAGAGGGGAAAATCCAGCTACATTGGATTTTCCCCTCTGTTTGTTTTTAAATATTCCCTGCATTATTCCAGCAACGCTGTCTTCCTTTCCGCTAGGAAAAAAGAACCAGGCTCATCCGGCTGAGGGAAAGGATAATTTCTACGAATAACCGCCAGGCTCCCGACTTTGAACAGCACGGAATTGACGATGCCGTCTGCGCTGCATAGACCGAAACGGATGCCACCCGGCAGCGGATAAAAGAGCTTCACCTTCTTATGATTCAACGTATCGATCGTGATATGGGAAGCCATCGCGACGGCAAAATACGCAACCAACGTCGGAGAGAGAATGTAGACGGCCATGCTCAGCAGCGCCAGTCCCAATAGGGAATGGAGAAAAGAGCGATGTGGTTGTTCTTTCCCGAATATACAAATCCCAAAGAGTATAACGGCTCCCAAAAAGAGTCTGAAGTAGGTGCTGTTATTCAACATGGCCGAGAGAATGCCGACAGACCATTGATATTCTGCAAAAGCTAATAAAACGGCTACCACGAGGATAATACCGAGTATTTTATTGAGTGTTTGATGGGATTCCGAAGTGGTTACATCGATATCGCAGATAACTGAACCGATGACGGAAACGCCTAAGCATAATAATAGTTCCTTCAGCGTTGAGGGCTGTGTGACTAGCAGAGTGGTTGCAACACCAACTGCTACGTGTGTTTTTCCAGTCATAAACATTTCCTTTCTTTGCGGGATGGTTAAGAACACCAGTTCCCTGTGTTTCTATATTAAAGGATAAACCTCAATAAGGGAATACCAAACTGCATTTCGCCATAAGAAAACGGAAAGAAAATCTACGTTGATTATTTTAGTGCAAGCGAATAAGTATGTCCATACTCATATGTTCGGCAGAACCTATCATACTTGTTCGGAAATGGGTGTTATTCAAATGCGGTCAAGCATGATAGACTTTTCTTATCAAGTTTTAATAATTCAGAACACATCGATAAGGAAAGTACATTTTTCTGAAACGCATCAGAGAGCCCCGGTAAGCTGAGAAGGGGAAGTGGAAGAAGAGTGGAAGATGGCCTTTGAGTGGGGTTGTTGAACGTTCGTTAGGAACCTTAGACAGCTACGGGTGCACCCGTTACAGCGCCGCAGTAATGTTTATGTCTACAAACAGCATACTGCATGAGGTGGGGGCAGCAATGTCTCGATAAATTAAGGTGGTAACACGTGAGGAAAGTCAATCCCTCGTCCTTCTGATAGGTAATTCTATTGGGGAAGGATGAGGGATTTTTTTGTGTTAAGGGAGGTGGGCCATACAGAAACAGCCGGAGATAGGAGTACGCATTTGAAATACAAAAAAATTGTTGCTATAGAAGGATTGGCCTAGCAGGAAACACACAAAAGAGGAGCTGGAAAGTTTGAAAATCAGGAAATCATTGATCAGTACATTTGTATTGGCCTTATTTTTGGCAGGATGCACAGGGAATGCGGCATCGGAATCATCATCAACGGAGGAAGCAACTGCCACGAAAGAAAGCAAGGAGCTTACACCGGTCAACGTCGGGTATTTACCGTCAACCGGGCATAGCTTGTACTTCATCGCCGAAGGAGAAGGCTATTTTGAAGAGGCGGGCTTGGATGTGACTTTCAATTTGTTCAGCAATAGCGGGGAAGGCATCAATGCCGTTGCTGCCGGGCAGCTGGATATCGGGACATTCGGGACTGCTGCACCGTTGAAGTTTGAGGAACAAGGTGCGGACTTTGTCATCTTCGGTGGTCAAATGGGTGAAGGCGCCGGAATCGTTGCCAAAAAAGAAAATGCGGAAGAGCTGAAGGATATCGCCAATTTCAAAGGGAAAAAGGTTGCGACCGTCTCATTGGCAACCGGAGATGTCGTATGGCGTTCGGCTGTCCATGATGCTGGGTTGGATTTGGAAAACGACCTTGAAATCATCGAGATGCAGAGTGCGAATGATGTCATCGTTGCGGTTAATCAAGGCGAAGTAGATGCCGGCGTCGTTTGGGTACCCTACGTTGAAAAAGCAAAACAAGAGGGGCTGGAAATTGTAGCCTACACGAATGAATATGTGGGAGATCATGTATGCGGGAGAATCATTGCAAATACAGCTAAATTCGAAGAAGAACCCGATACGTACGTAGCCTTTATGGAAGCGATGATCAAAGCGGAACGTTTCCTGTCGGATGAAAATAACAAAGAGGCCGTCCTCAATGATGTCGCTGCTTTCATCGATGTAGACAAAGCAATCATCGAAAAAGATCTTTACGATGGTTACTTGGTTCAAACAGCAGATCCCGACAAACATGCCATTCTCGCCTTCAGAGAAAAAATGGTTGAAATCGGCTATTTGGCAGAAGATAAGGACGTTTCCGACATCATCGATATCGAAATCTACAAAAAGGCATTGGATAATCTAAGTGCTGAAAATCCAGAGGATCCCTTCTATGCGGAATTGGCTGAACGTTACATCGAAAAAAACTTATAAACAAAGCGAATCATCGGTGAGATGAATTTCTCACCCATGATCACATCTTTAAAAGGAGGAATAACTGTGAGCACAATCGTATATGACAATGTGAGCGTCACCTATGAATCGAACGGGCAACCTGCCTTGAAAGATTTCAACTTGACCATCCGTTCAGGAGAAATCATCTCCTTCATCGGTTCATCCGGATGTGGCAAGTCTACTGCATTAAATGTTGCGGCTGGACTGCTGAATCCTTCCAATGGCGCATTGAAGGTGGACGAAGAAGTTGTTTTGAAGCCGGGCATCGACCGCGGTGTCGTCTTCCAGAATTACTCACTTTTCCCTTGGATGTCCAACTTGGAAAACGTCTTGTTCGCCTTGGTGCAGCGGTTTGATCTGCCAAAAAAGGAACTCCAACAGAAAGCAGAATCCTTATTGGAGCGGGTCGGCATCAAAGGTCAGTCCCAAAAGGTCTATCCTAGCCAAATTTCAGGCGGCATGCAGCAGCGTGTGGCGATAGCCAGGATGTTCGCGCTGGATTCGCCTGTCTTTTTAATGGATGAACCCTTCGCTGCCGTGGATGAAATCACGCGGAAGCATCTGCAGTCGCTCTTGCTGGATCTTTGGGAAAAAGAAGAGGTCCGCAAAACAATCGTTATGGTTACGCATAATATAGAAGAAGCAATCTATCTGTCTGATCGCGTGGTTGTTCTGCATGGCGGCGAAATTAATTCCGTTGTAACGATCCCGTTTGAACGCCATCGCGACCGTCAAGGGATAGAGAATGAGAGCGACTATCTTGCAATCAAAAATCATCTGTTGCAAGCTATCGAAGGGAAAGTGGAGGGAGGGGAATAAAAAATGGAAACAACCACAACGAATCATGTAACGGTTACAAAATTGAGGACGGTGAGCGGCAAAACGAATGCGAAACGCTATGTGCTCCCTACGCTGCTGACGGTGATAGCCATTCTTTTTGTGATCACCCTGCCTTCCAGCAGCGATGGCGCATCCAATTTCGCCATCATTGGCCTATTCGGCAGCATTTACATCCTTTTCCTTGCGGCGACTTCTTTCTCCGGAAGCAAAGAGGCTTTCAAGCAATCCGTTTCGGATATCACTGCGATAGTGCTGATCTTGCTTTTGTTTTGGGAATTGGCTACCAACCGCTTTGGATTGGCAACCAGCTTCATTTATCCGACACCGGAGGCGGTGTTGACTCAATTCCAAAATGATGGCCGTGACCTGTTGAACCACCTCGTATCTTCGGCAGGATTACTGGCATCCGGGTACCTCTTGGCGGTTTTATTGGCCATCCCATTGGGTACGCTCAGTGCTTGGCATGGACGGCTGGGGCGGGTCATGAGCCCCATCTCCAGCGTGCTGGCACCGATTCCGCCGATTATTCTGATTCCCTATGCGATTGCGATATTGCCGTCCTTTCGGGCATCGTCGATATTCATCATCTTCATCGGTGCTTTCTGGCCGATATTTGTAGCAACGCTGAACGGGGTTGCCGGCATCGATAGACGCTATGTGGATTCTGCGCGTACATTAGGTGTAAGCAATATTACCTTGTTCCGGAAAATCATTTTGCCGGCGGCTTTACCGTCCATTTTCACAGGATTAACAATCGGAATGACGTTAAGCTTCATCTTGCTGACTTCAGCGGAAATGATCGGGGCCAATGCGGGTGTGGGTTTCTACATCAAGCTGGCGACCGATTTCGGTAGTTACACGAAAGTGGTTACCGGCATCATCTTCATCGGGATTTTCGTAACGATCGTGATGACCTTGTTAGGCCAGTTGGAACGCTATCTGTTGCGTTGGCGGAGATAGGATAGTATCCAAGTAATCTACGCAAGAACGAAAACTTTTAATAAATAGAAACCATAAATCGGAGGGAAATAATATGCCAGAAACAACATTCAAAGTAACAACGACCAGTTTAAATGAAGGGTTCCAAGTGATCAACAAAGCCAGAGGAAAGTCCATCGTCATCGACGAGCCTAAATCTTTCGGCGGAACAGATGTGGGCATGAGCCCGGTGGAAGCCCTGCTTGCTGGATTGGGAAGCTGCAAATGCATCGCGGGAAGGATGTTTGCCGAAAAACTGAACATCAAACTTCATCAGATTGAAGTGGAGGTATCCGGCAACTTGAATACAGATGGCTTCCTTGGGGACGAGAGCGTGAAAGTCGGCTTTTCCGACATCCATGCGACGTACCACATCAAGGCGGATAATACAGAAGAAGAAATCAATCAGTTTGTGGAATACGTAGAAACGCATTGTCCAGTGGGCGATACATTACTAAACCCTGCCAACATCAGCTTTGCCACCAACGTCATCTAACCTTACTTATGCGGGCAGCATTTCCTGATTTCTATGAAAATCAGGAGGTGCTGCCCGTTTGTTTGGTGGAACAAACGGTTAGCAAAATATGGGCGGCTGAAAGAATTGTCATCATTTTACAGGAAAGAGGGAAAAGTGTTGAATAAACTAATGATAATGCAAGAGGCTGTAGCCAAACATACATGGGACGGCATGGTTTTTGCTCATGGAGGGGCGTTGCCTGTCGGGTCCGATTGTACTGAGTTCTTCCGGGAACTCGTGCGCCAAAAGGTCAAGGATATCCACCTGATTTCAAATTCCAATACGCCAGGTACGAATCTGCTGATTGCCAACGGGCAAACAGCGCACATCGAAATGGGCTTTTCAGGACTCGAAGTCTACGGCTTTGCAAACGGCTTACGACGGAAGGTGGAAGCTGGAGAAGTCATATTCGAGGAGTATTCGAATGGCGGCATTCCGCTGAAACTATTGGCAGGGGCACTGGGGATCCCCTTTATCCCCACGTATACGAGCGTAGGATCCGATCAGCAGTATTGTTTTGCGGAGGAACCGGACATCTATCCTAACCCTAACAAGATTCCGGAAATAGCAGACCCCTTTACCGGCAAAAAATTGGGGGCATTACAAAGCATCAATCCGGATTTAGCGGTCATCCATGTGACGATGGCGGATACGCGCGGCAATGCGATTATATTGGGGACGGAATGGAGCCGCTTTGAGTTGTCGCGGGCAGCGAAAAAAGTTATTTTGCAGGCGGATTATATCGTGGATACGGACTGCATGCGGCAGTTTCCGAACTTGGTCCGCATCCCTGATTTTTTGGTGGAGGCGGTAATCTATTCCCCTTATGGCGTTTGGCCATCCTGCTCGACGGGCGTCTACGACAGCGATGAGGAACATTTCTTCAAAATGAACGATGCGCTGAAGACGGAGGAAGGAACCAAGGACTACATAGAAAAATATGTTTCTGCATACGGCACCAGCGATGAATACCGGACGATGATCGGGACCGAAAAATTGGCGCATCTTTCCGATTCCAGCACGTCCTTCCTAATGGATCCTTATCGGAAATACATCAAGTCGGAAGAAGAAATCAGCGAACTACTGAAAAGAGGGGAAGCATAGTGGACTATACAAAAGACGAAATGATGGCGATTGCCTGCGGCAGAGAATTTAAGGATGGCGAGTTGGCCATCTTTGGAGTGGGACTCAGCATGCTGGCCGGTTACTTCGCCAAGCAAAACCATGCCCCTAATCTCACGGCCTTTACCGAAGGCGGTGTCTACGGTTCGACACCCATCGGCGGTTTGCCTTGGGGCATCGAAGATAACCGCATTTCCGCCAACGCCACCAGCTTCACCAATGCCATCGACGCCTTAAGCATGTTGGTCGCATCCGGGAGAGTGGACAATGCCGTTTTAGGCTGCGCCCAGGTGGATAAGTTCGGCAACATCAATACGAGCGGCATCTGGGAGGAGGGCACACAGCCTTGGAAGAGCGGCAGATACAATTTGCCGAAGAAAAGGTTGAACGGCAGCGGCGGGGCCAACGAAATCGCCATCGGGGCGAAGAAATACCTCATCATGTCCAAACACCAAAAATTCCGTTTCGCTGAACGGGTGGATTATATATCATCGCCCGGGTACCTCAACGGCGGCGATGACCGTGAAAAATATGGCTTCCCTGGCGGAGGTCCGGCTGCCATCATCACCAACCTCGGTATTCTGCGGCCCGATCCCGAAACAAAGGAGTTCTTTTTGGATGCCTATTACGACTTTACCTCTGTCGAAGAAGTACGCGCAAACACAGGCTGGGAGCTGAAGGTTTCGCCCGATGTAAAAATCATCCCAGCACCGACGGGAAAAGAGTTGGAGAACCTAAGAACTGTCGATGAAACAGGATTTTTGAGGAAATAAGGAGGCAGAAAAGATGAGAAAAAAAATAACAACATTGACAGAAGCTGCCCGATTGATAAAAGATGGCATGCTGATTGCGAGTGGCGGCAATTCGCTTGTGAGATCGCCGGCGGCCTTTGGGTTTGAGCTGGCTAAATTGAACCGGAAAAATTTGAAGCATTGTGCGGCCGCGCCGGGATTATTTGCGGATGTCTTGTGTGCAACCGGCGCTGTTGATACCATTTACTTCGGCTTCACCAGTTTTGAAACGGATTACGGATTGGCCGTCGGAATGCGCAAAGGCGTGCAAGCCGGCGAAATCCGGCCGATTGAGGGGGCTTGTGCCGCCATGATTGCGGCTTTAAGGGCCGGAGCCAGGGGAGTGCCTTTCAACCCGGTTGCGGGAATGTGGGGCAGCGAATTGATCGAAGCGAATCCTGATTTCTATTTCATAGCGGAAAGCCCGTTTGATGGCGAGAAAGTGGTTTGCGTGAGGGCGCTCGTGCCGGATTATGCCGTCATTCATGTCCAAGAAGCGGATATCTATGGTAATGCCCGCATTCTCGGCCCGGAGTTCCAGGACCAAATCATCAACCGAGCAGCGAAACACACCATCATCACCACGGAAAGAATCGTCGACACCCAGACGTTTATTGATCGTCCCAAAGAAACGACGATTCCGCATTTTCTGGTCGACGCGGTTGTTTATGTGCCAAATGGTGCGAAACCGGGAGCTTGCTACAATGAATACGAGATTCCGGATGATGCATCGATGAAAGCCTACCTGAAAGCGGTCAAAGAAGACAGCCTAGCCGCATTCATCGCCGATCACCAACAAGGAGGGGTGCTAGCATGACAGCAGCATATGGACATCCGGAAATATTAGCAATCGCCCTGGCCAGAGAAATCAAAGAAAACGACATCGCTTTCCACGGTCTGGCATCACCGTTGCCGATGACGGCAATGAAATTGGCCAAGGCTCTAGGGAGAGAATTTACGATCGTGAATCTGACGGGCGGGGTGGACCCGGATTTTCAAAACCCCGCCACCAGCAGTTCCACCCTTAGCGCCAATCAATATGAGGGGACAGTCGCCCACTTCGGGCTGGATGAGATCTTCGATCTTGCCGGAGCGGGGAAAGTCGACATCGCCTTTCTTAGCTTGGTGCAGTTGGACCGAAAAGGGCGCATCAATATGTCGCATATCGGCGGCACTATCGATAAGCCCAAAGTCCGCCTTCCAGGTGGAGCCGGGACAGCGATGCTGACGCCCGTCACAAAGCACACGACCATCTGGAAAACAAAGCACGATACGCGCAGCTTCGTTGAGGAAGTGGACTTTGTGACGACAACGGGAAATCCGAAAATGGATTCCTTCCGCGTATTGACCCCGTTAGCGATTTTTGAACTGAATAAAGAAACCGCAGAGATGGATTTGGTGGCCATCATGCCCGGTTCGACTTTCGCAGAAGTGCAGGCGAATACGGGTTGGGAAATAAAACAAACAGACGCGCCTCATTTGGCTCCGCCGACCGAAGAGGAGCTGCTGCTGTTGCAGGAAATCGACCCCAACAATATCCGGGCATCGGAATTTTAGTCGGCAATAGACCTCGCAGCCTATTAAAAATAGATTTCTATAGCGTTAATAGACAATAGGACAAACAGGAAAAGCTAACCCAAATAAAAATCCAATCGTCAAAATACCAAAAACGAGCGATACCCTACTAGCAGGGAAATCGTTCGTTTTTGCTTTTACCAAACCAGTTAAAAAAGCGAATATTTCATATTTTTTCCTCAGCTGATTCTTTTGACGTCATTTCCTTCCGTTGCATTTTATGATAATATACTTAAATGTAAAAACGTAAGGTATTTTGGTATGCAACTAATTAACATTTCAAGAAGGAAGGTAGTTATGCAAACATATAAAAAAGAATGGTTTGGTAATGTCAGAGGGGATATTTTAGCAGGGATTGTCGTCTGCTTGGCTTTATTTCCGGAAGTCATCGGTTTTATGATTGTTGCAGGTGTGGATCCTGTCGTAGGGGTATATGCAACATTCTTTATAACCGCTGTCGCAGCATTTTTCGGGGCGAGCAAGGGCATGATTTCAGCCGCTGCCGGTTCCGTGGCTTTGGTGTTGGCGCATCTGGTGGCCGAGTACGGTGTGGAATACCTGTTTGCCGCAACCGTCTTGGCAGGGGTCCTGCAAGCCGTTTTGGGTTTCTTTAAAGTCGGTACACTGATGCGCTATATTCCCAAACCGGTCATGGTCGGGTTTGTGAATGGATTAGGGATCATGATGTTCACGTCGCAATTGGATCACTTCAAGGGCAACTTCATTTTGCCGGTGCTTGCCGTTCTGGGTATTGCCATCATCTTTCTGTTTCCGAAAGTCACTAAAAAAATTCCGGCTCCGATTGTTTCGATTCTGGTGATTACCGCAATCGTACTGGGACTGGATTTGGACGTCAAAATGTTAGGCGACTTGGGGACTATTTCAAGTGACTTGCCCAGTTTTGGCATGCCGGCTGTTCCAATGACGTTGGAGACTTTGCGCATCATTTTCCCTACGGCACTTTCCGTGGCAATCGTCGGGTTGGTGGAATCCTTGCTGACGGCCCAATTGGTTGATGAAATCACGGATGCGAAGAGTGACAAGAACCAAGAAACCCTGAGCCAAGGTTTAGGAAATATCGTTTCCGGCTTCTTCGGAGGGATTGCGGGCTGCGGGATGATCGGACAAACAATCATCAACCTCAATTATGGCGGCATCGGCCGTTTAGCGACATTCCTGTCGGGCTCCTTCATGCTCCTGTCGGTCGTACTGTTGAACGGTGTTGTCGTGCAGATACCCATCGTTGCTTTGGCTGCGGTTATGGTTGTTGTTTCCTTTGAGACAATCAACTGGGGATCCATCAAGAATCTGGGCACGACACCGAAGAACGAAAGCATCGCGATGATCCTGACTGTGGCCATTGTAATAGGAACACATAACTTAGCTTATGGTGTAGTGGCCGGCACGTTGGTCAGCGCCGTTTTCGCAGCCTTCAAGATGGCCCATATCCATGTGGAGACAGGCGTTGAGGAAGATGCCCATCATTACAAGGTGCACGGACATCTGTACTTCGCATCAGCTGAAAAATTCCTGGATTTCTTCGCGGACGAGATTGCCCATGAAGAAGAAGTGGTAATCGACGTCAGCGCCATGACGCTGTGGGATTCTACAGCTGTCGAAGCAATCGATAAATTGATCAGCAAAAACAAAAATAAAGGCGTGAAAACAACCTTCACCGGCGCGAACCAACAAAGTAAGGACCTATTCAACAAAATTTCAAGACACGCTGAATAGTGAGATAAGCAAAATACCCGTTAAGGCAGCCGAACTGGCTGCTCTAACGGGTATTTTCTTGTTTAAATGCGGTAATCGTCCGTGGCAAGGCTAGCCCACAGCTTCAGGTTGCTTTATTTGCTTGTCGCGCTATCATTGCCGCCGAACAGGTTCGTGAAAAAGCGGACGATGGATTCCCAGATGCTGAGGCCATCTTCCTTCAGTTGCTCCTTATCGACATTGCTCCACGTAGTCTTTGCCTGATCAAAAAGCTCGCCGCCCTTGGCTTGCAGTTCCGCTCCAAGCGCTGAAATCTGCTCCTTTTGCTCAACCGTCAGATTGATGTCACCGAAATTGATCATGAGATTTTGGATGTTCGCGATGTTATCTGCAGAAAGGATGGTATCCAGGTTGTAGTTCTTCAAAACATCTTCAACGATTTGACGGATAGCATCCGCAGTGATGGTACCACCATTGTCATCCTTTGCTTCTTGGATGGATTGCTTCATTTCGGCTACGGCGGCATTCATGATTTCATCCGAGTAGCCGCTGTTGCCCGTATTTTCTTGCGTAACGGTCGAGGTTACCTCAAGTTCTTCCTGAGCAACTTCTACGGCTTTTTCGTCCAGCGTATTGCCCGCATCGGCAAAGGCTTTGTAGACGCCCGCCAAAGCGCCCGAACCGTCTACGGTAACAGCGGATGCCACTTTGATGTCGACATCGACCGCACCGGCTGTGATGGCCGCATTTTCATACTGCAATGCGGTGATAGCCGTGATTGTTTCCGGCGTCAAAATTTCGACCGTAACATCCCCGTCGATATCGGCCGGCGTGATGTACGTGCTCGAATAGACTTGATTATATGGATAATCATCCTTCAGGAGACCATTCAATTCATTGACTTGCACCATTAGTTCTTTGGTTCCGTCTGCAACGCCCAAAGTCGTTTTGGTTTCTTCCAGTTGGCTAGCGTTCAAGCTTTCCCCGTAGGTGAAGACAGGCTCGATTGCCACTTTATCGGCAAAGGCCATCGGGGCAGTGGCGCCCAACAGCGCCATCGAAGCAAGACCGGCTGTGACCATTTTTTTGAGTTTCATTATTTTACCCCTTCCTTTTCGGTACTGATTGCATTTTAACAAATAACTGGTAGCAATAGTATTATTTTTTGTTTAAGTTACCATGATATTTTCTTGAAAAGGTGATGGAACTGGTTTCGGTGCAGTCCATCCTTCAAAAGTTGCGAACGTTTCTTTGATCTGTGCCCGAAAGGCGGTTCCGAGTAAATTTCAAAAAGCAACGGGAAAAGAGCAAAATTTGCTTTTTCCCGTTGCTTTATTGTTTTTCAATTCTGGCTGACTTTCGTCTCATGCTTAATCTTAAGGTCTGCCGTGGCCGCCTTGCAGCGTGCTGTTCGGATTTTCGAAGTTCAGATCAAGGGCAGCGGCGACCGCTTCCATGATGCTGTTGCTGCTGTAGGTCGCTCCGGATACTGCATCGACTTCGATTGATTGTGCGGCAATGATTTCCTCGGTGACGGTGTCCCAAGCGCGGTAGAAAAATTGGTCATCATCCTGTTTGGATATTTCAGAAATGGCGGTAATTTGTCCGCCTTGAACGGTCACTTCCACAAGCGTTTCGCCACGCAAGCCGGTTCCGCTGCCTTCATAAGTCCCATCTGTATACAACGATGCGGCATCGCTGCTCAGTGAGCTCTCCTGGGAGCTTGCTGTACTGGAGCTGTCAATGGTCTTGCTTTCAGCTAGGATGCTCTCAGCGGATTCGCTTGTGGCGGAGGTTGTTCCTGCTTGTCCGGAAAGGGCAGCGGCGACCGCTTCCATGATCCCTTGGCTGCTGTAGGTCGCACCCGATACGGCGTCCACATCAGTTGTTTGTGACTGGATGATTTCACCCGTAACCACATTCCAACATCTATTGAAGAATTCGGGCGTGTCTTCGTTGGATACTTCGTCGATGGCGGTTATCAGACCGTTCGCCACAGTTACGTCTACCGTGATTTGCCCTTGGAACCCAGTGGCGGTGCCTGGGTAGCTGCCGTCTTGATACTTGGCGCTGCTGGCTGCAGCGGATTGGCTGGCATCCATCGTGAGCGTTTGAGCGGATTCAAATGCCACCGCATTCGCTGAAATCGTCCCGAGATAATTCAGGCCTACAATGGTTGTCGCTGCAATGGTTCCGATTGTCTTGGCGTTCAGGTCCTTTCCCGCAAGTTGCATGTGGCAGTTATCCATGGGGCAGCCAATCACGCATTGCCCGCATTCGATGCATTCGCCGGAGCGTGATTTGTCCGTTTTGTAAAGGGGAATGGCCATCGGGCAATTTTGCGTACATAACGTGCAGTTGCGGCAATTTTCTCTCGGTTTCTTAATCGTAAGCATACGCGGCAGTGAGAGCAGGCTTAGGAGGGCTCCGGTAGGGCACAAGTATCTGCAGAAAAACCGTGGCACAAAGAAAGAGATCACGAGAACGGCGGCCAACAGGATTGTCGCAATCAGGAAAGTAGAGAGCAGCAGATCCCAGTTGTTCAGGGAAACCAAAACCCCGAAGGCATCCAAGGGGTTGAGACCCTGAGGAATGGCGACGATCTGCAGGACCCAGATGAAAATAATGGCGAACAGCAGCAGGATATACTTCACCGCTTTTAACTTTTGGTCTGCGGATCCTTCCATTTTCAGTTCCTTTATCTTCAAACCGTTCCGGATGGCTGTCAGCAGATCGCCGATGCTGCCCATTGCGCAGACCCACCCGCAAAAGAAGCGTCCCAATAACAGGGTGAGGGGATAGACGGACAGGACGACCACCAAATCGAGGAGGTTTGCCTGCAGCGAAAAGTTGCTGTTTACGAGCGCCATCACAAGGGCCTTCGTGCTGGTATAGATCTGGATGAAGAGCCCGGGCAGCAGGAAGAAGCAGACGAGCTGGATAATCCTCCTGTTGAAGTTCATTTTTTTGATTTTCCGCATTTTTCTTTTCAGTTTATTTTTTGATCTCTGGTCCATGATGTCATACCTTCCTTTTCAGCATTTTCGTGAAGCCTTCCGTGGCAAAGATTTGTTGGTTCGTCAAGATGAACAGCGCATGACAGCCCATTTGGTTCGCCAATTTGGCACCCTCATCGGGTCCCAGTACAAATAGTGCTGTCGATAGCGCATCCATATCGATGGAACGGGTACCGATGACCGTGACGCTCAATAAGGAGGAATCGGCCGGGTAACAGGTACGCGGATCTAAAATATGATGGTATCTTTTTCCGCCGTGGATGAAAAAGCGTTCGTTTACTCCCGACGTGACCATCGTTTGATCGGACAGGCCGACAGTCCCGATGAACTCACCGCGTTTCGCCAATGGATTCTGGACGCCGATTTGCCAAAGCTCTCCATTCCGTTTTCCCCCGATGGTAGCGATGTTTCCCCCGAAATTGATCAGGGCAGTGCGGCAGCCGTTTTGCATCAAATATTCCCTGGTTCTGTCGGCGGCATATCCTTTCGCGATGCCGCCCATATCGATTTGCTGCCCGGCTTTCTGCAACAGTGCAGTGCCGTTTTTTTGGTCGAGTATGAGGTCTCTGTAATCGACGAGTTCATGCAGCCTGCCGATTTCCTGGCCGTCAGGGATGAACTCGCCCTTCTTGCCGATCCCCCAAAGGGCAGTAGCCGGGCGAATCGTGATGTCGAAAGCGCCCTTGGAAAGGTTAGCGAAGTCTTGTGCTCTTTTTAACATGAAAAAGGTCTCTTCATCGATTGCGATGGGCCGAACGCCGGCATGCGCTGCAATGTCGGAAATGATGCTGGCAGGCCGGAAGGCTGAAAATTTTTCTTCGATGGCTTCGCAAATCTTCCGGCATTCCTCAAGCACCGCCTGGTGGCAGTGTTCATCTTCCGTTATGATCTGGTTATACGTTCCAAAAGCTTTAAAAGAGATTTGCATAGGATCACCTGTTTCTATTTTTCATTTTCTTTCGTATGGGTTCATTGTATGTGTAAAAGAACCGCAATTCCCCGAAAACTAGGCAGAAATTTGCGTGAAAAATAGTGCAGCGTACTTCCTGGAGGAATCATAGTCTGGTATGATTGGTAAAGTAGGTTGATTGCCATCCAGCTGAAGGGGCCGTTACACGCGAATGCAGATTTGAAGGGCTATTTTGGTTAATGAATCGGACAATAATTCGGGATCATCGTGATAAGCGCCTCGCAAGGGTAGGCTTTTTAAAGGGGGTATTTTCAATAATGGATATTAAGGATAGGCTAGCCATACACACGCAAGCTGAAAGGGATGCTTTGCAGGAGGAACTCGTCGGTATCCGCAGACATTTGCATCAAAATCCGGAACTATCGACCGTGGAGTTTGAAACAACGGCATATATAAAAGACTGTTTGGCGGCGTTGGGTGTCCCTATCCGCCATACGGACATGAAGACAGGGGTCATTGCCGATATCGGATCAAAGGCAAAAGGGAAGACCATCGCCATACGCGCGGATATCGATGCCTTGCCTATCCAGGAAAAAGTGGCAGTCAGCTTTGCATCGCGAAATGCCGGCGTCATGCATGCGTGCGGTCATGATTTTCATACAGCGTCCTTACTGGGGGCAGTCAAATTGCTGAAAGAAGTAGAGGATGATTTGCCTGGACGTATCCGTTTTATTTTCCAACCGGCGGAAGAGGGTCGCGATGGCGCTCTGCAGGTGATCGCTGATGGACAATTGGATGAAGTGGACGCCATTATCGGGATCCACAACAAACCCGATTTGCCCGTCGGAACCGTTGCGTTGCAGTCAGACCGTCTCATGGCAGCCGTAGACCGTTTCTATGTCACAATCAAAGGCAAAGGCAGCCATGGTGCTCTTCCGCATAGAGGGAGCGACCCGATTGTCACCGCATCGCACATCGTGACGGCGCTGCAGTCTATCGTCAGCCGGAAAGTCTCGCCGTTGGAGACGGCAGTCATCAGCGTTACCCGGATTGAAGGCGGCAATACTTGGAACGTCATACCTGAAGAAGTCGTGATGGAAGGGACGACGCGCGCTTTTTCAAATGAAGTACGTAGCCTGTTGAAAGAAGAATTTCATGAAATCGTCAACCATATTACGGCAGCTTTTGGGCAAAAAGCAACGATTGAGTGGCATCCCGGCCCGCCTCCAGTCGTCAACGACAAGGAGCTGACCGAGAAGCTGAAGGTTGAAGCGGGGAAAAGATTGACCGTCATTGAAACCGAACCATCCATTGCCGGTGAAGATTTTGCGCAATACTTGATGAAAGTTCCCGGTGTCTTTGCCTTCTTCGGCACGAATGGCACAGAGGATTGGCATCATCCGTTGTTTACCGTAGATGAAGCCGCCCTGATACTTGCAGCGGAATACTTTCGCGACAAGCGCTTTGGCCCTGTTGGAAAAGTAAGGTTGAGCGGATGGGAATCTGTCACATAAACAATTTTAAGAATGACCGACAGGATAGCCTTATCCCGGTGAAAGCCCTTAATGAAAGTGGCGATATATTCAAAAAACAGCCTATCCGTATTTTGGGATAGGCTGTTTTTTCTCTGAGAAGGCGGAATCATGGAACTAGTTTGGAATGAGCGGAAATATGCGGGAACTGTCCGGGTAAAAGGGAGGCTTTTCGATCGACACGAAAAGTATCCTTGGTGGGAGATGAGACAGGTTTTGATTGCACTCTGGGTATGACAGGCTTCATGCCTGGATTCTTTCGTAAGGTGTTTCCAATGTCTTTTTATGCCGGCAAGTGCAGGAGAAATCCTCCCTGCATCTAAAGGGGTGTACAGTGTGTGGTATAGTTAACGCAACAACTTGTCGGGAAACCAATCAGAAACACAAATACAATTGCACTAGGTTACATGAGAGGTAGCGATAATATTGTCGGATAAAAAATTAATCAAGATCGGGATTGGCTTTGCAACCGGAAGGAAAAGCTTTCAAAAGATATTACGGACGTTTATACATACATGGGAGGAATCGGGCTTGGTCGATGATAAGAAGATCAGCCTAAATCTATTCGTCGCCTATGACCTTTCGTATAATAAAACGATCGTCAGGGATTACACAAACATCCGTCCGGACTTGGCGGAACAATTAGACAGCGTACAATTCATCGGCGCTAAAGATATTACGGAAGAAACGGCGCGTTTGGTCCAAGAGAATGTCATGAACGATGAAGAAGCGCGAAGGATTTTTGGGAAAGGCTATGCGGGACAGCGCAATGCCATCTCCTATTTCGCGATTAAGCAAGGCATGGATTATCTGATCTTTTTGGATGATGACGAATACCCCATGGCTGTTACGAAAACGCGGAAAACAACCGTCTGGGGAGGACAATCCGTCCTGACGGAACATCTGAAATACATCGCTGATGCGGATATAACGAACGGTTACCATTGCGGATACATTTCCCCCATTCCTTACATAAAGTTCAATGAGACATTGCCGGAAGAAGATTTCCGTCTCTTTATAGAGGCCATCAGCAATGATGTCATCAATTGGGACACGGTCAAGGCGACGATGGAACGGGGCGGTGTAACGTATGCCGACACGAATGTTCTGACCAGCGAGACTGCCGTTGAGGTGCCGGAAACGAACCATGCGAAATTCATCACCGGTGCTAATCTGTGCATCAATCTGACCAACCCAAGTCGCGTGTTTCCGTTCTACAATCCGCCCGGTGCGAGGGGCGAAGACACCTTTTTAAGCACCTTGTTGGCGGAAAGGAAAGTGTTGCGGATACCTTGTTATGCTTTTCATGATGGTTTTTCCACCTACAAAAACATTCTGGAAGGCGTATTGCCCATCCAATTGAAATTCATATCAGCTGAGGATGAGCATGTGGTCAATCGCTTCTACAAAGCTTGCGTCGGCTGGGTTCGCTATAAGCCGTTGCTGCTCTTTATCACCCAACAGGATGAGTATGATCAAAAAATAATGGAAATGCGGGAACAACTGAACAAGACACTTCCGAAAATCTGTGCTTTCTTCGAAGAACCAAAATTCATGACAATTTTATCAGAATTGGATAAATATGATAGAAACGTCAAGAAACACTTTCATGAATTTGCTGAAACACAAAGCAATTGGGGGAAAATCATGAAACATTTTTCCTGATGTGGAATCCCCGCCGGCAACTTCATCGTTCATCTAACTGGCCTCTATCTAATGCGAGGGGGCCAAGCGAAATCAAGATATCGCTTCGCATGCCGTTCGGGGAAAGGACTGTCCAAACGAAGTTTGGAGGTCTTTTTTTTATAATGCGGAATACTATTTGCACAGGGGTATTGAAAGGTGTTAACCCTGATATCGGTTATCCAATAATTCTGAATGCACTTCGTTGTGTGGATAAAGGATTCATGAAAAATACATAAAAATTTGAAGAAATGCAGACCTGAAGCACTCCAACGAATCAAATACTAGAAGAGAGCAAAAATAGTACTCATTTCATCTAGTCCAAGAAAAGCTGCTGCCGATAAAAATCGGTAGTAGCTTTTTTAGCATATAGGGATTTCCCCATGTTCTTACCTCGCGGCTCATCAATGGAAAACACGGAAAAAATTCCATTACTTACTTGACAAAAAAGAGTAGTTATTTGAATAGTGAACGGACACTGATCGAACGAAACACTAAAATTATGCAAAAAAAAAAAATAGTGATAAAATGTTTTTAGGATACTAAAAGAGCGGAATCCAAAAAGTGTAGTTGAATGAAATGCTTTCTCCCCTAAAAGTAGATGTGTCCGTAATCAAACAAGACATTTTGTCGGGAGTTTCAGTGGATTATTTAGACAGTGTGGCTTTGAGTGGGTAACCGAAAACAGTTGATTAAACGCAGAAGGATACTGAATTTTAAAGGATAATTCCTTTAGGAATAAATGAAAGCGTTTTCAGTTTGTGCAGGTAGGAATAGTAAAAAAGGAGTGTTGGACATGAGAAGGAATAAAATTTTATTAGGTCTGCTTTTTGTTGCAAGTATTTTTTTGATCGGTGGCTGCAATGCTAGCGTTAAGGTTGAAAGGGACTCCTTGAAAGTTGACGAAGCTCTGATTGGTCATTGGGTTAATACCGATGGGAACCTGGATTATTATTTTTCTGAATCGGATTTTGTCAAAGTTGAAAGCGATGGAACAAAAACAGACATGACCTATGCGATTGTGAAGTCTAACGAGACAGATAATACGATCAATATACGTGTAACTGATTCCAAAGGCGGGGAACAGGACAAAGAGATGCAATTCTCTACCGATAAAAAAACGATGGATGAGACCAGCTTTGTTGTAGGTGTCAAATCCGGTGAAGATACGTTTAGCTATGTCGACAACGCAACAAAGCCATAAATTGAAAGAAGATCATCGAAAACGGAGACTGATGCCTAAGGATAAGAAACGACTTCTCAGCTCGCCATAGCTTTAAGTTAATGAAGGGGCAGCAGAGAATTAGCTTAACCAAAATAATAAAAAGAAGGGAATGAGACACATGTTATGGACAATTGCGGGTATAATCCTGATTTTATGGTTACTTGGGTTCACACTGTTACCGGCGGCTGGTTCGCTAATCCACATTCTATTGGTGATTGCGGTTATTCTGGTCATCGTACAGTTGGTTAGCGGCAAAAAATTATAAGATTCCACAGTCTATTTGGAAATGGCTGTGCGCTCTGCTTTTTGGGATCTCCCTTGTGTTAATGGATAAGATAGACTCCGACTCGATAAATCGATGTTATCTTGAAAAGCAGAACGCATTATCAACAGCCTAACCAATAGCCTATATGCCAATATAAAATTCAGAAAAAGCTGGTAGCAGAACACTTTGCTGCATTCCAGAACGTTTGAAGATATTTGAAAAATATAGATTGTATCCAAAATGTGATGACCGGATAAGAAAATAAGTTTGTTTTTCTGGGTATTGCGCTTTGGCTTTTTTTTATGTTTTTTGGGAGGTGCCAATAAATGGAAATACATCTAAATGCTTACGCTGCAGTTGTGATTTTTGCTGTCTTCATCATTGCGATCATTGCAATGATTGTATTTCGACTTGAACTAAAAAAGCTAAGGAATATTTACAGCATTCGGATGAAGAAGGTGCCTCTTAGTGATCAAGAACTTGAGATGCATGTAAAGCGTTTGGCTGATGAGCATTCGAATTTCATGACGAACAATATTCCAAATTGGCCTATTCCAAGATTAGATGACAACTATAATTTCATTCTTTCCGTTTACAAGGATTTGAGTTCGGACATACAGCTACATGAACAGTTTTCTCCAGTCTCAGAATGGCTTCTTGACAATTTTTATTTTGTTGAAGAACTGGTGAAAGAACTACAGAGAAATTTATCGAAAAAAACATTTTCAAAACTGCCGGATTTGAGAGGCGGCGACTTTAAAAATTATCCAAGAATATTTGCGTTAATTATGGAGCTAGTGACCCATACTGACGGTAAAATAAATGAAGAAAATTTATTGAACTATATGAAGGTCTATCAGGAAAACAATGTTCTTTATGACAGAGAAATATGGGCAATACCTGTAGTTATGAAAATTGCATTGATTGAGAATATAAGGCATATCTGTGAGGACATCCATGAAACGCAGAACCAGCGGCACAGAGCCGAAGAGATATTTGAGAGATGGCTCACTGGCGATGACATGAGTGAAATACGCAATTTAGTCAGAACAAATATAAAAGAATTTGATGAAACCAGTTTTTTGTTCATAGAACATTTATTGTACCATCTCAGAAAATCAGGGAAGAATTATACCGATTTTTTAAATGTCATTGAAGAGACCCTTGAAGATCAGGGCACAACCATTGAAAAATCCATTCGGAGGGAACATGAGCTTCAATCATCAAATACAGTCTCAATTGGAAATTATATAACTAGTCTTAAATATTTTTCAACCCTGGAATGGTCAACTATTTTTGAGGAAATCAGCGTTGTCGGGAAAATATTGAAAGAGGATGCCGCAGAAATTTATTCATTGATGGATATAGCCACAAGAAATCATTATAAAGGAAAAGTGGAGGAACTAGCAGACATTTATGGCGTCTCAGAAATCCACATAGCGAAAGAAGCGATTGAACTAGCTAAAAATTCCTATTCGGAATCGAAAGAATCGGATGCTGAATGCAGCGGATTTCAGAGAACCCATCATGTAGGCTATTATCTGATCGGCAAGGGGACAAAAATTTTAGATGAAAAGCTGGGTGGAAGCAGCAGAATAATTCCTAAAATAAAGAAAATGGTCAAGAAAAATCTAGGGGCGTTATACTTCGGTTCGATCAGTTTACTCTGGCTAACCTTTATTTCGGTAGCTGTTCGATATGCAATTTCAAATGAATCACACAATACAGCTCTGATCGCAGTCATTGTCGGTTTTGCAGTTTTGATCCCTTCTTCAGAAATAGCCTTTTGTGCAGCGAACCATATCTTCGCCAGCAGGCTTGGGCCTTCATTTTTCCCTAAATTGGAACTGAAAGAGGGCATACCTGAGGATATGGGGACCGTTATCGTTGTGCCTGCAATTCTTCCTGACGAAAAAAGGGTTGAAGAACTGCTGGGAAATCTGGAAAGACATTATCTGTTAAACAAGGAGAACAATCTATATTTTGCGTTATTGGGGAGTTTTAAAGATGGGGACTCTCCCGCTGAGGAAGATGATCCGAAGATAATTGAGAAGGCAATCAATGGAATAAAAGAGCTGAATTTAAAATACAGCGATGCTATTGCCGAAAGGTTTTATTTTTTCCATAGAAAGAGACAATTCAGTAAAGAAAATGATCAATGGTTCGGCTGGGAAAGAAAAAGAGGCGCATTGCTGGAGTTTAACGAGATGCTCCTTGGTTCAAATGAAACGTCGATTGTTTATGCCTCGCCCCCTTTTCCAACCTTTAAAAACATTCAATATGTGATAACGCTGGACAGCGACACCATACTGCCCATGGATGCTGCAAAAAAAATGATAGGCATCATGGCACATCCTTTGAATAGACCTTCAATTGATATAGAAAAAGGGATTGTAACAGAGGGATACGGCATTTTACAGCCTAAAGTTGATATTGAAATGGAAAGCACAAATGCCACTTTCTTCTCGAGAATATTTACTGGGCAAAAATATGCAGATCCCTATGCTGAAGCTGAATTTGATATCTACCAGGATATCTTCGGCGAAGGTATCTTTACAGGGAAAGGAATATATGATTTGAAGGTATTTCAAACCCTTTTGAAAGACACTTTCCCTGAGAATGCCATATTGAGCCACGATCTTCTGGAAGGATCTTATTTGAGGGCAGCCCTTGTTTCAGATGTAAGGTTAGTGGATTCATTTCCCGCAACATACAATGCATTTGTCAAGAGGGAGTACCGTTGGGTCAGAGGCGACTGGCAGTTGCTTCCTTTTATCTTCGGTAAAAACCACCTATCGGCATTGTCCAGATGGAAAATGGTGGACAACCTGAGAAGAAGTCTGGTTGCTCCAAGCCTGATTGCATTATTTATCTTGGCTCTAACCATACTTCCAGGAAACAAAATGTTCTGGATAGGTTTTTATGTGCTGACCTTGGCGGTGTATCTTATTTCTAATGCTTTGGGAAGCACAACAAGGTATGTGAAGTCTAAACGACACAGCCAACGCATAAGGACAAAAAAATATCTCCCTACAATTGGTGGGGTTAAAGCAACCTTTTATCAGGCGATACTGAAACTCATTTTTCTGCCGTACCAATCCTATTTGATATTACGTGCCGTGTTGGTTACCCTTTCGCGCGTCTTTATTACTAAAAAAAATTTACTGGAGTGGGTTACTTCGGCGGCTGAGGAAAGGAAAAAGAACAATTCGCTTAAAAGCTATGTGCTGGAAATGCAAGCGTCGATATGGATAGGAGTGGCTATCTTTCTTTCAGCTTTATATTTTAAATCGGAAGCGGTTGTTTTAAGCTTCATTTTTTTTGTTCTGTCTTTGAGCGCCCCTTATATTGCCTATCGGATCAGTCAGAAAGAGGCAGACAAGCCATGCACACTCACCAAGGAAGAGCTTTGCGAAATCAGCAGGATCGCAAGGAAAACGTGGCGATATTTTGAGGAATTTGCGAACGCTGAGAACAATTATCTTGCCCCGGACAACTATCAAGAAGATTCCCATAACGGCCTCGCTCGCAGAACGTCACCAACCAACATCAGTCTGGGACTGATCGCTGTCCTTACAGCCAGGGATTTTGGATACATCGGAACAAAAGAAATGAAAGAGAAGGTTTCAAATACGATAACATCCATTGAAAAAATGGAAAAATGGAATGGCCATCTGTACAACTGGTACGATACGAAAACACTGCAGCCTTTACTGCCTAGGTATATTTCCACTGCCGACAGCGGAAATTTAGTAGGATACCTGATAACCTTATCTGAAGGATTAAAGGGATATCTTAAAATGCCGATAACCGACCTGCAATTTATAAATGGAATCAGGGATACTTTGTACAACGGCGGGGAAGAAGGAATGAAGATTTATCAATCGCTTGGATTTGAACAAATGCAATCCATTGATATGTTCTCGTGGAACAGGATTGTGAGGGAACTTTCAACGAGCGATAAATTTGCTGGCATTTCGAATGAATCCTGGAAAAATAAAATCGAAGGAATGTTAGTGGCGTTCAATAATGAGCGGCTGCAGTTTATGCCGGCCATTGATTTGATTGAAAAACTTCCGGAGCGCCTGTCTGCCGGCTGCTTCTCCCATCACAAAGATGGCTTTGAAGAGATCACTGCTCTCTTCAAGAACAATCCGATCTTAGAAGATTTGCCAAGTGCTTATGCACATGCGGAAGAAATCATCGGAAAAATTCTGTTTGGCATGACGAAGCCGGAAACAGAATGTACGAATGACCTGGTTTACCTTTCCGAATTACAACAGAGTTTTGCTGCGGCCTTTGAAGCTGTAAGCAGATTTTTAATGGATTATGAAGAGTTGATTCACAGAGTAGATTCTCTCTCGGAAACGACAAATTTTTTACCCTTGTATGTCGAGAAAAAACAATTATTCTCGATTGGCTTTGATCTGGAGATAGGCGAACTGACGGACTCCTATTATGACCTACTTGCTTCGGAGGCACGCCAAGCAAGCTATATAAGCATAGCCAGAGATGAAATACCTCTTGAACATTGGCTCAAATTGAGCAGGTCTTTAACAGTAGATGACGGTTACAAGGGGCTTGCATCCTGGTCTGGGACAATGTTTGAATATCTTATGCCAGTTTTGATCATGAAGAGCTACAAAAACACGATGCTGGACGAAACCTATCATTTTGTCATAAGGAGCCAGAAAAAATACGGCAAACAAAACGATATACCTTGGGGAATATCCGAATCCGGCTTTAACGACACAGATGTGAATTTAAGCTATCAGTATAAGGCTTTCGGTGTGCCTTGGCTGGGCTTAAAAAGAGGATTGATGGAAGATACGGTGATATCTCCCTATTCAACATTTTTAGCACTCCAGATAGATGCCGAGAGCGCAGTCCAAAACATCGCATACCTTAAGGATGAAGGGTTGGAAGGGGCCTACGGTTTTTACGAGGCAGCTGACTACACACCCGAGAGGCTTATGATTGACGATAAGAGAAGTATCGTCAGAGAATTCATGGCTCATCATCAAGGGATGAGTTTTATGGCTATGAACAATTTTTTGCATGATTTCATCATGCAAAAACGTTTTTTCGAAGATCCCGCAATGTATGCTTCTCGGTTTTTACTGCAGGAGAAAATTCCGTCTGTTGTTTATAACTATAGTTTGAAAGCGAAAGCAGAAAAAATTAAAATCGACAAAAATAAAAAGTATATAGACAGCAGACGTACAAGGATCTTCAACCTTGCTGATCCTGTTTTGCCGAAAGTTCATCTTCTATCAAACGGTAATTATTCGGTCATGATTACGGATAGAGGGACCGGTTACAGCAGATGCAACGATAAAGCAATCACGAGATGGAGAGAAGAAAATGCAGCGGACAGCTACGGAATGTTTTTCTATATCAAAAATGTATCGACAAATACAGTGTGGTCTTCAGCCTATGCGCCGTTATCACAAATTCCTGAAAAATATGAAGTGGTTTACACAAACGATAAAGCCGTTTTCAAAAGGACAGACGGCGATATCAACACGCAAACGGAAGTTATCGTTGTTCCAAAGGAAAATGTTGAAATCAGGAAAATGACGCTGGCAAATACCGGAGACAGCACGTGTGATATCGAAGTGACAAGCTATTTTGAAGCCGTGATGACTACGCAAAATGAAGACGTAGCTCACCCTGCCTTTCATAAACTGTTCATGAAAACAGAGATTCTTAAAGATAAAAACGGCATTATTGCCAGCAGACGGCCAAAGTCTACCTCTGATAAAAAACTATGGACTGCTAGTTTTGCCGTGGTTGAAGGGGAAACCATCGGGGACAGTCAATTCGAAACCGACAGGATGCAGTTTATAGGACGAAACCGTGACTTAGGGGCACCGGCAGCGATGGATGATGATAAGCCTCTTTCTGGGACTGATGGAACGGTGCTCGATCCTGTCATGAGCCTTAGACTGAAAGGAAGAATACTTCCCGGAAAGTCATTGCAGATATCTTACATCACTGCGGTCAGCGAAAGCATGGAAGATTTATTGCTCTTAATAGAGAAATATTCCCAGAATGAATTCATTGACCGGGCATTCACTCTAGCTCACACAAGTGGCCAACTGGAAGCTGCTTACTTGGATATAGAGCCTTCTCAACTGGAACTCTACCAAAACATGACTTCAAGCATCTTGTTTAATAGTCCTTCCAGAAGGAAATTCCGGGAATTTATCGATAGGAACACAATGGGACAGTCATCGCTTTGGCGTTTCGGTATTTCCGGAGATACCCCTATTGTATTGCTGATTTTAAAGGATCCCGATGAGATTAGGCTACTCGATCAAATTTTAAAAACCCATGAGTATTGGATGTACAAAAATTTGAAGGTAGATCTGATAATTTTATGTGATGAAGTTAACAGTTATGACCTCCCATTGCATACATCTATTATCGATACCTTAAATTCAAGACACATTCATCAAATGATAGGGAAATCAGGGGGAGCTTTTATAGTCGACAAAAGCAAAACGAGTATGGAGGAAATCTACCTGCTGCATGCCGTGGCGAGAATAACAATAAAAGGCGATGGCGGAACCCTGAGTGAGCAGATGGAAGAAACAAGTGAAATAGAAGCGGAACAGCAAAAAGAAAGCGTATATTCCAAAGCAATCAGTGAATATGGTAATCCTGCTTCAGAAGAACCTGACCTATTATATCCAAATGGGTTAGGCGGATTCACTGAAGATGGTAGGGAGTATATCATTCAAATTGAAAAAGACAAGACTACCCCTGCGCCATGGATCAATGTGATTTCAAATCCCAAATTTGGTTTTATTGTCTCGGAATCAGGGTCGGGGTATACATGGTACGGAAACAGCCGCGAAAATAAACTGTCTACATGGTCCAATGATCCGGTCAGTGACGCTCCGGGTGAAGCATTGTATATCAGAGACGATGACACAGGTGAATCATGGACAGTCACTTCGTCACCTGTAAGGGAAAATGAAGCCTATGAAATCAGACACGGGTTTGGTTATACAGAATTCAGGCATGCCAGCCATGGCATTGAGCAAAGATTAGTCCAATTCGTTCCTGTAAATGAAACCATTAAAATCAGCATTTTAAAACTTTCTAATTCCTCCGACGAACAGAGAAACCTGTCTCTGACCTACTATGTCAGACCGGTTTTGGGTGTCACAGACCAAGTTACCGCGATGCACATAAAGACAAGCTTAAACGCAGCCGGGGTCCTATTGGTGGGAAATCCTTATAATGAAGAATATAAGGCAGGGATTTGTTTCATGGACCTTTCGTTGGAAAGCAGAAGCGTCACAGGAAACAGGAATGAGTTTATTGGCTCAGGTGATCTGGCAAATCCTGACTGCCTCAGAAAAGAAAAGCTGACGGGAGCGGTTGGAAGTGGCTTTGATCCGTGTGCCGCTATGCAAGTCAACATTTCCCTCAAGCCAATGGAGGAAAAAGACATCGTGCTCACGTTTGGTGCAGCTGAAAATACCGATGAAGTGGATCAACTTACGAAAAAATATAGGAACGTTCCGGAATCGTATCAGGCGCTGACAGCTGTTAAAGAGTTCTGGAAAGAAAAACTTGAGGGGATTCAGGTTGCGACCCCGGATATTTCCATGAATCTCATGCTGAATGGGTGGCTTCAATATCAGACCATTTCCTGCCGGATGTGGGCCCGATCGGCTTTTTATCAGTCCAGCGGTGCGTATGGGTTCAGAGATCAGCTCCAAGATGCTTTAGCGGCAGTTCACATCAGCCCTGAAATTGCGAGAAAACAGATCCTTCTTCATGCAGAGCATCAGTTTGTAGAAGGGGATGTACAACACTGGTGGCATGAGCCGAGCGGGAAAGGCGTTCGTACCCGATTCAGTGATGATCTTCTTTGGCTTCCTTATGTGACCATGGAATATGTAAGCATAACGGGGGATAAAGGAATATTAAAATCCGAATTGCCGTATCTGGAAAGCGCCTTGCTTGAAGACGGGGAACAAGAGAAATACGGGATTCCTTCCATTTCGAATAGCTCCGCTACTTTATTTGCACATTGTATCGCAGCCATAGAGAAGTCATTAAAATTTGGAAATCACGGACTTCCCTTAATGGGTTCCGGCGATTGGAACGACAGTATGAATACAGTCGGAAATAAAGGTTCAGGGGAAAGTGTGTGGCTGGGGTGGTTTTTAATAGCTGTGCTTAAAAAAATTATTCCGGTATGCATTGAGATGGGGGAATCAGAACTTTCAAAAAAATACGCTAGTATCATAGATCAAATTACCGAATCCATAGAGCGATCCGCTTGGGATGGCAAATGGTATATAAGAGCCTATTTTGACAATGGCATGCCTCTTGGTTCGCTAGAAAACAGCGAAGGTAAGATTGATTCCATTGCTCAAACCTGGGCAATCATTTCTGAAGCGGGGAATCCGGAAAGAGTGAGACAGGCGATGAACTCGGTTGAAGATTACCTCATCACGAGAGAAGACGGGGTGATTAAACTTCTGACGCCACCGTTTGACACGAGTGAAATGGAGCCTGGTTATATTAAGGGATACGCTCCAGGTGTCCGGGAAAACGGCGGACAATATACTCACGCAGCCGCATGGGTAATTATTGCATTTGCCAAACTTGGCGATGGAGACAAGGCTTATGAGCTATATGAGCTTATTAACCCCATTAATAATTCAAGGAACCAGAGGGAATGCTTTACATATAAAGTTGAACCATATGTAATGGCTGCTGATGTTTATGCTGTTCCCCCTCATTCGGGGCAAGGTGGATGGACCTGGTACACCGGCTCGGCAGGATGGATGTATAAAGCTGGGCTAGAATATCTATTGGGGTTCCAAAAACACGGAGATACGCTATTGATGGATCCCTGCATCCCTCAAAAATGGCCAGAATACACAATAAGATACAAGTATTTTGATTCCATCTATAACATAAAAGTCAAAAATCCGGAAGGCGTCAACAAGGGAGTGAAGACGATAAGCGAAGGAAGGGAAACACGGGAAGGCAACGGTTTGGAACTGGTGAATGATGGAAAAGTGCACGAAATAGAAGTGCTGATGGGGGAATAGGCAAAGAGGATTATTATTCATAGAAACTTTTACTGCGCGCAGAGAGAAAGTGGATTACTCTCTGGCGCGCTACGAAGTCGATAGCTTGCCTTGTGCGGATATGGATTCAGAACACATGTAAGAGGTTATTTTAAGAATGTTGAATATTCAAAAGAAAAACTTTATGCCAGTTTTTGGTTAATCCCAAAAGCTGGCATAAAGTTTTTAAATAGCTATTTGGCTGGCGTTGATTCCGTATCGAACCGGACAAAGGCCAGCCAATTTTTGCTTTGAATTGTTCGCTGTCATTTTCCTTGAAAATCCATAAAATGCCTCCCGAAAGCTAGAGCGAAAACCTAACTTTCGGGAGGCATTACAAAATTGTGAGCGATATTTAATTGGACCTTATACAAATAGTCTCGAGACTGGAATGCCAGTTGCTTAGAGGCCCATATCTTTCTTGAGCTTGCTCAACTCTTCCTCCACCGAAGCGGATCCTTGGGAAGCATATTTTTCCTCAAGCGCTTTGGCTTCGTCGATAGGGGCCATGTTCAGTTCGGACATGGCGTTGGCTTCGTCCAGCATCTTGTCGGCTTTTTCTTCCATGCGTTCGAAAGAACTCATAGCACCCTTCGTCTTGGTGATGGAATCGGTGGCCTTGTTCACGGTAGCCTGTGTCTTGGCCACGGACATCTTGGCCTTGATCATTTCGCGGCGGGCTTTGAGCGTCTCGATATCTGACGCCAGTTTATCGTGCATCTGACGCATCTTGGCTGCATTCTCATGGGCGGATGCATAGGAGGTCGCAAGGCCGGCTCCTACGTTTTCGAGCTCCTGTTTCTTGGTGAGGAAGATGCGGGCATCGTTTTCGTTGCCGGCTGCCAGCGCCTTCTTGGCGTAGTCAGTGTATTTGATCACTTCCGCTTGGTTTTCGTCAACCAAACGTTTGGTGCGGGTTTCCTCCGCCATGACGCCTGCCGTGCTGCTTTTCACTTCCGCCAAATCATCCATCATATCGCGTAAGTATTGGTCGATCATTTTGCCGGGGTCTTCCATTTTGTCGATTAAAGCATTGATGTTGGCACTGATGATGTCGCTGAATCTTTCTAAAATAGCCATTTCCGTTTCCTCCTCAAGGTTTTTCTTCTGTCTTGCTGCTGTCATCTTCTGGTTTTATGGTCTCATCCGCGGTTGTTTTGGTTTCAACGTCATATTTTTTCGCAAGTTCTTCCGCTTCGGTATTGCCGAATGTATCCAGCGGGGTCTTCAGCATCTCTTCGGTCTGCTGCGCTTCCAGGTTTTTTTGTTTCTTGGCATGTCTCCACCACATGTACAGCAGGGAAAGCAGCAGCAAAACACCAAGAATAGTCAGGACGGTTATCCAAGGGGAACGGGTGACTGTCATGATGCGATCAGCGGAATCCCTGAAGACTTTGCTGAAAAATTCCTCATCCGTAAGTTTGCCGTAGTAATACTTATCGATGTAGTCGAGCAGCACGTCGCCTGCTTCTGTGTCGATGACCGTTTTAGCCTGGGTGCCCGTCACATAATAGTCCATATAAGCGCCGGAATCATGCTCGAAGAACACCAATAAGAGATGCGCCTCATCCTTAAAAAGTTTATCGTAAAGGTCATTTGCGAATGTTTCCAGCTCATCCATTGAAGGCGTTGGTCGAACCATTGATGTTGTCCGTCAAGTAAAGGTAGGGTTGCACCCCGGTTTTCTGATAAAAATATTTCATGCCATCAAGCAGTTCGGTACGATTGCCGATCCAGCCGATCGTATCGGTATAATATTCGGTCTCATCAACCGATCCTTTCGGCAGCGGATCGCGCACCACCGTGGATTTGGTGATGTCATTGTTCCCGCTGAACCCAGAGGAGGAAGAGCCCGTGTTGAATGAGAAAAGCAAGGCTGCAATGACAGCGAGCACTATGACTACGATCGCGATTATGCCGCACCCGATACCGCATCCAGTGCCTCCTCTTCGTCTTCGTCCACCGCCTCCAAAAACGGGGCCACCGGAAGGGGGCATGCGATTGATGATCGGTCCTGTACGGATAATGGGTCCGCTTGAACCAAAATCTCTTGGAAAATGGAAACCACCGCCACCACCAAAAGAGCCACCACCGCCTCCAAATGAACCGCCACCTCTGCCTCTGCCGCCACCGAAACTGCGTCCGCCGCCACCTCTGCTTCCGCCGAAAGAACCTCCACCTCCTCTTGAGCCGCCTCCGCCACCTCTTCCCATAGCTTCATCCCTCCTTAGTCAGTCACTTTCCTTCATCAAGCTCAATTTAACACAAAATGTAAGCGTGGTCAATTTGGGCGATCTTATACTGATTCGCCAGTTGGTAAGACGTGCAGCGGCCCATAAAAGCAGATGCAAGGCAGCGGAGAATAGCAAGATTCGACGTCAAGCAGGGCATACAGTGCGGCTAATCTTTCTATATTTGGGAGCGATTGCGTTATAATAGGGTTAACGAAAACTGCTGGTTGCTTGGCATATCTGGAGCTGCTGAAGGTAGCGATTGCGGTATTGCTATTTGGGAAAGAAGGGCTTTTTATGCAAGAAAAGGAAAGCAATAAATATTGGAGCCTGCCGCCGGAAGAGACGCTGCAAGCTGTTCATTCCACCGCTACCGGTCTGACGGCAGAAGAAGCGGCAGATAAGATTGAAACAGCACGGTGAAAACACGCTGAAAAAACAGAAAAAAGACACACAGCTTATGGCATTCCTCAGTCAGTTCAAAAACCCCATCATCCTTATCCTGATTGTCGCAACGGGAATATCGGCTGCAACAGGGGAGTGGATCGATGCGATGATCATCTTGACCATCATCTTGGCGAGTGCGACACTCAGCTTTTATCAGGAATATACCGCGGGCAATGTCATAGCGGAACTCCGGGCGAAAGTGCAGGCCAAATCCGTCGTCCTTCGCGATGGCAAGCAAATCGAGATTGCATCAAAAGAGGTGGTCCCGGGCGATATCATCAAGCTTTCTACCGGCAGCCTCATTGTCGCGGACGGTTTGATTCTGGAAAGTACGAATTTATTCGTCAATCAGTCCATCCTCACAGGAGAGTCCCAGCCGTCCGAAAAGAAGCCGGACAAGGTCGAGGAAGACGCCAGTCTGGAAGAACGCACCAACTGTGTCTACACGGGCACGAGTGTACAAAGCGGAAACGCCACGATGTTGGTGGTGGAAACGGGAGCCAGCACCGAATTCGGGCAAATAGCCGATAAACTTTCTTTGCGTCCGCCGGAAACGGAGTTTGAACGCGGCGTACGTCACTTCGGTTATTTGTTGACTGAAATCATGCTTGTTCTCACCCTGGTCGTTTTCGCGATCAACGTTATTATGAACAGACCAGCCATTGAAGCCCTGCTTTTCTCGGTCGCTCTTGCCGTTGGGATTACGCCGCAGCTTTTGCCGGCAATCATCAGCATCACCCTTTCGAAAGGATCCCGCATCATGGCGAAGGAAGGGGTCATCGTGCGCCGGTTGACCGCGATCGAAAACTTTGGCAGCATGGACGTCCTCTGCACCGATAAAACCGGCACTTTGACGGAAGGGACCATCCGGCTCGATGGCGCGGCCGATGTTGCAGGACAGCCCTCTGATGAAGTGTTCCGGCTGGCGTATTTGAATGCCACTCTGCAGACCGGGATGGCAAATACGCTGGATGATGCGATCAGTGCCTCCAAAGATGTGGATATCAGCACCGTCAAAAAGCAAGGGGAAATCCCTTTTGATTTCAACCGTGAACGCCTGAGTGTTATTGTTCAGGAGGGCGGTCAATGCACAATGATTGTGAAAGGGGCATTGAACAGCATCCTCGCCATCTGCACACAGGTTGCGATCGCTGGCTCCGAAAAGGCCATGGATAAACAGATCCTGTCCGGCATCCAACAACACTACGAAGAGTGGAGCAGCCAAGGGATCCGCATCATCGCGGTCGCCAAAAAGAACGGTGGCCCTGCAGGAAAAGTATACGGTTGAAGACGAAAACGGAATGGTCCTGATGGGCTTCCTGCTCCTTTTTGACCATCCGAAAGAAGATGTATCACAGACCATCACGGACCTCGCGCATAAAGGGGTCAGTCTGCGGATCATCACCGGCGACAATAAGTTGATTGCCTTGCACACGGCCGAGGCTGTGGGACTGAAAGTTACGGGCGCTCTGACCGGATCCGAACTCATGAAGCTGAGCGACGAAGCCTTGTGGAGCAGAATCGAAGCCACTACTGTTTTCGCGGAAGTAGATCCCAACCAGAAGGAGCGGATCATCCTTGCCCTGAAAAAGAAAAATCATGTCGTGGGCTATATGGGTGACGGCATCAATGACGTACCCGCCTTGCACGCCGCCGATGTCAGCTTATCGGTCGAAAACGCCGTCGATGTGGCAAAAGAATCCGCCGATTTCGTGCTGATAGAAAAAAGTCTGGAGGTATTGAGCCGCGGCATCGAACTGGGACGGACAACCTTTGCCAACACGCTCAAGTACATCCAGGTCACCACCAGCGCCAATTTCGGCAATATGTTCAGCATGGCGGGGGCATCCTTATTCTTGCCGTTCCTGCCGCTGCTCCCGAAACAAATTCTGTTGATCAATTTCTTGAGCGATTTCCCTGCGATAACCATAGCCAATGACAGTGTGGATAAGGAAACGGTGGAAAGACCGCTCAGATGGGATATCCATTTCATCCGCGATTTTATGATTGTCTTCGGTTTGGTCAGTTCGGTTTTCGATTACCTGACCTTTGCCGTCCTGTTCATCGGCTTCGATGCGAAACACGGGATATTCCAGAGCAGCTGGTTCACCATTTCGGTACTGACGGAATTGCTGGTATTGTTGGTCATGCGCACGCAGAAGCGCTTCTATAGGAGCAAACCCGCCCCGATCTTGCTGTACTCATCCATCGCGGTCGGCATCTTCACCTTGCTGATCCCTTACCTGCCGCTCCATCAATATCTGGGTATCGAGCCCGTCAAACCCTTGCTGCTGCTTTCTTTATTCATCATCCTAGCTCTGTACGTTATCGTCACGGAAATCGCCAAGTATTATTTCTATAAAGCAAAAGCGCAGCCGAAACGCAGGAAAGACCGCAGATAAGCAGAGCGGCTCCCTGTGGCGGCGCAATCTGAGAGGCGGGGTGCGCATGTTCGAGAATTATTATTTCTTGCTCGGGATTGTGAACAGCTTATTTTTGATCGCCATCTTTTTGCTGGTGAAGCTTTCCAAAATGGAAAAAGTATCAGTTGTGGGGAAAGCCTATTTAGCGTTGGCGGTCCCGGCCGTCTATGGGATATTCATTGCGCAACAGCAGCAAAAGCCGATCCAATACACGATATTTCTGAGCATATTCATAGCCTTCCTCACACTGGAAGGCATCTATGACTTCGTTCTGAAGGTTTCTTTCCGCAACAATTGGAAGTTATTGACGCCTTATCTGATGCTGTACTGGTCCATGAATTACGGCTTCATCGCAATGGCGTGGAAACATTCAGCCGTGCAGGGCGGTATTCTGTTGGCGTTGTTCATCATCCAGATCGTCGCAAATTTCAGTTCGCATAGGAAGGGAACAAAATAACGAGCGGGGCAGCTGCATATGCAAAATGACAGCTTGCAAACAAAAGAAGCATAACACCCAAGTGAGGGTATTATGCTTTCTTTTGCGCTAGGGGGAGCTAATTTTGTTTGGATAATGCGTTTGCTCGTTTATGCAGATGCTGACCTGCGGGGTGCTCCAACGATAATCGAGCATATCGATATTTTTCGAACAAATTAGGTTAGATGCCCGGTGAGGTTCGGTTCGCCGGGAAATTGCGAAGGAACTGGCTCTGAATTCACGGCGAAGTCCGTCTGACCGATTTTTTGCCGGTATAAAGCGGAAATTTCCCGATGAGGCTCCGTTCATCGAGAAGTTCAATACTGATAGATGATTTTCATTGCTTGCTTTGGGATCTTGCCTCCTCCTGAACCAGCCCCAGAAAATAATCTGATGATTTCGAGAATACTTGATATTTTTTCCAGGCGAAATGAAGTCCTACTTCCAGTTTTGGTTCCAACGGGCGGAAGCATAGCGCACTGTCTTTCCCGGTGTGGATGATGCCGTCCAAACATAACGCGTAATTATGGCTTTCTTCAACGAGAAGGGAAGCATTATACAATAAATTATAAGTTGTGACGATGTTCAGGCCACGCTCATTGCCGCCCAGCCAGCCAGCTATCTCGTTCTTGACCAGCATTTGATTCGAGCAGATCACCGCTTTATCCTTCAGGTCCTTTGGAGTGATCTTTTCCAAGGAAGCTAGCGGACTGTCCTTCCTCATCAGAACACCCCAGATATCCTTTGTCGGCAACTTGATGAAATCATATTTGGTCATGTTCGTCGGCTCCACAAGTACTCCGAAATCGAGCAAGCCTTTGTCCAATCGGTCCGTGACATCCTCGGCATTGCCGCTGAACAGATGGAATTTGAGCATTGGGTTCTCCGATTGGGCTCTGCTGATTGCGCGCGCTATGGTCCGTATTCCTTCGGATTCGCCACCGCCTATATAAATGTCCCCACTGAATTCAGTATCATCTGCGTTCATTTCCGATTCTGTCTTCTCCACGAGCTGGAGGATTTCCTCCGCCCTTTTTCTCAGCAGCATGCCGTCATCCGTCAAAGTGATCTTGCGGTTGCCTCTAATGAACAGTTGCTTGCCGAGTTCCTCTTCCAGTTCTTTCATCTGCCTGGATAGAGTCGGCTGCGTGATGTGCAGAAATTCTGCTGCTCCCGAGATGCTTTGTTCTCTTGCGATCGTCAAAAAATACTGCAACACTCTGAGTTCCATGTCATCAACTCCTTCAGCACTATTTTAGCGCTTCTTGATATGCCTTTCAAGTATGTCAAGATATCTGATATAGGTATTTGATATTCCTGTTGATTCGATGTATTCTATTCTCAAGAGGAGTGAGACGAGTGGACATAACTGAAGAAATGCTTATCACAAATCTGAAGGATGCCGGCTGCGATGACAAAACAATCGCTGCCTTTCTGCACTACTGCCAAACGAACGAACAGGCAAAACAGATGGATTTGCTGAAGAAACACAGGATCAGCTTATTGGATAAAATTCATGAGGATCAGCAAGCAATCGATTGTCTGGACTACTTAGTCTATAGAATAAAAACATAATAGGGGGAAAAGAATATGATTGGAACGATTGCAGGAATATTGACGACATTGTCATTCGTGCCGCAGGTTATCAAAGTATTGCAGACAAAGGACACGAAGGCCATTTCGCTGGGGATGTACCTCATGTCAGTGATAGGCATCTTCTTATGGATGGTGCATGGATACGTAATGGGGGATATGGCACTGTTAATCGCGAACCTCATCACTTTCTGTTTGGCCTTGGTCATTTTGATTGCCAAATTGAAATACAGATAAGGTATTTTTGGATCAGTCTAGGCTGGTCCTTTTTTTGTTTTTCAGTAAAGTCGATTATAATGAACAAAAGGGGGCGCAACCATGTTAAAGAAATCGGCGTTTGAAATTGCGAAAGAGGCGCATGCAGGACAGAAGGATAAGGCCGGGGCAGATTACATCCTGCACCCGCTGGAAGTGGCTTCAATGGTGACGACAGATGAAGAAAAGGCTGTCGCCATGCTGCATGATATCATCGAGGACACAGACATGACAGCCAGCGGGCTATTGTCCAAGGGGCTGCCGGTTGCGGTTGTCGAAGCCGTGGAAGCATTGACCAAAAAGCATAACCAAACCTATGCGGAGTATTTAGCCGGCGTAAAAATGAACCGGCTGGCCACTGCTGTAAAATTGGCGGATCTCAAGCACAATTCGGATTTGAGCCGTTTGGAGCAGATAACCCAAAAAGATCGAGACCGGGCCGAAAAATACCGCAAGGCGATCGAATATTTGTTGGAATGAGCCTCCAAGCTCTTGCTTCAGCTGTGGGGAGCAGTCAGGTCTGTTTGTTTTCCACCACTTTCGATTGATTTACCTAGAAGTGAATATCAAAAAGCATCGAAGTTTCCTATAAAAAAGAAACTTCGATGCTTTTGCATGCAATAATGATTTCTAGGTGCACTCGTTTATAATAGGTGAAATGTGATACCAGTGGTTAGCTGTAGCGGTGACCTTCACTTTTTAAACTTCATCCAACCTTTTTAAATGCTTTTCGGCAATCTGCTTTACCTTATCTACCCTGTTCGTATACCGCTCGATATCACTGAGGTAATCCGTGCTCATCCAAACGTTCACGATTTCGAGGGCGATTCCTGAACCGATGATCTTCCCTCCAAGGCATAAAACATTCGTGTTGGAATGGGAGCGTGCTAGTTTAGCGCAAAACGGGTCTTGGCAGACGGCTGCATAGACGCCGTATATTTTGTTGGCGATCATAGCGCTTCCGTATCCGACGCCATCGACAAAGATGCCTCTGTCCGCTTTTCCTTCGGCTACCGCAAGGGAAGCGGGGTATACATAATCTGATAAGTCACAAGGTTCTTCGTTATACGGTCCAAAGTCAATAATTTCGTGGCCTTCGTTAGCAAGTAACGTTTTGATTTCTTCCTTCAAGGCAAAGCCTGCGTGGTCACTGGAAAATGCTATTTTCATCTTAACCCTCCATTAAATATGTTATATGAAAATTATAATGGATATGCGACGACTAGTACAGCGAATTCGGATGATCCTCCTTGATAAGTTGGGCTGAATTCTTTTCGGGGCTGATGCCAATTTTAACAGTACGCGCATGCATCATTACGGCCATAACATCAGTTTAAGAATTGACTGATTCGGAAAATATACATTCAACTAATATAAGGATATCCAATATGATGTCTAAGGGGTATCTCCAACATCATTGTTCCGCTTCCAAGGTTTTTAACGCATTTTGGTCCGCTTAATCTCGCGAAATGCAATTTTGGAATAGCTTGTATCTTTGTTGGAATAAAATTTTGTTTCAGAAAAAGTGAAATTAGAATATAATAAGGATAAGACCCGTCATTTGGCGAGCAATAGTCACATTATTTACTTTTTCAAGTGAGTATCATGGATAAACCGGCAGAAGCATTGGAACGGCAACGCCGGATGACAAGCTAACGAGGTTAAGATTCAATTTAAAATACTAATGGTAAAGCGAGTGAAGTGTAAATGCGAAATAAGGAAGCAGTCAATAAAGAGGTTATGGTAAATGAAAAGGGGCTCCGGATACTGGAAATCGATCCTTGGTTAGAGCCTTATAAGGGCGATCTTGAAATGCGGATGAGACGGTACGAAGGAGTCAAAAAAGAACTGTTGGGCGAAAACAAGAGCTTCAAAGATTTCGCCAACGGGCATGAATATTTCGGTTTTCATCGTACGAATACAGGGTGGTTTTACCGGGAATGGGCTCCAGCCGCGGATGCGCTATTTTTGATCGGCGATTTCAATGATTGGGATAGGACAACCCATGAAATGACCAAAAAAGAAAACGGTGTATGGGAAATATTCATTCCCGGCAAAGGGACGTTGAAACATCAATCGCGCGTGAAGGTTCATGTCGTGCACGATGGCCAAGGTAGGGACCGTGTTCCTTTGTACGTCACCAGAGCGGTACAGGATCCCGAAACAAACGACTTCAGCGGTCAAATCTGGAAACCCTACGAAATTACAAATGGCAAGATGCTGATTTCCAAGGCGACAAGTCCAAAGAACCGATCATCTATGAAGCGCATATCGGCATGGCGCAGGAAAAGGAAGCCATCGGAACCTACAAGGAATTCGAGGAAAATATCCTGCCAAGAATCAAGGAGTTGGGTTACAATACGATCCAATTCATGGCTTTGATGGAACACCCTTACTATGGTTCTTTCGGCTACCACGTATCCAATTTTTTCGCTGCCTCCTCCCGCTTCGGTACCCCGGATGAGCTGAAATCGCTCGTGGACAAGGCGCACGACATGGGGATCAGGGTGCTGATGGATATCGTGCAGTCCCATGCCGTCAAAAACATAAATGAAGGCATCAATGAATTCGACGGTACCGATTACCAGTTCTTCCACTCAGGCGATAAGGGAACCCACAGTGCTTGGGACTCGAAGCTGTTCAATTACGGAAAGCACGAAGTCATTCACTTTTCTGCTGTCAAACGTAAAATACTGGATGGAAGAGTACCATTTGGATGGTTTCCGATTCGACGGAGTAACTTCCATGCTCTATCATGATAACGGGCTTGGGACAGCTTTCGATAACTACGGCAAATACTTCAGCTTGAACACGGATGTCGAAGCCGTCACCTACCTGCAATTTGCGAATGAGCTGATCAAGGAAATCAAACCTGACGCACTCAGCATAGCCGAGGATATGAGCGGAATGCCCGGCATGTGCCTGCCGATCGAAGACGGCGGAATCGGTTTCGACTATCGCCTGTCGATGGGTATGCCGGACTATTGGTTCAAAATGCTCAAGGTAAATGACCACGATTGGAGCATGCAGACGCTTTGGCGTGAATTGAGTGCCGGCCGTCCAGGAGAGAAGCGCATCGGCTATGTCGAATCCCATGACCAAGCTTTGGTCGGCGACAAGACGCTCATCTTCACCATGGCGGACAAGGAAATGTATTGGCATATGGACAAGAAGAGCCAAAACCTGGCCATTGACCGCGCCATCGCATTGCATAAGATGATCCGCTTCATCACCATTGCAATGGGTACCGAAGGGTATCTGACCTTCATGGGGAACGAATTCGGGCATCCGGAGTGGGTCGATTTCCCTCGGGAAGGAAACGACTGGAGCTACAAGTATTGCCGCAGACAGTGGAGCATTTCAGACAATCCGTTGTTGCGCTATGAAGACCTGAAACACTTCGACGGCGCCATGGTCCAATTCATGGACAAAAAAGGCATGATGGGCGTGGTTCCTGAACAACTGTGGCTGGATCGAAAACCGGAAAATCATCGCCTTCAGGAAGAAAGATCATATTTTCATCTTCAACTTCCATCCGACCGAATCCTATGAAAATCTGGAAATACCAGTCCATAGGGATGGCCAGTACAAGGTTGTGCTGGATACGGATGAAGAGAAATTCGGCGGCTTTAATCGTATTGCCCATGTCATAAAATATGAAGCCCATCCATTGGATATGAATCCGAATGTAAATGGAATCTCCGTCTATTCGCCAAGCCGTACTGCCATCGTATTGAAGAAAATTAAATAGATGCTCATCAAAAAACACCACCTTATCGATTTCCGGATTTTTCTGGATGCGATAGGGTGGTGTTTTTATGTCGTCTGTGCGCAAGCCGAATCGTAAAAACCGGGGGAGGGTAAACTTCGCATCCAACTGATGGAGGGAATCGAATGGTAAACGAAAATCCTAACATGCTGCAGCGTTTTTCCTACTCTCCATTTTCGCGCATTCTGAGGAAGTTTCGTGGGGGAACGGTCACATACTTCCGCGAAATCGCGTCAGAATTCAATGCGTTTTCGCATAATCCGATGCTTTTTGCCCCGAAAAAGAGGAACACATGTATAGTTGTGTTCCCCTAAAAAGGTTGTCATATCAAGGGCAAAATGGTATGCTTTTTTTAGCGAAAAAGGCACAAAAAAGGGGTTAAAAAATTAAGAAAAAGAGGGCAAATTCTTGAATACCACACATGCGATTAAAGATTTGAGCAAAATGCAGGATTTGATGGATGTTTATCCAGCCGATTCGAAAAACCGGCTGTTGCTGGAATATGCGATCCGTACCGGATTGCGTATCAGCGATATTCTGAACGTAAAAGTAAAACAAGTGCTAGGGAAAGACTCCTACGAAGTTATAGAGAAGAAGACTGGGAAAAAGAAGGAATTGGCGATCCATGATCGTTTAAAAAAATCCATTGCCGATTATGTGAAAAAAGAAGGGTTGCATCCGGACGATTATCTGTTCTATTCGAATATGAACAAAAAATCGCATATCAAACGAACCCAGGCCCATCGCATCATCGCGAATGCCGGGGATATGATCGGCATCACGCTGAGCGCCCACTCCTTGCGGAAGAGTTTTGGCTATCATTCCTATAAGCAAGGCATCGATATTTCCTTGCTCCAGATGATTTTCCAGCATTCTTCGCAAGCCGTCACCTTGCGGTACATCGATATCACGCAAGAAAATATCAACAACGTCTACAAGAACATCGACTTCGGATTCTGATGAATATGTATGGATAAGGGGAAAGAAATGGGTGGCTTTCTATGAAATGCAGCGGGAAAATCGTCCGGAGATCGCGGTCATTTTCAGCCGGATCAAAATAACGCATTTTGGCGTCGTTTCATGATCGAAGTACCCACACCACTTATCGAAACAGCCTCAGAATGCGCCTCAGTTATCGCGTTCCGAACGAGCGCTAATATGGATCTGAAGCTGGATAAGATAATTGATTTCTTTCTGATTTAGATTCCGGCGTGTAGTTTGGGGTGGATGTTCTTGTTTGACATCAAAATTTTTAGGCTGGAGAAATAATAGGAATTCTTGCTGTCCATTCGTCAAGAGTGGTTCCGTTAACCAATCGGAACGTTTTCGGCCGCTAAAATTTGTAAAGCGGTTTCGCAATCGCTATACTTGACTTGTAACAGAAAAGCCATGATGACAGATGCGCCTGTCTAAGCTACTATTCCGGCATATCCCATCCTTTCCTGTCATGACAAAGATACTTTAGTCCAAAGATAAGTTACTGCTGCAAATCGATGATTCGATTAGAGAAAATAGGGAGTGATTGATATGATTTATCCGTTCATAAACTTTAATGGGGATTGCAGGGAAGCGGTGGAATTCTATGCAGAAGTTTTTGGCACCGAGAAACCGAAATTCCAGACGTATGGCGATGTTCCGCAGGATCCGAACAGCCCACAATCTGAAGCAGCCAAAAACCGAGTCATCTATACGAACTTTGAAGATTGCGGACAGCATCATCATGTTTGCGGATATCCCGTTAGGGACAAAATTTGTTCCCGGGAAAAATATCAGCCTATCGATGGTGATCGAGGATCTTTTGTTGCTGCATGCCTACTTTGACGCACTCAAAGAAGATGGGATCGTTGAGTTGCCGCTTCAGGAAACGTTCTACACGAAGCACTTCGGCATCGTGACGGATAAATATGGGGTAACCTGGCAGATCGGACTCGGGACAGAACGGGATATTTTGAACAATTAGCAGAGCTGGACAGAACAGGCACATGAATAAAAGGCTGCAACCCGAAATTAAATGAGGGTTGCAGCCTTTTGTTGCCGATCAAAGTGTCTCAGACGTTTTAATAAACGCTAAAATAGCGTTAAGTTATCATTTTTTTACGATTTAGTACTCATTTTATATTCATTTTGTAGAATTAGATTAGAAATTATAGTATAATATTAAAATCGCGATATAAAAAGGGGAGTATTATATGAGAAAATGGAAATGTTCTTTAATTTTAGCTACGACAGCTCTTGTTTTAGCGGCATGTGGAGGAAATGCCACTGATGATAGTTCAGCAAGCTCTGGCACTACAGGGGGCGGACAGGTAATAAACTACACGGCACCTACAGAATTGGCGACGTTGGATACCACTCTTATGACGGATATCAACAGCTCGAACTACATCAGCCATGTAATTGAAGGTCTATTGAAGATTGATGCCGAAGGGAAGCCAGTTCCTGCCATCGCTGCAGAAAACGGAACCATCTCTGAAGACGGTTTGACTTATACATACAAACTTCGCGAAGACGTGAAATGGTCAAACGGCGAGCCTGTAACAGCAAATGATTTTGTTTTTGCGTGGCAAAGATTAGTCGATCCAGACGCTGGTGCATCTTATGCTTATTTGGCGGAAACGATCAAAAATGCCAAAGAAATCATGGCAGGGGAAAAAGATCCTTCTGAATTGGGCGTGACAGCTGTCAGCGACTATGAAATCAAAATTGAATTGTCGCAAGCGACACCTTATTTTGAATCATTACTGGCTTTCACGGCATTCTACCCTCAAAATGAAGCCTTTGTTACAGAACAAGGCGATAAATACGGTACAAGCAGCGAAGCTATTTTAGCTAACGGACCATTCACAATCGAAAACTGGGATGGCACTGGCTTAACATGGGATCTTGTCAAAAACGAAGATTACTATGCCGCTGACGAAGTTGTCATCGATGAAGTCAAGGTTCAAGTAATCAAAGAAACAAGCACAGCCGTCAACTTGTTCCAATCAGGAGCAATCGATAACGCCCAAGTAACCGGCGAAATGGTAAAACAATTAAAAGACGACCCTAATGTCGTTGTTCAAAAGAAAGCACGTACTGCCTACATCGAATTCAACCATGACAATCCATACCTGCAAAACAAAAAATTAAGAACGGCTTTGGCTATGGTCATCAACCGTGATGAATTGGTTGACAATGTAATCGGCGATGGTTCTACTGCAATCGGCGGCTTCCTGCCTGCTGATTTCGTAAGCGATCCGACAACCGGCGAAGATTTCGCAGCAGAAGCTGGTTCATACCTGGCATATGATGTTGAAACCGCAAAAACATTATGGGCGGAAGCGAAAGCTGAATTGGGCGTCGATAAGATCACGTTATCTCTTGTCGGCGATGACGATGAAAAGAACAAGAAAATCAGCCAATACATCCAAGGCCAAATCCAAAACAACTTGGAAGGCATCACCGTGGAATTGCGCAACGTACCTAAGAAAAACCGTTTGGAGTTAGCGAATCAAGACGAATTTGACCTATTGCAAACTGGTTGGGGCGCTGACTTTGCTGATGCCATCAATTATATGGACTTGCTGTACAGCACATCCTCTTATAACGAAGGCCAATACAAAAACGCTGCATTCGACGCATTGATCGATCTATCCAAAACAACAGACGCAAACAATCCTGAAGCACGTTGGGCAGACTTGATGGCTGCACACAAATTGATCATGGAAGATTCCGCAGTCATTCCATTGTATCAAGAAGCTGAAACGCAATTGCGCAACCCTAAATTAAAAGGAATCCTTTTCCACTCCGTTGGGAACGAATTTGATTTAAGCAGAGCTTACTTAGAAAAATAACGGATGACCAAAAAAGCCGGACAGGTTGCTGTCCGGCTTTTTTGCGACTAAACAAGTATTCCTCCGAGCGGACGAAAAAAAGGCTCCAGAGCGCTGAAATGACGCTCTGGAGCCTTTTTATTTTTAAACAGGATTAACCATCAGACCAAGAAGGCGTATAGCTTGGAATTCTCGTTGACTGCTATATAATGAGGGTCAAATTTCTCTAAACGAGACAAAAGACCTTCGATATCATAACTGTTCTTCAAAAGAACCCCGATCAATACCGGTCCTTCGCTGCGGTTCACCTTTTTGGTATATTCAAACTTGGTGATGTCATCATCCGGGCCCAGAATATCGTTTACGAATTCACGCAGAGCGCCGGCCCTTTGAGGGAAATTGACGATGAAATAGTGCTTCATTCCTTGATAAAGCAGGGAGCGTTCATCAATTTCAGCCATCCGATTGATGTCATTGTTTCCTCCGCTGACGATGCAGACCACTGTTTTTCCTTTTATTTCATCTTTGTATTGTTCTAAAGCAGATACAGAGAGTGCACCGGAAGGTTCTGCCACAATGGCTTGTTTAGTGTATAAATCTATGATGGTGCCGCAAACTTGACCTTCCGGAACGATGATGATGTCATCGACATTCTTTTGGCAATGTTTGAAGGTAAGGCTGCCTACTGTAGCAACGGCCGTACCATCGCAGAATTTATCAATATCAGTCAAAGTCGTAACTTCACCTTTTTCAAGAGAAACCTTCATGGATGGGGCCCCCAGCGATTCAACACCGATGACTTTTGTTTCAGGCATTGCTTCCTTGATGTAACTGCTGACACCGGAAATCAAACCACCGCCACCGATTGCAGCGAAGACCATATCGGCCGTTTCACCTTCAGCAACGAGGTCCTGATGAATTTCCACAGCAATCGTACCTTGTCCAGCAATTACGTTTCTGTCATTAAAGGGCTCAATGAATGTCAAATTGTTTTCCACTGAATAAACATGCGCTGCAGCATTGGACTCATCAAAGGTATCACCGACTAATTTAATTTCCACGTTGCCGTTACCGAAGTAACGGACTTGATCAATTTTTTGAGCCGGTGTTGTGGTAGGCATAAAGATGGTTGCTTGTATGCCTAAGCGATGACAAGTGTAGGCTACGCCTTGCGCATGATTTCCAGCCGAAGCACAACTGACCCCATTTTCTGTTTCTGCTTCACTTAGCTGTGAAATGGCGTAATAGGCACCTCTTAATTTGAACGATCGCACTATCTGTAAATCCTCACGCTTCAAAAAAATATTGGCATGGTATTTTTGGGATAAGTACGCGTCATGCTGCATGGGTGTCTGGTTGACAACCGTGCGAAGTACTTTATACGCTTTTAGTACGTCTTCTTTGCTCACTAAATCATCCGTCATTCTATCTGCTCCTTATCTTTATAAATTCAATGATGAAGAGAGAAGGCTTAAAAATAAGGGTGCTCTCAACTGATCAAACGAATTATTTTTCTTCGTTTACGAAAGGCATCATTTTACGTAATTCAGCACCTACTGCTTCAATTTGATGTCCTTGTTGTTCTGCACGTAATTTGTGGAATTCAGGGAATCCAGCTTTGTAATCATCAGTGAAACGTTTTGCGAATGCACCTGTTTGGATGTCTGTTAAAACATCTTTCATGCGATCTTTCACATCCGGAGTGATGACGCGTGGGCCTGAAACGTAGTCGCCGTATTCAGCTGTATTTGAGATAGAGTAGCGCATTTTTTCCATGCCGCCTTCATACATCAAGTCAACGATCAATTTCAATTCATGTAATACTTCGAAATAAGCGATTTCTGGTTGGTATCCAGCTTCTACCAATGTTTCAAAACCAGCTTGCACTAAGTGAGTTGTACCACCGCATAGAACAGCTTGTTCGCCGAACAAGTCAGTTTCAGTTTCTTCTTTGAAGGTTGTTTCCAAAACGCCTACGCGTGTTGCGCCGACTCCTTGTGCCCAAGCAAGTGCGATGTTTTTAGCGTTGCCGGTAGCATCTTGTTGAACTGCGAAAAGTGCTGGTACAGCCGAGCCTTTAGCGAATTGGCGACGAACCATGTGGCCTGGGCCTTTTGGAGCAACCATGAATACATCGATATCAGCAGCAGGTTGGATTGTTCCGAAATGGATGTTGAAGCCGTGACCGAATGCGATAGCATTTCCAGCTTCCAAGTTTGGAGCGATGTCAGCTGCATATACATCAGCTTGTTGTTCGTCCGGGATAAGGATCATAACGACGTCCGCTTGTTTTGTAGCTTCAGCAACTGGGAACACTTCGAAACCGTCTTCTTTTGCTTTATCTGATGATTTACCTGCACGGATTCCGATGATAACGTCATTTCCGTTGTCACGTAGGTTTTGTGCATGTGCATGTCCTTGAGAACCATATCCGATAACGGCAATTTTTTTGCCCTCTAGTGCTTTTACTGTTACGTCTTGATCGTAGTATACTTTAGTCATTTTAAATGACCTCCTTGTTTTTTTGTGTTTTTTATTATCAATGCTTAACTTAAAAAGCAATTTGATTCAATTAATAGGGTGGAGCAGGGTAGGACGGAAGCGATCAATACTTACCGAATCGCTTTTCCGTTATATCGGTCGCGCTGATGACGTCGACTTGTTTTTCAAGCTGTTTCGTCAACAGTTCAGCTTCCGCTAAATTTTGAAAACTGATGCCGACCGTAATCATGGAAACATCGTAATCTTCTGTGCCGGTAAGTGTCAATGTATCGATATTGTATTGCGGTTTTAAAATAACCTGTGTGATGCGGTTCAACACGCCTGGTTTATTCACAACTTTCGTTTGGATTAATCTTAACATCGGCTACACACCTTCCATTTCGTTATTTGATCTTCCGGTAATGACAAACGGCAATACCAATTCATCTTTTGATATCATGATTTCCAGTACATAGGCTCCGGGATAGTTCAACGCTGTTTCAATCGCCTCGTCAACTTTTTTAGGGTCGGAAACACGTGCGCTGGCAACACCATAAGCTTCGGAAAGTTTTACGAAATCCGGTGAATCGGGGATTTCGGAGTGAGAGAAACGGCTGTCATAGAATTTGTTTTGCCATTGATGAACCATGCCCAATACTTCATTGTTTAGAAGGAAGTATTTCACGTTCAGGTTGTTGGAATTCAAGATTGCCAATTCCTGGGTCGTCATTTGGAATCCGCCATCTCCGACGAAGCAGACAACGGTCTTATCAGGATAGGCCATCTGTGCGCCGATTGCAGCAGGAATGCCGAAGCCCATCGTTCCCAAACCGCCACTGGTCAACAGCTGTTTTCCATGCTTGAATGGATAATACTGTGCCGTCCACATTTGATGCTGGCCAACGTCTGTTACGACAATTGCTTCCCCATCCGTCAGTTTGCCGACATATTCAATGACGTGCTGCGGTTTGATGAATTCTTCCGATGTTTCATAGCGGAACGGATGTTTCTTCTTGTTGTCCATCACATGGTTGAACCATTCCGAGATATCGGCAGGTTTTTCCAGTTTCGTGTCGTTCAACAGCACAAGCGCCAATCTGGCGTCCGATAAAACGGGAATATCCGTATGCATGATTTTGCCGATTTCAGCATTGTCGATGTCGACATGGACAATGACTGCGTTTGGCGCAAAATTGTTAGGATTGCTGGCAAGACGGTCATCGAAACGGGAACCGAAGTTCAGCAATAGGTCACATTCCATCAAGGCCATGTTGGAGGCGTACGAGCCATGCATGCCGCCCATCCCTAAGGCCAGTTCGTGTTTAACAGGGAAACTTCCCAGGCCAAGCAAGGTATTTACAACCGGGATGCCGTAGTATTCAGCGAATGCCAACAATTCCTTTTCCGCCTGGGCATGGATGATGCCTTGTCCAGCCAAAATAACCGGTTTTTTGCTGACTGCCAATGCTTCGTTCACTTTTTCAATCTGTTCAGGAACAGGAAAGACGTTTGGATTGTATCCGGGCAGCTTCATTTCTTGGCTGGCATATTCTTCATACGCAACTTCCTGAACGCCGATATTTTTTGGAATATCGATAACGACAGGTCCTTTTCTTCCTGTATTCGCCAGATAGAAAGCTTCATGGACGATACGAGGGATGTCTTTGGCATTGCGTACTTGATAATTATATTTTGTGACGGGTGTCGTCATACCGATCATGTCGGTTTCTTGGAAAGCATCTTTTCCGATGCCGTCTTCAGCCACTTGGCCTGTGATGACGATCAGCGGGATGGAATCCATCTGTGCTGTAGCGATACCGGTCAATGCATTTGTAGCCCCTGGTCCGCTTGTGACGATGCAGACACCCGGTTTTCCTGTTACTCTGGCATAACCGTCGGCAGCATGGACAGCGCCTTGTTCATGTCTCGTCAGGATGTGATTGGCCTCGGATTTGAAGAATTCATCATAGATATGAAGTACGGCACCACCGGGGTAACCGAATAATACTTCGACGCCTTCTTTTTTTAAGGCTTCAACAAGAAGGGTAACGCCTAGTTTTGTTTTAGTTTTCATTTCTGGTTCCATTATAATCTCCCCATTTCTCGTTTATTCGGCATTCCTTTTGGACTCAGGTTATAAAAAAAGCATCCTCATCTATATGATGGGATGCTTCATCCCATTTGATTACCACAAATAGGACTTAAACAATCTGCATAAATTCTACAGTGTTTAACTCCTAGATCATTAAGACAATAATAATGTTTAGTGGGTTCATCTTTTCCATTTGGGATACCTGATTTCTGTTTTTTATTTTTTAATTGTATTGGTTAGTGATTGATATAATCATATAAGATTTACATGAGAGTGTCAACAAGTTATTTCATTTTATTTTCATGAAATTCTAATTGTTCGGGAAAAAGCCGAATGGAGCGAATGGGTGCAGCCTTTCGACAGGAATCCATTCCATGCAGACAACTGCCGTTCATCCATTCTTACGCCGTATTGGCAATAACTTCCATTGCCCGTACATTTCACCCATTTTTCCGATGTCAGAAGATTGGGTAACAATGATGAGGACATTTTCTCATTTTCCAGTCGTTCGATCTGTTTGATTGATACCTTACAACCGCTGTGTCGTTTCTCGATGGGTGCCTATTTGGATGCGGCATAGCCGATCATACGGAAACTTTAATTAACAATTCAGTTATGTTATATTTCCAATAGAAACGATGGCTGCACAGAATATTAGGGCGGGGTGATGGGAATGATCAGATTTGATCATGTAAATGTGGTACGCGATAATCGGAAGATTCTGAATGACATCAATTGGCATGTCATAAAAGGGGAACATTGGGCGATCCTGGGCTTGAACGGGTCCGGCAAAACGACCCTTCTGCAATTGTTGAATGGGTATATTTGGCCAAGCAGCGGCACCTTGATCGTCCTCGGGGAAACGTTCGGCAAAACGGAAATCCCGGCATTGCGGAAAAGAATCGGCTGGGTGAGTTCCGCTTTGCAGCAACAGATCAGCCCGAATGATATCGCCGAGAGTATTGTATTAAGCGGAAAGTTCGCGACCATCGGCGTCTGGGCACTAACGACAGAAGCCGAAAAAGAGAAAGCCCAGGAATTGCTGATCACAGTGCGGGGGCAAGGAGCTCATAGGCAAGCGCTACGGCATCTTATCCCAAGGCCAGCAGCAAATCATCCTGATTGCGCGTGCTCTGATGGCGGAACCGGAAATATTGATTCTGGATGAACCCTGCAATGGATTGGATCTTTTCGCCAAAGAAAAATTATTGGAAGACATCCAACATATCGCGGATGCCCCTTCCGGACCCACCATGATCTATGTCAGTCACCATACGGAGGAAATCTTGCCATGCTTCAAGAATCTTTTGCTCTTGAAAGACGGCCGAATCTATAAGACAGGCAAGACCGCCGAACTGTTGAATGAGGAAATACTGAATGGCTTCTATGAGAAGCCTGTGCAGACGCTCCGCATGTCCAAAAATCGGTTGGCAGTATTCCCGAAATAATGGCTAATACTAAATATCATCCGAATAGGTAGCCGCCGCAGTTTTCTCGAAAAATTGCGGCGGCTATTTTTTTGCAAAAAAAACAAACATTATATGCATTTACGTTTACATATTACGTAAACATATAGTATAATTGTTTATATAATAGAAAGGAGGTGACAGGTTGATGGATTTAGAAGAAGTAATGCTGGATGAATTAATCAAGGGGTACAGATTGTTGGAACAAGAGGGTATGTACGAATGTCTCTTTTGCGGTGAACGATTTGACAAGGATGAAATATTCCAGCTAGAAAATCGCTTCTTCAATGCGGAACGGACGGTTTCTGTGCACATGGGGGATAGCCATGGCTCGGTATTCGAAGCGTTGCTGCAATTAGATAAAAAGGACACCGGACTGTCTGAAGTCCAATCGGAATTATTAAAGCACTTCTACGATGGGTTGACCGATAAGGAAATAGTGAACCGGACAAATGCGAACAGTGTTTCCACGATCCGGCAACACCGGTTTAAACTGAAAGAAAAAGAGAAGCAGGCCAAGGTATTCATGGCAATCATGCATACACTGGCTACGGAACAAGCATATGAACAGGTTCGTAAGGAGGACAAAATAGTGGATGCAAAATATATGATTACGGAAAAAGAACAAGAAAAAGTATTGGCAACTTATTTCACCAATGGTTTGGATGGTGCCATCGAGACGTTCCCGAGCAAAGAGAAGCGGAAAGTCATCATCCTGAGACACGCACTCAAACGTTTTTCGCCGGGTACGTTATACACGGAGAAAGAAGTGAACGAAATCTTGAAGACAGTCTATACTGACTATGTCATGCTCCGTCGTTATTTGATTGAACTTGGTCACATGGATCGAAACAAAGACGGTTCGACCTATTGGCTTAAAGAAACGAAATAACCTCATAATGAAGTAAAAGGGAACTCTTCATTTACATCTGAAGGGTTCCCTTTTATTTTATGGAAATAAGACTACCATCGGAATGACGGAAGAGTGCTGGGGTATTGAAGAGGAACGGTTGCTGTGGGTAAAGTCATAGGTCCGGCAAGTAGGCCCTGTTACTAGTAAGCTTACCTTTAAGCGCACATCTGTAAAGTTTCATCTAAATGTGTGTAGTTCACTTATTATCCTTTATCACGGGCATCAAACCTTTATAACCGCAATGCGGACACACTAGAAAGACGTTAAAACCTATATGGAAAGTAAATAACAAGAGCTGTACGGTGGTTTGAAAGGATAACCACAATTCGGACATTCAAAATGGAAAGTATTTTTACGGAATTTATTTATCATTTCGGATTTCCCCCTCGATATAGCGCTAGGACCAATTATTTTCTTTTTCCTTAGCAGCGCTATTACTTGCAGTCATTTCTTTCTCTTAATTATACCGCTCCAGTTAAGGTTATCAAAAAATATGATTGGTTAGTCTGATGCATTCAAAAAAAGTCAAAAGCTTCTATAATGATTGGCATACATCTGGAGTGGGTGATAAGATGGAACTATGAATTATCACAAAATGACTGCTGTAAGGGCACAGGTTGATGGTTATTGCGCGTCACATTATTTTCGCGTAGGGAATGGTTGAAGATGTTCAATGGTTTTCTTCGGTAACCGGGTGTGGATCAGTGAAGGGATGCTCAACTAAGGATTGAGCATCTAGGGATGGGATAATAAATAAATCGATGCGAATGGATGCGATAAAGAATATGGATAAGGGAACAGTGAACATCAAACCGGACAAACTAAAAAGAGGGGACGAAGTACGGGTTATTGCACCGGCTCGCTCTATGTGCATCCTGAGTGACGACACCATCCAAAGAGCCGTTGCTTGTCTCGAGGATAGGGGACTCAGAGTTACGTTCGGCAAGCATGTACACGAAAATGATTTGCATAACTCGGCTACGATAGCGAACAGGACTTGCGGATCTGCATGATGCTTTCTCCGATAAAAATGTGAAGGCGATCCTGACCGTTATCGGCGGCTTCAATTCCAATCAACTGCTGCCGTATATCGACTATGATTTGATTGCGCAAAACCCAAAAATTATTTGCGGATATTCGGACATAACGGCATTGACGAATGCGATTTATAAGAAAACAGGGTTGATTACCTACTACGGACCTCATTTCTCGACTTTCGGCATGAAGAAAGGCATATCTTATACCGTCCAAAAATTCGAAAGCATATTTCTTACGGACGAACCGTTCGAAATCGTTCCTTCAGAGCAGTGGAGCGATGACGAATGGTATCTGGACCAAGAAAATCGGATATTTCTTGCAAACGAAGGGTATGAGGTGATCCAAGCAGGCCAAGCAAAGGGGACAGCAATAGGCGGGAACTTATGTACTTTGAACTTGTTGCAGGGGACCGCTTATATGCCGGAGTTGGCGAATGCTATTTTGATTATCGAGGATGATGACCTGACATTCGCCGAGGAATTCGACAGAAATCTGGAATCATTGCTGCAAGCGGTGGATCCGAACGAGATAAAAGGCATTCTTTTTGGTCGATTCCAAAAGAAATCAAACCTATCCATGGACGATCTGAGGGCGATAATAAGCCGGAAAGCAGCGCTGAAAGGTGTTCCAATAATGGCAAATGTTGACTTTGGGCATACGACACCGCATTGTGTGTTGCCTATCGGCGGGACGATCAGCTTCGATACGGATACAAAAATCATTCGTGTGGAATAGCCGGAACGGAAGGGGAAAATAAATATAAGGTGAGAAAGGGGAGTCATTCCGGATAATGGCTCCTTTTTGGTGTGATTGCGGACATTCTGTAGGAGTCGGGAGTTATTTACCGCATTAGGCATAAGGTAAATAACTCATAAAAAAGGAGGGCCGCTCACCCTATCCTGTTTGGAGGTGTGCGGGTGGGGCGCACCGATGTAATCCTAATATATTTTCTAAGGTTCACATCGGTAGCTACAATCAGCGAATTAGAGTCAGGAATGTTCGCTGCCATGAGTTATCAAGTCCATTCCATAAACATCATTGCGGCAGCAAATCTCTTAAGATACATTGATATGATAATCGATATCGATCATGCAGATAATGATTTACTAGTTCAGTCCATATCTGAATTCCTGATGATCAGCAAAGCCGGATTCAGTATTTATGAATATTTTTAGTTAACACTGACCAATGAATCATTTGCTATCATTTTTGTATCTGATGGTTATTCCGATAATGATGTTCAGCCAAGGTTTGTTGATTATGGCAAACTAACGATTTTGACAGTAGACTCTCTGTAATTCGTTTAAAGCCAACTTTACGGCATTAGCTGTCCAGTTGCTTCATCTCAATTGTCATTGGTTGATCCAACCATTATGTGTTATCCGTATTCATGCGATAAATCCGGTTTTAAGCGCTATTTGCTGTTTTACTTACAAGACACCAAATAATTGGTTTGTCGGCTTCTGTGCGCGTTTTTCCGGCAACCATACACAAATCCAGTCTATTGCGACCTTTATTCCGAAGCAAAATGGTGTGTGTTCTGGTTAATCTCTGGGAATCGCAGCAAATAACTTCCATGCAGCCAATCCAATCAGTTTTAAGCAGAAAAATGCGCATAATAAATAAAAATTATGCTTTTGAACGCTAATTTATTTTTGCAATGATTGTCGACCAAGAAATCCTTACGGAACAGGGGGAGGATCGCTATTCAGATGGCCATCCATAAAAATATATATTCTAGTTTACATAATATATATTATACCAAGTTATATAGAAATCGAATGGATAGAACGGATTATCCAAATTAGCTCTCTTCGAATGCATAAAAATAGCAAAATTGCGTTATTATAAACATCGTCGCAATTTTGCTATAGTGTAACTAAAATTTTATTTTTTTAAGCTTCTTAATCTTTTTTCGTTCCAACCGGTCTCATTCTTTTCAGAGATTCAGTGTGTTGATCGCTGCATGCAGAATTTCTTCAGCAACTGCGTCCTTGGATCTGACCGATATATGGATTGGATCCAATTGCGGTTGATAAATGATCACTTCATTCGTATCCTTGTCGAATCCTGCATTTGCTTGAGATACATCGTTTGCGACAATCATATTGGCATTCTTGCGCGCCAGTTTGTCTTTTGCGTAGGTTTCCAGATCATTTGTTTCAGCTGCAAAGCCGATCAAAAATTGGTGTTTTTTCTCTTTTCCGAGCCTTGCTAAGATATCTGTTGTCTTTTCAAGAATCAAGGTCAAGTCCTCGTTCGTTTTCTTGATCTTATAGGCAGCTTCCGTTTTCGGCCGATAATCCGATACGGCTGCAGCCATAATCACGATATCGCTATCGTTAAATTTAGCGAAGACCGCTTTTTCCATTTCTGCCGCAGATTGCACCGCAACGAATGCAACTCCGAACGGTATCGGCAATTGATTGGTCGTAGATATCAAGGTGACTTGTGCGCCCAAGTCTCGGGCTGCTTTGGCTAGAGCTGTAGCCCATCTTTCCGGATGAATCATTTGTGATGAATCGCACAGGGTCAATCCGTTCTTTTGTTCCGCCAGCCGTGATGATGACGGATTTCCCTTTTAGCGGCAAATCCTTTGTTTGTTGCAATAGAAAATGCTGGGCTGCCTCGACAATCTGATCAGGTTCCGGCATGCGCCCCTTCCCTTCGTATCCTTCAGCAAGGAAGCCAGTAGCTGGCTCCATGACCTCATAACCATATTCCTTCAGGCTGGCCAGATTGCGGACTGTAGCCGGATTTTCCAGCATATGTTGATTCATCGCCGGAACGATCAGTTTTGGTGCGGTTGTCGCCAATAAAGCCGTCGACACAAAGTCATCGGCGATTCCGTTAGCCATCTTGGCGATGACATTTGCTGTTGCCGGTGCAACGATGGCAAGCTCGGTCCAATCGGCCAAATGGATATGGTTGACGAATTGCGCCTCCTTTTCGTCGAAGGTATCTGTGGAAACATCATGCTTGCTCAATACTTGAAAGGTCAACGGCGTGACGAACTCCTGAGCGGATGCAGTCATGGCGACCTTCACATCGGCTCCAGCCTTGATTAATTTTCTGACAAGGTCCGCTGCCTTATATACAGCAATCCCTCCGGTTACATATACGGTTACTCTCTTATTTGTTAACAATTTACACGCCCCGCTCATATTTTAGCTATTTTTTTTGATGAATGCTTTTGCACGCGCGATGAACTCCTTCAGCACCTTTATTCTGGCGAATTCTTTTTGTTTTCCTTCCACAATGATCCAGGGTGCGTCAATTGTGTTCGTACGAACAAGCATCTCGTTCATCGCGTCTTCATATAATCCAAATTTTTCATGGTTGCGCCAATCGTCTTCGGTAAGCTTATAGATCTTTTCCGGGTCCGCTTCGCGTTCTTTGAACCGTTTTTCTTGTTCTTCTTTGTCGATGACGAGCAGGAATTTGATGATGAGATTGCCGTCATGGACGAGGTTGTGTTCCATTTCGTTGATCTCATCATAGGCCGCAGCCCAGCGGTGTTCAGGCGTGAATCCTTCCACGCGTTCCACCAGCACCCGTCCGTACCAGCTTCTGTCATAGATGGTCAATTTTCCTCTGCTCGGGAAAGTCTGGTAGAAACGCCACAGGTAATTGTATTGCCTTTCCTGCTCTGTCGGCGCCGCTGTCGTGGCGACGTCAAAACTCCTGGGATCCATCATCCGGGTCAAGCGGCTGATCGCTCCCCCTTTCCCTGCCGCATCCGTACCCTCGAATACAAGAATGCAGGGAATCTTTTTGATCCATAATTCATAGACGATTTCGCCGGCTTCCTTTTGGAGCTTTTCCAGCTGGGCTTCATATTCCTGTTCGGTGACTGTTTTCGACAAGTCGATTTCTGCCAATGGCTTTATGGCCGATTCAGGATGAGGGGCATCTGCTTGCTCCCTGGCCGGTTTCTCCAAATGTTCTTTCAATGCCCTTATGGTGATCCCTAAAGCCTCTCTGGAGGCGTTTTTTAAGTCCTCCGTGGAGATGACATGCCACGGCGAACCGTCGAAATTCGTTTTTTCCAGTACTTCGTCAAAATGGTTCAGGTATTTGCTGTATTTCTTGATCTGCAACTCGTCTTCAGCCGTGATCAGGAATTCGCGGTAGGGATCTTTTTTTAGCTTGTCGATTCTTTTTTCCATCGTTTTTTCTTTCTGATGCAGGAAAAATTTGATGACCAATGTATTATCGGCAGTCAACATCCGCTCCAGGAAACTGACGTCCGTCAATTGGTGATTCAGTTTCTTATCAGAAAGCTTCAATTCGCTCATCAATTCAAAATAGAAGCTCCTGTCAAAGAGCGCAATGCGCCCTTTTGCCGGCAAGTCCCGCGAAAAACGCCATAGGAAAGGATGCGCCTTTTCCTCGTCGGTCGGCTCATCGTAGAGACTCACTTCAAAATAACGCGGGTCAAGTTCACGCGTAAGCTCCTTTAACATGTATCCTTTGCCGGAGGATTCCCAGCCGTCCACAATGATCAACAGCGAAGAGTCGCTATTCAGCAACTTCCTCTGCAAAGCTGCCAGTTCGGCCCCCAATTCAGATCTTTTCCGGTCGGCAAAGGTTGTGTCAACGGCATTAAAATCAAAGTCTTTCAGCATATTCCACGCCACCCTTTTCATTTTATTCCATTTTAACATATCCCGGGAAAATCAAGAAAGCGCAGACAACCAAGGTGTCCGTTAGGCTACATAGGGCACGACGGCGATGCTGACATGCTCGTATGAACCGATGATCTTCGATACGGGACATCTTTTATGGGCTGATTGGGCAATCTTTTCCGCTAATTCCAACTCTAGCCCTTCGATTGCGATGATCGCCTTTAAATCGAAGTAATACCCTCTTCCGCTTTCCTCCCGATGATAATCAACATGGACTTCGACTTTGCATTTCGCTTCCATATCCCGGCCCTTTAAAAGAGCCGCAACGGTTGCGTTCAAGCAGGTCGCCCAAGAAAGCCCGAATAGTTGTTCCGGATTCGTCCCCGGCGTGTTCGCAAACGGATCGGAAGTCACGACGGCTATGCCGTCCTTCACGTACGCTGTTCCGTTCAAGCCCTCATCGTTGATAATCTCTGTATGGTATAAGCTTTCTGTCATTTCATCCGCCTCCTGAATTAATGATTGATAAAGGATATGCTGTCAGAATCCATTTTTTCGATTCTGGCAAGGGATTCCGTTCTTATCCCGGACCCTTCCAACAATATCCTGCCTTTTTGAAAAGATTTTTCGATGACAATGCCGACGCCTGCCACCGAAGCCCCTGCCTGTCTGCACAGCGCAAGCAAGCCGGAAACGGCTTGACCGTTCGCCAAAAAATCATCGATGATCAACACGTTATCTTTGTTTGACAAAAACAATTTTGATGCCGACATTTCAGTCGTCGTTTCCTTTGTATAGGAGTAGACGTCCGTCACGTACACATTGTCCCTCAGTGTGACGCTTTTGTTTTTCTTTGCAAATACGACCGGAACCTCCAAATAAAGTCCGGTGAATACAGCCGGTGCAATGCCGGAAGATTCCACCGTCAGTACCTTCGTGATGTCCTCATCCCGAAACAACCTGGCGAATTCTTTTCCGATGTCCTGCATCAATACCGGATCGATTTGGTGGTTTAAGAAAGAATCGACGTCCAGTATGTCATTTTCTAATACAATACCGTCTTCCAGTATCCTGTTTTCCAAATTTTTCATTGGCGTCTCCTTTGTTATGCTTACTCTATCTTATCATGTTTTAATAAACTTGAAAATATCGTGTGAAAGCGGAATACACAACCACTGGCCTTTTTCTGAAAATAACCACGAAAAAAAAGACCTGAGCGGCATGCCCAAGTCTTCCGTGAAACGATTAAGCCGTGATCAATTCTTCCAGTAAATCTGGTCTGAACCCGAAAAATGGTTCCGTTCCTTCAAAAACGACTACCGGCAAGGATTGGAATCCTAGACCCTTCACTTCTGCCAATGCTTCTTCCGATGCATGGACATCTTTTGTTATGTAGCTGATATTGTTATCGTCCAAGAATTTCTTGGTGAAGTTGCATTGCATGCAGTTCGGTTTTGTGTAGACGACGATATTTTTATTTGACATGACGGTACCCTCCAATAACGAAACAACGATGCGTTTCAGGCTTGTTTCGTTTTAAATCTTGATGAATACATCATACAGTAGTTTCCATTTTAAAACAAACTATATGTTGTGATTCTTATTCAACTTCGGCGGAAAGCGTTTGGAGTAAGGAAGTTGCTTTCATCTTTTCGTAGACAAAATTCATGCTGGCGGGGAAAATCAACATCGTAAGGATCGTGCCCTCCCGGATCGTGATGTCCGTGCCGCTGAAGAAGGCTAACGAAAGAGCTGCAATGATCAACAGGACATCGACCGTTTGGCGGACTTTCCCGAAATTCACGTTGAATTTCTCGCTGACTGCCATGCAGGCCCCTTCCAGCGGCATACTGATATAGTTGAGTGCCATCACAAAGCCGACGCCGACTGAACAAATGATGCCACCGGTAAGAACCATCAACACTCTGACAAAATAATGATCGATTGTAAGGCCGGCGAATATCGTGTAGAGCATCACGTTGACGACTTGCCCTAAAATAAGCGAAACGGCTATTTGAAAGAATTGTCTGACCGGAAAATCCTTTTTCAACAGCAACCATTGAATGAAGACACAAGTGATATTCAAAATGATTCCCAGTGTGCCTATCTTTATACCGGTAATGTGGCTCATACTGGTGCTTAGGGCTTCATATGCGCCGACTCCGACGTTTGCCTTTACCATGATGCTGGCGCCGATTGCTGTAATCATCACTGAAACAATTACCATGATCATGCTTTTGATATGTTTTGACATTTGTTCACCTTTTATCCCAATTTTTTGACTGACCCCGTCATTATAAAGAAAGCAGCAATGCTTTTCAATGCATCTGCTGCTTTCTTTATGTTCAATGATTGTTTGTACTTTCGTTTTTGCGTTATTTCGTTAAAGACTGAAGTGTTTCGATTCCGTATGTATCCATTTTAGCGGTAAATCATCGAGGATCTACGGTCATTATTTAGAATAGACGATCTTGCCGTCTACCAGTGTATAGAGCGTTTCGCCTTTGACTTTCCAGCCGATGAATGGTGTGTTGGTGGACTTGGATTGGAAATCTTCACTGCGGATTTCATACTCATCGTCCAGATCAAAGATGGCGATATCCGCTGGGGCTCCGATATCAAGCGTTCCGCAATCCATTCCGAAAACGGATGCCGGTTTGATCGTCAGCCAATCCACCAATTGTTTCAAGGTGAACACGCCGCCTTGAACAAAATTCGTGTACAGCAGTTGGAAGGCAGTTTCGCTGCCGACGATACCGAATGGCGCACCGACCATGCCGCCATTTTTTTCCTCTTCGCTGTGCGGTGCGTGGTCCGTTGCGATGCAGTCGATCGTGCCATCCAACAAACCTTCGATCAAAGCGGCACGGTCTGCTGCTCCGCGTAGGGGCGGATTCATTTTATAAACGGCTGTGTCGCTCGGGATGGAACCGTCAATCAGTATCAAGTGATGCGGCGCCACTTCGGCAGTTACATGGATACCGGCGCGTTTTGCGTCACGGATGACACGGACGCTTTCCTTGGTGGAAACGTGGCAGACATGATAATGGCAGCCTGTCGCTTCAGCCAAAAGGATATCCCGTGCGATTTGCGAGGATTCTGTCACGCTTAAAATGCCGGGCAGGTTCAATTCCTTCGAACGGGTGCCTTCGTGCATGACGCCGCCGAATAATAGCGAATCGTCTTCGGTATGGGCAACAAGGGTCGCGTTGTTTTTAGCGGCTTCCTGCATCGCCAGATACATGGTCCCTGCCGTTTGGACGCCTACACCATCATTCGTGAAAGCGAAAGCGCCGGCTGCCAACAACCCTGGTTGGTCGCTCAAATCGTCACTGCGCAAGCCTTCTGTAATCGGGGCATATTGAAGAACATGCACAACAGCCGTATCCTTGATCAATTGCTGGATAGCTTGGAATTTTTCCACTGTATCCGGTACGGGATTAAGGTTCGGCATGGCGCAGACAGTCGTGAAGCCGCCGCGAGCCGCCGCTTTTGACCCGGTTTCGATGGTTTCCTTGTATTCAAACCCCGGTTCTCTCAAGTGAACATGGACGTCCACTAAACCAGGTGTAATCAAGCCGCCTTTTGCGTCGATGACAGTAACGTCATCCCCGGTGACATTCAAATTATTACCGATGGCGGCAATTTTATCACCTTCAACAAATACTTCTACCGGGATTAACTCCTCTTTCTGACTTAACATCTTTGCATTCTTGATCCAAACTGACATGTTGTACCTCCAAGTATGTATTTGTACCCGTCATTAACGGTTCTTTTGCTCATTTCTTCCGTTCAGGACTGCTTCCAGGATTGCCATCCTTGCGAAGACCCCGTTCGTCATTTGCGTTACGATGCGGGAACGGCCGCATTCCACCAGACTGTCAGCCAATTCCACATCGCGGTTGACCGGAGCCGGATGCATGATGATGGCGCTGTCCTTCATCATGCGTTCTCTTTCAACCGTCAGCCCGAATTGCTGCAGATATTCTTCTTTGGAGTAGCTCTTATCATCGTTTTCGTGGCGCTCATTTTGCACACGCAGCAGCATCATCACATCTACTTCGGAGACGATGTCGTCGATGGCTACATAAGTGCCGTATGCATTGAACGATTCATCGTACCACTCGGCTGGGCCGGAAAAATACAGGGTGGCTCCCAAGCGTTGCAACATCTGCATATTTGATTTGGCTACACGCGAGTGGGTCAAATCCCCACAGATGGCGATTTTCAAGCCGCTGAAATAATGGAATTCTTCATAAATCGTAACCAAATCCAGTAGGCATTGGCTTGGATGCTGACCTGCGCCATCGCCGCCGTTGATGACGGATGCCGTTATGGTAGGGCTGCTGATCAATTCTTTGTAATAGGCTTCTGCGCTGTGGCGAATGACGACAACGTCGACACCGATTGCCGATAAAGTCAAGACGGTGTCATAAAGGGATTCCCCTTTGCGGATGCTGCTGGTTGATGTATCAAAATGGATGATACCCATTCCCAGTTTGTTTTCAGCCATCTCAAAACTCTTATGTGTACGGGTGCTGTTTTCAAAAAACAGATTAGAAGCATATATTCCGTTTGTCAGTTCTTTATCAGGAAGAGCACCATGTTTGAATTCTGAAGCGCGTAAAATCAGGGACATGACTTCCAAGTTTGTAAGTTCCTCAACAGTGACAAAGTTTTGCAATGCGATTTGATTCGTTGTTTGCATCATTTTTTAGCCCTCCAGATAATTTTTTTGTGAACGGAGGCAAAAAGAACCCAAAGAATTTGTAAGTTCTCCAGGTTCTAGGCCAGCAAACTTTACACTTTTTGGGTATAAAGCTGCCTTGTAGTGACCTTGCGGGCCTCACTGGACCCCCTTAAAGTCTCACATTCGATATGAAATTGTTCAAATAAGATAAATTTGCATAATAAAAGCCCATAATCAAAGAGACAATGGGCATAAAGTCGGTATATAGAATATACTTTTTTGCTCCTTAGCAGTCTCTCTGGACTTTCGTTAAAGGAAATTTATTCTGTTGTTGTTAAAATAATAACGCTACGAGCGTATTTTGTCAACCAAAGCTACTGGAATACCCGTCCATTATCGTCATCCATGTGGCTGATCAGGCTGCTGGCATTGTTCTGTCAAAATAATTGCATTCAGCATTTTGCTATTTTATAATGAAGGTACCAAAATCGATTGTAGGGAGTGGACAAATTGAGCGAAAAAATAAAGGTAGGCTTGGTTGGGTACGGCAATTTAGGGAAAGGCGTAGAACTCGCGTTGCCGTTGTTCCCGGATGTGGAAGCTGTTGCGGTATTCACCAGAAGAGATCCGGCAACATTGGTGACTACCATCCCTGCTTATGCCATCGATACTATCCTGGATTTTAAAGATAAGATTGATGTGTTGCTGCTGTGCGGCGGTTCTGCAACGGATCTGCCGGTACAAGGCCCGGCCTATGCCGAGCATTTCAACACGATCGACAGCTATGACAATCATAACGAGATACCGAAATACTTTGCCGCAGTTGATGCGGCTGCAAAAACGAACAATCACGTCAGCGTCATATCGGTCGGCTGGGATCCAGGCCTGTTCTCCTTGAACCGCGTCTTGGCTGAGAGCGTGTTGCCGCAAGGGGAAAATTATACTTTCTGGGGCAAAGGATTAAGCCAAGGCCATTCCGATGCCTTGCGCCGTATCGAAGGCGTCAAGAAAGCCGTTCAATATACGGTCCCTGTCGAAGATGCGCTGAAGGCGGTCCGTTCCGGTTCCAACCCAACTTTGACGACGCGGGAAAAACATACGCGCGAATGCTTCGTCGTCGTCCATGAAGGTGCCGATAAGGCAAAAATCGAAATAGAAATCAAGTCGATGCCAAACTATTTCGAACCATACGATACGACGGTTACCTTCATCGATGATGCAACCTTCGATAAAGAACATACAACGATGCCGCACGGCGGATTCGTCATCCGCACAGGCAATTCCGGCAAAAACAAACAAAAGATTGAGTTCAATCTGGAATTGGGCAGCAATCCAGAATTCACTTCGTCCGTATTGGTCGCTTATGCACGCGCAGCCGCACGGTTGGTGAAAGACGGCAAATCCGGAGCCTTCACGGTATTGGACATCCCTGTCGCTTACTTATCCGAAAAATCAGGGGAAGAACTACGCAAAGAATTGTTGTAGTCCGTTACTGGAAAATATATGCCACTATATATCAAAAAAGCTCCTGCTTGCGAATATCGCAAGCAGGAGCTTTTTTGGTTAACAGCAAGAAAATTATTTCTTTGATATAAGAAGTGCATCATAGCAGTATTTTACAGGTTTCTTTTCGTGCCATCACATGATGTCCAGCGTTCCAAGCCTGCCTCTATATGCAACGAATCGGCTGTGGGAAACAGAACTTCCACTTTCCTGGATGGATCCGACCGATCGCTGACGGTTAATAATGTTTCTGAAGCATCGAACGATAACTGCTCCGCATCGTAGAGTACCTTCCCATCGCTCTGATGGAAGGTGAGCTGGAATAGCTCACTGGGGGACTCATCCCCGCCGTGTATATCCCGCAGCAGCAAGCGTTTCGTCTTTGAGTCGTAGGAAAACGCAAAAAATGATCCTGCTCTGGAGAAGGGAATCTCACTGATGTCTATTTTCAATTTGTTTACTCCTCCATTTTTTTATTTATGTACATTAAGCCAATAAGGTAAATCCGATAGCAAATGGTTCTACTTTTACGCGATAGTTCTCCAGTTGATCCTGTCCGCAACTATTGCTGCCCAAGCCCGTCTGTTTATAATCGATGGTGATGACTTTGAAATCGGAACGTTCCAACTCATCGACATGTTTTGCCGCCTCCAACTGCTCCTTCGTATAGTCATGAACGGTCATTGTGTACGGTTCCGCCATGGCTATTTCAAAACGATGTTGATCGTCAGCGATCATGGCCAACCATTCCGTTTCGGTTCGCGCGCCGTTTTCCTGAGGGAAAATATATTCCGTATGCATATCGGATACGTTTCGCTCATAAAGACCTTTTGTGACGGATGTTTTGCTGTCCCAGTAACTTTCATGGGGTCCGTTCCCGAACCAGCTGACGGTCTGATATTTCTGAGGAACAGACATTTCTACCCCGATCCTAGGCAACATTTCTGGAATCGCATCTCCGCGCAGTACGGGATCCCCGGTGATGGACACGGACAAGCGCCCGTCATTCCCCACCGTATAGCGGTAAATGACATCAAATCCCCAGCCTTGATTCGTGCAAGCTGCATGTTTATGGAAGGCTACGCAGACACCGTCAGGCACTTCGTCAATGGTATAATCATATAGCTTTTCGGATAGCTGGTGCAGAAAATATTTTTCTTTCCATTCCTGAATCCGGTACATGTCATTGTCGATGGGCGCTCTCCAGAGGGTCAGTCCCGGTCCTTTTGACAGTATTTTTTTCGACTGTCTATCATAGCGATCCAACCGGCCCAGCACGGCATCAAATACCACTTCGACCTGATTGTTTCTGACAATGACGGTTGCATCGTTTTCTTCTACAATAAGTGATTCCGCTATCCCGTTATCCGCTTCAGCAAAGCCTCTCTCTCCCCCATATAGAACGGAAGCATTGCCCCATTCGAATTGTTTATAGAAAAGGGTATGGCCCTTTTCGCAATAAGGCTGCGTTTCGGAATGGACTATGCTTACATTGAGGAAGGCCCGTTCGCTTGCATCCATCTCGATATCCATAAAGGGCAACGGAATCGTCAACGTTTCATGGGGAGCGATGCTGGGCAATGCCAACTCGTTTTCAATGATCACTTGTTGGAAATTCATCACCTGATACTGCAAAGTCAGACCCAGCGTGGTGTTAAAATCATGACGGTTTTCGATTTTCATTTCATGTTTCGAAGTCGGTTCCCAGTATAGTCTGATTGGTGCTGCGGCCTGTTTGTATTCCAACAAAGCGGTTGATGGTTCCCTGTTCGGTTTCAGCAAACCATCGATGCAGAAGTTGCTGTTGTTTGGTGTATCTTTGAAATCACCGCCGTAAAAATAGGTCGTATGATTGTCACGTTCCACTTCGATCCCATGGTCATACCATTCCCAGATGAAACCGCCGTGCAGACGGGGATACTTGCGCATCATTTGTTGATGTTCTTCCAACGCTCCTGGCCCGTTACCCATGGCATGGCCGTATTCACAATGGATATGCGGTTTCTTGCCGGAAGCATCTTTTCCGATTGCCTCCAGCTTGTTGAGATAGCTGTACATGGTCGAGTAGACATCGCTGTATGCGGCATTCCGGTCGCCTTCGTAATGGACCAGCCGCGTCGGGTCTATCCTTTTCGCCTCGTTGTACATGTCCGTAAAATTCTGGCCGGCACCGGATTCGTTCCCCAGTGACCAGAAAAGGATGCTTGGATGGTTTTTGTCGCGCTCCACCATTCGCACTAAACGATCGACATAGACAGCGGACCAATCACGATTATCGCTGATCCAGTTGTAATTGCCTGTATTCTCGAAACCATGGCACTCCAGGTCGGTCTCGTCGATTACGTAAAGACCATAAACGTCACACAAATGATAGAAATACGGATGATTTGGATAGTGCGATGTACGGACGGCGTTGATGTTGTGTTGCTTCATCAACAATACATCCTCTTCCATCTGCGCTTTGGTTACCGTCATGCCTTCCCTAGTATTGAAGTCGTGGCGATTGACGCCATTGAAGAAAACCGTCTTTCCGTTTACCTGGATGGAGCCATCCTTGATTTCGATGCTCCGGAATCCGACTGATATAGGGATAAAAGATCCATCTGCCGCATCGGTTGTGATGACCAGCTTGTACAGATGGGGTGTTTCCGCTGTCCAAGTCAGTGGGTTTTCCACCAATTGTTCCAGGCGGCAATGGTCCTCTCCACAAGCATCAAATGCCCAACGGCGGATCAATTCATCTTTCCAATATAATTGCGCTTGGTAACCTTGGCTCGCCAGTGCATTTTTTTGCAGCTGCATATCCACTTCCAGCATGAAATGGGTGTAATTATCGTCAGGATGCGTCCGGATGCGGATATCGTATGGATCGCTGTTTTTTTCCGTGTATAGCTCTACATCCCTGAATATGCCCGATAGCCACCACATATCCTGATCCTCCAGGTACGTGCCGTCAGACCATTTCACCACTGCTACGACGATATCGTTTGTTCCGTTTTTCAATGCTTCCGTGATATCGAACTCGGATTCCAATCGGCTGCCTTTGCTCCAGCCTATCTCGATCTGATTGATCCATACTTTGAAAAAGGATGAGACGCCATGGAAACGCAAGATTGTCTTACCCGTGTTGCCCTCTTTGGCTTCGAAAGTCCGGTGGTATACACCCGTCGGATTTTCAGACGGAACATAAGGAGGATTGATCGGAAATGGATAAAGCACATCCGTATAGTGCATCGCATCATAGCCTTTCATCTGCCAACAAGACGGCACTTCCAATGTCCCGAAATCTTCAAAACCACCTCTTTTCACTGCTTGTTCTGCAGCTTGCGGCGAAGGATAGAGATTGAAATCCCATTCGCCGTTCAGCGTCATGAATCCGTTTATTTTATCGTTTTGTTCACGCGCATCAACCAATGTCGCATAGCGATGGAATGAAGCACGTGAGGATAGTCGATTCCATCCGGTCTGTTGATTGTTTTCCCAAACATTCAAAATAGGCACCTCTTTTATTTTTTATTTGATTGCTCCCTCTAATCCTTCAATGATATATTTTTGTGCAAAAAGGAAGGCAAAAATCGGCGGTACCATCATGATGATGGTGATTGCCATGATCGGAATGATGTTATTCCCGTGCACACCCTGAAAGGACGCCAAGCCCAACGCCAACGTGTATTTCGAACGGTCTTGCAGGAAAATTAATGGCCCCAAGTAATCATTCCAGACAGTCAGGATATTCAGAATGGCAATCAGAAACAACGGCGCTTTCATGATCGGCAAGAATACTCTTGCGTAGATCTGGAAAGCATTTGCGCCATCTATTTTGGCGGCATTTTCGATATCCTGCGGGAAATTCATCAGGAACTGTCTCAATAAAAAGATGTAATAGGCTGAACCTAGCATACCCGGGATGATCAATGGTTTTAACGTATTGATCCAGCCCAATTCGTTGAACAGCATATACTGCGGTATCATGGTCACATCCCAAGGAAGCATCATGGAGCTCAACAGCACCATGAACAGAAAGCCTTTGAATTTGAAATCGTAGCGGGCAAATCCATAGGCAACCAAGGAACAGGAGATCACTTGGCCGATGGTTGTAAAAAACGTGACGGTCAAGGAGTTCAACAGATACGTACCAAAAGGCTGTGATTGCCACGCATCTGAAAAATTGCTCCAATTCCATACTTCAGGGAAAACCTGCGGCGGATAGGTGCTTAATTCCGATGGGCTTTTGAACGCCGTCAAAATAACCCAAAGGAAAGGACCCACAAAATAGATTGAAAACAAAAGCAATCCCAAATAGACGGTCACTTTCGTCCTCTTCAGCTGGTTGATCGATCTCATAGTGATTTATCCCCTTTCCGTTTTTTCTTACTTCTTGATTTCACTTCATTCTCATAGAATACCCAGCTCGAAGATGATTTGAATATTATCGCTGTCAGGCTCAGTATGACTACAAACATGACCCAGGCATTCGCGCTGGCATAGCCCAATTTATGGTGTTTGAAGGCGTTCTCGTATACATACAATCCGTAGAAGTAGGTAGATTTCAATGGACCCCCACCGGTCAACAGGATGACCAACGTTAACTGCTGCAATGCTGTAATTGTGGAAGTGATCAGGTTAAACAGGATGGTCGGCGTGATGATCGGCAAAGTGATGTTGATAAATTGTTTCCAGGGGGATGCGCCATCGATTACTGCGGCTTCGTAGTAGCTGCGAGGGATCCCTTTTATGTCCGTGTAGAAAATCAGCATCATATTGCCGACTCCCCAACCACTGGCGATGATGATGGCGATGATGGCCCATTTGGGATCTTTTAGCCATAGAGGGCCATCGATGCCGACGAGGCTCAAAAGATAGTTCAGAATGCCGTTATTCGAGTCTAATATCCAGCCCCAAATGATTGCTACAGCAACGCCGGAAACGACGGATGGAATATAAAATATCACACGGAATAATGGTATGCCTTTGACATCCTTTGAAATCATCACGGCCAAGATAAGGGCGATAATCATGTTCAACGGAACAAAGACCAGAGCGAATCTGATGGTGATGCCGATTGATTTGAAAAACTGGGTGTCCGTTGTGAACATATCGATATAGTTCTTGAAGCCGACGAAAGTGGCTTCGCCGATGACGGGCCAATCATGGAAACTCATGTATAATGAAAGGATGAGCGGGCCTAGCGTGAAGGCAAAAAAGCCAAGCAACCAAGGCGATATGAACAAATAGGGTATGAGCCACGATATATCTTTCTTTTTCTTTTTATTCTTAACGTTTACTAGTTCCGATTTCAATTCCATTCCCTTGCCTCCTACAGTAAAGACAAAGCTCTACTTTCAAAAATCAAAAGTAAAGCTTCCTCTTTTCTATCTATTTTGTTACGTCATCAAGTGCTTCTTTTGGATCCATTTGTGTTGTAGGATTAAATATCTCTTCAAAAATCAAGTTCAAATCTTCGGATAAGGTAGTCCAATCATCAACTTTGAATGAAGTCGGTACAAAGTTTTTGCTTCTTTCCAACATTTCGTAGAAAACACTCTTCACTGCATCGGTTTCAAGGCCCTCTTCTGCAACGACGTTCTTCAGAACAGGCAATTCATAATCGATTCGTACTTTGTTGGCATTCTCATTCGTCCAGAATTTGATGAATTCCCAGGCTGCTTCTTTGTGCTCGGAATCTTTGGACATGGCCAAACCGGAGGAACTTAATACGCTTACACTTTGTTTGGTGCCGAAGCTAGGGATAGGAACCGTTCCATAATTGACCCCGGCATCGTTCAGTACATCGATGGTCCAAGCGCCGGATATGAACATAGCTGCTGTTCCTGCGGCCATTTCGTCTGTACCCGAGTCTTCGCTCGCCACCGCTGTTTTATTTTTCAGCATGTTTTGGAAGGTCGTGAATACTTCGACCGATTCGGGCGAATTGACATAACCGTCTAAATTGCCTTTATCATCCGTATAGGACGTGCCGTTGCTCCAGAGGTACATCTCAAAGTCATAGGGATCCGGTTGCATCGGCAGAACGTAGCCATAAACATTATCATCCGGTTTAGAAATCGTTTTGGAGGCTTGTTCCAGATCAGCCCATGTCCATTCTGCAGTAGGATAGGATAATCCTGCGGCATCGAAAATGTCTTTGTTGTAGAACAATACATGAGTTGTAAAGCCTACAGGGATACCGTATATTTTGCCGTCGATGGAATTGTAGTTCCAAGTCGTTTCATAAAAGTTATCTTTGTACGCCGCTCCCTCTTTTTCGATATAGCTGTCCAAAGGCTCGAGCCCTTCGCTGTACAAAGGATAATTCCACATATACATGACATCGGGTGCATCTCCGGCCCCCATACCTGCGGTTATTTTCGTATCATAGTCATTGCCATATGCTTCCAATTTCACTTCGATATCGTCTTGTGATGCATTGAATTCGTCTACAAGGTCTTGTTGGAAGGTGAGGCTGTCTTCGTTATCCCAAGAGGAAAACCGAATGACTGTCTTGTCTCCTGCAGCAGAATCACTGTTTGCATTACCAGAGGAACAAGCAGCTAATGTAAGAGTTGAAGCGGCGGCCAATAAAAACATCCATTTCTTTTTCATTTTAAACCTCCAAATATTTTATTTGATGATTTTAGTATAATTTAAGTTTTACTAAATGTAAACGCTTTTTGCCATAGTTTAGTAAATATTTTTTTAGGTTGAATGGTTTCAAGCAATTTTGTCGGAGGGATAAAATGCCTGCAAAATAAATCATCGCGCTCGCATTACTTTTGTGATTTAGAAATGAAAAAAGCTCCTGCTCGCGAATATCGCAAGCAGGAGCTTTTTTGGTTAACCGATGGGTATCGGTTTGGATAAATCATCATGGCCGATAAAAGCTGTTGTCCACAACGGGACAGCGTAAGCATCGGCATATTTTTTGCAGTTCTGGATGAAAGCGTCTCTTTGGTTGTTTTTTGAAAGAGCCGTGAATTGGCCGATTACGATGCCCTGTACCTGCGATAAAACCCCTATTTGTTCCAATTGGGCCAAACCGCTGCACATCTGCTCATACTGACCGCCGGCCGACTCCAGAACGACTATTTTATTCCGGAAATCCGGCCAATACGCGGTTCCGGCCAATTTCAACAAGCAACGGATGTTGCCGCCCACATAGCAGGCATCTTTTGGCGGCTCGCAGCCCGGAGGCCCATCCAGTTCCAGATAAGCTGACATGTCCACTGGATCGGAACCAAGCATCTCAGCGCAGGCGGCTTTTTGAAACAGCGCCTCGCTGCTGACCAACACCTTCGGATTATACAGATAGTTTCGTATGCCTGTCCTTCGCTGTAGCGCGTTGGCGATCACCGTATTATCGCTGTAGCCAAAATACGGTTTCGGGTGCACTTTTATGGAGTCGAAATCAAGAAAAGGCAGGATTTCGTTGGCAAGGTCGCCGCCGGACAGATCGAATATCGCTTTAATCCTATCGTCTAAATAGAGTTCCTGTAGACAGGCAGCGCGGAAAGCGGGAGGATGCGTCGTTTCCGTTTCTGCATCCACAAACACGGCAGCGCTGCATACGACAACCAAAGCATATTCCCGCTCCAAAAATTGCGTGAACGTTGAAACGAGAGCATGAGCTGCTTCCGTATTCTTCAGGCCGTTTGAGCAGCTGACAAGCCCGACGGCATCCCCTTTTTTCAGCAACACGGCGACTCCTCCCGTTTTAGATCAAGATATCCTGAATGGACAAAGCTTGAAGCTCTGCGAAAATGGCTTCCGGCGTCAAGGCTTTCTTCGCTTCGGCATCGTAATCCTTCACGATTTGGCCATGATGCAGAACAAGCATGCGGTTGCCGTATTGGATGGCATCCTGCAGGTTATGCGTGATCATGATGCTGGTCAGATTGTTTTCGGTTACTTGCTGATCAGTCAATTCCAAGACCAGCTTTGCCGTTTTCGGATCGAGTGCCGCCGTATGTTCATCCAGCAATAAGATATCCGGTTTCTTCAAGGTCGCCATCAACAAGGCGATGGATTGTCTTTGTCCGCCGGATAGCAGGCCGATTTCGGCTTCCATCCTGTTCTCAAGGCCCAAGCCTAGTTTTTTCAATTCTTCTTTGAAGAACGCCTTTTCGATGGTCGAAGTGCCGAAACGCAGCGTTCTTTTTTGACCGCGGCGATATGCCAAGGAAAGATTTTCCTGTACGGTCATTCTTGGTGCGGTTCCCATCTTAGGGTCCTGGAAGACCCGGCTGATATACGGTGCGCGTCTGTCTTCCTTCAGGTAAGTCACATTGTTCCCGTTTACGACGATGTCGCCGGTATCCGGAAGGAAATTGCCGGAAATGGCATTCAGCAAAGTGGACTTGCCGGCGCCGTTCCCTCCGACCAAAGTGATGAAATCCCCTTTGTTGACCGTCAGATTAACGTCTTGTAAAGCATTCACCTGGTTGGGTGAACCGGGGTAGAACGTCTTTGAGACGTGGGTCATCGTCAGCATCGCTTCTTGATTAGCCATTGCGTCTCACCTTCTTTCTTAATTGATACATGTAGTAGGTTTCCTTGATCTTCGGCAACGCCAGGAAGAAAGTCAATAGGATGGCGGAAATCAGTTTGAAGTCGTTTGGATTCATTCCCGCTTCCAACACCATCACCATGATCAATCTGTACAGCACCGAACCGATGATCAGGCAAACCAAGCGCATTTTGAAGGAAACATTTGTGAACAATACTTCCCCGATGATGATGGATGCCAGTCCGATAACGATTGTCCCGATACCCATGCTGATATCCGCATAGCCGTTGTCCTGCGCAATGATGGAACCGGCCAAAGCAACGATACCGTTGGAAATCATCAACCCGATGATTTTCATCGTGTTGGTCGAAATCCCCAACGATCTCGCCATCGCTTCGTTATCACCGGTTGCGATCAAGGCTTGACCGAATTCGGTTTTGAAGAAGATGGTGTAAAGGAAAATGATCAACACCACAACCAGCAGTCCGAATAAAATGGTGTCAAAATGACGCGGTAAATTCATATTTTGAAGAGTGGTGAAAACCGTATTCTTCCCTAACAGGCTGATGTTGGCCCGGCCCATCACGCGCAGATTGATGGAATACAGACCGGTCATCGTCAAAATCCCGGCCAGCAGACTAGGAATCTGCAATTTTGTGATCAAAAAGCCAGTGATCAATCCTGCTGCACAACCGGCAATGATTGCAAAAATAATAGCAAGATAAGGATTGACCCCTAATGTTATCGCTTGTACAGCCACGGCAGCGCCGAGGGGAAAAGAGCCCTCGGTCGTCATGTCCGCTAAATCCAAAATCCTGAAACTTACAAATAAGCCCAGTGCCAGTATACTCCAAAGCAAGCCTTGGGAAACGGCAGAGATGATCATGTTCATAGTTATTACTCCCCTTATTTTACATAAATTGCGTTTTGTGCGATGTCATCAGGAATCTTGATCCCCAATTGATCGGCTTTTTCTTGATTGATGACCAATTCGATCCCGCTTGCATATTGAACGGGATAGGTTGCAGGATCAGCACCTGCTAAAATGTCTGCTGCTACGGCACCGGTCTGGGTTCCCAAAGCATATTGGTTCAGACCGATTGTCGCTAAACCGCCTTCTTTGACCATCGTGTCCACCGCCGGGAAAACAGGGATATTGTAAGAATCAGCGATGGGGATCAACGTGCCCATCCCGCTTGCAATCGTGTTATCCGTAGGAACATAGATGGCATCCACTTCGTTTGCCAAGCTTTCAGCGACTTGGGCAATGTCGTTTGTGGAAGTGACCGTTTTCGTGACCGTTTCAAGCCCTAAAGATTTCGCCACTTCTTCGGCTTCTTTTCCGGAACTGATGGAGTTGTCTTCAGCCGAAGAGTACAGGATACCGATTTTCTTGGCTTCAGGCATCAATTGTTGGATCAAAACAAATTGATCGCGTGTCGGTGTCTTGTCGCTGACACCTGTGATGTTTCCGCCGGGTGCATCCATCGATGCCACCAATTTGGCCGCCACAGGATCGGTTATCGCACCCATGATGATTGGGATATCTTTCGAAGCATTCGCCAAGGCTTGTGCTGCCGGCGTCGCAATCCCGATCATGATATCTGCATCATTGGAAACGAAGCGTTCCGCGATGGACTGCATGTTCGATTGGTCACCTTGCGCATTCTGGAAATCGATTGTCGCCGTTTCGCCATCAACATAACCGGCTTCCGCCAATTGATCGATGATGCCTTCACTGATCAGGTCCAATGCAGGGTGAGTCGTCAATTGCATGATCCCGATATAAGGAAGATCGCCATCAGAAGCGGCAGTTGAAGAGCTTGATGCGGAACCATCCGATGAAGCAGTTCCACCGTTTGAGCCCGTATTTCCGCAAGCGACCAAAAAGGTTGTTGCCAAAAGTGTTAACAGCGTTGATCCTGTTTTTAAAAATTTATTCATGTCGAATTCCTCCAATATTTTCTTGTTTTTATTTTTTTGTTTCATTGTATAAATGATAAAAAATAGCCGCCATCTGAACTGTGTATGGCAGCTTTAAAACAGAAAACGCCACACAGACCCTTATTGTCTATGTGGCGATAAAATATCTTTAGTAATCCACATAGATACTCGTTCAGACGGTTCATCTGAGGTTGTATCTATGGACAGTCATTACGTCACAAAGAACAACCTACTCTACGCGGCTTTGCCAATCGAATCTATTTGGTTTAGAAACGCAAGTAAATCTTCTCATAATAACTGCTCCTTAATCTGTTGATAAATTAATAGTACCCAATGTCAAAAACAATGTCAAGATGGACATTAGAGAAAAATGAGATTTTTCAACGGAATTCCAACTATCTTGCCGCTTCCGAAAAGATATCGACAAAAAACTCGCCCCACTGATGACCAGTTAAAGGGCGAGCATCCAAAAGTTTCGGAAAACATGTCTCCTGCTGCTCCGAAAAATTTTGGCTGTAATCGAAGTACTAATAAAGGTTTCTGCTTGATGTTTGCTACAATTCGGAGATATGCTACCGAAAAAAATCAATAGATCCTATTAGATTGCTTCTGAATCAATCCAACTCCCCTATGCGTCATTATGGCTGGAAACAAAATCCACCACGGCATAAAAGCGCTATCAAATCCCCCCAAGACATTAAATCCGTTGCAACAAAACAGCGATCCTGCATCCAGAAGGGTCCCTCCGCATAACCGGCAGCAACGGATTTTAAAATAGATTGTCGGCTTATTCATTTTTTACGATAGCATCCTGTATATTTGTACTATAAATCACTAAGATGGAGTGTTTCAACTGAAGTTAATCAGATTCAGCCATTCCCAATCTGTGCCTGTCGGGCCATGAGAATGCTTCTAAAAAATAATGTGAATATTTTATAGTCCGCGTGGATGTAACCATCCCTTTATTAACCAAGTTAACGTTCTGCACGTAGAATCTATATTCGATTACTTGTCCATTATAAGATATTTTGACATATAACACAATATGCAATCTTAAAATAGCGTAATATATTTCTATTCAAAATCAGGATAACGAGCATCGCCATTTTTGAATAAACGGATTTTTAAACATCTGTTTATGCTATTTTCTGATTGGTTATGGTTTTTAAAAGTAATAACCCGAATTTTTTCGCATATTTCCTCTTTTTTAGGTTTCACCCCAGCTTTTTCAAACTTAGTATTTTCTGAAACGTCTCTTTATTGGGTTATTATAATTTCATCGTTTTCATGTTTAGCGGAATTCCACTTCCAATTCAACGCTAAAGCGCACATTCTCCATTATGTATCCCGTCATGCCGTTTCAGCTGAAATAAGCAAAATATTTTCCGGGTGCATTTGCATCCAAGTAGACATTGCCATGATGATCATTGCCGGATGATGAATATTTGCCATTCCTTGCGTATGGGTCTAAAGAACTGAAAAATGAGGAAGCACGAAGGGTTTTGAGTCTGAAGATATGCTATAATGAAAAGCGTATATTGACATGTACTAGGAGGTGTTTTCATGTCTTTTGATGGTGTTTTTACCCGTGCGATGGTCAAGGAATTGAACCGAGACTTGGAAAACGGCCGGATCAGCAAGGTCTATCAGCCGTTCCAGCACGAAATTATTCTTACCATACGAGCCAACCGGAAAAACAAACGGGTTTTGCTATCTGCTCACCCATCCTACGCTCGGATACAAGTAATCAACGATAACCTATCGAATCCCGATTCAGCGCCCAATTTCTGCATGGTGCTGCGCAAGAATTTGGAAGGTGCCTACATTGAAGATATCCAACAACTGGGTAACGACCGGATCATCATCTTCTCGTTCCGGAATTTCGATGAACTCGGTGACCAGCGCCAGATGGAGTTGATCATCGAGCTGATGGGACGCCACAGCAATGTCTTCCTGATCGATAAACAGACAAGAATGATCATCGATTGTTTGAAACATGTACCGTTTTACCAAAACAGTTTCCGCCCTCTGCATCCAGGCGTCCCTTATCAATTGCCGCCCCACCAGGATAAAGCGAATCCTTTTGCGTTGGCAAAGGATGAACTGGAAGCCATCGCGGCCACTTTCAGCACTGAGTTGCCGTTATTCAAATCCTTGCAGGGAGCCTTCCAGGGCTTGGGCAGCGATTCCGCCATGGAAATCAGCCACTTCGTGGAGCAGGATGGTCTGTCGGTAGCCGATGCCATCCTCGCTTTCAAACAGCAGCTTGAAGCCGGCATCCCTACTTTGACGGAGGAATCGGCTAAGAAGCAACACTTTACCCCGTTCGCGTTCCGAAGCTTGCCCGGCGATAAAAAGGCGTATGCCAGCCTAAGCGAATTGCTGGATGCTTACTACGATGAAAAGGCATCCCGGGACCGCATCAACCAGGTCGCTTCCGAACTGCTCCATGTCGTCCACACCGAATGGAAGAAGAATCAGCTGAAGCTGAAAAAGCTGGATCAGACGTTGCTCGAAACCGAAAAAGCGGATGTCTATCGGATCAAGGGAGAGATATTGACGGCCTATCTGCATCAGATGAAAAAAGGCGATACGGAAGTGACGCTTGCCAATTTCTACGACGACGAAAAACCGATCACGATCGCATTGAATCCTGCGTTGACGCCTTCCCAGAATGCCCAAAAATACTTCTCCAAATACCAGAAGCTCACCACTGCAGTCAAATATGTGAACGAGCAGATCGAACAGACCCACGCGGAGAACGAATATCTGGAATCCATCGAAACGCTGATCCAACTTTCGGATCCGCAGGACTTGGAGGAAATAAAGGATGAGCTGCGCGAATCCGGTTATTTGAAGAAAAAGTACAAAGGCAAACAGAAAAAGCACAAGAGCAGCAAGCCGCACAAATTCCTGTCATCGGATGGCACGACCATCCTTATCGGGAAGAACAATGTGCAGAACGATCAGTTGACGCTGAAGACAGCCAAGAAGTCCGATATTTGGCTGCATGCGAAAAATATACCCGGTTCCCACGTCATCATTGAAAGCAAGTCCCCTTCCGAGGAGACGCTTTTCGAGGCGGCGACATTGGCTGCCTATTATTCGAAATTCCAAAATTCTTCGAATGTGCCGGTGGATTATGTAGCGGTTAAGCATATCCGCAAACCCAATGGCGCAAAACCAGGATTTGTCATCTACGAAGGACAGAAAACCCTTTATGTGACACCTGACAAGGAACTGGTCCGGACGCTGAAGGCTGACTGAAAGTGATGTGACTCATTGTAGTTGCAGGTTGTTTATCAAATCTCCATAAGCATATGGTAAGAAGGGGCTGCCTCATTTGAGGGAGCCCCTTCTTTGTCACTCATTCCAGAACACTAGTGGTCAGATGATGGAGCCGGATAGCGCAAAACTTGCACCCAAAGCAGCCAATACGGGTCTTAACGTTCCCCAGAAGACTGGATCACCACCCCCTGCCAATGGTCCCATGATCCCTACTTTTACCCCATTGATTGTCCTATTAACCAGTCACACCGATTGGCACAATCATGTCCTTTTTCTTTTCGAACTGGAGGGTATGCCCAAGCCCATGCGGTATTTCGCCACCGTCCTTCGCGAGATGTCGATTCCCTGCGCAGTGAAATAATCGGCAATCAGCTGGTCGGAAACCGGCTTCGCCTTCTCTTCGCGGCCGACCATCTCCATTATTTCCGTTTCAATGACGATGGATGAGATGGCTATCTGATCCCCGTCATCATCTTTCATAAACCCGCTCCTGAAGAAAAAGCGCAATTCAAAGATGCCTTTCGGGGTTGCCATGTATTTATCGTTCACGACCCGGCTCACCGTCGAAATGCTGAGTTCCGTCAGTTTGGCGATGTTTTTCATCGTCATTGGCTTCATTGACGATGATTTTTCCAAGAAATAATCCGCCTGCAGCTGCAGGATGGCTTCCGTTATTTTGATGACGTTCTGCGTCCGTTGGAGGACACACTGCTGGATCCAGGAAATTTCTTTCTTTTTTTCTTCCAGATAACGTTTCATATCTTTATCCGCCAACGCCAGCAATTCGGTGTAATAGTCTTCGTTGAACGCCACCGCGGGCAGACCGCTTTGATTGAATGAGATGTCCAATGTGTTGTCCTCGGCTATGGCTACATTTATATCCGGTTCGATGAAGACCGTCTCCTCGAAGGTGGTCTCCCACTGCAGCTTCGTCTTCAATTTGCTCATATAGGTGATGATTTCGATCAGCTCATCATGGTCGATCTCTTCGGCATCCGTAATCGTTTCCAAACGATAGGTCGACAGTTCCTTGAAATAGTTTTCCAATATGTAATAGGCCAGCGGCGGCGACTGTTCGTCCCTTTCGGTCTGCAGCATCAGAAACTCCTGCAGATTCCGGGCACCGACACCGGGAGGATCCAATTGCTGCAGCAGCGTCAAGGCATCCAACACTTCCGTTTCCTCGGCCGCAGTTACCTCCGCAGCCTCTTCCAGCTTGATGTCCAAATAGCCGTCATCGGTCACATATCGGATGAGGAACAACACCAACTGTCTGAGCGGCGTGTTTTTCATGTTCAAATAAATCTGTTCATGCAAAAAATCATAGAGCGATTGATTCTTGCTTTCCATCCGCTCATACCAGGGCGTCTGATTATCCGCCGTGTAAACATGGAGACAGCAACACTGCCCGTTCCCGATTCCCGCTTTTTGATTTCCATCAACGGATTCCCCAATGCCTTGTCTTCTATGTAGGTGGACAGTTCCGACATGGGCATCTGAAGAATATCCAGCGCCTGTCGCAGCTGCTGCGTCATCCTGATCGATTGTTGTTGCGTTTGTTTCAGCTGAAATTCCTGCATCGCCATGTCTTCTCATCCCCCACACTCTATCCTGTAGTGAACTACTCACGACTAAAGTCGCGAGCTTCCTACGAACTCCTTCCTTGCCTGCGTATGTCTTTACAGGCAGAGGGAATGGATATTTAGTAGGCTCAAAAGGCAGTACCTGCCTCAGTGTTTTCTTTTATTTGGCCAAAGCCAAAAGGTTCTTGCTGGCATTGATGTCCCGATCATGGAATGTGCCGCAAGCAGGACACGTCCAGTCGCGGATGTGCGGGGCTTTCTTGCCATCCTGATGGCCGCAAGCGGAACACAGTTGTGTGGACGGGTAGAACCTGTCCGCCTTGATGAGTGTCCGGCCTTTCCATTCGGCTTTGTATGCCAACTGCCGGCCGAACTCGAACCAGCTGACATCGCCGATGCTTTTTGCCAACCGGTGGTTCTTCATCAGATTGCAGCTGCTCAACGTTTCGATCACGATGACTTGGTTTTCGTCCGTTATCTTGTTGGAGAGCTTGTGCAGAAAATGCTTGCGCTGGTTCGCGATCTTTTCGTGTTTCTTGGCAAGTACCAAGCGTGCCTTTTCCCGGTTCTTGCTGCCTTTTTTCTTGCGGGACAAGGCCCGTTGGGCTTTCTTGATTTTCTTTTCAGACTGGTGCAGCCATTTCGGGTTCGCATGTTTCACGGATTCTCCGGCATCGTTTGTGGTGACAGCGAAATCGGAAAGGCCGAGGTCGATGCCGATTTTGTGTTCCGCAGGCAGCCATTCCGGCGTTTTTTGTTCCACCAGAATGGAAATGAAGTAGTTGCCTGCCTTGTTCATGGAAACCGTGCAGGACTTGATCAGCCCATCAAAATCCCGGTGCTGCTTGAGTGTGACGAAACCGATCTTCGGCAGTTTGATTTTTCCGTTTTCGATACGGATGTTTCCGCCCTGGTTGTTGGTGGTATAGGATGCTTTCGACTTGTGCTTGGATTTGAATTTCGGAAAACCGACGGATTTGTCGCGGAAGAAATTCTTATAGGCCATGTTCAGATTTTGACTGGCATTCGCCAAAGCAAGGTTGTCCACCTCTTTCAGGAACGGAAATTCTTCCTTGAAGGAGGTATAGGTTCTCGGCTTGATACTTCTCAACAGTTCCTTGTCGTTTTTGTATGTTTCGTAGATTTCTTTCCGGTCAGCTAGCATCTGGTTGAAGATGAACCGTGCGGAGCCAAAACAATTGGCGAAATAGATTTTCTGTTCCCGATTGGGGTACAGACGGAACTGATAGGCTTTCAGCATGATACTCACCTCTTTGGCTTCATTATACATCATCGAACAGGCGTTCGCCAAAGATAAAGCAAGAAAAAAACCGTGTCGCCTAACTCATGACTGAAGTCACGAGAGTGCGGCGGAACTTATTCAAGCAATACAATCAGTATACCACTTTTGGAGCGCTTACTTTCTAAGAAATTGCTAACAAAAAGGAAACGCAAAAAGAATGTTTTGGGAAAAAGCGGTGAAACCTGATTTTTATTGGCAATTCCAGGACGTTCCCCGACGAACCGACATCACAGGAATCTGTCGGGTTGTCGTCTTATGTTTCTTTCCCAACGACCGACGTCACAGGTAGCTGGCTGTTCGTCATGTTTTTCCATCCCGACACCCGACACATCAAGCTTCTGTCGGGTGTTCAAAATTCATGGCCATAAATGATACATCAACTGATATACCCGAAAAAACTCCGCTGACACACTTACCTGTCAGCGGAGTTTTGCATTCATCTTTTAGCCGTTTTTAGCCTTTGAACCAGTGCTCTGGGTCTTTGCTCCAGTCTTTCAGCAAGTCCATTTCAGCTTCTGTGATGTAAGAAGTTTCGTGCGCCACTTCCAACAGCGTGCTGTAATTGGAGATGGTGTCGATCGCCAAGCCGGCATCGGCAAAGTTTTTGACGCCAGAAGCCAATTCGTAAGTGAAGATTGCGACGCAACCTAAAACGTTTGCGCCTTCCAATTCGGCAGCTTTTGACGCTTCGATGACACTGCCGCCAGTGGAGATAAGGTCTTCGACGACAACCATTTTTTGGCCTTCTTCGATCTTGCCTTCGATTTTACGGCCTTTGCCGTGGTCTTTCGCTTTGCTGCGGATGTAAACCATCGGCAAGTCCAAGATGTCCGCTACCCATGCAGCATGCGGGATGCCTGCAGTTGCCGTTCCGGCAATCACTTCTGCATCCGGGTATTTTTCTTTGATCAAGTCGGCAAGTCCTTGCGCGATTTGTTTGCGGACAGCTGGATAGCTCATCGTGATGCGGTTATCGCAGTAGATAGGGCTGCGCAGGCCGGACGCCCAAGTGAATGGATCTTGCGGGCTTAAGCTCACCGCTTTAATGTCTAATAATGATTTTGCTACTTCTTTTGCTGTTGTCATCTATTCCACTCCATTCCATTGCTTCTTGATTTCGTGATAGGCCGCAACGGGATCCGCCGCCTGTGTAATCGGTCTGCCGACTACGATGAAGGTTGAGCCGATTTCTCTTGCCCGTGCTGGTGTCGCCACCCGTTTTTGGTCACCCACTGCACTGCCGGCTGGACGGATGCCAGGCGTCAGGCAGATGAAGTCATCGTTTGTATGGTCTTTGATCATGCGCGCTTCCCATGCGGAACAGACGACGCCGTCCAGGCCTGATTTACAAGTCAGATCGGCATAATGCAAGACGCTCTCCTGCAGGCTGACTTTGATCAATTGTTCGCTTTGCATCGCTTCTTCTGATGTTGAAGTCAACTGGGTTACGGCGATCAGTTTCGGTACCGTGCTTCCTACAGGCGTTCCTGCAATCAGGCCGTCTTTAGCAGCCTTCATCATTTCGGAACCGCCGGCAGCATGGACATTCACCATGTCGATATCCAAAGAAGCCAAACCTTTCATCGCGCGATGAACCGTGTTCGGGATGTCATGCAATTTCAGGTCCAGGAAAATCTCATGGCCCATTTCCTTGATCCCTTTTACGATTTCCGCTCCATGTTGGTAATACAGTTCCATGCCCACTTTTACATACAAGGATTCATCTTTGAATAATGACAAGAAGTCCTCGATTTCTTTTGTCGTCGAAAAGTCCAACGCTACGATCGGTTTATCGTTCATTACGGATGCCTTCTTTCACTTCGTTGATTAATTCCTGCAGGCTGTTGATGCCCAATTCATCCATGCGTTGCGGCAACTGTTCGATCAGTTTCGGGCAAACGAATGGGTCGGTGAAGTTTGCCATGCCGACGCCGACTGCGCTGGCACCCGCCATGAACATTTCCAAAACGTCATCGACTGTGTAGACGCCGCCCATACCGATGATCGGTATTTCAACGGCACGCGCCACTTGGTAAATCATGCGGATTGCGACCGGTTTGATGGCAGGGCCGGATAGTCCGCCGGTTTTGTTCGCAAGGATCGGTTGGCGCGTCTTCAAATCGATGCGCATGCCGACCAATGTGTTGATCATGGATAGGCCATCCGCACCGGCCGCTTCGACAGCTTTCGCTATTTCGACGATATCCGTCACGTTCGGGGAAAGTTTTACATAGACGGGCACTGTTGCGGCTGCTTTGGCGGCACGCGTCACTTCTGCGGCCATTTCCGGAACCGTACCGAATTGCAGTCCGCCTTTATGGACGTTCGGGCACGAGATGTTCAACTCGATTGCCTTCACATTCGGTGATTTCGATACTCTTTCGCAGACTGCGTAGTAGTCTTCCACGGTGTAGCCGGCCACGTTCGAGATAAGCGGCACATCATACTTTTCCAGCTCTTTGTGTTTCTTGGCGACGACGACGTCGACACCCGGGTTTTGCAGACCGATGGCATTCAGCATGCCGGAAGGTGTTTCCGCAAGACGCGGCGTCAAGTTGCCGTAGCGCGGTTCCAAGGTTGTCGCCTTCGTCATGATGGCGCCCAACAGGCTCAAGTCATAATATTTGCCGTAATCTTCGCCGAAGCCGAAACAACCGCTAGCCGGGATGATCGGGTTTTTTAGTTCTAGTCCGGGTAAACTCACTGCTAAACGATTCATAGTACGATTTCCTCCGCTCTGAAGACTGGTCCGTCGACGCAGACTCTGTAGTTGTCCGATGCTGATGTGGCGTTTTTCTTCTCGCAGACACAGCCATAGCAGGCGCCGATGCCGCATGCCATGCGTTCTTCCATGGAAAGGTAGGTGATGGCTGGGTCAAATGCCCTTGAAGCGGCGGCCAGCAAGCCTTTTGGTCCGCAGGCGAAAACCGCATCCGGAACGAAGCCGTCCAATTCGTCAAAATATTGCGTCACGAAGCCTTTTTTCGCATAACTGCCGTCGTCGGTCGCGATGTTCACCTTGCCGAAAGCGCTGAATTCTTTTTCATAGAAGACTTCATCTTTATTCTTGAAGCCGAAGCAGTGGACGACATTCACGCCTTTCGCATGCAGCTGTTTGGACAATTCGTAAAGCGGCGGTACGCCGATTCCTCCGCCGACCAGAAGCGCGTTATCGCCCTCTTTCAGCATATCGATCGGGTAGCCGTTGCCAAGAGGCCCCAGCACGTCCAACGTGTCGCCTTCCGTCAATTGGCTGATGATCTTCGTGCCATCGCCTTCGGTGCGGTAAATGATGACGCACTCTTCGTTTTCGGCATCTATTTCCGCGATGCTGATCGGTCGTCTCAACAACAAGTCATTTCCAGGGACGCGGATATGCAGAAATTGGTCGGGTGCACCCATTTCCTTCACTAAGTCACCCTTCAGGCGTAACTCGTAAATATCTTTGGCTATCTCAACTTGCTTGACTACTTTCATTATTGCTTGGCTCATGATTTGTCCTCCTTAAATTCTATCAAATAAGGTGATCTTCAGAATGCTATGGAGCAAGCTTCAAAGCACATTCTTCTGCGCTTCACGGAACGCATTTAAAGAATCACCGGTTTCTTATGCTTTGATCAGTGTTACTTTTTCGCTGCCGTCGAGTTCCGCGATGCTGACGGAAATCTGTTCCTGCTGGGAAGTCGGAATGTTTTTCCCGACATAGTCCGCTTTGATCGGCAGTTCTCTGTGTCCTCTGTCGATAAGGACAGCGACGGTGATGCGTTTTGCTCTTCCCAAATCCATGACCGCATCCATGCCGGCGCGGATGGTCCGGGCGGTGAATAGGACGTCATCGACAAGGACGACATGCTTGCCTTCCACCGAAAAAGGGATGTTCGTTTCGTGCAGAATCGGGTTTTGATTGGTGGTATCGTTGGCGCGATGCACATCATCGCGATAAAGCGTAATGTCCAGTTCGCCGACCGGCACGTCGATCCCTTCGAAATCTTTGATTTTGCCGGCGATCCGCTTCGCCAAGTAAATGCCTCGCGTCCGGATGCCGACCAGGACCAAATTCTTTGTTCCGTCATTCTTTTCCAGTATTTCGTGCGTGATTCTGGTCAGAGCCCTTTTCATGGTCTGGGCGTCCATGATTTCAATCTCTTCTGCCATGTTCATTCTCCTCCACTGTTAAAATGAAAAAAACCCTTATGCAATGGGCATAAGGGTACAGTCACAAAAAATATACAAAATGTGATGCACCTTTTAGCCTCTCTGGACTATTTTAAAGGTCACTGCTTAAATTACTGTAATCATAACGAAAACAGGCATTGCTGTCAATCAGATTTTGCGCAGTTCCGCTAATTTATCCGCGAAGTAGTCAGGCAGCGGCGCTTCGAAATGCAACTTTTCTTCCGTAGTCGGATGAACGAAGCCAAGCGTTGCCGCATGCAGGAATTGTCCGAAGCCGGTGATGGTTTCGGCCAGGGCCGTACATCGGATCGCCTACGACCGGATGGCCGATGTATTTCATGTGCACGCGGATTTGGTGAGTGCGGCCTGTTTCCAGGTTCAACTTCACCAATGTGTAATTCTTGAAGCGTTCAACCACTTCAAAATGGGTTATGGCATGTTTGCCGCCTTCCGCAACCGTGCGTTTCTTGCGGTCGATGTGCATTCTCGCGATCGGTGCATCGATGGTGCCGTCCTCATGGGAAATGACGCCATGCACTAAAGCATAGTATTCTCTTTCCATCGTATGGTTTTCCAATTGCTCCGCCAATTTTTGATGGGCTTCATTCGTCTTCGCCACCACCAAGAGACCGGAAGTGTCCATATCGATGCGGTGAACGATACCAGGACGGACATAGGCTGTCCCTTCAGACAGGGTGTTCACGTGGTAAAGCAACCCGTTGACCAACGTGCCGGTAAGATGGCCTTTTGATGGGTGGACAACCATACCGGTAGGTTTGTTGACCACCAACAAGTCATCGTCCTCAAAGACGATGTCCAACGGAATATTTTCCGCTGTCACGTTGATTTTTTCGGCTTCAGGGATCGTCAGCTTTAGCATATCCCCACATTGCACCTTATAATTCGCCTTCACAACTTCACCGTTGACGGACAAGTTGCCGCCTTTGATCCAGGCTTGGATCTGCGAACGGCTTGTTTTCGGCATAAAATCAGCCAATATCTTGTCGATACGGCCTGTCTGTAAATCAATCTTAAACTCTAATTCATCAATCATACTTAATCCCACTTTACTTTAGCTTATTTTTTTCTTCTTCGTCTTCTTCAATAAAAATGATATAAATGACCATCAGGATCACACCAACCGTCAAACACATGTCGGCCACATTGAAAATGGGGAAGTTGATGAAATCCAACTTGAACATGTCGACTACGTAGCCTAAACGCATGCGGTCGATGAAATTCCCCAACGCACCGCTCAGTATAAATGAAAAACTGATGCCCACAAGCTTATGCTGCAACCCCTGCTTATGAACACTGTATATCATTCCGCCGACGACCACAACCGTGATGAGGAAGAAAAAAATCATTCTTCCTTCAAAAATCCCCCAGGCCGCTCCTTTGTTTTGGATATAGAACAGGGAGAGGACACCGGGTATAACCTCCCGCATTTCATGCAACTCAAAATTTTGGACAATGCCATATTTGGTCAGCTGATCGACGATGATCAACAAAATGGCGAATATGTAATAGACAATCATTCTCGGATACCTCGCTTACTAGATCGAAATAGACAGTTCTGTCATTCTATTTTCCTCTATCTATTGTAAACTAAATTCAAAAATTGTATAGTGCTTCTTCCTTTTATGAGAAAAGAAAGGTTATTGACCGGATAATCGGAATGTGTCCATTATCTGAATATTTACACAAAACAGGTTTATATTTCCAATGGGGTTGCGCGTCTTTTATGATTTTCGGTATAATGTTGATTGTATACTTATAAATTACTTATTGGAAAAGGAGTTTGTTTATGTGGAAAAGTAAGAAATTGGCTTTGCTTTTTACCGGTGCGCTGGTATTGGCAGCTTGCTCAAATCAAGTAAAAGATGCGACGGAAACACTTACCGCCTTAAAAACGGAAGAAACAGACATTGTTGCACAGTTCAACGGTATGCAACAATTGGAAACGGAACTGCAAACATCCTTTGAAGAGTCATTATCCGCAGACGAAAAACTTGCGACATTCAAGGACGGGTCTGCTAAGGTATTCGAAAACATAGCAGAACGCCGCGATTCGATCAAAAATATTGAAAGCGCTTTGTCCGATCTGGTCAAGACAAAAGGCGAACTGATTGCCTTGGATGAAGAAACACTGCCTTTGGAAGACATCAAGGCATTCGGGAAAACGGTCGACGCCTTGAACGAAAGCTCGAAAACGTACCTCGAAGCCTATAAAACGAGCCTGGATAAGGAAGAAGAAATTTTATCCGGCTTCGGCGGGGATGAAGCCACGTTTGATACCTTCTATGCCGGCATAGCGTCCATCAACGCGAACGCGGATGCCAATCAAGCAAATATGCAAGCGATCGTCGACGGCCTGACTGCTGTCGAAAGCCAGCTGGCGTCTCTGGAAACAGCCATCGCATCCTTGGATGACAAAAAAGATACAAAAGCAGAGTCTTCTTCTGCTGCGAAGGACTCCGAAAGCGCGTCCGAAGAAAAAGCAGCCGTGAAGGATGCCATCAAAAAAGCGGAACCGGTTGCTTTTACCTATGAAATCAACCCTGAAATTTCAACGATCCAGCCGCTCGCTGCTGACGGTGAAACGCAGGTTGCCCTGCTGACCTTTGATGATGCCCCGCAACAGCCGAACAGCTATGCCGTGGAGATCGCCGAAACGGTTAAATCGAAAGGCGCGAATGCCATTTTCTTCGTGATGGGACAGTTCCTTGAATCAGACCAAGCGAAAGCGGATCTGAAGACGATCAGCGACATGGGCTTCGAAATCGGGAATCATTCCTACTCCCACCCGGATTTCCTTGAGATGAGCTATGAGGAGCAATCGGCAGAAATCGTTAAAACCAATGATGCCATCGAAGCGGTCACCGGCAAACGTCCGCGCTTCCTGCGCGCACCCTACGGGCAATGGAATGAGGATACCGCTGCGATTGCCGCATCGGAAGGCATGACTATGATGAACTGGACCTACGGCTATGACTGGGTTGAAGAATATATGGAAGGCCCTGCCCTTGCGGATATCATGGTGAACTCCCAATATTTGGGTGACGGCGCAAATCTGCTGATGCATGACCGCCCATGGACAAGCGAAGCGATCGGTTCCATCATCGACGGCTTACGTGCGAAGGACTTCACCATCGTCGATCCGACGCTGATCGCATCACCAGAAAGAGAGGATTCCCTATGATGAACGGATTGAAACGAACACTTGCAGTCTCCAGTCTATTATTCCTATTATCCGGTGCCCAGATCGTTTTGGCCACCGAAACAGACAGTTCCGCAACTGCCGAAAGCGCTGCAGTCGCTGTCCCAACAGAAGGCACGGTCAGCGCTTTGACGCTGCGACAAGGTCAGTTGCTGAAGACGCCGACTGCCAAAGAATTGCCGAAAAAATTCTTCTATGACAGCGGCGTGGATATCGCCTATCCTGCTGACGGCGTCAAAGGTATTTACGTGACGGCCTATTCCGTCGGCTACGAGGAAAAATTCAATGAATTGGTCGACTATGTCGATTCAACCGATCTGAATGCCATGGTCATCGACATCAAGGATGACATGGGCGTCGTGACGGCGGACTTCAATTCCAAGGATGAGCATATCCAAGGAAACACGGAAGAATATATACCGGATATCAAGGAATTGATGGCCGTGATGGAAGAGAAACAAATCTATCCGATTGCCCGCATCGTAACCTTCAAGGACACCCTGCTGGCGAACGAACAGCCGGAAATGTCATTCCGGAACAGCGACGGATCCGTTTGGGTCGCTTCGAACGGCGAATCCTTCATCAACCCCTTCATGAAACAGACTTGGGATTATGCAGTCAACGTCGGTATCGAAGCCGCAAAAGCCGGCTTCAAGGAAGTCCAGTTCGACTACGTCCGTTTCCCGGAAGGATTTGAAGTATGGGGCGAGGACTTGAATTACGATATGGGCGAATATGCTGACCTGAACATGACTGATACTGAGAAACGCGTGAAAGCCATCACCGACTTCACCGCCTATGCGAAGGAAAAATTGATGCCATACGGTGTTGAGGTGTCCGTCGATATCTTCGGCTATACCGCATCGGTCATCGAAGCGCCGGGCATCGGCCAGAACTTCCCGCAAATTTCCGAAAATGTCGATGTGATCTCATCCATGATCTATCCTAGCCACTGGGGCGTCTCCTACTTCGATATTTACCAACCGGATCTGCATCCGTACGAATTGGTTGCGGAATACATGAAACTAGAAACGCCGCTGCTGCAAACGCTGGATACACCGCCGATCAGCCGCCCATGGCTACAGGATTTCACCGCATCCTACCTGGGTTCCGGCAACTATATGACCTACGGCAAGGCCGAAGTCGACGCACAAGTACAAGCATTGAAAGATGCCGGCGTCAACGAATTCCTGCTGTGGAACGCAACGAACGATTATACTTATTAAGAAAAGCATAACGAAAAGCTCGGCCGGGAAAATTTTCCCGGCCGAGCTTTTTTTCTTGGAGTAAGCAGTCTTTACATGCCCCCAATGTTCATTTTTACTTTAGCTGCTTGATTCAGCGATCTTAGGGCTACCATAAAGTCCAAGCTCTGCGGGCCCGACCACAAATGGTCTTACGCTGCGCTCAGCAGCTAATCCCTATTTTGTGAATCGTAATCTCAATCGCCCACACCGCTCGAAATGTAAAAGGTTTTTGACATTTTTGTTTGTTTTATGTACCGTGATAATGTAAAAAGAATTTGACAAAAAGGGGTGCATATCATGCGAAAAAAAGATGAAATGGAGCAAAAAATGGCTGACCAAGCTGTCAGAATTACATGGTTTGTAACTGTAATGGCTCTGTATATTATAGGCGGCATTGAATATTTTATGAACGGCATGGAAATGAATATCCTTCTGGTGATTGCTTCGCTTTCGGTTTCCCTTATCCTTTTACTGGAACGGTATTACTTGTCTAAAGCGAATGGAGATAATACATTCAAAAAAGCAATTGTAGCGACTCTGATTCTTGTAGTCATTATGCTTGGAATAGTATTTTTAATCTGATGAAAAATAATATCAAAGAACTCCGTAAATCCAAAAAAATATCGCAACAAGAACTGGCTGGCCGTTGCTATGTTACACGTCAAACCATCAATGCGATTGAGAATGAAAAATATGATCCCTCTCTGCAATTAGCTTTTGCTTTAGCGAACAACTTAAATACTACCGTCGATAAGTTATTTATTCCTGAAGAGTAAAAAATAATTGAAATGAAAAAAGCACACATCAGTTAGATTATTTACATAAAAAAGAGAACCCATTTTTGGATTCTCATGGTTCATCACACAATTCGTGTCCCGTGTACTTCGGTGAATGCCAAAACTTTTTCAAGGTCTGCGAGATTGTCTTTCGTAATGCCGCCACCCGGCATGATCGTCATGTCAGGGCTGATTTTCGCAAGTTCGGCAATGTGCGCTGCGTTATCGAAAATCGTGTTTTCTGCTGGACCGCCATGCGTCAAAATCCGTGTAAAACCAATTTCTCCCAACCATAATAATGCGTCTCTTTGCTTATCTTCCGGTATGTGATCAAATGCCATATGGAAAGCAAGTTCGGTTCCATTATCGATGGCTAACTTGGCGATTTCTTCCAAAAATGGTTTATCCAATTCGTTAGCTGCGGTTAAAGCCCCTACCGCTATACCATTGGGCATGCAAGGCAATGATTTCTTCTAAATCTCGCATCATGATGGCTTTTTCCATAATGGAATAAACAAAATCTCCGCCTCGTGGTCGCAGTATCACGATAACGGACACATCTTTGTCGGAACAATACTCCGTTGCGATTTTGATGACGCCAACGCTTGGTGTTGTTCCCCCTACTGCCAAGTTGTCACACAGTTCAATCCGTTTAGCCCCGCGCGCGATGACCCCTGGGACGTTCGTGAAATTTTCTACACATGCTTCTTTTAGCATTCTATCACCTCATGGATACTATACCGTTTTCATCATTATTGCTCAACTTTCGCACTTAAAAAATCTATTTGAACCTTTAATATCTAAAAATAAAGAAGGCACAAAGCGCTGTTCCATTCGCTTTGTGCCTTCTTTTAAATTACACTAATCCTTCTTTTTTCAGCACTTGCATGAGATCTAATTTATTGTCAGCGACGACCTTCCGAATATCCAAGTGGATACCCTTATAGTTCAAGTACTCAAAAGCCTGAATATCGCGTTTGTCAACCGCTACTGCGTTGGTGATCATCTTCTTACCATCTGAATAGCTCATACTGCCGATATTGACGGAATCAATTTGAACGCCCCTTTGCACGATTCGTGCGACATCGGTAGGATTCGTAAACAAGAGCATCGCTCGAAATTTGTTGTGCGTATCATCAAAGTAAATTTCGACAAACTTTTCTACTGGAATCACATTGACCTTTACACCTGGTGGAGCGACCTGACGCAAGAGCGTCTTACGCAGATGATCCTGCGCCACCTCATCACTGATGACAATAATCCGCTCTGCTTTGCTTAGCTTTGTCCACACGGTTGCCACCTGTCCATGAATCAAACGATCGTCGATTCGTACTAATCGAATATCCATTACCACTTTAGAACCTCCTTAAATCGCTCATCCAGCAACCGCCAACCGTATGCATCTTAATTTCCCGCCGCAAATCAGGATGCTTTCTTTTTGAACATGTGCTTGAAGGCATTCTTCAAAACATCGAAGAAACCCAATGATTGAACCATATGATCTGGTTTTACATAGATGCGGATCGCACGTAACACGTCCTTGGGGTTTTTTGATGAAAAAGTATACGTACCATCTTTCTTTGTTTGAAGCGCAAAACGTGGAATCCATTTTCCTTTGAACATCACGGATGCCAATGACATAATCGACCTCTTCCCAAGGAATTTGAATGAACTTTCGTGGGTCACGATGATGATAAAATTCAAACGCTTTATCTCCGATCATAATTTTCCCATAGTCCGTTAACCCCATATAAGAAGTACCATCCACTACCATATCAACCTTTGCATTCAGGGATTCAACCATTGCATATGCCCCTCTCTCTTTTCGTCTGGTTTGAGTATAATATACACTCTTTGCTTTTTACAAGAAAAACAAGGCTCAGGCTGGTTTGCCTGAGCCTCATAATCATCATTTTTGATGCATCCGAAAATTATAGCAATCCGATCAAGCGTCCGCCGATACCAACAACGAACAGTCCAAGAATGATCACGATTGGAGAAACTTTCTTCTTCAACAACCACATGCAAAGGAATGTCAACAGCAATGCTGCCAAGCCAGGGATCAATTGATCCAAGTTGTTTTGCAAGGTCGTTACTTTTGTATCAGTCAGTGACAAGCCTGAAGTATACTGTGTCAGGGCTTCCTGGATGCCGGCAGTGCCTGTTGGCAGGTTTTCCCAGTCGATAAATGCGCCTTCTGAAAGTTTCACTGAAGAAACGGTTGGAGCAAACGAGATGGATACCCAACGTTGCACCAAGGCAGCCAATACGAACATCCCAAGAATGGAAGCTCCTTTTGTCAAATCTTGCAGTATTCCGCCAGACAAATCCTCAGTGATTTTTGATCCAGCCTTATAACCGAATTCTTGGGTATACCACATGAATCCCCAACGGATAGCGTTCCATGCAACAAAGAATAAGATAGGTCCTAAGATGTTTCCTGTTAAGGCCAAGGATGCACCTAAAGCCCCCAGAATTGGACGGACTGTAAACCAGAACACAGGGTCACCAACACCGGCAAGAGGTCCCATCATTCCGACCTTCACACCTTGAATCGTAACATCATCTACTGGAGCTCCGTTTGCGCGTTCTTCTTCCAGAGCCAGTGTTACTCCTAATACTGGAGATGCCACATATGGATGTGTATTGAAGAATTCCAAGTGGCGTTTCAATGCTAGGACGCGATCTTCTTTTTCTGGATAAAGTTTCTTGATTGCTGGAATCATTGCGAAAGCCCAGCCACCGTTTTGCATCCGTTCATAGTTCCATGATCCTTGAATGAAGGTGGAACGCCAAGCAACCGCTAATCGATCTTTTTTAGTTAATACGAATTTTTTATCTACCGTATTTTGTGCCATGTTTGCAGTCTCCTTTCCTAATAGTCGTTGAGAATAGAATCAAGTGGATCGCCAGTATTGCCAGAACCGCCATTACCGGAACCGCCCATTTTAGAAAGGTTCAAGTAGATCAAGGCCATTGCAACACCTAGGGCTCCTAATGCGATCAACGTCAATTGAGATACAGCAGCAACAACGAAACCAATGATGAAAAATGGCCATACTTCTTTGGTTGCCATCATATTGATTACCATTGCATAACCAACGGCTACGACCATACCACCACCGATTGCCATTCCATCAGTCAACCAACCCGGCATTGCTTCCAACCCAGAACGGACAGCGTCTGCAGGGATGAACAGAAGCAAGGCAGCAGGAATTGCGATACGCAAACCTTGCATGGCAATAGCCCCAATTTGAAGCCATTCAATCTTGCGATAGTCACCTTGTTCTGCAGCTGCGTCCATCAAATGAACGATAGGAACAGCGAGCGTACGAACGAACATTGTCAAAACTAATCCAGCTACAGCCAGAGGAATCGCAATGGCGATTGCGGAAGATACGCCATTTACACCTTGACCACCCAAAACCAAAATAATTGCCGATGCAACAGAAGCAAGTGCTGCGTCAGGAGCTACAGCTGCTCCGATATTTGCCCAACCTAATGCGATCATTTGTAATGATCCGCCAAGAATAATACCAGCTTCAAGATTACCTGTGACAAGTCCGATAAGTGTACATGCAACGAGCGGTTGATGGAATTGGAATTCATCTAAAATGCCTTCCATCCCGGCAAAGAATGCCACGATGATGACAAGAATAATTGAAACGACTGACATAATATACCTCCTCTTTTCTTGTTATGCCTTAGCTAATTCTTCCTTAGCTTTTTTCAGCAACGCATCCATTTTTTCCGATGAATCATTCGGAACTTTCCGGACATCAAATTTAACGCCTTTTTCTTTCAATGTTTCAAATGCTTTCACATCTTCAGGCCCCATTGACAAGACCTTATTTACAACAACCTTGCCGACTGAGTGGGCCATTGACCCGACATTCAATTCCTCAATCTTCACGCCGCCATCAATTACCCGAACGACATCTTGCACATTTTCAAAAAGTAAAAGAGCATGCGTATTCCCAAATCGTGGATCCTTGGCAATTTCAATCATTTTTTTGATTGGAATTACATTGGCTTTAACTCCTGGAGGAGCTGCTTGCACGATCAGGTTTTTCCGTAATTCATCTCTTGAGACATCATCAGAAACCACAATGATTCGATTTGTTCCGGCTGATTTCGCCCACGTTGTTGCCACTTGTCCATGAAGCAACCGTGAATCCAACCGAACCAAAGCTAACTTGATTTTGCCATCGCCAACGACTGTCCCTGCAGGAAGGTTGCCTTTTGGTTGTTGCACTGCAGAAGCCGCTTCCATTTTCTTCGGTTCAAGGCTTTCAGGCTTAGCTCTTACGCCATCCTTCGCTGCTGGAAGAATTTGCGCAGCAATCTTTTGTGCCGACTCACTGCTTAGGCGCGCAGCATACGCTTCGATGACCATTGGAAGGTTCATTCCAGCGATGATTGCCCATGTGTCTTTATGCGCTTCAAAAAGGCTGTTGGCTTGATTGAACGGTGTCCCGCCCCATAAGTCCACTAAGAACAACACTTCCTCTGGGTTGTCAAAAGATGCGATAGCCTCTTGCATCTTTGCTTTGACATCGTCCGGTCCTTCGCTAGGCGCCAAGGTCACTGCTTTGACATTTTCTTGTTCGCCGAAAATCATCGAAGCAGATTGCAAAATGCCTTCAGCGAAATCCCCATGACTTGCTAGGATAATTCCTACCATTTGTATACCTCCTATTGAATGTATTTTGTTACTGTTTGGATAAATAGCTTGGTAGGCTATTTCCCAGACACTTAACTATATGCAAAAAGCGTGCCAACTTAGTGTATGGCCCAGTTCCTTGGAGAAAAAACCAATAAAAATACACTAAAACCGACAGTGTTTTAGTGTATCGTTTTAATTTATCATTAGTGTATGAGACAGTGTATCGTTATTCTTGATAGGCCAACAGTTGCTGCAGATAGTATACTTCATCTTTCGGCATTTCAATTTGAAAGGTGCCGCTCAGGAGATTTAAGGACTGTTCCAGCTGCTTAAATGTTTCTGTCCGTTCGGTCGTTTCCAGCTCTTCTTGCGGCGCAATCAATGTATCTTGACGCAGTGACCGCTCAAACATTCCCGCGAGGTGCATCAAGAGATTGATTGCTTGGGAATAATTCTCTTCATTCTTCAATAAGGAAGAACTAAACTTCCACAAAGGTTCGATCAGTTTTTGCGGATTCAAGAAAGTAAAGCTTTGCGTCATGTATTCCACGCATATCTGCTTTGCCTTTTCCAATGTCAACTCACTATCATCATAGGATTCGGACTCTTCCACTAAATAGTCCAATACTTTTTCGGCATCTCCGTTGAAGAAATTTTCCATTGGAATGAAAACGGCATCGATTTTTGGTTTGACGATTCCTGTTGTCGCCAGGATTTCATACTCCTGTTGCAAGTTTGCCAGCTGCTCATCCATTTCGATCACCGAAATCGGCAGTACCTCGATTTCCACGTCAAAATATTTCTCTAAATGCTTGTCGATGAGCTCTTTCATCTTTTGCGCGGTTCCTTCACCCGAAGCGCAGATCGCAATGATTGCCTTTTTGCGCTCTAGAGTGTGCCCGTTCTCTTCCCTCGTGGTCACGTTGGTGCCTGCATAACCACGAAAAGATTTGAGCGATCGATAAATTTCATCAAGTGTCGTTTCAACAAGATTCGTCTTGCGCACCGTCTCCAAAACGATCGGGGTCGTGACCATGTCGATCGTTTTGACCTCAATTCCGGTTTTTTCGGTGATTTTTTCCGAAAAGGTCGTCAGCGAGCCCATATCGACCAACAAAATGACGCCGCTCCCTCGATCGATTTCTTGGACACAATGAATAATTTTTTCGAGGGCCACTTGGGGCTTCATCTCAAGAGGCATATCTACAGCGCGAATATTGTCGACCCCCAACAATGTCGTCACAACCTCCGCCATGCTCGTTGCTGTACTCTTGCCATGGGCTGCAATCACAACACCCACTCGCCCGGTGACCTTGTCTTGCTTTAATGAAACCAGCAACAAAGTCAGATAATAGGTCTCCACCTCAGGGATGTTGATGCCGTATTCTTTTTGCAGCTCTTGTTTCATCCATTTAGCGACAGTAAACTCTTGGGGATAATCTTCCACCATATTTTTGATGCTTGCATGGAGTGTCCGGCTGTTTTCGCCTAATTGAATCCGCTTTAAAAACGAACTGATATGGAGACTCATCGCATAGACGAAATTCCGTTGGATGTGATAATCCAAATGATCTTGCGCATACTCAAACATATCTTTTGCAAAGCGAATAATTCGTTGATCAATGATTTCGGAAAGCTTTTTCTCCGTGTCAAAGGTCAAACCCGTATCACGATAAAAAGACTTCAGATGGACATTGATGTCGGTCGTAATGTAATGGTTGATGGATTCCTTATCAAGCCCCTCTTCCCGCAGCAGCGCGGCCTTATTCCCGATAATTTCATATAAATTATAAGGAAGCTCATAGGAATCGTCTTTCAGCGGGCTCTCCGCTCCTTCATTCGGCACCAACGTCAGCACGGGCTCCAGCATCCGAGTGAGTTCATTCAAGCGTTCGCGATGATTATTCGCCAGATTGAGCAGGCCGTTTTGGATCTCCGGTGTCAGCTCATCCAACGTAATCGATATTTCACTTGAATTCATATAGTTCAAAAAGGCCCGCGCACAAACAAGCTGTACATTCGATTTCAGCTGCCCGACATTTCCGTAGGTTACGCTGCCGATCAAAGCCTTCACTGCATCCTGTTTCACATGGATACTTTTTTGGATTCGATTGGCCTCGATCGAGACCATCCGCTTCAACAAATCCACTTGTTCCGCAATCGGACGCTCCGAAAATTGCGGTAATTTAATGACGATCGGGATACGTCGCACAAAGGTCTGGAGCAAACTGGAAGCGGGATCTTCCGTCGTTGCACAAACAAGACGGACATTGACTTTATTGGCTTTATCGGTTTCGCCCAATCGATTATAGGTGCCGTGATCCAGCAGATAAAAAATCATTTCTTGCCCTTCAGGCGGCAGGCGGTGCACTTCGTCCATAAAGAGCATGCCGCCGTCTGCCCGTTGGATCAAGCCGTCCGTCGTTTCCGTCGCTCCTGTAAAAGCACCCTTGCGATATCCGAACAAATGAGCCATCAATAATTCGGGATTGTGCGCATAGTCGGCACAATTGAACACAACCAGCTCTTTATCAGCTGCAAAAACTTGATTTGCTTGCGCGAAACGAAACATCGCATGAACAAAAAAGGTTTTCCCGCTCCCTGTCGGTCCAGTGATCAAGCAGCTTAACCCCTTAGGCGGATAGAGGATCGCCGCCTTTGCCTGATCAACTTGAGTCCGCATACTGTCTTTTGAACCGATTACATTCGCAAACACCTCATTATTTGTTTCACGGTTGCCCGCATTATTTCCTTCCCGGATTGCGGGAACACGAGAAATTCCAGAAGCAGGGCCGCGTGTTTCGCTGGTTGGCCTTGCTGTTGGCTTGGGTTGGTCTTCTTTATATGAGTGCATCTTTTTTTGAGGTTGCTTCTGGCCATTTCAAAGAGTGATCCGCATATCTGACCGGCCGTCCAGAGGATTTGATCAGTTTTCCCTGACGCACGAGCTCATTTAAGTCGCTGCTTGCATTGGGCCGTTTGATTTCGAGCTGCATCACGACATCCTGAGTCGTCACGCCATCGTTCTCTTGCTCAAAAGCAGCTTCTGTCCACTCCTCTGAGCGGATTTTGATATACTCGTAGATTCGATCAATTCGTTTCATCGAGATTCCTCCTTTTACTTCATCCCCATAAAAGTACCATAGTCCCGAAAAAAACGAAAGTGGAAGCTTACGAAAAGTTCCATTTAAAAGAGCCTTTAAGAGCAAGCTCAAAAGACACTTATGCAATAGCCATATAATGAATTTCAAAATACTTAAATTAATCCTGAAAATACTTCTTACACGCTTTCTATATTTGTGATACCATGGTTGACGTTGCACAAAAATAGAAGGAGTGTTTATATGCCCACAAACAAAAAAGAAGGAATTATTTTTACGACGATAATGTGCTCTATGATGGTGTTAGGAATGAGCCTTTACAATCTGCTGTTACATGACAATTTAGCTCTTAGTGCCGCTTGTGGCAGGCTTAGTGCCAGGTTTTGTTGTTGCCTTTATTTTGGACGTATTCGTTGTAGGAGTGATCGCAAAGAAAATTGCTTTTCGACTACCCATCAAAAAAGAAAATAAGTTGCAGTTAATTTTGACAATCTCCAGTTTGATGGTTCTAGGGATGGTCACTTTCATGTCATTATTCGGTGTTCTGATGGAAGGCGGCATCCCTGATAATTTATGGGCAGCCTATAGCGAAGCGTGGAGAATGAATGTTATTGTCGCTTTGCCGTTGCAATTGTTGGTTGTCGGACCTATATCCCGGACAATTCTTGGCAAAATCCAAACCAATGGTTCGCTTGTTTTGGAATAAACGTTAGCACACAATTGTTGAAAAATCAGAAAAAGGTGGAGCATCCTGGATTAAATCCAAGGATGCTCCACCTTTTTTATCGTTTAATTTAAACGGAAATATTCGTATGGTTCGAAAGCAGCGCGATGTATGCCGCGCTGACGGGTTTCTGACGGATGGTCTCGAGGCCCTTTTTGTACAGGTTCATCTGGCCGCGGTACTTGTCGACGATGTTCTCCGGCAATACCGGAGCTTGATCGCCCACGAAGTCGGTTTTGAAGTCGTAGAGGACGATGTGATCGTCGTATTCGATGAAGCCGTCGATGATACCGTGGATCAGCAGATTGTCGGTTGAGTCTTCCGGCATCTCAGCGAATATCCGGCTGGCCGGGATCAGCAGCGAGAACGGCATTTCCCGTCTCACCCTGTCCGCATTCGCCTGGATTTCCTGCCCCAGTTCCGTCCGGAAGAACAACGCGATCTGTTCCGCATCGAGCTTCTCAGCAACAGCCTTCTCCAGCAGCCCATCACCTACCAATTCAAGCAACAGTTGCGCCACATAGGCTGCGGTGATTTCCTTTTCCAGATCCACGGACTGCATCACAAAATGGGTCGCGGTACCGATTTCGGCGCTGTTCGGCATCACCATCTCCTGCATGAAGCGCGGGCGCGGGAATTCGGGCTCCACATAGCGGGAGACCCGTTTGGTGTCGGAAAGGTCCAGCTTCAGCATATGGCTCTCGTCCGGATCCTCGAACAGGCGCTTGATCTCGGAAACGGATTGGTAGCTGGTGGTCGTCGTTGCCGCTTCGTGGGGATATTTCGCCTCCATCAGGGCTACGGCCAGCTTCATCTCTTCAGCCAAAGAATGTTCGTGCGCTTCGACTTTCGCCGTCGCCATCTGCTCGATTTCGTCCTTCCACTGCGATTCGTTGATCTCCTCCATGGCGACCGGGATGTAGGACAACAGGTCTTCCTCGCGGAAAGTCTGGATGCTGAAGTGCACCGGATAGTGCGTCAGTTCGCCGCGGTACTCCTTGTGGAAATGGTCGTTTTCGGCGTCCTCATGGCGGTAGAGGCACATGCCGAGCCATTTCATCATCGAGCTGGCCTGCAGGCGCAGGTAATCCGGCAGCAGCTTCCCGCTTGTTCCGTCGGCCACTTGCCAATCGGCCCAGAGTTTCTCTTCGGATTTGTAGGAACCGACCAGGAACAGTTTCTGTTCGGCGCGGGTCAGGGCCACATAGAGTTTGCGCATCTCTTCCGCCAGCAATTTCTTTTTCTTTTCGATCGCCAACGCTTGGCGCGCCAAGGACGGATACTGGACCCGTTGCTGGACGTCGAAATAATCGGTCCCGAGCCCATGCGTCTCGGAGAAGATGTATTTGCTTTGCGTATCGCTCAGGTTGAACCGTTTCGACAGATCCATCAGGAAGACGACCGGGAACTCCAGGCCTTTGCTGGCGTGGATGGTCATGACCCTTACGGCATCCTCATCGTCGCTGAAGGAAGTCGGCTCCGCCAAATCCTTGTCGCGCTGCTGGATCTTCTCGATGAAGCGGATGAACTGGAACAGCCCTTTGTAGTTTGTTTCCTCGTACTTCTTGGCCCGCTCGTAGAGTGCGTGCAGGTTGGCCGTCCGCTGTTTGCCGGCAACCATGCCGCCTACGTAGTCGAGGAAGTGGGTGTCGTTGTAGATGGTCCAGATCAAGGTGACGAGACTGCTCCGTCTGGCCGTGTTGCGCCATTCGAGCAAGCGTCCCATGAACAGCGCCAACTTGCTGTGCGCATCCTTGATTTCCGCAGACTGCTCGATTTCAGCAGCTTCGCATATTTTGATGAAATGCTGCACGGCTTCGTAAAAATCGCCGTTCTTCTGCTGGATGCGGATCAGCGCCAGCTGCTTCTCGTCCAAACCGACGATCGGCGAACGCAGCACTGCCGCAAGCGGGATATCCTGACGCGGATTGTCGATCACCTTCAGCAAGGACAGGATGATCGAAACCTCGGTGCGCTGGAAATAGCTTTCCGTGTCGTTCAGGATGAGCGGTATCTGGAAATCCTTGAAGATCTCCAGGATGACTAGGTTGTTCTTCTTCGTCGGCGTCAACAGCACGATGTCGCGGTAGGAAAGCGGGCGTTCTTCTTTGGTCTTTTTATCGTAGATCAGAAACTTCTCATCGATCAGCGCCTTGATCTTCTGCGCGACCATCGTGACTTCCCCGGCTGTTTTGTCGTCGATCGTCAGATCGGCTTCGAGGTCGTTCTCCGGCGTGAGGGATTCCTCGTCGTTGTCGGCATTCTCCGACAGGTAGATCAGCAGCTCCGTCTGGTTGCGTTCGCTCTCCGGAAAGGATTTGTTGCCGGCCTGGAGCTTCGCGGCTTCGTCGTAGTCCATCTGGCCGACTTTTTCGTCCATCAATTGCTCGAAGATGAAATTCGTGAAATGAATGACCTCTGCGCGCGATCGGAAGTTTTCCGCCAGAATGATCCGTTCCCCGCCGTTTTTGTCGGCAAAGGCCGCGTATTTGCGCAGAAACAAGCTTGGGTCCGCCAAGCGGAAGGCATAGATAGACTGTTTGACATCCCCAACCATGAACAGGTTCTCGGTTTCCGGCTGGTGCCGGGTCACCCAATAGAGGATGCTCTCCTGCAGCTGGTTCACATCCTGGTATTCGTCGATCAGCACTTCCTCGAATTTGTTGCGGTAATAGGCGCTAGCGTCGCTCATCTTGCGCTCCCCGTCTTCGGCGATCGGAGCCAGAATCTGCAGCGTCAGGTGCTCCAAGTCATTGAAATCAAGCACATTGTCGTCCAATTTCCGTTCCCAATAGGCTTCGGAAAAGCGTTTCGTCACCCGGGCCATCTCTTCGGCATAGGGATGGATGCCCCGCAGCACTTCCTCCTGCTCCGCAAGCGGCCGGTTGAGGTACTGCGCGCTCAATGCGACGAAATCCTTCTTGTATTTGTCGCGCAGGTTTTTCAGCAGCGCTTTTTGGTCCTTCACTTCATCAGGGTCGGCCTTCTTGCTGCTCGGCCAACGCGCAAACTGCAATTGTTCGTTCGCAATCGTGTAGGCCAATTCGTAGTCATCCTGCTGGACAGCTTCCAACAGGCGGTCGGCATAGCCCTGTTCGGTTTCGAAAATTTCGCGCTGGGCAGCCGTCTCCACATCTTGCCCGGCCAGATGCCGCGCTTGTTCGATGTCGTAGCGGATGCCTTCAATCAGGCTCAGCAACTGCGGCTTCAGCAATTCCTGATAGAGGACGCTGTTCGTCAACCCGTCTTCGGTGTTGTACAAAGACGGCAAGGAATCCAGCCAGCGGTAAGGGATCGGGTTCGCGCGCGAAAAGTCGTAGAGAGAGAAGATCAGCTTCATCAGATCGTCGTCGCTGCGGTCCTTCGAATAGGCCTTGGCCAGATTCTTGAAGTGCGTGTCCGGCTCTCCATAGAGCTCCTCCTTGACCTCCTCCCAGACGTCCTCCTTCAGCAGCTCGACCTCGATCGTGTCCGCCAACAAGCGGAAGACCGGATCCAGATCGATCAGGTAGAAATAGCGCTGGATGACCTTCAGGCAGAAGGCGTGGATCGTCGAGATGTTCGCCTGCGGCATCAGCGAAAGCTGCTTGATCAGGTGCAGGTATTGCTCCTGCGACTGCGCTTCGTTGATGGCGGTCTGGATGGCGCCCGTCATCCGCTCCTTCATTTCCTTGGCTGCGGATTCGGTGAAGGTGACGACGAGCAGCTCATCGACGTTCGTTCCGCCCTTCACTTTTTCGATGATCCGCTGAATCAGGACGGTCGTTTTGCCGGAACCTGCCGAGGCGGAGACGAGGATGTTGTCCCCGGTCTGGTAGATCGATTGCCATTGCGTTTCCGTGAATTTTTCATTGGGTGTGCGTGCCGGTATGCCCGTCATCATTGCTCATCCCCTTCCTCGTTGGATTCTTGATTATTCTCGTCATGCCCTTCAATTTCTTCCTTGATCTTTGAAAGGACATCATCCTTCGTCAACTTGATGTATTTGCGGTAACGGTTCTCCGGCAACGTGTTGTCGAACTGCGAGATGGCGCGGTAAGGACCGCTGACGGTCGGCGTATACGGCCGTTCCTTGATCGGGTCGAGCTTCAGGTCGCCGGACAGGATCTTCTCGCCGGCTTCCACCATGTTTGCCCGGTTCTTGGCGATCAGATTGTGGAAATCATCCAACGTAATCAATTCGTCCTTTTTGCCCAGATTGCCGGCCTTCAGTTTGTTGAAAGGGAAGATTTCCGAAGACTTGCCGCTTTCGACGGACGGATCGATTGTGTCCAAAACGGCCGTGTCGTTCAGCAACAGCCCTTTCAGCTTGTAATCGGTGATGATCGTCTTCTGGTAATCCTCGAGCGTCATGAAACTGTTCTGCTTGATGAACGGGTTCTTGACGTGCAAGTAGAAGGCTCCCGCAGGCAAGGTCTTCCCGGCCAGCAGCTTGTCGGCGTTCAGCAAAGCCACATCCAGATAGGTGATCATCTGCATCGCCAAGCCGTAGTAGGCGTCGGAGAAATTGAAACTGTGCGCGCTCGACTTGTAGTCGAGGATGGTCAGGTAATTCTCGTCCCCGGCATTGACCAGATCGATCCGGTCGATCTTCCCGCGGATATGCAGGGTGCCGCCGTTGTTCAGCGGCATGTCCAACCCGTCCAGCATCTGTTCGCCGCCCATTTGCCCGAATACCGCTTCGGTGCGGATGTTCTTCAAGCGCCGTCCGTCGGCTGTGCTGGTTGAGCACCCAAGCCATCTTCTGGATCGTTTCGCCCAGCTGGTCGCGGATGAAGGCCATCCGGTTGGAGGTCGACAGGATCTTGTATTTGTCGTTCCCGTAGATATTTTGCAGAACGGCATCGGCAATCTGCTTGACCGTCTCCTCGCTCAGGTTAGTCGGTGTCGATGAGCCTGCTCTTCAGCTGGTTGACGATCTGTTCCAAGGCTTCATGGAAAAATTCGCCTGTGCCGGCAGCGGACAGCTCGTATTTCGCCCGTTCCTTGAGCTTCAAGCCGTATTGCAGGAAATGGCTGTACGGATCTTCGAAATAGCGTTCGAGCTGCGAGACCGACAGATACAGCTCTTTCCCGTAGAGCTGTTCGGCGACAGGCGCCGTCAGTTTGCTCGGCACATTCTTGTGCCAGAGGCTGGCGAAGACCTGCTGCATGATCCGTTTGGCTTGCGGATCCTTGGAGATGTACGCCAAAATGTATTTCCACAGCGTCGGCACCGGCTCGTTCGTCGCGCGCTGGTGGCGCAACAGATGGACCAGTTGGCTGATGTTCTGTTGTTTGCTGCCGAGGAAGGCCGTCGTGTCCTCCGCATCGGCGATGTCCTGGTGCTTGATTTCGACAGGGATCTGCAGCGCATTGGCTACGCGCGACACGTAAGGCGAAATCTTCGGCGATTTCTTGCTGTCGTCCGCACTCATCGGATAGCTGAAGATGACCTTCTCCGTCCCCGAAAGGAAAGCCTGGTAGGCCACATACGGTTCGGCGGCCATCGATTCCGAGGTCGTCGGGTGCAGATATTTCTCTTCATTATTCAAGGAACCGCTGAGACGCTCGCGGTCCTCTTCCGTCAGCAATGATTTATTCTCTTTCTGCGCAGGCAAATGGTCCTGGGTCATCCCCATCAGGAAGACCACCTTCGCCGGCTCGAAGCGCGCCCCCTCGATGCTCGAGAAGACGACCTGATCGATGCTCGGCGGCACCAGGCTGAAGGTCGCGTTCTGGAAACCGGTCAAAAGGATCTCATGGAAAGCTGCCGCCTGGAAAGGGCTGTCCCCCAGAATTTCGACGTATTCGTCCAGCAAGTTCAGGAAAACTTTCCAGATCTGTTCCTGCTGCCGCGCTTGGATCAGGTCCCCCTGCGCCAATGCTTCATCGCGCCAGAACAGCATCTGTTTGTCGACTTTGGCGGCGATCAGGAAATTGTACAGGTTCCTCGCGGCTTCCCGGCCGGTTTTGGCCTTCGCCATCTTCTGGAAGAACGGCAGCAGCAGATCCCTCAGATAATTGCGGACCTCGTTGGAAGTGTCCTGCATCCGTCTGTCCTCGGGGCTCTGGTTGCTGTTGCCGTTCTCGTCCCTGAATGTCGCGAAATACCAGTCATCTTTCGAAAGCCAGCTGTTGCCTTCATAGCCGTATGCCAGCAAGACATTCTCGATCACATCGACCTGTTCGCGGAATCGCAGCACGGCTGCCGACGTTTCCTCAAGCCCTGCCGGATTGTCAGGTTGGCCGGCGTCAACAGTTCCGTGCGCAGCAAGCGCATGATGTCCGGATAGCGCCAATGATGGCGGCGGATGCGGAACAACGCGTCGATGAAGTCCATGAACGGATGGTGCTTCATGGCGTCAGCTTTGTCGTAGAAGACGTCCATCCCGTCCTTGTCGAAGACCGGCTTCACCATCGTTTCGTATTCTTCGACCGTCCGCGCCAAAATCAGGATATCCTTGTAGCGGTAGCCGTCCTCGGCGACCAGTTTTTTGATTTCATTGGCCACATGGAAAACTTCCGCCTGTTTCGTTTCGCAGCCCCAGACCCGGATAGCTTCCTTCTGATCTGCCGTCAGCTCGAATGAGCCTTGGACTTTGTTGGCGGTCGCATCGGTGGACGCGATCCAATAATTCTCCAGGACCAAAAGCGCATCCTTGTAGCCGTCCGTGTCCTTCGCAACCCAGTGGTCCTTCATGACCTGAACGCGCAGGCTGCGCGCCAAATGATAGAGCGTGTGGTAGGTCGATCCGGCCGTATAGAACAGCTGATGCATGGCCGGCGGTTCGTCGACATAGGCTTTGTCCAGCGCCAACGTGATCGTGACTTGTTTCGCGGAGCGCAGCAGCGTCGTGACGATCTGCAGCTCGCGGGCCGTGAAACGGTAGAAACCGTCGATGAAGACATAGGTGTTCTGCATGTCCAGCGTTTCGATGACGCCGGCCAGCGCCTCAAGGATGACTTCCTTTTCGAGGTACTTGTCCAGCAGCGCTTCATTGAAGGCATGGTAAAGCTCCTTCAGTTCCGTCAGCTTCAGCTGGAAATCGGCCTCGTTGCCGGATTCGGCTTGGTTCGCCAAAATCCCCTGCAAGTCCTCCTCTTCGATGCGGCCGCTGCGCAGCTCCAGAAACAGATCAGTCAGCTGCTTGATGAAGCCTTCTTTGTTGGCTTCCCGGCGGAAAAGGATCAGCTCCTGTTCCTTCTCCATCAAAATCTTCCGCACCAGCATGCTGAGGCCGGCTTCCGACAATTGCTGCTGTTGGAAAATCGGCGACTTCTTCAGCAAATACCACGCCAACCGGCTGAAACTGAACGTCTGCAGATTCATCGAGCCCATCATGTCCTGCTCGCGGAAAGCCTCGAATTGCCAAAGCTTTTCCAGGATCGACATCTCCGCCTCGAACTTCGCATGCTCCGGAACCAGCACAAATACCTCCGCATCCGGCTCCTCCGTCATGATCCCGCGAAATCCGCTCATATATCGCTTGTTTCTTATCCGCCGATTCCTTGCCTAAAATAAACTGCAACCCCATCGGATCGCCTCCTGTTCGTGTAAGTCAATATGGTTATTTTACCATAAGGGGGTGGTGAAGCATTGGGTTTAAGGGTAAATAAAAAAGCGGAAATCCTTTTTTCCGCCTTCTTAATATTGATATAAAAAATAACCGAATTAATTGTATTGCGACCTACCCACCAATGCCATTCGAATGATTTTAATTGAAACCGAGATTGCATCAAATGGCCGTGAATCTTAAATAAAAGAATACTAAATCAAGTACATAGATTCCAGATATTTCAGCCACGAACTATGAAATTAGTTAATTAATAATCTGAGAACAAGTGCTCATTTGCTGAGCTCTGCTGTCAAATTATTATTGTATACACCCTTAGAGTCTCCATTTTTTACTACCGGTGTTAACATCCATTTTTCACACTACACTTCTCATGAAATAGCATCTCCTAAAATTAAATTTAACTAGATTTTCTCAACGCCTCACTTAAAATACTTTGCGATAAGATGCTTTCAATTCTTGAATACTTTGATATCTCTGGCTCGCGTCTGGATGTGTTCCTTTTTCTACAAATTTTCTCATACGTCCTTCTTTCATTCCTTCAAGATTCATTTTGCCAGTCATAATAAAAAATATTAATCTCGTCAAAGCATATGTCTCATGTACAAAATCGTATTTGTCAAACCCTATAACTTGGAGTACCCCATCATTTAGTGAACCTTTAAATTCAGTTCCAACACTAGTCAAGGTACTCTCTCTAGTTTTTACTAATCCAAAGTCAGAGATCTTGATAATATTAATATCATCATATCGTTGTATCAAAATGTTCGTAAAACTGATATCCCTATGAAGATAACCTTTGGAATGTATATATTCAAAACCACGCAGAATTTGGTTTACTAACGACACTCTCTCAGAATGCTTAATTTTGTTATTGTTAGTAGAAATGAAGTGATGCAATGTTTCATCAGCACATTCCATTGTATATTCATTTTCTGAATCGTTATATTGATAAACCTCAATGACGTAAGGTGATTTCAATGCTCTCATTATTTCGAATTCTCTTTTAAATCTATCCTTTTCTTTTTCGTTTAAATCCTTATTAGCTTTCTTCACAACAAAGCATTTATTATAGAAGTCATCTTTATACTTAAACACTTTTGAATATGAGCCTTCACCAATAAGCTTTAATGGATATTTTGTTATGTTATCCTTATGCTTTACTTCTGTAGTATCCACATGTGAATAAATAGGTTCATATTCAATAATTTCCACTTTATTGAAATCAGACGGTATCGCACTTCCGCTAGAATGCTGTAAAAATTTTTTACAGTCCCTAAGTACCGCTAAATAATTTGGGTTGATTCGAATATCCATTCCTGTTTTAGTAAATATGTCATTTGAATCTTCAATAAGTTTAATCCAATGTATAAGTTCCCGGCTTTCAGCTGCAGTATAATATCCATTGCTTAATCTAGAGTTTAAATAAATCAATAATCTATTTAATTCATGATGGGAGAGCGCCAGAAAATTTCTTAATGAGTCATCTTCAATATCCTCATATAATTCCTCTTCTCTGATGTATTCATCTATTGCATTTTCTTCATTAACTTTATTCAAATAGTACTTTAGATCCATAGTTTATCTTTTGCCCCCCTCTTTTAAAACTATTATGCACAGCCTCGGAGACTATTGAGCCCCTTCAGTAATTCTTAAAACATCTGTTTTCTTGAGATCAGAAAAATTAAAATGTAAGTATACAGAGCTCTATCGTAAAATACCTATTTCTTTTTATAAGCACTTATCTTTAACTTCTTTGATTAACAAGTCTTTACATTCCTCACTAATTGAATACATTGTCTGCCTAAAATTAAAGCCTTGTTTAGCAACTCTTTTCATCTCAGAGGCCGATAATGGATTTTTTAATTCTTGGAACTTTTCAAGTTTCATATAATATTCGTAGTTATGATGTCCATCACAATCTTGCTTTTCCAATTTACCTGAAGCAATGCCATGTGCTATTATTCCAGTACCGCTTTTGTATAAGAATACAGTATCACCCTTCTGTAATTTTGATACTTTTTCTCTCCATCCCGGGTAATATGCAGCTGCCTTGTGTTCCTTCAACATGTCTTCAGTGTGCTGTTCGTTATTTGCATAGTTTGTATTAAGAATATACGTGTTGCTTTCATACTCAAGTAACCCTTCTACTGGAGAGTACAAATTAAATTCAATGAAGTATTCATTATTTATTTCAAAAACCCAATAGACAACTGCATCGATGTTTAATCCGTTTTTCTTCCAATATGCTATAGCCTCAACTGTTTTTTTGATCTAATCCGTTTGTTACTATCAGAAAATGTTGTTTTCGATTATATTCCTCTTTGCTAATTCTGGAACTATCTGCAAGATCGAAATACTGTTGATGTATTTCGTATAATTCTGCATTTGAGTCTTTATCTCTGAGATATTTATTAAACAAATCATTCAACTCATCGTAGCTGCTATTACCGTAAAGTTGCCCATACCTTAAGACTTGCAATAAGTTTTCTTCATGAGAACTCCATCGTTTAAGTTCAAATATGTATAAATCTCCATTCTTATCAAGTGCTAGGATATCTGGCTCTTCTGGCGCGGCCTTTCATTAAAGATGGTCATTAATTCATTTGTAGAAATTAAATCCTGTATGTGATTAGATAGCAGTTTCTGCAAATCCACCTCTTTCCAACCAAGCGATTTCAAGTTGACTCTATTAACCTTTGCATAATCTTTTGTAACCGTATCTAATTTATATAACATAATATCCCCCTAACTATCACACTAAATTCAATATTTCAGAATTTGAATAATACCACCCAACAGAATTATGCTTTGAATGCATCCAACATTGTTTTTAATATTTTTTCGACATCTGTAACTAACGCAAAACAATTTTCTGCATCAACTTTTTTGAGCTGGTTAGTATGTGCAGAAGGGTTACGATAATCCTTTCTCACTTCTTCTATCCACTCTGCATATTGCATAAGTTTTTCAAGTATAGTCTCATCATCCAATTCTTCAATAAACAATTCGCTTTTGGTATATTCTAGTAATCTGCTCTGGTTTGTCCCCTTTTGTTCATCCGATATCTCGCTTACAGGTGAAAAGCATAGAATATATGCTACGCTACCTAATGTAAAATTCTTTTGGTTCATTTTTTTCCCATAGCTATTAAGTAGTGTAGTTGGCCATTGTGATAAATTAGCTTTACCTGGGTATCTCTTGTTAAGAATACAACGTATTTTTTGAAAAAGCGATTGCTCATTTCTACTTCAAGAGCTTTTGTTACTAAAAGACATACCCCTGAATAATCCACAACATTTCCGATAGAGATCAATTTGTTATATATTAATTTTGATGAAATAAGAAATGTTTGCGAGGAGGGATCCAGTTTTTCCCAAGCTTTTTCTCCTAATGAGGCTGTTAATTTTTCTTCTTCGAGCATACACTCTTGTTCGGTATAATTACTATTAAGTTGTTTTATGATACGTTCTGAACACTCATCTGAAAAAGACTGAATTATCCTTTCTATCTCTTCTTGTCCGATTGCTCTATCAATTTGTCTTTCTATTAATGATTGATAATTAGCTATCTGGTCTGACATTTTAATTAACATCTCATCAATTTTATCTTCAATTCTTTCAAGGCGCTCAATTACTGTTTTTTTCCAAATAGCTTCATTTATATAATTATCAGACATTGATACTGCATCATCTTGGAGTTGTTTAATTACAACATTTTCTTCTATATATGCAGAGTTAGATAAGTGAGTAATACCCTTAGTAGGAGATGGTATTTCTGGTAATCTTATCAATTGTCCATTTACGTATTCATACAATTCTTCATTCAAGTAAACAAACAATTTAGCATTTCCTAAAACTTTTTTAATTCTATCAAATTTATTATTTAATTGTGTTTTTTTCGATAAATCACTGGATTGATAATTTTTTACTTCTATTGCACCCATGAGTTCATCATTGTAATATAATCCGATATCAATCAATGTGTTTCCTATTTTCATCTCTTCAAGTACGTCCCAACCAACATTCATAAATGCAGTTTTCACCTTAATAATTGGGTTGCGTATTTTTTGAAAATTTGTTGCGGTTTCCAATATATCGATATTAGGAACAACAAACTGTTTTATATCAGCAATTGTTAAACTTCGCATCCCTCTGCCTATACTAAAAAGATTTGTTTGCTTTTTTAAATAATCTTGGCCGGTGGTGCTCTCAAAAAATAATTCTAAATATCTAGAATATTCAGGCTTAGTACGAATTATTGCAATAAATTGATTTGCTATAATGTTTTTTGAACCATCATACCTACACCAATTTATATTACCTAAGAGACTTATAACAATGTCATCTTTTTGTAAAACAGCAATTTTGGCTCTTGAGTTAGTAACGGAATCCAGATTGCAAAAGTAATATCTATCATCATTGTCAATTAACATATTTTTATCAATGAGTTTAGGTGATAAAATCATATAATCTCCTGATTCTGAGCGCTCGTCTGTTTGAACGTGTATGCCGCTAATAATTTCTGCTATCTCACCTAATTTAACAGTATTTTTACTATGTATTTGTTCTCTTAAAGTAGCATGCTCTGGGCTCATGTACTTGATATCCCATCTGCCTAGCAGCTCTTTTGATTCAACTAAGAATTCGTACGAACTAGCGATGAATTTATTTGCAATCGCATCAAAATTATTATTTAATTCAGCATAATAAACGTTGTCTGTCTGAGGAGTATTAGAAATGACTAAGGTATACCAGTCGATTGATGTTCCGTCAAAAGCTTCTCCTAAGTAAATCGTCATTTCTAGGGAATAATTATCGATAATTTTTTGCCGATTATCTTGCCATGCTCTAGTTGTCAGCACACCACTTGGAACCGTCACTACTAACAAACCGTCATCATTTAAACAATCGAGTGCCTTAGTGATATACTCTTTCTCTAATCTGGTAGTTTTCCCATTCTCCTTTTTAACATATCCCCACGGAGTAGTGTATATAATGACATCGAATTTATCCGTTATTTCTTCCTTATAAAATTCTCTGTTTACAATATTTATATCCTTTTTTTTCCATATTTGTTTTGATAATTCAAATTCTGACGAATTTTTTTCATAGGCGACTATTTTTTTATTCTCCATCCAGGCTATTGTAGTACCTAAATCAAACGTCGGTGCTAGCACAGTTTCAAAATTTTTCTCTTCTAAAATTTTTTGGATTAACTTGCTATGATCAGATGAAAATAAAATTTTCCCAGAATTAAAAAGATCCAATAATTCAAAACAATTTTTATTATCTAGTTTAGTTCCGAAAATCGATTTTAATTCATGGTATATTTGCTTATTCAATTCCATCAACCTTTCTCAATTATATTTACTTAGCTCGTATTAATATCAAGGTAATATAAAAGCTGCCATTTAGAATGCAATATATATTTTAACTTTCAATATAATTAAAATGGACCTTGCAAAGGGATATGTAGCAGCTTCCTTCAACAAGATCCATTTGATTATTTTATCTTTGCGAACATTCTGCTTACCTTTTGACAAACAGATTTTTATCGCTGAATTCATTCATAAATGTAATGATCACAGACATTCAACTGACCACTGATTACCAAGCGAGAACTATTTAAAATAGTACATGTTTCCCCACCAAAGATTATTCTGTCCCCCCTATGTAACTATCAAAAAGCATAGGAATACTGACCCCCTGCGTGTCTATTCCTGAACTCAGACAATGTTTTTTCATCATAAAAGTGCGCAACTTTATACCCTGTTGAGTCATATGCTTCTGCTATTTTATGCGGTTTAATGGTGTTTTGAGCGTAATATGTAGGCATAATTTTTGAAATTCTATCGTATGTCACTTTGCCGCTCTCTGCGCTATCCTCTTTGTTCACTTTGTAGAGTCCCTTAAAATTTGCCTCAAATTGACCTGAAGCCGTTTTGGCATGGGTGAACAAAGCGATTTTCTGATTCAAGATAGTCAGTCTTTTCTGGAGATAAGATTCATTTTCATTATGATCGGTGTGGAACTCAATAAATCTGGATTCGTCTGCCTCTAATACATTGTCCCAAGCTCCATTAGGATAGAATTTCAAACGCTTGATGTCAGTGTCATTCTCGAATTTATGTGATGCACCGCTGCCTTGAAAACCTTTATAACCGGCACCGAAACAATTGCAGCAATCCGCTACGGTTCTCAAATGAACGTTATCATCCACATCGATGTACCCTTTTTCTACATAACTATTTGGGCTATACTCTCTAGTAAGATCCCACGGAGTAAGTTCCTCCGTTAGTATCCTGTTTTTGATATCAGACACGACCTCATCTATCTGATTGTGGATTTTTTGGATGGAAGCTGTCGCATCGATACGATAAACTTTACAGCCGATAGCATTGATTATGTCGTTTTTTCGAATCTCATCAAGTTCCATCACAAAGCTATTTTGATGGTAAGCTTCATCCACCTCGACAACGATATTAAACTGAGGGAAATACATATCCGCCAATGCATAGGGGAAATCAGGATTATCCCGCGCAATGTACTGCTGTGTATCCATTTTTATATCGTAGTTGTCTAACAGATGCCAGGTTCGCGTAACGATATAATTCTCGTCATTTTTCTTATTCGTCTTTGCGATTTGTCTTTTTATATAGTTGTATTTTTCCATTAGGAGTCCTTTCACGAGGTGCCTGATATCACCTGTTTATTTATGCCTATTCAAACAAGGTAGTCCGTAAGAGAATAAATATCCATTTGCTCTCCGATTAATCCTCAATCATGTACACTTCCTGGCTCACTTCTGACATCCAATCGAAATCTTTGATAGCCCTTACTGTTCCTTTTCAAATGACTCTCATACTGGCTTGCAATATCGCTGGATTGTCTTTTTTCATTATCTCAATATTCCGTCAATTATTCAATCTAATTCTAGTTATCATACATATAGGAAATTAGATTATTGAAAATGTTTTTTTAAGTGATTTTTGCGGAAAAAAATAAAAAATAATAATGCATGCTCTTTACAGGTTGCTAGGTTATAGAACAGAAAAAGCAGAAATCTTCATATTGATAGGATTTCCGCTTTTTAAGGTTACTTTTGTCTGTCGTTATTTATGAAAGTGTAGGCTTAAATCATTCTGGTCAGTAACCAATAACCTCACTAGCAACTTGATGGATGACCTCGGACGGAATTTCATTGACGTTCAATAAGTACACCTTATTTAATCTTGGGTTAAAAATCCCCAATTTATCTACACTTTTAAATTCTTTGTGTATAGAGTGACAGCCCATTAAATAGTACATGAGGAGTTGCAAGGTATGTTTATTAGTGGGTTCCTTTTTTGAAACTTTAAAATCCCAAAGAGTAGATTGCGTTAAAAAATCACCATCCCCACTGGATACTATCTGTGTGTAACCTCCTTCAAATGTAAAGCCATCTTTTACTATTGGGCCGAATTCTTTTAGGAAAGAAGCACTTCTCTCAACCATAATCCGTATGTTTGAAATGGTTTCATAATCAGGAAGAATAGTCTCAACAGGTCTATAAGCTGCAACACCCGCTCTGCGAGCTACATCGAATCCAGCTAACTTGCAAGCATTGATAATAGAGTTATCGTCAAGTCCAATAACAGCATCTACAAGCGCCATTGCATGATCATTCT
>CAVSSJ010000007.1:0-72561 GCA_963730595.1 uncultured Carnobacteriaceae bacterium
AAAAGAATGGATGTGCAGAAGCTATGGACATAAATATAAGACAAGCATCCCTGGAAGATCTGGAAGATGTCGTAAAGATAGAGGAAATCTGCTTCCCCAAGGCGGAAGCTGCCACGCGTGAATCCATTGAGGATAGACTGAAGGCTTTCCCGGAAAGTTTCTTCGTTGCCGAACAGGACGGAAAAATCGTGGGTTTCATCAACGGAAGCGTAATTGAAGGAGAAATCATAAGGGATGAATTTTACAGCGATATATCTTTCCACAATCCAGCAGGCGACTACCAAAGTGTTTTCGGCCTGGATGTGCTCCCTGAATACAGGGGAAGGGGCATCGCGGCAACGTTGATGCAGGGAATGATTGAAGCGGCTAGAAAGGCAGGTCGGAAAGGTGTGGCGTTATGCTGCAAGGAAAAGAAAATCCCTTATTATGAAAAATTAGGGTTTGTTGCTATCGGTCAATCTGACTCGAAGCACGGAAATGCGGTCTGGTATGATATGATCTTGCCTTTGCTCAATAATGATTAGAGGAAAGCCTGTCCCACCGCCGATAAAATATTTTAATGGGGTTAGCCTTGCTTATTCCATTTATGCATGATACAATGACTTTAACATTTTGTTAGGTGTGAGAAAAGAATTGTTTAAAAACATTCCGGTTCGTAACGTTAGCAACAATGTATGATATGTGCGAAACGCACGAGGAGGAATTTTATTATGGAAAAAGGTACAGTAAAATGGTTTAACGCAGACAAAGGTTTCGGATTTATCGAACGCGAAAATGGGGACGATGTATTCGTACATTTCTCAGCTATCCAATCTGAAGGATTCAAATCTTTAGAAGAAGGACAAGCAGTAACTTTCGACGTTGAAGAAGGTAACCGTGGACCTCAAGCAACAAACGTTAACAAAGCTTAATTTTAAAACTAAATTTAAACTTATAAGAACTTAACTTCCGGGTTGAGTTCTTTTTTTGTCCATTTTCCCAAATGCATATCTGTGAAAACGGTTTTGTCAACACCGAATATGACAAAATCCTCATCAAAGGGTTTCCCAACGGGGATCAGCGTATCCCAAAGAAGAGTACAACCTTTAGCGAACGCCGTCATGGCGCACTTATCCTAGCAAGAATGATAGCGTTCACAATTCGTTAACAATAAAAAGATTGTAAACGGTTTCTTCAGATGATATTATTTCCTTAGTTCTTATAACTCAGTTTTATTCAACGCGCTATAATCACTTTATGTAGTAACTAAGTTTCATAATGTGATAACGAATGCTTGGTAATAAGTTCTAAATTTCATAATATGGAGGGAATTTTTATGTCAAAAAACGCTACACCGGTTCTGGAGGAACAGGAACTAAACCGTGCCAAACTATGGCAAATCGTGTTATTCACATTGAATAACTCATCAACAAATATTTATATGTTTGCTTTTGGTTTTGTCACCTATTATTCAACTGGTCTTGTAGGCTTAACCGCACTCTTCGTAAGTCAAATTATGGGGTATATCCGTATCTTTGATGGGCTGATTGATCCGGCAATCGGGGTTTTAATCGATAAAACAGACACTAAATTCGGTAAATATCGTCCCATCATGGTCCTAGGTAACATTATTACTGTTATTTCATTCTTGATATTATTTAATATTCATGGCCTGGGCGATGGAATGAAAATTCCAATTTTCTTACTTGCGTTGATCGTGCATAAAATCGGTTATTCCTTGCAAGCGACGGTTACAAAAGCCGGTCAAGCAGCATTGACAAGCGATCCAAAACAACGTCCCATCTTCAACATCGTTGATGGTTGGGTAACGACTGCATTGTTTACTGGTGGCCAAATTGTTGTCGCAAACGTATTAGTGCCAAAATACGGCGGCTTTACACCTGAGTTCTTCCAAGCATTTATCCCAGGAGTCATGGTTATCTCAGCTATCCTAGGAATTTTAGCAGTTATCGGTATTGCCGAAAAAGACAACAAACAATTCTTTGGTATCGGCGAAAAAACGACGAAAACCTCATTCAAAGATTACATGGCAATTGTCAAAGGCAACAGACCTTTACAAATGTTGACCATGGCAGCAGCTTTTGTGAAATTCAATTCAGCATTATTCGGCGACCAAGTTGTGTTGATGATCCTATTCGGTATCATCTTTGGTAACTTTGGCCTATCCGGAACGATCTCTCTAGTATTGATTTTGCCTAGCCTTATGTTTACAACTTTTGCGGCAACCATTGCTCAAAAAAGAGGATTGCGTTACTCATATGTCCGTTACTTACAAGGCGCCGTTATTTCATTAATCCTATTAGGCGGATTACTTTTCTTTGCAAACCCAGGTGATTTGAGCTTCTCTAGCCTATCCTTATGGACAATTGCCTTCACAATCGTCTTTGCTTGTGCGAAAGGATTCACAGGTACACCAACAGGCTTAGCCTTGACCATGGCAGCGGATGTCTCCGACTACGAAACAAGTGTTTCAGGACGTTATGTTTCCGGCATGTTGAGCACCATGTTCTCATTGACTGACTCAGTAGCATCCTCATTTGCACCAATGGCAATTGGTTGGATCTTGGCTGCAGTAGGATTTGCGCAAGCCTATCCAACGGCTGACACGCCACTTTCGCCGCAATTGCGTATGGCAGGTATTGTCTTAATTTCAGTATTGCCTTTAGCCGGCACACTCATCGCTTTAGCATTCATGAAATTCTATCCATTGAATAAAGAAGCGATGCAAGATGTTCAAGCAAAAATTTCAGCAATGAAAAATGTGGGACCAGGTAACGATGAAGAAAACGAAATGCCTGATGCAATCCCTGCATTTAATGACTAAAACGAAGAGCTTTTCATTTTAGCGGCTGCATAAATTATTTCCGATAAACTAGATACTTAATAAAAACTGCTTCATGCAGCAAAAAGAAGATGATCCCGATAAGCTATCGGGGTCATCTTTTTCATTTTTTCGGGTTGCGTTCTTTTTGTCATTTTTCAAAGATTTGTGAAAGTTGGCTCGTCAATACTGGATAAGGGCGAACCTTCATCAAGGGATCCGTTTGCAAATAAGCTGATTAAGCAGGATAAGCCCACCCCTCCAGGAAACGTGATTGTGTATCACTTTTCAGAATAAAAAAGATAACGTTCACAAATCGTTAACAATAAAAAGGTTGTAAACGATTTTCTGCGATGGTATTATTTCTGTAGTTCTTACAACCCAGTTTTATTATTATATTACGAAAACTTATAATTGTAACTGAGTTTCATAATATGATAACGATTTCTTGTTTCTTGTTTCTTGTTTCTTGTTTCTTGTTTTTATTGGTGGGTTCTATTAAATATGAAGAGGTGTTGGAAAAATGCAGAATGTAAGTAAAAATAAAGTAGTAAATGTAAACGATAACACGAAAAATGTAAGGGAGTTTGGTCTGATCGACAAACTTGCTTACATGGCCGGAGACATGGCAAATGACTTGTTCTTCATCTTCTCAAGTTCATTCTTGATGCTGTTCTACACGAAAGTATTGGGGATCAGCGGTGCAGTAGTCGGTACGCTGTTCTTGTCTGCAAGAATTGTGGATGCTTTTACCGATATGGGGATGGGGCGTCTGGTCGATACGCTGAAACCTTCGAAAGATGGCCGCTTCAGAGTTTGGATCAAACGGGTTGCTCCTTTCGCCGTTGTTGCCGGCTTCCTGATGTTCTTATCGGTCGTGCAAAACTGGTCCATGTCTGCAAAAGTTATTTACATTTTTGTGACGTACCTATTCTGGGGCAGCATCTGCTACACAGCAATCAATATCCCTTACGGTTCGATGGCATCCGTCATCAGCGAAAAACCTGAAGACCGTGCTTCCCTTTCCGTCTTCCGCAGTATGGGGGCCAGCATCGCCAGCATCTTCATTTCGTTCTTTGTTCCATTGTTTGTCTACAAAACCGATGCGACTGGCGCACAAGTTGTCATTCCGGAACGCTTCACAATCATCGCTGCCGTTTTTGCCGTCCTTGCTTTCTTGCTGTACCAATTCTGTTATCATTTCACTATTGAACGTGTGCAAATACCAGAAAAACCGGAGTCCGAAAAAGAATCTTTCGGCAAAGAAATGGCAACGATCGCAAAAGGCTTATCAACAAACCGCGCTTTAGGCGGAATCATCGCATCCGCTATCTTCTTGCTGTTGTCTATGCTTTTGGTAAATACGATGAATGCTTACCTTTACGCCGATTACTTCAAGAGTTCTAAAATGTTGGCCGTTGCCGGTATCCTGGGAACCGTCGGCACGTTGTTGCTAGCGCCTTTCGCGAACAAAATCGCTTCCCGCTTCGGCAAAAAGGAATCTGCAACAGTGGGTCTATTCTTCTCGGCGATTGTTTACGCTGTTTTATACTTCTTGCACACAGACAACGTCATGGTCTTCTTGCCGATGGCTTTCATAGCCAGCTTGGGCATGAACTATTTCAACATCGTCATCTGGGCTTTCATCACCGATATCATCGATTATCAAGCTGTTAAAACAGGGAATGCCGACAGCGGTACCGTCTATGCTGTCTACTCATTCTCAAGAAAACTCGGCCAAGCTTTAGCGGGTGGTTTAGGTGGATTCGCTTTAGCGGCAATCGGCTACGTTTCTGCAGCAGCGACACAAGAAGCTGCTGTTTTGGACAAAGTCTACAACGTTGCTACACTTGTGCCAGCCATCGGCTATACAATGGTTGCGCTATGCTTGATGTTCATCTATCCGTTGACAAAAGCGAAAGTCGCAGAAAACGTCGCAATCTTGGCTGCACGTCGCGCTGCTGAAAATAAAGAGTAATCGATTTTAACACGTAAAGTCATAAACAAGAAGGCTGCCTTTCTGGTTCTTATCAGAAAGGCAGCCTTCTTGTTTTGCTTGAGACTATCGCATAAGAGACTGCTGAACGAACCTTTCAGCCTTTTATTAGGTAGCGTATCAAAAGGAATCCGATGATAGCCATGACCAATGTTGCAACGCCGCCGATGATATTTCCCATTATGCGATTGGTATATTTCCCCATGACCTTTTTATTGTTCCCAATGAAGAGAATCAGTAACATCAGCGGAGGGGACATCAAACCGTTGATGGCCGCAGAATAATACAAAGCCCTCATCGGATCAATGCCGATGAAATTGATTGTCAAGCCGATCAGCGTAGCAATGGTGATCACTCCGTAAAAACCGTGCGCTTCTTTTAACTTTTTCCCAAGTCCCGTTTCCCAACCGATAAATTCGGAAACGGCGTAGGATGAAGCCCCCGCCAAAACCGGTACGCCAAGGAGCCCGGTACCGATGATTCCAAGTGCAAACAACCAATAGGCGAAGTCTCCAGCCAGTGGACGAAGGGCTTGAGCGGCTTCCGTTGCGGTACTGATGGTGGTTATGCCTGAGGCGTGAAGGGTACCCGCAGTTGTGATGACAATCATGAAGGCGGATACTGTCGTGAAAATCATACCGAAAGCAGTATCAACTTTCATGCCTTTTACATCTTTGTCGTTGATGGAAGGCTTTCCCATACCGATCCCTTTTATTTTGTGTTCGACGATCTCCTTTTCGACCTCTTCATCCGCTTGCCAAAAAAACAGATAAGGTGAGATGGTAGTTCCTAAAAATGCCACCAGATTGAGCATATAGTCTTCGGAGAAATCGAAGGCCGGTATAAAGGTATGTTGCAGAATCATCATCCAATCCTGGTGCACCATAAAAGCGGTAATATAGTAGGAGAATAAAGACAGCGTCAGCACCAACAGGAATTTCGAATAGTACTTGTAATCCAAAAAAATTTCAAGAATCAACGTAAGAGCGGTCATAAAAAGAATCCAAAAAATGAAAGGCATACCGAGAACCATCTGAGCCACGGCAGCCATTGCGCCTAAATCCGCGCCGATATTGATGGTGTTAGCGATGAATAACAGGGAGATTGCCGTATAACTGACGCCTTTTGGATAGTTCTCTTTCAGGATTCCGGTCAACCCTTTTCCTGTCACCATTCCGATCCGTCCGCACATTTCCTGAATCGCAATGGCGAAGAGGCAGGAAATGGGGGTAAGCCATAATTGTTGAAATCCGAACATGGCGCCGGTTTGCGAGTAGGTGACGATTCCGGAAGGATCATCATCCGAAGCACCGGTGATGATGCCCGGGCCGAATTTTTTGAGATATTTTTTTAATTTTGAGAGGAATTTAGCCATGTCGCTCACGCTTCCTTTTCGGGTTTTTCATTTTCCTCATCCTACAAGCTGGGATTTTGTTAGGGGAAATAGTGATAATGAGGGGCATCCGATTTTTTGCGAGGTAACGGGGGTGACTGCTCCAGGATCGCTATGTAAAAAAATGCCTTTGGCGAACTGGTCCATGTATTGTTCCCTTATCCTAATCATAACGGCTTCCTGCCTGACTGGCAAGGATCTGCCTCTTTTATAGGCCGCAAAAAAGCTGATGAGTCTCTGGTTTGATTTTCAGAAATCATCAGCTGATAGTGGTGTGCTGAGTGGCTACAGCAAAAAGGGTAAAAACAGCTTAGCCAGCCCCAAAAAGATGAAGAAACCGCCGACATCTGTTGTCGTGGTCAGGAAAATGGATGAAGAGATGGCGGGGTCCAAATTCATCTTTGATAGGATCAACGGAATCAAAAAACCGAAAAAGCCGGCTATGATGAGGTTGCCGATCATAGCCACCAAGATTATGATCCCCAGGTAGATATTGTCATATTTTATGAATAAGATGAGTCCTGTTATCAAGCCGGTAGCCAAACCATTGATTAATCCTAAGGAAACTTCGTTGATCACAAATTTCCAGTCTTTTTTTATGTTGATTTCACCCAAGGCGATGCTTCTGATGACGACGGATAGTGTTTGTGAACCGGCGTTACCGCCCATCCCGGCGACAATCGGCATGGCTGCTGCGAGGGCTACGACTTGAACGATGACATCCTCAAAAAGGCTGACCGTAAAAGATGCCAGGAAGGCTGTCATCAGATTAATGAACAACCAAGGCAGTCTTCTCTGAACAGACATGCTTATGCTGTTCCCGACCTTTTCATCTTTGCTTACCCCTGACAGCATCAACAAGTCTTCTGTGTGTTCTTCGACGATGACATCGATGACATCATCGATGGTGATGATGCCCAGGATCGCATTTTTTCGGTTTACGACGGGGAGCACTTTCAAATCATATTTAGAAACGAGGAGAGAAACCTCTTCTTGGTCCGTTTCCGGATGAACACTGAGGACGTTTTCGTCCATTATTTCTTCAAGCTTCGTGTCTTCGGACGCGATCAATATATCGCGCAAATCCGCTTTGCCGACAAGTTCAGTGTGCTGATCGACGACGAAAATCGTTTCGATTATTTCAGTTCTTGGCCCGATGCGCCTTATTTCCTGCAAGGCATCCTTCATATTCAGCGTATTCTTCAGAGCGATGTACTGGGTGGTCATGATACCGCCGGCAGTGTCGGGGCCATATCCCAACAACATCTGAATATCTTTGGAATCACTGGCTTTCATCCGTTTCAGCAGATCTTTGCGCTGGCTGATATCAAGGATGCCAAGTATATCTGCAATATCGTCGGATGACATATAGGAAAAGACGGTGACAATTTTGGCGGAATCAAGTAATCCGAGCATCTTTTGTTGCAGCTCTTCGTCAGATTCTTCTATTATATAAGCTATTTCTTTTGCATCAAGCAAAGCGGTGAATTGCGTCAGTTCATCATCCTCAAATTCAGATAATGCTGCGGCGATATCAATGGGATAGCTCTCTTCTAAAATGATTGATAATTGTTGCCGATTGCTATCGGCGATGATATTCAGCAGCGATTCTCTCAATTCCATGATCATACCCCCTGATTCTGAATGAAATTTAGGTAGGCGTAACGGATAATTGAAAGGCGACAATATCCAATTTTTATTATTTTGAGTTAGGTGACTGCACAAATGGACCCGCCAATACAAAGGCTAGCCTGTACTGCGACAATCGTTCTGCGATTTGATTTTCGACAAAACAATAAATGCTGAAATTGTGTCCTTGGAAGATTATCGGCCATGCCCGTACTACTGTCGGTATCCATATACTTTCACCCCTGTCGAATCGTATTATGAAGCGCTTTCTATTTTTAGTATATCCCTTGCCGGTGTTATAATCAATGTACAGACTAGTGTTTGGGTCATTAGATTGAAGTAAGTAGAAATTGAATTTTTTTGAGAAGTAGTGCACAATATAACTAAGGGTTATATTATTTTATATTCTAAAATGAGCCCATATAGCTTGTAGGTTCCGAAAAGATCGTTCGTTTCTACACAAAGACAGAAAAGGGTGTGGTGGTTTTCAGTATGACAATTACTTTTAGAGAGTTTTTAGATATGATACTATCCAATCCGGCGTTGCTGATCATAGTAGTGTTGACGCTTGGGGTAGTATTGGTGAATGGCTGGACCGATGCGCCGAACGCCATAGCGACGTGCGTGTCCACGCGCTCGATGAAGGCGGAAAGTGCTATTATTATGGCAGCTATCTTCAATTTTTTTGGCGTATTCGTCATGACGATCGTCAATGCAACGGTTGCACAGACGATTGCCAATATGGTGGATTTCGGCGGTAATTCGAGCGATTCCATCGTCGCTCTGTGTGCGGCGCTCCTTGCGATTGTGATTTGGGCGACGGCCGCATGGTATTTCGGGATTCCGACCAGCGAGAGCCATGCATTGATTGCCGGCATTTCCGGTGCGGCGATTGCTCTGCAAGGCGGGATTGGGGGTATCAATGGAGCCGAGTGGATCAAAGTCATATATGGGCTTGTGCTTTCCACGGGGCTAGGTTTTGGCTCGGGATACCTGATTGTGAAAGCGGTGACATTTATATGCAAAAACATGAAACGGCAAAACACGACAACGTTCTTTAAAAATGGCCAGATCGTTGGCGGAGCAGCGATGGCATTTATGCACGGCGCACAAGACGGCCAAAAATTCATGGGGATTTTCATGCTGGGTATCTTCTTGAGCCAAGGAAACTCGGATGTAACCCATTTTGTGATTCCCGTTTGGCTGATGGTGCTCTGTTCCGCTGTCATGGCGCTCGGGACTTCGATTGGCGGCTATAAAATCATCAAGACGGTCGGCATGGATATGGTCAAATTGGAAACCTATCAAGGCTTCAGTGCGGATCTGGCTGGTGCAGTCTGTTTGCTGGTTGCCTCGCTTCTGGGGTTGCCGGTAAGTACGACCCATACAAAAACGACGGCTATCATGGGTGTGGGGGCAGGCAACCGTCTGTCTTCCGTAAACTGGGCAACCGTAAAAGAAATGGTCTGGGCGTGGGTGTTGACTTTCCCTGGCTGTGGACTGGTGGGTTATGTGATGGCCTGGGTTTTCATGAGAATTTTTTAAGAGGGGAATTATATGTTTAAAAAAAAGAAGGATACGCTAAATTATTATGATGAATTCATCAAGGTTTCAGAATTAACGATCCAGTCGGCGCAATTTTTAAAGGAAGCCTTGATGGATTATCGCATCGACGAATTGAATGCAAAAGTGGATGAGATGCATGTGATCGAAAATCAAGCCGATCACCAAAAACATGCTTTGATCGCATACCTTTACAGCGATTTTTTGCCGCCCATCGGTAGGGAAGATATTGTTGCCTTAGCGAACGGTCTGGACAATACGGTTGATCTGATTGAGGATGTCCTGATCCAGATCGAGATGTATCATCTTGAGAACATCACACCGGAAATGGCGGCGTTTCTGGATTTGGTCGAGAAGTGTGCCTATGATCTCAATCTTGCTTTCAAAGAATTCAAAAACTACAAGAAGTCGAAATCGATCCATGATATCATCATTCGGATCAATAAACATGAAAAAGAGGGCGATAAGTTATACATCCAAGCTGTTCGTGAATTATACAAGCAGACAGACGATGTGGTCGGTGTCATTGTCTTGACAAAAATATACGAAAAATTTGAAAGATGTTGTGATGCGTTTGAAGACATAGCGAATCTTATCGAGGAAGTTGTATTAAAAAACTCATAAACCAAAAGCTTAGGCCATGAATCAGGGAATTGATTGATGGCCGATTTTTGTTCGCTCGATAGCGCTAATGACAAAAGGAGCAGTTGGATGCTCGTTCGATGGGTTTGGTTAACGCTTACAAGATTAAGGTGGTAAAATGGATACAGAAGAATGATTGCAAAAAAGGTAGTCGACTCAAGCCAATTCCAAAAAATGCTGCGGGCAGAAAATGAGTGAATCCAGGGCAATTGCAAAGAACTTGCGGATAAAGAGGAGGCTTCACGATGAAAAGGGTACAACAAAAGCGGCGTTTGAAAGGTGCACTTATGGCTTTTATGACTTTATTGCTTCTGTCAGTGACCGTAACGGCGGCGAGGGTACTGGCAGTCGACGATTCTGCTGACGTACAGAGTATACAGACTCTGGATGAGGGCGAGACTATCAACGGGCCCGGATTTTTTGCGGGCAATCGCATTGTGATCGATGGCACTGTCGAAGGGACGACATTTGCTTCCGGCACGGAAGTACGGATCAACGGAAACATAAATGGAGATCTTGTTTGTCGCCGCTCAAAGTATAACGATAAATGGAGCCGTTACAGGCAATATCTATGTTGCAGGACAAAATCTGGAATTGGGCGTACAAAGCGAAGGTGACGTATTCGCAGCAGGACAGAATATAACAATTAGCAAGGACGCTATCATCGGACGGGACTTATTTGCCGCTGGCGCCAGCATACTGCAGGAGGGAACAATAACGCGCGGATTGTTTGGCGGCGGGTCGGAAATCATCGTTGACGGTTTGGTTGGCGGGGACATGAATGTGCAGGCAGAAAAGCTGGAACTGCAGAACAATGCGGTGGTCGAGGGGAAACTTTCGTACGCAAGCGCAAACGAGGCTGTTATTGCTACCGGATCGCAAATCAAGGGTCGTGACGGATTGGAAGAAAATCGAATCGATGACTGCTGAATCGATGACTGCCAATCAAAACAAAATGGAAACCAATAGACCTTTCAGAATGGTGATGGGCTTTCTGTGGGGCATTGCAAGTGCATTGCTGATTTGGTTCTTGGTCAAGATATGGAGACCGAATTTTTGGACAAATACGGCCCGGCCGATTGCCGAGCTGCCGCTTAAGACCTTGGGTGTAGGCTTCTTGACGCTTGTTGTGACGCCGCTTTTGATCATTTTGGCGATGGTTACCGTGATCGGCATACCGTTAGGGATACTGATGGGGATTGTCTACTGGGTGGCCATGTACCTTTCCAAGATCATTGTCGCAGTGTTCATCGGTCAATGGCTGGCAAAACGCTTCAAATGGCCAGAAATGCACAAGGGTGTCTGGTACGTGCTATTGGGTCTTGTCATCCTTGCTCTTTTAAACATGATTCCATTTGTGAATTTCATCGTCGGATTGCTGACTGTGGTGGCCGGATTGGGGGCGTTGATTCTTGCCCACTACAAAGCAAGCCCTGAAAACGCTCCGTCAAATCCAAATCCGAATTCTTAAAGAATCTTCCTTTGAGATTGTAATTTTTCGAAAAATAACCATTGGATAGAAAATCCGGGTAAAGGAAGGTCTGAGACGGAATGTTCAGACCTCTTTCGCCTGGAAAGTTTTATTTATCAGTCTCATTCGGGAAATTAAAAACATAATTTCAACTTTCAGAATAAGCGAGGGGAGAAAATCATGACTGCGGAAATTGGTGTGTTGAATGCAAACGGGCTGGTTTTGGCCGCCGATTCGGCATTGACGATGGGTAATATCGAGAACTTTAAAATATTCAATTCCGGGAATAAGATTTTTACGTTAGGTTCAAATCACTCCGTTGGCATCATGATCTTTGGCAACATCGATTTTATGGGCATTCCTTGGGAAATCATCGTCAAAGGGTTTAAAAATAAAATAGGCGATAAATCGTTGGATGAGGTGCAGGATTATTGTACGGAGTTTTTTAATTACGTGGCAAATATGGATGAAATCTATTCCCCCATTCAGAGCGAAATATTGATATTGGGTTATGCTGAAAGCGTAAAAAGCTTTTGGAAAACACAACCTTTGAAATGACATCCGAAAAATTTAATCTGAAGGATTATCAAGATGCCGTTCAGAGTAATATACCCGGATTATTAAAGGAAAGCGAAAAACTAAAGAGCATCACCAAGAAAATTACGGTGAAAGCATTCACGGATGCCTACGGTTCTAAGATCGATGTTGTTTTTCAAGAGTTGTTCGACACCATTTTTTTAGGGATAGACATATATAACAAGGTTAAGCTGAGCCTGTACAAAATCGTAAGGAATTATTTTTACAGCGATAGTTACTTTCCGGAAATCTATACGGGACTGGTCATAGCCGGTTTTGGCGAACACGAAATCTTCCCAAGCTTATACCAATTTGACATAGCCGGTGTCGTCGACAGGGTCATCAAAAAAAGATTGAATGTGATTTCAGTCGTTTCCAACGAGGATGTCGAGGGGAAATGCTCATCGGCGATTGTCCCCTTTGCGCAACAGGATATGGTTCATCTGCTCATAAACGGGATAGCTACGGATCTCCAAAATGATTTAGCGGAGATTTTAAAACTCAGTTTCGACACCTTCATAAAGGAAGCGTCGACCAAACAGCTTTTTAAAAAATCCAATATGGATGAGATCAATAAGATCAGATCGGATGTTGAAGCATCGATCTTCGAAGCCTTCGATGACGTGAAGAAACAGCGCTATACGGAACCTGTTTTGATGATCATCGATTCGATGCCGAAAGAAGAACTGGCCACACTGGCAGAAACGCTTGTGAATATGACAGCCTTCAAAAGGAGGATTTCCTTGTCGATGGAAACGGTCGGCGGGCCCGTGGATGTGCTGTTGATCACAAAAGGTGACGGCACCGTCTGGGTAAAACGGAAGCATTACTTTGATCCGGACATCAATAGAAAGGATTGAAGAATCATCCCTTAATGCAGAGGACCCCAAAATAAGAAACGTGCGTTTTTATGGCACCCCTTTTAGGCAATCAGTCGGCAGGCTTGCTGGTCAGTTTCGCAGGGAACTGCCATTCGAAAATAATGGCGAAAAGTTGAGGAGGGGGGAGTATGGCGAGTGGGAACAACGGCTTAAAAAAGGAAATCGGGCTTTTGGATGGGATCAGCATCATCTGCGGAATCATGCTGGGTTCGAGTATTTTTTATCTGGGTTCATATGTACTGATCACGACGGACATGAATTTTGGATTAGCGATTTTAGCTTGGATAACCGGTGGCCTTATTTCGCTGTTGTGTGGACTGTGCTATGCGGAGCTGGGCGCAAGCGATCCAAGGGCTGGGGGGATTACTGTCTACCTGTCCACTGCGTACAGCCCCATCGTCGGTTTTTTGTATGGATTTAACCTGTTCGTATTGGCAGGCCCAGGCTCCATCGCTGCTGTGGCATTAATTTTAGCGTCGGTTTTACAACAAGTTGTGCCATTCGGAGATTTCGGAATGAAAAGCGTTGCGGTTTTGTCCATCATCGGATTAAGCCTTGTCAATTATCGTGGAACTGAACTAGGGACGTTTGTTCAAAACCTATCCATGGTGGGGAAGATCAGTTCCGATCATACTCATCTTGGTGGTCGGGTTGATTAAGGGGGAAAATGTACCTGATTTGTCCATTCCCCTTGGAACGGAAGGATATGATATAGGGAGTGTCATCAACATGGTGGCGGTCGCTGTCGTCGTGACACTATGGGCCTATGAAGGCTGGGCGAATCTGAACAGTTTGGCCGAAGAAATGAAAAATCCCAAACGCACTTTGCCGTCAGCCATCATTATTTCGATTGTGTCGCTTACCCTGTTGTATGTGCTGTTTAATTATTCCATTTTGCGCGTGCTTTCTTATGGGAAGATTGACACGATGTTACAAGCGGGAGATTTCTATCTGGGCACAGCGGCGGCAATGAAAACAATGGGGGATTTTGGCGGTTGGCTTGTGTCGGTAACGATGATCATTGCGCTATTGGGTTCGCTGAATGGCTGCATCTTGGCTTTCCCCAGAAATTATTACGCCATGAGCATGGAAGGACATTTCTTCGCCAGCTTTAAGAAATTGCATGCCAAATATGCTGTGCCGCATTATGCCATCGTGGCACAAGCGGTCATTTCGGTACTGCTTGTATTCATTCAAGAATTGACCCAGCTGATCGCACTCGTTGTTTTTTCGAGTATGTTGTTCAATATACTGACCACATTTGCGGTGTTGCTGTACCGAAAAAAATTTCCGGAGATGGAAAGGCCATATAAAGTAAAGGGATATCCTTTCACTGTCGTTATGATTACCGCTTTATTTGTTGGGCTGACGATAAATACACTAAGAGAAGATCCCGTTACCTCGCTCATCGGGGTTTGTGTGCCCCTCTTAGGAGTGGGTTTCTATTATTACTTTGATAGAAGAAAAAATTGAAACGACCGGCACTGACCTTGTATCGAAAAAGACAGAAGAGCAAATGAGTGAACTATAGCTCATTTGCCTTCTGTCTTTTTTTTTCGTGCTGAATGTTTTCAGGTAGCGATCTCGAAAGGAAACTATTGCTCTATCGGTTCGCTTACTTTTTTGATATAATGAATGGGTGAATCACTTGTACAGACTGTTAATGAGGTGAATTTGGCGAAGTATTTTTGGAAATTTAAAGGAGCAGTTACATTCGAGCTTTGGTAGTGCATTTCTAATGTCAGGACTGAAGCTATTTTTTTGGAATTACGTTTCTGGTTTAACGAAGCTGGAAAAAATTATGATTTGAGAGAAGGTATTTTTTATGTCAAAAGAAAAAAGATATTTGACTGTTGATGGTAATACCGCAGCAGCCTACACTTCCTATGCTTTTACGGAAGTCTCAGGTATCTATCCCATCACACCTTCTTCACCCATGGCGGATGCGGTTGACCATTGGGCACAAGAAGGACGCAACAATATATTCGGACAGACCGTAAAAGTCACGCAGATGCAATCCGAAGCCGGGGCAGCCGGTACGGTGCACGGGGCTTTGCAGGCGGGAGCTTTGGCTTGCTCCTATACCTCTTCGCAAGGGTTGTTGCTGATGATTCCGGATATGTATAAGATGGCGGGCGAGTTATTGCCGGCGGTTGTCCATGTTGCGGCCCGGGCGGTCGGCAGCCATGCGCTTTCGATTTTCGGCGACCATTCGGACGTGATGGCATGCAGACAAACCGGTTTTGCGATGCTGTCATCAGCGAGCGTCCAAGAGGCAACGGATATGGCTGCAGTGGCACACTTAGCCGCCATCAAAGGGCGCGTGCCCTTTATGCATTTCTTCGATGGCTTCCGCACTTCCCATGAAATCCAAAAGATTGAAGTGCAGGACTATGAGGATTATGCAAAATTGGTTGACCGCGATGCCTTGAAAGCTTTCCGGGACCGCAGTTTGAGCCCGAACCACCCGACGATGCGCGGCTCGGCACAGAATCCGGACATCTTTTTCCAAGGACGCGAAGCTTCCAACAGCTACTACAACGCCGATTCCGGAAATTGTCGAAAATTACATGCTTGAAATCAACAAACTTACCGGCCGCGACTACCATTTGTTCAATTATTATGGGGCGCCGGATGCCGACAAAGCGATCATTTGCATGGGCTCCGTCTATGATACGGCTTGTGAAGTAGCGGACTATCTGAACAGCCATGGCGAAAAGGTTGGCGTATTGAACGTCCATCTCTACCGTCCATTCAGCATGGAGCATTTCTTGAAGGCATTGCCTGAAACGGTTAAAAAAATAGCCGTCCTTGACCGCACCAAAGAATGCGGCTCGATCGGAGAGCCTTTGTTCCTGGATGTCGTGGCTGCATTCAATCAAGTGAAGGATCGCCCAAGCATCATCGGGGGACGCTACGGATTGGGCTCAAAAGATACGACACCAAACCAGATCCGTGCCGTCTTCAAAAACTTGGATAAGGAAGAACCGCAGCATCCGTTCACGATCGGCATCAACGATGACGTCACGCACCTGTCGCTGGCGATCGAAGAGAAAATCGCTGTCCGCCCAGAAGGTACCTTTGAGGCGCAATTCTGGGGCTTCGGTTCAGACGGAACAGTCGGGGCAAATAAAAACTCGATCAAAATCATCGGTGACAATACCGATTTGCACGTGCAGGCCTATTTCTCCTATGACTCGAAAAAATCGGGCGGGGTGACCATCTCGAATCTGCGTTTCGGCAAAGAAGAGATCCATGAACCCTATTTGATCGAGCAAGCGGATTTCGTTGCCTGTCATAATCAAGCGTATGTCAAAAAATATGATATGGTGAAGACCTTGAAACCCGGCGGATCTTTCCTGCTGAACACAAACTGGCCCGTCGAAGACCTGGATTCGCGTCTGCCTGCAAAAATGAAGCGCTACATCGCGGATAACGACATCAATTTCTACGTCATCGATGCGATCAACGCCGGCAAAGAAATCGGCTTGGGCGGAAGAATCAACACGATTTGCCAAGCGGCCTTCTTCAAGATTCTGCCGATCATCCCATTGGAAGAAGCCGTTCAGCATATGAAAGACGCTGCCGAAAAATCATATGGACATAAAGGCGAAAAAATCGTCCTGATGAACGAAAAAGCGATCGAGGCCGGTATCGATAGAGTGAAGAAAATCGATGTGCCGGAAAGCTGGAAATATGCTCAGGATGAACCGCAGCCAATCAAGGATGAACCTGACTTCGTCAAAAATATCGCAGACATGATGAACCGCATGGAAGGGGATCAATTACCGGTCAGCGCCTTCTTGGATCGCGCCGATGGCACCTTCCCGCAAGGGACAACGCAATTCGAAAAACGTGAAATCGCCGTTCAGATTCCGATCTGGAATCCGGAAGAGTGCATCCAATGCAACCAATGCTCCTTTGTTTGCCCGCATGCAGCCATTCGTCCGTTCCTGGTGACGGAAGAAGAGGCCGCAAATGCTCCGGAAGGCGTGGAATTCCTCGATGGGATGCGTCCTTATAAAGACTCCAAGTATCGGATCCAGGTGTCGGCGGCCGATTGTACGGGCTGCGGCATTTGCGTCTTGACCTGCCCGGCGCGCAAAAAGGCGATCGAAATGCGCAACCGCGAAGATCATTTGGAAGAGAACGAAAACTGGGATTATATGATCCGTTTGCCGCATAAGGAAAACCCTGTAGGCACGAACACGGTGAAGGGCAGTCAGTTCGAACAACCTTTGTTTGAATTCTCCGGTGCGTGTGCCGGCTGCGGCGAAACACCATACATCAAATTAGCGACGCAAGTGGTCGGCGACCGCATGCAGATCGCCAATGCGACAGGCTGCACGTCCATCTATGGCGGATCGGCGCCTTCCACACCTTACACAACCAATGACAAGGGCTTCGGGCCTTCATGGGGTAACTCGCTTTTGGAGGATAATGCCGAATTTGGCTTCGGGATGCATCATGCAACCAAGCAACTGCGCGAAAGAACGCTCGGATTGGCGCTTCAATTGTTGGAACAAGAGATCGATGAGGCCTTGAGGGTGCCTACGCAGGCTTGGGTCGACGGGTTCAAAGAAAAACGCGGAGCCCGCAATCTGGCGGCGGCGTTCAGCGAAGCGTTGGAGGCTGTGCAAACAGCCGACCAAAAGGTGCAAAATTTGGTCAGCGATATCCTGCAGTACAAAGACTATCTGATGAAACGTTCCACTTGGATGTTCGGTGGCGACGGTTGGGCCTACGACATCGACTTCGGCGGCATCGACCATGTCTTGGCGAGCGGAGAAGATGTCAATATCCTGGTGCTCGATACGGAAGTGTATTCGAACACGGGTGGACAAGTATCCAAGTCTTCCAACATCGGTGCGATCGCGGAATTCGCTTCCGGCGGAAAATCGGTCAAGAAGAAAGACTTGGGCATGATGATGATGAATTATGGCTATGTCTATGTGGCGCAAATAGCAATGGGGGCAAACCCTCGTCACACCTTGAAAGTCCTTTCCGAAGCGGAAGCTTATGATGGCCCGTCCATCGTCATCGCTTACTCACCATGCATCAACCACGGCATCAAGTGCGGCATGTCGGTTTCGCAGAGTCATGAGAAGGATGCAGTGGATGTCGGCTATTGGCATCTGTACCGCTTCAATCCGGAAGACAAAGCAAAAGGCAAAAATCCGTTCACGTTGGACTCGAAAGAGCCGCAATTTGAACGATTCCAGGATTTCCTGATGGAAGAAGTCCGGTATTCTTCGCTCTACAATCTCTACGATGCAGAGCATGTTCAGAATATTTTTGACCATGGCTTGGAATCCGCCAAAGACCGTTACAAATCATACGCACGAATGGCTTCCTATACAGATTAATACCAAACCTCCTTGCGCACATTAAATTGCGCAAGGAGGTTTTTCTGTTGACATCCCATAAAAAAGAGTGTGAGCGGTTTTAAAGGTGCCGCCGATGCGATAGAGGGCGCGAATGTATTGGCTGATGGCTTCGGGATGATGAGTGATGGTGGGATAAATCGTTTTGAACTGATCTCTGCAGTGGTGGATTGCGGATTGGGGAGCAAATGATCGAAGAAAAGGACGTGAATCAGATTATGTATGCTGCCATTACGGTCATTGTGGACAAAGGGAAGGCTGAACAGGTGGTGGAAGCGGCTATCGCAGCAGGTTCAAACGGCGGCACCATCATCAATGCGCGGAGTTCGGGAATCCATGAAAACGAGCAAACTGTTTTCGATGGATATCGAACCGGAAAAGGAAATCGTCCTGATCATCTCCCAGGCAACGAAGGCAAACGGGATTGTCGCTTCGATCAGGGAACAGCTGAAAATGGATGACCCAGGGAATGGACTGATCTTTACGCAAAACGTGAATGAAGCCTATGGCGCGCAGTGAAACGGGCCATTCTGCAAGAACATCCGGATGGAATAATATTTTTACAGTCTAAGCCTTGCTTATTCCAATTATCCATGATACAATGAATTTAACATTTTGTTAGGTGTGAGAAAAGAATTGTTTAAAAACATTCCGGTTCGTAACGTTAGCAACAATGTAAGATATGTGCGAAACGCACGAGGAGGAATTTCATTATGGAACAAGGTACAGTAAAATGGTTTAACGCAGACAAAGGTTTTGGATTTATCGAACGCGAAAGCGGAGACGATGTATTCGTACATTTCTCAGCTATCCAATCTGAAGGATTCAAATCTTTAGAAGAAGGCCAAGCAGTAACTTTCAGCGTTGAAGAAGGTAACCGTGGACCTCAAGCAACAAACGTTAACAAAGCTTAATTTAAAAAACTAAATTTAAACTTATAAGGACTTAACTTTCGGGTTGGGTTCTTTTTTCTTTCGTTCAGGGAACCGCCCACCTCGAAGGCCGGTTTCCAAAGGAAGATGAAGCAGTCAGTTCAACATATATACAGAAGGGAAGAAAAAATATGTACCCAACAGTCATTTTGGCAAGCCAGTCCCCCAGGAGAAAAGAGCTGCTGTCCTTATGTGTGAAGGATTTCGCTGTCCAAGTATCCGAGATCGACGAGAAGGAAGTAGAAAGAAAAATTCTCTGCCGAAGCGGGGCAGGAAGATTTCATCGAAACGGCAAGAAAGCTGGTGGAGACACTTGCGAGGGAAAAGGCGGCTGTCATCCATCGGTTGCAGACTAATGCGATGGTGATCGGTGCGGATACCGTCGTCGTTTTGGACAATCGCGTATTAGGCAAGCCAATGGACGCCGATGAAGCCTATGCCATGCTGCGTTCCTTGGCCGGGAGGACACATTCCGTGCTTACCGGAGTGAGTATCCAGTGGGGCGAGTTGGAAGAGACCTTTGCTGTCGAGACCAAGGTGCATTTTTTTGAGTGGGATGCACAGATGGATGCGGAAGTGAGGGCCTATATCGCTAGCGGCAGCCCGCTGGACAAAGCCGGTGCATACGGTATCCAGGAGGAAGCCGGGCTTTGGGTCGAGCGGATAGAAGGGGATTACAACAATATCGTGGGTCTGCCGGTCGCTTCCGTCAACAAGGCGATGCAGCGAATGCTTTCTGCAGAGGCTTAAAACTGTTTCGGGATGGCCGCATTCGGAAAATGGAATTTATCCAATGAAACCTCTCAAGTTTCTCAACCAAATAAGCCGGGAATCGCGTAAAAGCGTGATTCCCGGCTTATTTGGTTATTTGTGGATTGTTCAATGAATATGCAGTAACATATAGTTGTAAGCGCTATCCTTTTGTGGATCAATAGCTTGGATAAGCCGATCGGACCGGATGTTTGTGCATTGAAGAAAGGAATGACACGATGAAAGAGGCCATGTTATACCAAAAATTGGATGACGGCAAAGTGAAGTGCGGCGTTTGCCCGCACCGGTGCACGATTGCAGACGGGAAGAGAGGCATTTGCGGCGTGCGGGAAAATCGCCAAGGGACACTGTATGCTTTAAATTATGGGAAAGCGGTGGCTGTGGCCATCGAACCAATCGAAAAAAAGCCGCTTTTTCACTTTTTGCCGAGGACGCAAATCTATTCCTTCGCCACTGTCGGCTGCAATTTGAGATGCCTCTGGTGCCAGAACTGGGATATTTCGCAAAATCCGAAACCGAACCGACCGATCATCGGTGAAGATATCACGCCGGAAGAACACGTGAAAAGGGCTCTCGCAGCCGGTGTGCCTTCGATTGCCTATACCTATACGGAACCCATCATTTTTGTGGAGTATGCCCTCGAAACGATGAAGTTGGCCAGGGAAAAGGGATTGAAAAATGTTTGGAAGACGGCGGGCTATATGACAAGGGAGACGCTTGAAGCCATCACGCCCTATTTGGATGCCGCCAACGTTGATTTAAAGGGGCCGGATGACGCGTTTTACGTGAAGTATTGCGGCGGCGAAGTCCAGCCCGTCATGGAGGCCATAAAATATCTCTACAAAGCGGGCGTGCATATCGAAGTCACGACGCTGGTCATACCGGGTGTCAATGACAGGCCCGAGCAGCTGGAAAAGATGGCCCATTTCATCGCCGATGAAGTAGGCAAAGATGTCCCATGGCATGTAAACAGGTTTTTCCCGGGATGGAAAATGATGGATGCTCCGATAACGTCCCTGGATTCGTTGAAGTTGGCGGAAGAGATCGGGAAAAAGGCAGGATTGCAGCATGTGCACATCGGCAACGTCTAGAAGGGGGTAAGGCAATGTTAACGTTTGGCGTCGTCAGTCCGCATCCGCCCCTGATCATTCCCGAAATAGGCGGCAAGGACATTGAAAGAGTAAGAAAGACAACGGCAGCTTTGGAAGCAGCGGCAAAAAAATTGGCAGCTACAAAACCGGAACGCATCGTGATCATTTCGCCGCATACGGACCATGGCTATGAAGTGCCGCTCTATTATCTCGGAAAAGAGCTGGCCCCTGATATCGAAGTGGAAAAGATCCTGGTCACAAATCCTTCCTATGAACATTACTTCGAGCTGGGGAAACAGTACGGCAAAGAAATCGAAAAAACAGATAAACGGACGGCCGTCATAGCCTCCGGTGATCTTTCGCACGTATTAAAAACGGACGGGCCCTATGGCTATCACCCGGCGGGACCGATGCTGGATAAACTGATCGTCAAGGCGATACGCGAAAGGGATGCGGAGAGTTTGCTACATCTCGATCCTACTTTCCTGGAGAATGGCGCGGAATGCGGCTTGCGGTCCATCCTGTTTTTGTTCGGCGTGTTTGAAGGCAGAGACTATGCGACAGAGGTATTGTCCTATGAAGGACCTTTCGGTGTCGGGTATATGGTAGCCACTTTCGCTTTGCGGCAATGATCAAGTGGCGGGTTAGGGGGGAAAGGCAATGGAAAAATGGTTTTTTACTTCGGAATCGGTTATGGAAGGTCATCCGGACAAAATATGTGATCAAGTAGCGGACGGCATTTTGGATGCCATCATGGCAAAAGAGCCTTTAAGCCGTGTGGCCTGCGACGTTTCTGCCAGCACGGGCCTGATCATGATTTATGGACAAATCACCTCATCCTGCACAATCGACATCCCTGTGATCGCCAGAAAAATCATCCAGGAAATCGGCTATACGGATACCGCGTTCGGTATGGATGGGGGAGCCTGTTCGGTCCTTACGGCAATCGACAAGCAGTCCCCGGACATTGCCGGAGGTGTGGACGCCTCGCGGGAATACAAGCAGGGCTCAGCGGATGAAATGGACCGGCTTGGCGCCGGCGATCAGGGGATCATGTTCGGGTATGCCTGCAACGAGACGCCGGAGCTGATGCCGCTGCCGATCACATTGGCGCATAAGTTGGCAAAAAAAATGGCGGAGCTGCGCAAATCAGGGGCCATCCCTTATTTGAGGCCGGACGGGAAAACGCAGATTACGGTGGAATATTTCGGCAATCGGCCCGTCCGCATCGAAGCGGTCGTTGTCGCCTGTCAACATGACGAATCGGTTACCCATGAGCAGATCAGGCACGATGTGATCGAAAAGGCCGTCAAAACGGTCCTTCCGGAAGGAATGCTGGATGAACGGACAAAATACTACGTAAATGCAACCGGCAGATTTGTCATAGGCGGACCGGCTGGGGATTCGGGTTGGACCGGCAAAAAAATCATCGTCGATACATACGGCGGATACGCCAGACATGGCGGCGGCTCCTTCTCGGGGAAGGACCCAACCAAGGTCGATCGTTCCGCGACCTATGCCGCAAGATATGTCGCCAAAAATATCGTGGCGGCCGGTTTGGCGGACAAGTGCGAAGTACAGCTTGCCTATGTCATCGGCATGTCCCACCCGGTATCCATCATGGTTGAAACCTTCGGAACCGGAAAGATGGACGACCAGAAAATAGAGGGCTTGATAGCGAGGAACTTCGATCTGCGGCCGTCAGCCATCATAAGGGATTTTGATTTGAGGAGACCGATTTATCAGCAGGTCGCCTGCTATGGCCATTTCGGAAGGCCGGATCTGGACTTGCCTTGGGAAAGGACCGACAAAGCGGAGGTTTTAAGAACGGAAGGGATGAAGTTGGGAGCGGGGCTGCTGTAGCGGCCGGGTTTACCGGAAGATACCATTCGCAAAACAAAAAAGGAAGTGAGCCGGCGATGAAGAGGAAATTTCAGTTTGTGTTGCTTTTGACCGTTTTGGCTTTTTCGTTCAGTGGATGCAAATCATGGGATGAGGCATACGAGGAAGCTGCTTCAGCAACGTTCACGGTCGACGTATTAAAAGGACCGAGCGCTGTAGGTTTGGTAAAGATGATGGAACCCAGCATCAAGCCTAATCCTAAATTGGGCGACACGGTCGGATACGTCATCGGACAGGACCCGGAGGCGCTCTATGAAAAGTTGCTGTCGGAGGAAATAGACGTGGCAGTCATTCCGACGGATATGGCTGCGAGGCTTTACAATGAGGGTGGGAAATACCAACTGGCTGCAGTCACTACCGGCGGATTTATGTATGTTCTGACCGACGGCGTGACCATCGCTAACTGGTCTGATTTGAAGGGGAAAGAGGTGGATATCGCCGAAGCAGGTTCGGTATCTGATGTGGTCTTCAGATATCTGTTGTCCAAAAATGGAATCGATCCCGATAAAGACTTGATTTTGGCATATGCAGCTGATCCGGAAGAATTGGCGCAAACAGCCATGGATGGCAACAGTGCGATTACCGTGTTGGCTGAACCGTATGTATCGATGGTGCTGGCTGCGAACAAAAAAAGTGAGATAGCGCTGGATGTGCAGAAGGAATGGGCTAACATAAACGGCAAAGATACCCCGCTTCCCCAGACATGCCTGATAGTCAATACAGCGTTAGCGACCCAGGATTCCGAAGAAATGGGCTTGCTGCTGGATGATTATTCAGACTCGGTTGATTGGGTGAAAAAAAAACCTGCGGATGCCGCTGGACTGCTGGATAAACACGATGTCGGGATGAGTGCGGAAATCGCTGAGGAGGCGATTCCCAGAAGCAATCTGCTATTTATAGGCGCCGAAGAGGCTCGACCAGCAGTTGATAAATATCTGCAAGTGCTCATGGAGGCATCACCGGATGCTATAGGCGGTAAATTGCCGGATGCAGCGTTCTATTATGTGGAATAAGACCCAGAACAGAGAAGGGAAATGTGTTGTTATCATCTGGATTTCGCAACGGATCGACTTTTAAGAGGATGAGGCGGTGTAGTAATGAGTAGTGAAACGAATAACGAGATGGATAGGAAGTCGTTGCTCAGATTGGTTTTTACCCGATTTTTGAATGGGATTGTCGTAATCGGGGCCATTCTGTTTCTGTCGGCCGGTACACTGAGCTATTGGAATGGCTGGCTTTTTCTGGTTGCGCTGGTCATCCCGATGAGCGGGACATTGTATTATCTGCTGAAGGAGGACCCCGCGTTGCTCGCTAAACGGATGAGACTGAAGGAGCCGCAAAAGAAGCAGCGTACAATCGTGAAGGTAGCATCGTTGTTCATGATTATAGCGATAATCATGCCAGGACTGGATTATCGCTATAACTGGTCGGATGTCCCTTTCTGGCTGGTCATTGCAAGTCTACTGTTATTTGAATTGTCCTATGCGTTGGTTATTGTTGTGCTAGCGCAGAACAGTTACGCTTCCAGGGTTGTCGAGATACAGGAAGGGCAAAAGTTGATCGATACCGGGCTCTATTCGGTTGTGAGGCATCCAATGTATCTGGGATCGATCCTCTTGTATTTGGCCGTACCTTTGCTGCTTGGATCCTATTATGCATTGATCCCGATGGCTGTGGCTTGCGCCGAAATAATCGCAAGGATCAAGAACGAGGAAGAAGTGCTGAAGGCCGGGCTGGCCGGTTACAAGGAATACACAGAAAGAGTGAAATACCGGTTGATCCCCTTTGTGTGGTGAGCAGGACGGTGTTGCAAAGAATGTTTTTATCCGAAGAAAAGGATAATCACGGAGAAAAGAATCCGCTTCCCAAATCCTGTTGGCCGGAAGCGGATTTATAATTTTTTAGTTGTTAAGGGTTGCATATTTGGTTTACCCATGATACAATAAGTTTAACATTTTGTTAGTGAGTGAAAGAAAAGAATTGTTTAAGAGACATTCCAATCCGTAACGTTAGCAACAATGTATGATATGTGCGAAACGCACGAGGAGGAATTTAATTATGGAAAAAGGTACAGTTAAATGGTTTAATGCAGAAAAAGGTTTTGGTTTCATCGAACGCGAAAACGGAGACGATGTATTCGTACATTTCTCAGCTATCCAATCTGAAGGTTTCAAATCTTTAGAAGAAGGACAAGCAGTAACTTTCGACGTTGAAGAAGGTAACCGTGGACCTCAAGCTTCAAACGTTCAAAAAGCTTAATTTAAAAAACTAAACTTATAAGGACTTAACTTTCGGGTTAGGTTCTTTTTTTTGTCCTTCCGCAAGAATGCATCTGGTATAATAAATAAAATCCAATATGATAGAGGAAAAGGAAAAACTGATGAAAGAAAAAAATTCGCATCCATCTTTGCTGCAACGATTGCAGGGTTATGCCGAAACGGACATGATTCCGATGCACATGCCCGGCCACAAAAGAAACATAGGGCTGCTCGGGAATGATTTGCCGTACAAGCTGGACATCACCGAAATCGAGGGCTTCGACAACTTGCATGGTGCCGCGGGGATACTGAAAGAGTATATGGACAGCTTCGCCGCTTTTTATGGAACAAAGCAGACCTTCTTCCTCGTCAATGGGAGCACGTGCGGGATTCTTGCCGGGATCCGCGCAGCGACAAAGCCGAGGGATAAGATCCTTGTCTCGCGGAATTGCCACAAAGCGGTGTACAACGCCGTCGAACTGATGGATCTGCAGCCAGTCTATTTGTTGCCCGAACTTGAGGAAGATTTCAACGTCTACGGCGGAATCGACCCTAATTTGGTCAAACAAAAGCTGGATGAGAATCCGGATATCAAGTTGGTGGTTTTGACTTCGCCTACCTATGAGGGTGTGGTCAGCGACATACCTTCCATCGCAGCGCTTTGCCATGCGAGCAACATCCCATTATTGGTGGATGAGGCGCATGGCGCACATTTCAACTATTCTGAAGCATTCCCTGAGAGTGCGGTGACACAAGGAGCGGATATCGTCATCCAGAGCCTGCATAAAACCTTGCCTTCGCTGACGACGACCGCGTTGGCCCATGTCTGCGGCGAGCTTGTGGGCGAGCAGGAGATGGCGAGGCAACTCGCCATCTTTGAGACGAGTTCGCCGTCCTACATCCTGATGGCGTCCATCGAGCAATGCTTCCGCCTGATGACGGAGCGGACGGATGAGCTTTTCGGACAATATACACGCCATCTTGACGTGTTTTCGGAAAAGACGAAAGCATTGAAAAAGCTGCGGATCCTTTGCCACGGCAAAGATGACAAAGCGAAACACAAAAGCTTCCACGATTTTGATTCCGGGAAAATCGTGATTTCCACAAAGGGGACCAGCATCACCGGCAATGAGCTGATGGGAATGCTTCGGGAAAGATACCACATCGAATTGGAGATGGCATACAGCGGCTATGCCCTCGCGATCACGAGCGTCTGCGACACGGAAGATTCCTTCTTCGCCTTGGCTGCTAGCCTTTTGGAAATCGACCAAACACTCGAAGCTGCTGCCGACCATACGAGCGGCCCGCTGCCGGGAATTCCGGAACGCGTCCTTTCCATCCAAGCGGCATTCCATTCGGAGCAGGAAGTTTGCTCGCTTCTGGAATCGCAAGGAAGGGTCGCCGCGGAATATGCCTGGGCCTATCCGCCGGGGATCCCCATCGTCACGCCGGGAGAACGAATATCCGAGGAAATCATTACGGCCATTGCGGGACTCTATCTGCAGGGGATACGGGTAAACAGCGACTCCGGCTGTCTTCCGGAATCGCTGCTCGTCGTGACGGAAACGGCCCAGCTTTCGCCATAAATACGGTGAAGTGCCGCCTCCGGTATAGATTGACGGAATGGATGTTTATTGCTAAAATGTTAGTAAGAAGCAAATCATTTGACAATTTACTTCTAATATGTAAGTGAAGGAGTTGTTTGTTTTGAAAAGAATCGTTACATTGAACACGCGTAACCTGAAAGAAAGCGCAAAAACTGGCGGCTGTGGAGCATGCCAAACATCATGCCAATCAGCTTGTAAAACTTCTTGTGGGATTGCCAATCAATCTTGCGAAAACAAAAACAAGTAATAAACTGAAAAAAGTAAAAAGACCGCCCAATTGCTTTATCGTTGGGCGGCCCTTTTATGGATAAAAGGAGATCGATTATTAAATGATCCATCAATATAAATTAAAAGGGTATAACATTGTCATGGATACCTATAGCGGTGCTGTACATGTCGTCGATGACCTGGCCTTTGACATCATTGCCATCTTTGAACAAACCCCGACCGAAGAAATTGTGGCGCAGATGCTGGAAGCCTATGCCCACGATACGGAAATCAATGAAACAGAGATCCGCGAAACGATCGCGGACGTGGAAGAATTGAAAAACAACGGCGAGCTCTTCACGGAGGACGAATTCAAGGATCTCTCCATCGATTTGACGAAACGCCAGACCTACATCAAGGCGCTCTGCCTCAATGTGGCGCACACCTGCAACCTTTCCTGCGAATACTGTTTCGCCAGCCAAGGAAAATACAAAGGCGACCGGGCCATCATGAAGTTCGAAGTCGGAAAGAGAGCGATTGACTTTTTGATCGAAAGCTCAGGTTACCACCGCAATCTCGATGTCGACTTTTTCGGAGGAGAACCGCTGATGGACTGGCGCGTAATCAAAAAAGTCGTTGCCTACGCCAGAAGTATCGAAGAAGAAACCAATAAAAAATTCCGTTTCACGCTTACGACGAACGGGATGTTGTTGAACGACGAAGTCACCGAATTCTGCAACAAAGAAATGTACAACGTCGTTTTGAGCCTGGATGGCCGCAAAGAAGTGCATGACCATCTGCGCAAAACGGTAGCCGGAATAGGCAGCTACGATCACATCGTGCCGAAATTCCAAGATTTCGTCGATAAACGCGGAGACAAGGAATATTATATGCGCGGGACCTACACGCATAACAATGTCGATTTCACCAACGACATCTTCCACATGGCGGACATCGGCTTCGACAAGCTTTCGATGGAACCCGTTATCTGCGATCCGAGCGAGCCGTACGCGCTCACTGAGGAAGACCTTCCAGAAATCTACAGACAATACGAAATCCTTGCCGATGAAATGCTCAAACGGGATGAAGAAGGCAACGGCTTTACCTTCTACCATTACATGTTGGACCTTTCAGAAGGACCTTGTGTACAAAAACGGATTTCCGGCTGCGGATCAGGGACGGAGTATATCGCCGTTACACCGTGGGGTGAAATCTTCCCATGCCACCAATTCGTCGGGGATGAAGAATTCAGCCTGGGCAACATCTGGGACGGCATCACGCAACTGGATGTTCAATGCCAATTCAAGCAGAGCAACTGCTACTCCAAACCGGAGTGCGAAAATTGCTGGGCCAAGATGTATTGCAGCGGAGGCTGCCCGGCCAACTCGCTTCATGCGACGGGTTCCATCAACGGAACTTACGGTTTCAGCTGTGATATCTTCAAGAAAAGAATAGAATGCTCCATGATGGTGAAGGTAGCCCAATCCATCAGAGAAATGGAAGCAGAAGAACAAGGCGTGACCGAATAATAGATTCCTATAAGCAGCCTCAAACCGTGCACTGGTTTGAGGCTGCTTTTTTTTTGGCAGTCAGCTCGAACGACGGGAGCATCCTTTTTTTGGGATGGTGGTGCGGTTTTTGAAATTTTGCAGAAGGACTTTGCTGTCGATTAAAATGAAAGCATTTTTTTTGAGAAAAGGTTACAATGTAAACAAGTACATTTTTTGAAAGAAGGGGACTTATGAAGAGAAAAAAATTATCTGCTTTCTTATTGGCATCATCTGCCATGCTGCTTGTTGCTTGCCAAAATCCGGGGACAGGTTCAGCCAATAGTTCCAGTGCGGTGCAGGAATCGTCCGTAAGCGGATCGACCGCCAGCGAGGTTGCGGTAAGCAACGAAGAGGTTGTTCCAGTCGTACAGAGTGGGACAGCGTCTTCCCGAGCGAGCAATAATGCCGCCAAACCATCAGAAAGTACGGCCTCTGAAGCGGCAGTTTCAGTTCAAACAGCACCTGTAACAGATGATGCTGCTTTGGTTGGACGGGCTAAACAAAAGATTACGGAATTGACGGGTTATGTGGAAAACGAAAACTATCTATTCATCGTTGAATCGATTGAAGGCGATACAGTTGCCATAAATGTGCGTGAAAACGGCGAAGATGTCGCAAGTTCCCTGGGCTTCTACCGTTACAATGATGCGACTGCAAGCCTTCAGGAAATGGACGTCGTAACAGGGGGATATGTCGATTTCCCGGCGAATTAATGGCTGCTATCATTGGATAAGAGTGGGAGGTTGCGATGGATTTCAGTTTGTTACTCAGAATTTTTGCAATCAATTTAAGCTACGTTACCTTGAGTACGATTCGTTTCATGCTGACGATGAAAGGGTACCGCGTTCTGGCACCACTTTTGAGTGTTTTTGAAATTGTCATTTACGTTTTGGGATTATCGATGGTGATGAACAGTCTGGATAATCCTTGGAATTTAGCTGTATATGCGATAGGCTACGGAACGGGAATCGCAGTCGGGATGAAGATAGAGGACTGGTTAGCGTTAGGATACACCATGATGACGGTGATGACGCTTGATGTGAACAGTAGCTTGCCGGGTGTTTTACGCGATTTGGGTTATGGGGTGACGTCCTACCTTGCGTCCGGCAGGGACGGGGACCGTTTAGTGATGGATATCTTATTGACGAGGAAGACGGAACGTCATCTGAAAGATGAGGTTTTGGGAATCGATCCGAGAGCGTTTATTGTTGCTTATGATCCAAAGTATATTCATGGGGGATTTTGGTCAAAACGTGTCCATTTGGGACGTTGATTTGGGGAATCAAATAATCTTATCGAAGGGTGGAAAGCGGATATGACTGAGTTGGTAAAGTTGGGAAGAACGGGATTGGCTGTTTATCCGATCGGGCTGGGCGCGAATAAAATTGCCGAAGCTGATCCGGAAACGAACACCGAATATGGCGCCGATGTGCTGCTTGGAGCGATCGAAAAGGGCTTGAATTTTGTGGATACGGCATTCCTGTACGGACAAGGCACTTCCGAAACGATCATCGGCAAGACTTTGAAAGAACACAATCTGAGGGATAAAGTCGTCATTGCCACAAAAGGGGCGCATCAGTTGACGGATAAGGGGATCGTTCTCAATAATGCGCCAGCCTTTTTGCAAGAACAGGTCGAGAACAGCTTGCGCCGTCTGCAGACGGACTATATCGACCTCTACTATATCCATTTCCCGGATGAAAAAACACCGAAGGCGGAAGCTGTCGGCGCTTTGCAGAGACTAAAAGAGCAAGGAAAGATCCGGGCGATCGGCGTTTCGAATTTCAGTTTGGAACAACTGAAGGAAGGGAATGCGGATGGATACATCGATGTCGTCCAGGATGAATTCAACTTGTTGAATCAATCGGCCGAAGAAAAGTTCTTTCCCTATTTCAGGGAACAGGGCATTACCTTCATCCCTTATTTCCCATTCGCTTCAGGCTTATTGGCGGGACACTACCATGAGAACAGCGTGTTGACGGAGAAGCAGTCGGCACGTCCGCAATTCCAGGGCGATACTTACAGGGACATCTTGAAACGGGTCGATCAAATCCGTCCGTTAGCTGAAAAGCACAAAACGGGTCTGCAAAATATCGTTTTGGCCTATTACCTGAGCAAGGACGTCATTGATGCCGTTATCCCTGGTGCGCGCAACCGCAAACAAGTGCTGGAGAATCTGGAAGCGGGGAAAATCCGCTTGGATGAAGGGGACATCCGCCTGATCAACACAGCCTTTCCTCCATCCTTTCAATTGAAAAAAGAGCGGTCATAGAGAGGTGGGCACAGCTTGGATCAGCCCATCTCTTCTCATCTGATTGATGAAAAAATATTAGAATTTTAGAGCAATAACGATGATGAAAATGAATTGCAAACACTTTTATTACAAAATAATGAAAAAATGGTTTGACAACCATTAAAAACAGGCATAAAATAACATCATATTCTAACAAACAGAAAGGAAGCGAGTGAAATGAAAGTTAATAAAACAATGTGTCACCATACAAAACATTATGCAATAACCTCTCTTTCACTCAATTCTTTAGTCATTTTATTAGTGATTTAGCCCGGATTCTAACTTTCACAAGTAGAGTCCTCTTTCCGTTGATGTGGGGCTCATCATTAAAGAATGAGCCCGCAGTCGGAGGGTTCATTCTTTTTTTCTAATGAGGGCGCTGTAGGATTCTTTTCAGTTGTCGCACTGCTGTGCCTGATGGATAACAACGGATGGTATACAGTTGGAGTATACTTATTGTGCGGAGCAGTGCTGCCCGGGTTGACCACTACGGCAGAGAACAAACTGTTGTGCGTACGCAAAATGACTCCTTTCGGGGACGCGGCTTTGGAAGTAAACGAGTATTCACTAATAATGGCAATTATTAATTAAAATATAGAGATATGGAGTGATTTGAATGACAGCAATAACACAAACAGAAGCTCAAAAAGAATTAAACATCGATTGGGAAAATCTAGGGTTTAGCTACATCAAAACGGATTATCGCTTTATTTCCTATTGGAAAGACGGAAAATGGGATGACGGCGAACTGACTACGGACAATAAAGTCCATATCAGTGAAGGATCTCCAGCCCTGCACTACGGACAGTCTTGTTTCGAAGGAATGAAAGCATACCGCACCAAAGATGGCAGCATCAACCTATTCCGTCCTGATGAAAATGCAAAAAGAATGATCAAGAGCTGCCAAAGATTGTTGATGCCTGAATTCCCTGTCGATAAATTCGTCGAAGCGGTTAAAGCTGTCGTCAAAGCGAATGAAAAATGGGTTCCTCCTTATAACACAGGAAGCACATTGTACCTACGTCCTTATATGATCGGAGTGGGCGATAACATCGGCGTGAGACCTGCCGATGAATATATCTTCTCCATCTTCGCGATGCCTGTCGGCCCTTACTTCAAGGGCGGATTGACGCCGACAAACTTCATCGTATCCGATTATGACCGTGCCGCTCCACAGGGTACCGGTGCTGCAAAAGTAGGCGGAAACTATGCCAGCAGCTTGTTGCCCGGACAAGAAGCGCATGACCGTAATTTCAGCGACTGCATCTATCTGGATCCAGCGACGCATACAAAAATCGAAGAGGTCGGTTCAGCAAACTTCTTCGGTATCACAAAAGATAACCGTTTCGTGACACCATCTTCACCATCCATCTTGCCAAGCATCACGAAATATTCTTTGCTTTACCTGGCTAAAAACCGCCTGGGCATGGAAGTCGAAGAGGGCGATGTATTCATCGATAAATTGGATGAATTCAGCGAAGCCGGAGCATGCGGAACAGCCGCGGTCATCTCTCCGATCGCCGGCATCCAATACGGGGATAAATTCCATGTGTTCTATTCGGAAACGGAAGTGGGTCCTGTCACTCATAAATTATATGATGAATTGACCGGCATCCAGTTCGGCGATAAAGAAGCACCAGAAGGCTGGATCGTAAAAGTAGACTAAGAAATTATAAGAAAAGCGGGACAAGCCCGCCTTGCCTCGACAGAAATTTAGGAAATCTGGCCCTGCAACTTTCCCTCCGGTCACCTTATACTGGGGCTCTAAGGGATGAATCCCTAAGAGTCCCATGCAAATGAGCATCGTAGAGCGCAATGGGTCAGATTTATCTAATTTCCGAGAGGCAGGCTTGGACCGCTAGACATCATGTGATGGCGTGAAACTGATTAGGCATCTTTGAAATACCTGCTTTGATGCGCTTCTTATATCAAAAAAATTAAATTTCGTAGATGTTATAAAGGGGGCATTGAACCGATTTGGTTCGATGCCCCCTTTTTTCGGAGAATCCGCGTCGTATTCATGGAAAAAACGTTTCATTTTCATTATGATGGTTATATACAAAGCAAGAAGGAGGGAGCTGTCATGGACTATCTCGCTAAAATAAAAAATGCCAAATTGCGCCGCATCGCCTCATTGATGCTGGACCATTTGGGGAGACTGCAGGTCAGCCATCAGGCAGCCGAACTGGCTTATTTCGCCCTGTTGGCGTTATTTCCAACCTTGCTGGTTTTGGGGAATCTCATCCCCATGCTGCCGATACCGAAAGAGGAGTTATTATCTTATTTGGCGCTGACCTTGCCGCGAGAAATCAGCGAGGTGATCAATCCGATTCTGAACGATTATTTGTCTGGAGGCAGCGGTGAGGCGGTCTCGATCGGGATCATTATTTCCATTTGGACGGCTTCCAAAGCGTTCAGCGTCTTCCAGAAGGTTCTGAATCAGGTTTATAATACGACGGTACGGAAAAATGTCATTGTGCAGCGCATGTTTTCGTTCATCATTGCTTTCCTGATGGTCGTGATCATCGCCCTGGTTACGTTCGTCTTTATGTTCGGGAATTATATTCTGACGTTCTTGGAGGACGTCTTCCCGATCCAGATCGTGCACATCAACACGTTCGAATCGCTGCGATGGATCGCCGCATTTGGGGTAATCTTCGTTGTCCTGACCTATATCTATTATTTTGTGCCCAACGTTTATTGGTCCATCAAATTCTCCATACCGGGCGCCTTGTTTTCAACCGTTTCCTTCCTGCTGATATCGCAAATATTTTCCAGCTATGTGGGATTCGCGGCCAGGCAAGCGCTTGGGAACGGAGCTGTCGGTGTTTTCATCATCTTGATGCTGTGGCTGTATATGCTGGGAATCGTGTTGATTTTGGGCGGATTTGTGAATGTCATGCTCTATCACTATTTCCGGCCGCTGAAGGAAGTGCTTCGCGAAGAAAATCGCTACGTCATCCTTTATTCGGCGAAAGGCATGGAAGCTTCCGTCAAGAAGCAGTCCTTGAAAAGGCGACTGATCCGCAGGAATCAGATCATTGTGGAAAATGATGATCTAATGAAAATGAGGATGAAAAACGACCGTTCCGCTACATGAAGGCGAGGGTTTACAGATAAATTAAAACTTCCCTCCTTTTTATTTCTGGCAATGTTCTATATAATGAAAGGATGGAATGAGTATAGTTTTGAAAGAGAAAGGATTTAATAATGAGAAATCAGCAAATTAATCAGAAAGCAGATGTGTCGAAGATCGATTACGGCATCATTTTATCTGTTTTTATATTGGCTATCATCAGCGTCGTGACGATCTATTCGACAACCGTTCTGCAAACGGAGGGCGGCGATCTCCAACAGACGATCATGCAAATTGTCTGGTACGGTATCGGGATCATCGCCGCGGCAGTCGTCATGCATTTCGATTCCGAGCAACTATGGAAAGTTGCGCCGATCGCATACGGCATCGGCGTGTTCCTGTTGTTTTTGGTCCTGATCTTCTACGACCGCAACACCTACGCCTTGCAAGGCGCGAAAAGCTGGTTCAAATTCGGTGCGGTGACTTTTCAGCCATCCGAGGTCGTCAAAGTTGCGCTGATCATCATGTTGGCGCGGGTCATAACCGGACACAATATCCAAATCGACGATCGCACCGAAAAGACGGATTTACGGCTATTGGGGAAAATAGGCATGTGGTCCTTGCCGATGCTTCTCCTCATCATACTTCAAAATGATTTGGGTACGACATTGGTGTTCCTGGCCATCATCGTGGGGATGACCTTCATGTCCGGCGTTTCCTGGAAGATCCTGTTGCCGGTTTTTGGAACGATTGGTCTCTTCGGTAGTGCCCTGATTTACCTGGTAGTGTTCAACCGCAACATCTTGTTGAACTTTGGGTTTAAAAATTACCAATTCGCCCGTATCGATTCATGGCTTAACCCATTCGGGGACAGCACCGGGGATGCCTACCAATTGGCGCAAAGCATGAAAGCCATCGGTTCGGGGAAACTCTTCGGTAAGGGCTTGGGCGTCTCTGAAGTATATGTGCCCGTCCGGGTTTCCGATATGATCTTTTCGACCATCGGAGAGAACTTCGGGTTCATCGGCGGCTGCTTCTTGATTTTTATTTACTTTTTATTGATTTACCAAATGATCCGTATCTGTTTCGATACGAAAAATGAGTTTTATGCGTACATGTCGACAGGGGTTATCATGATGATCCTCTTCCACGTATTGGAAAACATCGGCATGACGATCGGCCTGCTGCCGATTACCGGTATCCCTTTGCCTTTCATATCGCAAGGTGGATCGGCATTGCTGGGGAATATGTTGGGCATCGGACTGGTGATGTCCATGAGATATCATTTCCGCAGTTACATGTTCTCCGATGAGGATGAGCATTTTGGAATGTAAAGACAGGAGGGGAAAGCTGAAATGATCACGATTTACCAACATCCGACCTGCTCGACTTGCAAAAAAGCCAGAGCATGGTTCGACCAGGAACAAATCCCGTATGAACTGAAGGATATCCGCGAGGAAGCGCCGGACAGAGAAACCCTCAAGCATGCTTTCGAAGCGGGGAATCTGACTCTGCGCCGCATCTTCAATACAAGCGGAAATCTGTACAAAGAAATGCAATTGAAGGACAAGCTCGATGACATGAGCATCGAGGATGCGTTTGACCTGCTGCAATCGGATGGCATGTTGATCCGCAGACCTTTTATTACGGATGGGAAAAACAGTACGTTTGGTTTTAAGGAAGAAGAATTCGAAACGACTTGGAAATGAAAGAGGAGGATGCATGATGACTGAGAAGATGGTGAAATTTAGCGAAAACGGTTTTTGGGTAAAGAAGGAAGACGACAAGTACACGATCGGATTGTCGGAAAAAGGGCAGGATGATCTGGGTCAAGTCAGCTTCATCGATTTGCCGGAAGAAGGGGCCATAACGACTGCAGATTCGCTGATCGGTGTCGAAGCCGCGAAAGCGATGACTGATTTGACTTCCCCTCTGAACGGAAAGATCATAGAGGTCAATGCTGCACTGGAAAACAATCCCGAGAACTTGAACAGCACCGACGATTCCGTAAACTGGATTGCTGTTTTGACGGATGTCGATGAAGAAGAATTCACGTGTCTGCGAAATCTGTCCGGTTTAGAATAAAAAAATAAACTCCTTGGTGGGAAACGACAACCGTCGATTCCCATCAAGGAGTTTTTTCATTTTTGGCGTGAAACACTGCCGATATGTCATAAAACCCGACAGGACGGCCATATGTCGTTAGTTTGCAGCAGACTGGGCCCCGAATACCCGACATGATCGCCAAACGTCGTTCGATTGAAGCAAAATGGGAGCCAAAGACCCGACACTACAATCATATGTCGTTTGTTTGGCCCAAAACGGCCCCCGAACACCCGACAGGCCGAAGTTTGCCCACAATATATGATTATTTTTTGGCGGCGCGTTCGACGAAGTCGTTGAAAAAGAGCTGCATCAGCTCGGAATCGGGGATCATGGTTTCCGGATGCCATTGGATGGCAAGGATGCTTTGCTCCGGATCGGTTGCTTCCAGGGCTTCCACGATGCCGTCCGGACTGTATCCGACCGGTTTCAGCCCTTTGGCGATCTCCTTCACGGCTTGGTGGTGATAGGAGTTTACCTGGATCTTCGCGCCGACCAGTTCATGCAGATGGCTGCCCGGTTCGGTGATGATCGAATGCGTCGGGAATCTGAAGGTGGTCTTTTGCACATGCTGGATTTTGATGTCGGGATAATCGTGATCCAGGTCTTGATACAAGGTCCCGCCCATTTGCACGTTGAGGATCTGGATGCCGCGGCAGACCGCAAAGATCGGTTTCTTCTGCAGAAGGGCCTCAGCTATCAGCGCCATTTCAAATTCATCGCGCACTGGGAAGGTCGCCTGCATATGCAGCCCCGGCTCTTCTCCGTAGTAATGCGGGGAAACATCCTGTCCGCCGGTCAATAAAATCCCGTCCATTTTTGAAACGTAATCCTTCGCCGTTTCAGGGGCGCCGATCGGGATGACCAGCGGGTTGCCTTTTGCGGCATGGATTCCCTTGATGAAACCGTTCGGGGAATAAGCAACAGCCATTCCGCCGAAAACAGGGACACTCTCCAATAATTCATTTCCGGCGATGCCGATTAAAGGTCTCATTTTTTATCATTCCTTCCGTTGTGAAGCTTGCTTCCCTATTGTACAACAGAACGATTAAGATGATAAGCTTTCCGACTTGGGATACAGGGGATTCGGCCGTTTAGATTATAACGGTTCTAATGTAAAGCATTTTTATTGCTGGATTTACTCGTTTTCAGTATTAATTCATTGCGAAAGGTTTTCAGTTAGTTTAGAATAGGGATAGTATTAATAATGAATATTTGATTAAATTACATAGATTGTGAGGAGTTATTTTATGTCTACATTAGAAGTGAAGGATCTGCATGTCTCCATCGAAGACAAAGAAATACTTAAAGGTGTTAACCTTGTTATGAACACGGGAGAAATCCATGCCATCATGGGGCCGAACGGTACCGGTAAATCTACTTTATCACAAGCTATCATGGGCCATCCGAGCTACAAAATCACTCAAGGCGAAATTCTGTTGGACGGCGTAGATGTGACCGAAATGGAAGTCGACGAACGTGCAAGAGCGGGCCTCTTCTTAGCGATGCAATACCCAAGCGAAATTACTGGCATCACGAATGCTGAATTTATGCGTGCTGCCATCAACGCACGCCGTCCGGAAGACGATAAAATATCCGTCATGTCCTTCATCAAAAAATTGGATGAAAAAATGGAAATTTTGAACATGCCGGAAGAAATGGCGGAACGCTATTTGAACGAAGGCTTCTCAGGCGGCGAAAAGAAACGCAATGAAATCCTGCAATTGATGATGATCGAACCGACCTTCGCCATCCTGGATGAAATCGACTCCGGCTTGGATATCGACGCACTGAAGGTCGTTTCCAAAGGCGTGAACTTGATGGCCGGTCCCGATTTCGGCGTCTTGATCATCACGCATTACCAACGTCTGTTGAACTATGTCAACCCTACCTTTGTGCATGTCATGATGGACGGACGCATCGTCAAATCCGGCGACGCAAGTCTGGCAAAACGTTTGGAAGCAGAAGGCTACCGCGGCATTCGCGATGAATTAGGCTTAGATATCCACTTGGATGAAGAATAGGAGGACGCAACATGCTGAATGAAGAAAAAGCGTCCCTATTGGATGCGGTTCGACTATTTTCCATCGAAAAAGAAGAGCCGGAATGGATGCACGCAAAACGCTTGGATATGTTCGAAAAATACGAAACCCTGGCATTACCCTTGATGGAACGGATCAGCTACCATCGTTGGCCGCTGCTGGAGACAAACATCTCGGTTGAAGCGTATGGCGAGGAGCTTGAAAACAGTCAAGGCCTGCAATATGAAATGAACAACAACCCGAAACTGGTGCAATACGGCAAAGTGACCCTCATGGAACAGTTGCCGCAGCATTTGATCGAACAAGGCGTCATTTTCACTGATCTGTTCACTGCCGCCCAAGAATATCCCGAATTGGTCAAGGAATACTATATGACGACAGCGGTGAAGCCGGAAGAGGACCGCTTCACTGCGTTCCATACAGCGTTCATGAACAGCGGCGTATTCATCTACATCCCCAAAAATGTCGTTGTGGAGGAACCGCTGGAAGCTCTATTCATCCAGAATTCACATGTGAAGGAAAGCTTCGTGAAACACGTGCTTTTGGTTGCCGATGTGAACAGTTCCGTGAAATACGTGGAGCGTTTCGAAACGGAAGGCGCTGAAAAGAACAACGCTAACGTGGTCGTTGAGGTCATCGCCAAAGCCGGAGCGCACGTGAAGTTCTCCGCGGTCGATACATTCGGCGAAAACACGAGCGTCTATCTGAACCGCCGCGGCCATCTGCTGAATGATTCCACCATCGACTGGGCCATCGGGGTCATGAATGACGGCAATGTCATTTCCGACTTCGACTCAGACCTTATCGGGGACGGTTCGCACAGCGAAATCAAAGTTGTGGCCATCTCTACCGGCAAACAAGTGCAAGGCATCGATACGCGCGTGACGAACTACGGCAAACACTCGATCGGGCACATTCTGCAGCACGGCGTCATCATGGATCGTTCCACGTTGACATTCAACGGCATCGGCCACATCATCAAAGGCGCGAAAGGCGCAGATGCGCAACAGGAAAGCCGGGTCTTGATGCTGTCCGATAAAGCGCGAGGGGATGCGAATCCGATCCTCTTGATCGACGAGAATGATGTCACTGCCGGTCATGCGGCGAGCGTCGGGCGTGTCGATCCGGAAGATATGTTCTACCTGTTGAGCCGCGGTATCCCGAAAGCGGAAGCGGAACGTCTGGTTATCCGCGGATTCCTGGGTACCGTCATCGCAGCCATTCCGATCAAGGAAATCCGGGATAACTTGGTAGAGATGATCGAAAGGAAGTTGAAGAAAGCATGATAGATGCCAATAAAATAAAACAGGATTTTCCGATACTGTTTCAGTCAGTCAATGATGAACCATTGATCTATTTGGACAATGCCGCCACTTCCCAAAAACCGAGACAAGTGCTGGATGCCATCCAACACTATTACGAGCATGACAATGCCAACATCCATCGCGGGGTGCATACCCTTGCGGAGCGTGCGACTACCCACTATGAAGAGGCACGGGAGAAATTGCGCCGTTTCATCAATGCGGCGTCAACGAAAGAGGTGCTCTTCACGAGAGGCACCACGACAGGGCTTAACTGGGTTTCGCGCAGCTTCGGCGACAGCGTCATCGAAGAAGGGGACGAAATCTACATCACACCCATGGAGCACCATTCCAATGTGGTTCCGTGGCAGCAATTGGCGAAACGCAAAAACGCCAAACTGGTCTACTTGCCGTTGACGGCGGACGGGTTTGTGGATGTCCAGAAATCTGCTGAAGTCATTTCTGCCAAAGGCAAAATCTTATCCGTCTGTCATGCTTCGAATGTTCTGGGCATCACGAATCCGATCAAGGAACTGGCGGAGTTGATCCACCGACAAAATGGCTACATCGTCGTGGACGGGGCGCAATCGGTGCCGCACATGAAAGTCGATGTTCAAGCGCTGGATGCGGATTTTTACGCCTTCAGCGGCCATAAAATGCTGGGTCCGACTGGTTCGGGCATCTTATACGGGAAAGAAGCCTTGCTTAATGCGATGGAACCCGTCGAATTCGGCGGCGAAATGATCGATTTCGTCTACGACTACGAAAGCACCTGGAACGTCCTGCCTTGGAAATTTGAAGCAGGCACACCGAATATCGTAGGGGGCATCGGACTCGGTGCCGCTGTCGATTACTTGGAAGCCATCGGCATGGATGAAATCGAAGCCTATGAAAAAGAGCTCGTCAGATACGTCTTGCCGAAGCTGCAAGCCATCGAAGGCATTTCCGTCTATGGTCCCGCTGACCCGGAAAAACATACCGGCGTCATCACCTTCAACTTGGACGGCATCCATCCCCATGATCTGGCTACGGCTTTCGATATGGAGGGCATCGCTGTCCGCGCCGGCCACCACTGTGCACAGACGCTGATGCGTTACTTGGACGTCCATGCGACGGCGAGGGCTAGTTTCTATTTTTACAATACATTTGAAGATGCGGACCGTTTCATTGATTCGCTGAAAAAAATAAAGGAGTTTTTCAAAGATGGCTTTATCTAAACTTGATAACCTATATCGTTATGTCATTCTGGATCACTCCAGTCATCCGCATAATTTTGGTACGCTTGAACACGCCGACGAACAGATCGAATTGAACAATCCTACCTGTGGCGATGTCATCACCTTGCAATTGGCTATGGAAGATGGCGTCATCAAACAGGCCAAATTCTCCGGCCATGGCTGCAGCATCAGCACGGCCAGCGCGAGCATGATGACCGATGTGATCATAGGCAAAACAAAAGATGAGGCTCTTGCTTTGGCGAAAGAATTTTTCCTGCTGGTCCAAGATAAGATTGAACCAAATGAGGCACATCTGGGCGAAGCGGTTGTCCTTAACGGCGTGGCCAAATTTCCGGCCCGCATCAAATGCGCTACCCTGGCGTGGAAAGCGTTGGAAAGAGCGATCACGCAAGACGAACAAGAAAAAGGGGAAAAACAAGCTGATTCCTCGCATGAAGGAGAGATTTTATGAGTGATGTACCAGTAGTTGGCGATTATAAATTTGGCTTTCATGACAATGCGGAAATCATTTATTCGACGGGGAAAAGTCTGACGGAAGGCGTCATCAGAGATATGTCCGAAGAAAAAGGGGAACCGCAATGGATGCTGGATTTCCGCCTTAAATCATTAGAAGCATACCGGAAAAGTTCGCTTCCGAAGTGGGGCCCCGACCTATCCGATCTGAATTTCGACGAAATCACCTACTTCCAGAAGGCTACCGATAAAGTAGCCAGAACGTGGGATGATGTGCCGGATGAAATCAAAGAAACGTTTGAAAAAATCGGCATCCCGGAAGCGGAACGCGCCTACTTGGCGGGTGTCACGGTCCAGTATGAATCAGAGGCTGTCTACCACAACATGAAGGAAGAATTCGAGAAACTGGGGATCATCTTCACGGATACGGATACCGCCGTGCGTGAGTACCCGGAGCTGTTCAAGGAGTATTTCGCTACAGTCGTCCCACCGACGGATAACTTTGAAGCGGCATTGAACTCTGCGGTATGGTCAGGCGGAACTTTCATCTATGTACCGAAAGGCGTCAAATGTGATGTGCCGCTGCAAACCTACTTCCGCATCAACAATGAAGGATCCGGCCAATTCGAACGGACGTTGATCGTCGTTGATGAAGGAGCCAGCGTCCACTATGTGGAAGGCTGTACAGCGCCGACTTTTTCATCAGATAGTCTGCATGCAGCTGTCGTTGAGATCATCGTCAAGAAGGATGCGTACTGCCGTTACACGACCATCCAAAACTGGTCGAACAATGTGTACAACTTGGTGACGAAACGTGCCGTTGCCTATGAAAATGCGACGATGGAATGGATCGACGGAAACTTGGGTTCACGGGTAACCATGAAATATCCAGCCGTCATCCTGAACGGACGTGGCGCAAGAGGGACTATGTTGTCGGTTGCTTTTGCCGGCAAAGGTCAGAACCAGGATACCGGGGCTAAAATGATCCACAATGCGCCGAATACGTCCAGTTCAATTGTTTCCAAGTCCATCGCCAAAGACGGCGGAGCGGTCAACTACCGTGGCCAAGTGAAGTTCGGCAAGAATTCGCAAGGGTCGATTTCGCACATCGAGTGCGACACGATCATCATGGATGATATTTCGACTTCCGATACGATCCCGTTCAATGAAATCCACAACGGCCATGTGTCGTTGGAGCATGAAGCGAAAGTTTCAAAAATATCCGAAGAACAACTGTATTACTTGATGAGCCGCGGATTGACCGAATCCCAAGCGACCGAAATGATCGTCATGGGCTTCGTCGAACCATTCACGAAGGAACTTCCGATGGAGTATGCGGTCGAGTTGAATAGACTGATTGCGTATGAGATGGAAGGGTCAGTGGGATAATAATTGAAAAATACAGCCGGAAACGTTGATACACTGACGTTTCCGGCTTTTTTGTTTGCTTTGAGCGTGGGTAGGGGGCCGGATTCCCGGCGAGGGCTGCTTCGCCGAGAAATAGCGAGTGGAACGGCGTTGGATTCTCGGAGAGGATTGCTTCACCGGGAAACAGCACATTAATCAGAGCCGAATCTCCTATGAGGACCATCTCACCGGAAATCATCTATTCTGCCGGGCTCAAATCCCCGATGAGAGCCCCCCATACAGAGAACACCGAGGCGAACGGAATCAAATTCCTGGCGAGGCCGGGATACCTGATAGCTGATATCCGTTCAGATTTTTTGCAAAATTAAATAATCATGGTTGCGCTTCATTTTTTATTTTCATAATCAAACGCACGATATTTACGAATTAAAGTATCAAGAAGGCAACACATCTTGTGAAAGGGCTGGATAGTGATGTATTCTAATGGCAATTCAGAAAGTAATGAATTTCATGAAATGTGGGAGGAGGGAATAAAATGTCAAGTTTCTTTAGTTGGGATCTAGTATGGGAGTTTTTTCCAAAAATTCTCAGTGCGTTGCCCGTGACATTGTTGATTGTAGGCATTGCGACTCTTGTAGGCTTGGTGTTAGGAAGTTTTATTGCGTTCATACGGGTGGAAAAAATACCGATATTGAGTCAAATAGCCGCAGTATTTGTTTCCTTTATTCGCGGGACGCCGATTCTTGTCCAGTTATACATCGTTTATTACGGTGTACCCAGCCTCTTACAGGCGATTCAAATTGATGTGTCATCATGGAACAAAATTATCTTTATCTATATCACGTACGGATTGAATACCGCGGCATTTCAATCAGAAACCGTCCGTGCCGCAATCTTGAGTGTACCTACCACGCAGAAAGAAGCAAGCATTGCTTGCGGACTGACGAAGTCGCAAATGTACCTGCGTGTCATTCTTCCGCAAGTTGTTCTCGTGGCATTACCATCATTTGGTACCACTACTGTTGCTTTGCTGCAGGATACATCACTGGCATTTACGATCGGGATAGTGGATGTGGTTGGGAAAGCGCGGGCCATTGGTGCCGTGACCTTCCACACGTTAGAAGGCTACGTAGGCGCGGCAGTGCTGTTTATTACGTTGAGCATCATTCTTGAACGAGTCTTTGACTTGTTGGAAAAACGGATGAATTTCGCAGAAGCAAAGAAAACGTCGTTCCAACTTCCAAGGCTATTATTTATTAAAAAGGTTCAAATTACAAAGGTTCAAAAAATCGAGACAAATTGAAGGAGGATTCATTATGAAAAAATCAACATTGGGATTTGGAGCTAGTTTATTGGTAGCAGGGATTATCTTGGCTGGGTGCAGCAGCGGTTCTGCTGAAACTGAGAGCGCAACAGACAGCGGAGCAACAGAGATTAAAGTAGGTACAGGGAACGAAGCTCTGCCGTATGCTTATTTAGATGAAAACGGCGAATATGATGGCTATGATGTTGCTGTAGTGAAAGCCATTGATGAAAAATTGGCGGATTACACGTTTACTTTTGAAGGAGCGGACTTTCCCACAACATTGTCAAATTTAGAGAGCGATAAGGTTCAGATGGCGGCCTTTGAACTTGAAGTGAATGCAGAGCGCCAAGAAAAATTTGTATACGGGGATGTCGGTTACGTAGTATGGGATACTTACATTGTTTCGGATCCGGATGCAGGAACGGTTTATGAGTCCTTTGCTGATCTTGCCGGGAAAAAAGTATACGCCACAACTGCGACGAATCAGGCAGCGATGGCTGATTCGTATTTAGAAGAAAACCCAGGTGCCTTTGAATTAGTTTATGGAGAATACAATAACGAACAGATCGTTCAAGCAATTACGTCAGGAGCAGTGGATGCAAGTTTAGCGCCAAAATATCAAGTTGATAACTGGAACCGTTCCTTTAATGAAAACTTAGCAATCGGCAGTGAACCAGTGCATAATTCGGATGCCTACCTGCTATTCAATAAAGAAACCGACCCAGCTTTTATCGATGCCGTGAATACAGCATTAGAGGAATTAAAAGCGGATGGAAGCATTAAAGAACTTTCCGAAAAATATTTAGATGGTGATTATGTGCCAGAATAAGAAAGGATGAGGGCCATGAGTTTCAAATTTGAGGTGATGATCCAATCATTGAAAGTAGCAAGCCAATACATTGGCACAACATTATTCATGGCAATCACAGCGATAGTCATTGGCGTTATTTTAGGGTTAGGAATAGCGCTGATCCGACTTTATCGCATCAAAGGACTGAGCCAGTTTTTTCAAGTGGTGGTCACTTTGTTGAAAGGCATTCCGATGGTGTTGATTATTCTCGCTCTGTACTTGATCGCTTCCAAACAGTTTGATGTTTGGTCGGAATCCATGAATTGGTCACTACGGTTCAGAGATTTCAACATGGTTTGGATCGCCATTTCTGCATTGAGTCTATTGGCCACGATCAATAGCAGCGAGATTTTTCGCGGGGCATTTGCGGCTGTCAAAAAAGGGCAGTTCGATGCCGCCAAATCTATAGGCTTGACCAACCTTCAAACGATTCGTCGGGTTCTGTTGCCGCAAGCAATTCCTATTTCTTTACCGATGTTCAGTAATTTATTGATCAGTTTGGTCAAAGCCTCTTCCTTAGCGTCGATGGTCAGTGTTGTCGATGTGTTTGCAGCTGCGAAGATCACAGCCCAGCAAAACTACCGGTTCTTGGAAGCATATGTGGCGGTTGCGGTCATTTATTGGGGAATCAGCTTAGTGATTGAAAAAGGTGCGCAACTTCTTGAAGAACGCATGACCCGCAGATTGAGGAGGGCGATTTTATGATGGAAGTACGCAATATCCACAAGCGATTTGGCAAACAAGAAGTTCTCAAAGGCATCGATATGGATGTTGCCAAAGGCGAAGTTGTCACCCTTCTGGGGCCAAGCGGTTCCGGCAAAACTACCTTTCTCCGCTGCCTGAATTTTTTGGAACGGGCAGATGAAGGCAGCATTCTCTTAGGCGAGACTGAAACGATTGTAAATAAAGCCAATGCAAAGGAGATTTTGGCGCATCAACGCCAAACAGCGATGGTCTTTCAAAATTATGCGTTGTTCCATAACAAGACAGCGCGCGAAAATATTGTGATGCCGCTTTTACTGACGAAAAAAAAGACAAAGCAAGAAGCGTATGAATTAGCGGATACGTTGCTGGAACAAGTGGGATTGTCCGAGCGCAAAGATTTTTATCCCAGTCAATTATCCGGCGGCCAGCAGCAACGAATCGGAATTGCGCGAGCGTTGGCGTTGAATCCCAAAGTGATATTGTTCGATGAACCGACTTCAGCGTTGGATCCGGAATTAGTGGGACAAACTCTGTCTCTCCTGCGGGACATCGCTGAAACGGGAGCAACGATGGTGCTGGTGACGCATGAGATGAAATTCGCTTATGAAGTGTCAGACAAAATAGTCTTTATGGAAAACGGCCAAGTCGTTGAACAAGGAACGCCTAAAGAAGTGTTTGAACAAACCAAAGAAGAGCGGACCAAAGCCTTTTTGGCCCGTTTCACAAATCAAATGGCTAGATAGGGGAGGAAATCAGATGGCATATCGTTTCGCAAATCGTATCAAGGAATTGAAATCATCTCCTTTAAGAGATAATGCAAGTAAAAACATGGAACTCAAAGATGTGATCTCATTTGCTTACGGCTATCCGCCGGTTGAAGCTTTTCCAATGGAGACCCTACAAAAAATTTCGCAAAAATTATACACGGAAGTCGATCCGGAAACGTTTTTGCAATATGGTGCTTCCGAAGGCTATCCCTTGCTGCGTAAGCTAGTCAAAGAACGGCTGGCGGCAACCGCCAATCTTCAGAATGAGGAACAGGTGCTGATAACATCGGGTTCCACCCAAGCAATGGATATTGCCGTGAAAGTCTTTTGTGATGAGGGAGACGTCGTTCTGTGCGAAGAACAAACCTTTTCAGGCGCGGTGAATGCGATCAAAGGCTATGGAGCCATTCCCGTACCGATTCCGATGAACGTTGCAGAAGAATCCGTCGATTTGGAAGCGCTGGAAGAACTGTTGCGTTTTGACCAACGCATCAAGTTTATATACCTCATTCCCACCTTTCAAAATCCTTTAGGGACATCGATTCCTCTGGAAAAACGCCAAGCGATTTACAGCTTGGCCCAAAAATATGATGTGCTTATTTTCGAAGATGATCCTTACGGCGATCTCTTGTACTACGGCGAACCGATCATGAAGCTGAAGGAGATGGATACGGACGGGCGTGTCATGTATGCGGGCTCGTTTTCCAAAATTTTGGCACCCAGCGCGAGGTTAGGCTTTATCATGGCGCCGGATGAAATCATGGAAAAACTGGCTTTAGCCAAGCAAGTATCTGATTCCCATACCAATTTTTATTGGCAAGTGATGCTGGCGGAATTCATGCTGAATCACCAATTTGAAGAACATGTCTCGGCGTTGAAACTGTACTATAAAGAAAAGTTCGAAACGATGGTTGCAGGCCTGGAAGCATTGCCGAAAGACAAAATTCAGTTCATCAAACCGACTGGCGGCTATTTTATCTGCTGCAAGATGGCGGATGAACTGGATCCGGAAACATTCTATACGGCATTGGACGAAGCCAAGGTCGCAGTCATCCCTGGCAACGTGATGAGTGTGGCGCAAGAAGGGTACGAACATTCTTTCCGCTTGAACTTCACCAAACCCACGCTGGCGGAAATCATGGACGGGGTAAAAGTGATCGGTGAAGCTTTGGAACAAGCAACGCCTGCAGCGTACAAACAAGTGATTTGAGGAGGGTATCTATGAAATTGATTTATTATGGAGTCAGCGATGACGAAGTAAAATTCGTCAATCGTTGGAGTTTCAGCAATAAAGTACCCGTGACGATCATCAAAGAAGGAATATCCAGCGAAAATATTCATCTCGCTGGACTTCACGACGGGGTCTGCCTGTATCCAAGTCCGGAAATGCGTCAAAGTGAACTGCTTTACCGGAAGTTGCGGGAACAAGGGATTCGCCAATTATCGGTCAAATCAACCGGTGTGGATGGGATCAACTTCGAATGGGCGCAAAAATATGGATTGACAGTGACGAATGTTCCTTCTTATAGTCCCACTTCAGTCGGCCATTTTGCGATCATGTCGATTTTAATGGTCCTGCGGAATGTTCCAACCGTCCTGCAAACAAAATCATCCCGTAAAACAGCGATCGGCAGAGAATTGCAAGACGTAACGGTCGGAATCTTAGGAACCGGTCGGATCGGTTCTGTAGTCGCTGAAGGGATCCATGCTTTGGGTGGTCGCGTGATCGCCTCCAGTTCAAGGGAAAATCCTCGCTTGAAAGGGAAAGTCAGCTATGTTTCTTTTGAAGAACTGTTGAAAGAATCGGATGTTCTGTCCATACACGTACCCTTATCTGAAAAGTCCACTTATCTTTTTTCTGAGGAAACCTTTGCAAAAATGAAACCCGATAGTTGTCTGGTGAATACAGCGCGCGGAAAAATTGTCGATACCGAAGCGCTGATTCAATGTTTAGCAACCGGGAAAATAGGTGGTGCAGCATTGGATACGTTAGAAGACGAGGAAAAATATTTTTCCGTCGGTTGGGCGAATAACCCGTATTATTCTCGCTTGATGGCCTTCCCGAATGTAATGATTACACCGCATATTGCCTATCATACAGAATTGGCCGTACAAGAAATAGTTGAGACCTCGTTAACAAATGCGCGAGACATTTTATTAGCAGGGAGTTCGCGGAATACGATCTCACTTTGATAACTAAAAAGAAGGAGGGGTTGAAGATGATCCAGGCGGAAATAAGAGGACTGCAAAAAAGCTTTGGTAAGAATGAGATTTTGAAAAACGTAGATTTGACCATCCATAAAGGCGAAGTTGTCTGCATTATCGGACCAAGCGGTTCTGGTAAAACCACCTTCTTGCGTTGTTTAAATCTCTTGGAACGGCCGGATGCAGGAATTTATGCACTTGGCGACCTTAACTATGACCTAAGTCGTATCGGGACACATCAGAGCCGAGAAATTGCCAGAAAGACAGCGATGGTTTTTCAATCCTATGAATTATTCAGTCATATGACGGTTTTACAAAATGTGATGGAAGGATTGGTCACACCACGAAAAGTCCCTAAAAAACTAGCAGAAACCATGGCTTATTCAGTCTTGGAAAAAGTCGGGATGGCGGACAAAGCAGGGGTGTATCCTGTTCAACTATCCGGCGGGCAGCAGCAACGGGTTGGCATTGCCCGAGCGATGGCGTTATCTCCAGACCTGTTGCTATTCGATGAACCCACATCCGCCCTTGATCCGGAACTTGTCGGGGATGTGCTGAATGTGATGAGGCAATTGGCTGACAGCGGCCAAACGATGATCATCGTTACCCATGAGATGCAGTTTGCAAAAGAGGTGGCGGATAAAGTTGTTTTTATGGCTGATGGGGTAGTCGTTGAATTAGGGACGCCTTCAGAAGTCTTTGATGATCCTAAAGAAGAACGGACACAACAGTTTTTAACACAAGTTCGGTTTAATACAGCAGTCTGAGAGGGATGTCACGTGGAATATACAGAAGTAAAGAGCAAGCTTTGGACCAAAGACTTTCTCTTGGTGAACAGCATCACTTTTTTGGCAATGACGGCAATCACGACCCAAATGGGAACGTTGCCCCTCTATGTGACTGCGCTTGGTGGGTCAAAAGCGGTAGCTGGAAGTATTGTAGGAATCTTAGGTATCTCGGCTTTATTTTTCCGCTTGCCAATAGGCATATTATTGGATCGATACGGTCGCAGGCTGTTGCTCAGTATTGGTTTAGGGATTCTTTTCATCGATTTCGCCTTGTTGAATGTGTTGCAAACGCTATTGATGCTGTTTTGTTTACGTTTGATCCAAGGGGTTGGCAACAGTATCCAAGCAACAAGTGCTGCGACCATGGCGGCGGATTTGATTCCAAAGGAAAAGTTATCTGTTGGCCTAGGGTACTTTAGTATTGCCCAAGCAGTGCCTGGCGCTATAGGGCCTTTGCTCGGGTTGGCGGTGGTGGAAAATTACGGATTTAAGGCATTGTTTCGAGTGGCGCTTTTGTTGACAAGCATGGCTTTTATTTTAAGCTTTTTTTTAAGTGATCAAACTCCCAACACTCTTTTTGCGGGAGTAAAGGCGAGCGCCGGAAAGAGTAAAGCGTTGTCCGTCATGAAGAATCGAGGCGTTACTTTTCCAAGCCTGATCATGTTTTTGATTTGCTTTGCGAATTCCGGCGTTATCGCTTTTATTGCGCAGTTTGCGATTGAAAAGAAAATCAACGGATCGGGCTACTACTTTACATTGATGTCGATTGTCACCGTTCTGATTCGTTTTCTTTTCCCCTATATGATGAATCGCATCAATCAATCGTTTTTGATTTGCAGCAGCATAGTGAGCATCAGTGCATCGTTCGGCATACTCGCTTATGCCGATGATCTTCTTCATTTACTTATAGCGGCTACCCTATATGGAATCGGTTTTGCCAGTTTGCTGCCGGTCATGAATACGATTGTTCTGCAAAGCATTTCAGATCAAGAACGCGGACGCGCGACCGCAGTCTTCTCAGCTTCTCTGGACGTAGCGTACGGTGGTGGTGCGATGCTTTGGGGCGTGATTGCCAGTTTGTTCGGGTTTCACGTCATGTACCTATTTTGCGGAGGATTTGGGCTGGCAGCTCTGTTTGTTTTCCTTATATTTGATGGCAAAGAAAGGAAATGTCATAATGTATGACACATCTTGTGAGCCCAACCTTGCAGCTCTTATCATTTCTCGATAAAATAAGAAAATGATGAGAATGGAGGGGGCTTATGGATGTGTTAGATCATAAAATTTTAAATATTTTGCAAAAAAATGGCCGGACCACGGTCAAACAAATTGCTGAAGACTGTTTCATCTCGTCTCCTTCTGTATCGGTACGTTTACAGAATTTAGAAAGCCTGGGATATATCCATACGTATCAAGCTATTATTGACTATCAGAAATTGGGTTTTTTGATCAAGGCATATGTGAATTGTGCGGTCAATGCGAAGGATAAAAAAGATTTCTATCGTTATGTCGAAGAAATCCCCAATGTCGTAGAATGTGACTGTATAACAGGTGATTACTCGATGTTATTGAGGGTCTTCTTTTCCAACACGATAGAACTGGATGAATTTATTACTGACCTGCAGCGCTTTGGCGATACCAAGACGCATATTGTCTTTTCAACAAATGTCGGTCCCCGCGGGCTGCAAATAAAAATACACGAATAAGCAAAGACGCCGACAGTCATATTTCGGCGTCTTTGCTTATTTTTATTGGGATTTGGAATGAGATGAAATGGGTGATGCCTGCTGTTCTCCGGTGAAACGTTGTCCCACCTGAGAAAACCAATGCGAACGGGGGCGAATCTCCGGTGAGGGGTGGTTCATCGGGAAATAGGACAGGAATCAGAGCTGAATCTCCCATGAGGACTCGTTCACCGGAGAAAAACAAGCCAAACAGACTCGAATTCCCAGCGAGGCTCGTCGGAAAATTTGTCTCGCGAATAGCCAAATTTAGACGATTTAGACGATTCGTTGAGATGTGAAATGATTTTCTTTACTGCTTAAATAAGAAGTGGTATTGTATATTGAGAACGTTCATTCTAGAAATGAAATCACATTTTGAAAGGAGGAAATAATTTGGCTAGAAGCAAAGAATTTAATGAAGAAGAGGCTTTGGATAAAGCGATGGGAATCTTTTGGAAACAAGGATATGAAAAAACTTCAATCCAGGATTTGGTAGATCAGATGGGGATCCATCGCAGGAGTTTATACGATACGTTTGGAGATAAGCATTCTCTTTTTGTACAAACTTTGGAACGCTACGAATCACTTATCGCTACTCAAATCAGAAAACAGATAACAGAAGAGATGACCACTGTTGAATCCATCAGAAAAATATTTGAATTGGCCATTTACTCTGATAGTAGCTATCCGAAGGGATGCTTAATGGTCAACACGGCAGTAGAATTATCCTTACTTGATAATGAAGTTTCTCAAAGAATAAAATCGGCTTTCAAGCAGACTGAAAATTTAATAGCGGACCTGTTGATTAAAGGACAAGCAAGAGGGGAAGTTGCCCGTTCATTTGATATAAGCGAACTCTCACGTTATATTCATAATGCGCTTATCGGTGTCAGAGTATTAGTGAAAATGACAGCAGATCCAAAAGAGTTCGACGCGACGATTGATATGACGCTATCCATATTGAAAAATGATCAAGCAAGTCAATAAAAAAAGATTTAAAGGGGAAACCAACTATGAAATACACAGTTATCACAGGAGCCAGTTCAGGGATAGGGTACGAAACAGCATTAGCATTTGCAAGACGCGGAAAGAATCTGATTATTGTCGCCAGAAGAGAGTCCAAACTGGAAGAACTTAAGTCAACAATCAAGAGTATCAATTCTGACTTGGATGTCATTATACAAATAAGTGACTTGTCTGATACAAAGCAAGCCCATGATTTATACCATCATTTAAAAGAATATCAAATTGAGACATGGATCAATAATGCCGGTTTAGGGGATTCCTCAATGATAATCGATGAAAACTTAGATAAAGTAGAGAAGCTTTTAAGGGTGAATATTGATTCATTAACGATTCTGTCGACCTTATACGCGCGTGACTACGCTCATGTCGAAGGCACGCAATTGATAAATGTCTCATCTGCTTTAGGGTATGCTATTTCTCTAGGAAGTGTTGTCTATTCCGCTTCCAAATATTATGTCAGTGCTTTTACAGAAGGTCTTGCCAGAGAGCTCAAACTACAAAATGCAAAATTGACAGCTAAAATATTAGCGCCAGCTATGACGGAAACAGAATTTGTAAACAATGCAAATAATGTTCAAAATTTTGACTACAAGTCAACCTTTGATAAATTTCATACAGCTAAAGAAATGGCTGGGTTTATGCTGGATGTTTACGATAGCGATAAAGTCATTGGGCTTGTTGATGGTAATTATGAATTTGGAATAAGGGATCAAATTTATCCGATTCTAGAAAATTTTTAATCACTGATTATCTATTTTTTTTTTGGCTCTTTTGAGAATGTTCGTTCTCGAATGGAGTCATAACCAGCATGTAAAGTAAAGGAGATGTTGATATGAAAGCAGTTCAAATCAAAAAATACTCGAAAAAAATTGAAGCTCAAATTGTAGAAATTCCTGTTCCGGAGATTGGTGATCACAAAGTTTTAGTGAAAGTAAAGGTAGCCGCCGTTAATCATTTGGAAATTCTGAACATCACAGGAAGCGTCAAATTAATTCAAGATTATGATATGCCTCTAACGATCGGCAATGAGTTAACCGGTGTAATTTCAGAGGTTGGGAAATCTGTCTCAGGATTCAAGAAAGGCGATGCGATTTATACGCGACTTCCGTTGGACAAAATAGGCGCTTTTGCTGAATATGTCGCGGTGGATGCTAAAGCAATTTGGCATTTACCCAAGAATCTCGACTTTGTTACAGGGGCAGCTGCTCCTTTAACTGGCCTAACTGCTTATCAAGGGTTGCATGAAGAACTAAATGCTAAAGCCGGGCAAACGGTCTTCATTCCAGGTGGATCAGGGAGTTTTGGACAAATGGCTGTTCCGATAGCTAAAGCCATGGGACTGAAGGTCATTGTGTCAGGGAATCCCTCTGCTCGTGATCTGATTCTCGCTGCCGGTGCCACTCAATACATTGATTATACGAAAGAAAATTATTGGGAAATTTTAAAGGGAGTGGACTTTGTTATTGACACACTCGGAGCTGCTGAATTTGATCGTGAATTATCGATAATCAAACCTGGAGGAAGATTGTTAAGCCTTCGAACAGGGCCAAATAAAGAGTTCGCAAAAAGTCATGGATTTCCAAAGTGGAAACAACAACTATTTGGTCTAGCAGGGGCGAAATTTGATAGAAAAGCTAAAAAGCATGGTGTCGTGTATCGTTTTATATTTGTTCGCTCAAATGGTTCACAGTTAAAAGAAATTTCAAAAATTATTGAAGAAAATAATATTATCCCAGCTGTCGATCCGACTGGATTTACTCTAAATCAAGTAAATGAAGCTTTGCGTCTGGTAGCGAATGGACATCCAAAAGGGAAAGTTGTCATCAAGGTTTCCGATTGATAAAAACAGAAGTGATGGCTTATAAGTGATGATAATATCAAAATTTGCAGTTAATATCATTTCATCCAAACCCATTTTCACATCATAAATGGTCACTTCTTCAATTTCTTCATATTCTTCAAACAAAATTTTAATCCGTGGCAAAAGATACTGCAGCCATCTACTATTAAGATTTTCATCTGGCACGCTCATTACCTTTTTGTTGATTGTATATTTTTATTTTAATCTTTCTAAATCAGCGATAATAATTTTTTTCATTGCCAACACAGCTTGAATTTGTGCATCTGACTGCTGCAATTCCATCATATTATAAGGCACAATTTGCCATGAGAGTCCGAATCGATCTTTTACCCAACCGCAATTCTCCGATTCAGGTACATGCGATAATTTTTCCCAATAGTAGTCGATTTCAGATTGATCGGCACATTCAATCGCAAAAGATATCGCTTCACTAAAGCGAAAGACAGGGCCACCATCTAAGGCAGTAAATTTATGGCCACTTAGGACAAATTCGGCTGTGATGACTTTTCCAGACCTACCTTTATAATATTCGCTTAAAGCTTCTGTTTCTTTAGTGAAATATTGGATAGATAAAATTTTTGAGTCGGGGAAGACACTCACATAGTAGTTGACAGCTTCTTCACAATTATCATCGGCAAACCATAGCGCTGGCACAATCTGATTCATGATAAAACTTCCTTCCTTTTACTTGGTGATTAGCATTTTTATCTACCTTTACGCTTATTTTAGCATGGATAATTTCAAAACCTCAGTAAAAACCCCTATGTCGCTGCAGAACGTTAAAATTATTAAATGAAGGTTAATCTCCGGCGAGGGCTGCTTCACCGGAGAAACGTGAGGGAACTGCACCCGATTTCCCGGCGAGGGTTGCTTCACGGGGAAACAGCACAGTAATCAGAGCCGAATCTCCGTTGAAGGCTGTCTCACCGGCAAATAGCGGGAGGAACAAAGGCAAATTCCCGACGAGGCCCGTTTCACCCGTAAACAGTCCGCGACAGATTTGGATTTCGGCGAAGGCCACTTCACCGGAAATTCTGAAAGATGACAGTAAAAGACCCAGGCAAAGCTCATTCGATGAGCCCGGCCTGGGTCTTTACCAATTTACATTATTTAAGGCAACTAGAGGGTGAAGACTGAATATGCCCTTGCTCTTCTAATAGTGTCAGCATGTTAAAGACTCCAAAATTATCATTCGTATCCGTAATGAAATTCGAGTTTTGTTGCGCTGCAGGAAGGGCGTTTTTCATTGCGACAGAGAATTTTTTTTCATGAAACATGGAGATGTCATTTTCGCTATCCCCAAACACTACGATTTCATCATTCTCTATGCCTGATAGTTGCAGCAATTCATCTAATGCATTTCCTTTAGTGATATTTTTATAGGTGACTTCCATTTTTCTCTCATCGGAAAAAACGAATTCAAAATCACCATATATAGGGTGATTGGTCAAAGTTTCTTTGATGAATTCCATGTAATGCGGGTCTTGCACGATGGACATTTTATTACAATATTCGGGTGCTAAATTAATATCGCGAATCATATGTTGGTTTGGATACCCCTCCCGCGTGTCGCATAACCAACCGAACATGCCTCCCATCCATGGATAGTCTTGCGGAAGCTTCATTTCACCGCGAATATTCTTTTTGAGATTGTATATTTTTTCAGTCAAGTATGTGTAAACTGTATCGTCTTGACTGTATTGGATTTCCACATTAAAAAGCGAAAAGTAATCATTGAGTTTCTTGATATCTTCAGTATCCAAAATCCCTAATCTGTTTCTTTCTTTGGTACTAACATTGTAGATTGAGGTCCCGTTTACATCGATGATCATGCCGTTGTATTTGTCCATTTCCAATTTCAAAGCATCAGGCAATAAGCGGAGATAACTTCTGCCGCTTGCCAGAATTAATTTTATTCCGTTTTGCTGAAGAGTTATCAACTTATCTAGTGTTTTTCCATCTATTTCACCATCTGAGTTGAGTAACGTTCCGTCCATATCGCATACAATTGCTTTTATTGTCACTATATTTTCCTCCGTCTTTTTTATATTCAAAGCTTCCATTATTTCATCAAGAGATTTATTGTTATACAATTCATTATTACACACGACACTAACATATAGAATATCAATTATAACCAAATATATAAATATGAGAGGTCACTGCTTCAAATCGAAACGCGGATTCCTCTGCATACACGAAAAAGCAGCACCCGACAATTTGACTAATTTGGAATCAGGAGAACTTGTAAGAGAAATTATTTTTCCTCATGCTTCCTTAGAAAGGGGTTCTCTCAATGGCAACCTTACATGAAATAGACGAAATATTCAACTCCAAAATAACGGTTTCAAACACTGGCGGAACTTTATCCACCGATTCTGGACTGATTCTCCTCTGCGGAGATAGCGGATTCGCCACTCCGGAACTTTACGAATCCCCGGAGAGGGCCGCTTCATCGGGTAAACGCTAGGGTGCCGCATCCGATTTTCCGATGGAGCCTCACTCACTGGGAAATACTGAGACGATAGGAGTCGCTTTCCCGGTGAGAGACGGTTCGCCGAGAAACAGCGAACAGGACGCGCCCGAATTATCGGCGAGAAATGAATGAAAGTATGTGTAAAAAATATACAAAATAATTGACAAACGATCACAGTTTCTGTATATTTGTTAAAAATATATGAAACTTTGATGAGATAAGTAGTTGAGAAAGAAACCACAGAGAGTCTGCAGACGGTGAGAGCAGATGTTTCGGCATTAGCGAAAATGGTCTTTGAGTTATCACATGTGAGGGAAACTTAGCAGGTGACGGGTACGCCCGTTAGAGCGTGAAGGGATGATAGTCCCTTGCAGAGATAATCTTTTTGATTATGAATTAAGGTGGTAACGCGAGCATTCGCCCTTTCGATAGGGGGAGTGCTTTTTTTTATATATTTTAATACATTTTGGAGGGGGAAATTATGGGACAATCTTTTGTAAGAGAAATGAGTTCGAAGCATCTGGTTATGCTTTCATTGGGTGGGGTAATAGGAACCGGGATCTTTTTGAGTTCGGGGTATTTGATTCAAACGACAGGTTCGATCGGAACCATCATCGCGTATTTGATCGGGGCATTATTGGTGACGCTAGTCATGATGTGCTTGGGCGAATTATCGGTCCATGAACCCAGCACAAGTTCGTTCCACAACTATGCTTCGAAATATATCCATCCCGGAGTCGGATTCGTGGTGGCTTGGCTATATTGGTTGACGTGGACAGTTTCATTGGGTTCACAATTCATCACCTTGGCGATTTTGTCGCAGCGCTGGTTCCCCGGTATTCCGACTTGGATTTGGTGCATCTTTTTCATAGGCATCATTTTATTATCAAACATTATAGACGTGCGTTGGTTTTCCGTAAGCGAATTTTGGATGTCTTTGATCAAAGTGCTTGCACTGGCAATTTTCCTTATCCTGGGTCTGGGCGGCATTTTTGGATTTTTGCCGATTCAGGGAAGCGAAACGGCGCCGCTATTTCATCATTTGACGGAAAATGGTTGGTTCCCGAAAGGAGCAGGCTCTGTTTTCTTGGCGATACTTTCAGCTAACTTCGCTTTTTCAGGTGCGGAACTGATCGGCGTAGCCGCTGGCGAAACGGCGGATCCTAAGAAAAATATCCCTAAAGCGATCCTGCAGACAATCGTCATTTTGGTGGTCCTTTTCATCGGAACTATTATTGTGATTGGTGCGCTGCTTCCGGATGCTGCTGCGAATTTGGATGAAAGTCCGGTGACCTTCATTCTGGGCCAACTAGGGATTCCTTATGCCGCCGATATCATGAATGTCGTGCTGATCACCGTGATCCTGTCCGGTGCAAACTCCGGTGTCTATGCCGCATCGAGAATGCTTTGGTCATTGGCCCATGCTGGGACGTTGCCGAAACGGTTTGCTAACTTATCAAAGCGCGGGTTGCCGATCTATGGGTTGCTCCTGACCATTCTGGGCGGACTCCTCTCCCTATTTTCCAGCATTTATTCTGCAGACACCGTTTACCTTGCTCTCGTATCCATCTCGGCATTCGCGGTCGTGGCCGTTTGGTTGAGCATCGCTTGGGCACAACTGAATTTCCGGAAACACTATCTGAAATCGGGGCATAAGCTGGCAGAACTGGATTACAAAACACCATTCTATCCAATCGTTCCGTGGCTTGTCATTATCCTTTGTTCCGTATCGATCATTGGCATCGCTTTTGATCCGAACCAGCGGATTGCCTTGATTATCGGCATCCCATTCACGATTCTATGTTTCTTCTATTACCAATTAGTCTTCAGCAAAAGAGATTCTGTTGCATTTGAAAATCAAGAAGTAGGTGAGCTTTCAGATGAATTTTAGAGATTGGCAAAAGAACCAAAAAGTGATCCTCATCGATGGTTCCATGTCCCTAGGTCTGGAGGAACAAGGATTGGACCTGAATGACGAGTTATGGACCGCAAAGGCATTAGTGAACGAACCGGGAAAAATTGAAAAAGTGCATCAGAGTTATTACGATGCAGGGGCAAACATTGCCATTACCTCGAGCTATCAAGCGACGGTAGTCGGATTTGAGCGGCTAGGTCACACAACCGAAGAAAGCCGGGCTTTGATCAAAAAAACGGTTCAACTTGCAAAACAGGCGCAAGCGAAAAGCCAAGCCACGCAGGAAAAATGGGTGGCAGCTTCGATCGGGCCATACGGTGCCTATTTGGCGGACGGTTCCGAATACCGGGGGAATTATGGACTGGCGCAGTCCGAATTGGTTGAATTCCACCGCGAAAGGCTTGAGCTGTTGCTGGAAGCAGAGCCCAATCTGTTGGCCATCGAAACCATTCCGGATATCACTGAAATCAAGGCCCTGATTGAATTGTTGGCCCAACATCCCAGGGCGACAGCCTGGTTGACGGTTACTTTGAAAGACGCGCACCATTTATGTGACGGGACCGATTTGCGCGTTTTCCAGCAACTGGCAGAGTCGTCCGGGCAAATTATTGCCTACGGCGTCAATTGCGTGCAGCCTGATCTGGTCTTACCTGTCTTGGAATATCTGAAGGGAAATGCGACCAAGTCATTGGTTGCCTACCCAAATTCAGGAGCAATCTATGACCCCGCTACAAAAGCTTGGACGCACAGTCATGCAGTGGACGAAGTATTCTCAAACGAAGCATTAAAATGGCACGGACTGGGCTGCAAATGGATCGGCGGCTGTTGCTGCACATCCTCAAGAGAAATCAAGCTGTTGAAGGAAACATTTGCTGCTGTTCTTTAGATAAAATCATCCGGCTGACCGGAATAAGCACAACAAAATAAACCCATCATCCTCTATTTTTCGTAAAGGATGATGGGTTTATTTTGTTTTTAAGTTTTGTTTATATCGGTTCTCCGGTTAAAGTCGTTTGGTCGGAGGACAGCATAGCAAAAATGCATGAATCTCCGGGGAGAGCTGTTTGCCAGGAGTAACGCGAACTTAAACCGACTCGATCTCCGACGACAACTGTTTCATCGGAGATCAGCAGCTCAAACAGGGTCGGTCCTCCAAACAGGGTCGGTCCTCCAACCAGGATTGCTATATACGAACCATCCAACGGCTTAATGTATCTGCACTTTCTCCTTCAGATTTTTTCTCTTGGAATGCCGCTTTCTGTTACTGCCTACCCGACACTGCGTTCATTAGCTCCGCCATGTGGCTGTTCATATAACTAAGGTATTCAGGTTCTGATTATCGAATAATGTAGACTTCGCCAAGGATTTCCTTCAGGCGGTAACTTTCCGGGGAAAGCTCTTTTTCAATAAAAGTCTGAACAGTCGAAGGTTCAACACCGTACAGCACTTCGATTTCTTTTGAAAACAGCAATTTCTCTTTGTCGAGTATATCGGAAAGAGGAGGCACTTGTTTTGGTTGCAGTTCGTTCGCATTTAGGACTTGTTGTAAGCCTTCAACATAAGATTCCAACGGACGGCCACCGACGATTTTTATGCCTCTGTTTTCTTCGTTGATCATGACAATAGTAGGGAACGCACGAGCACCTAAATTTCTGGTCAGCTCGAAATCCGCATTCAATAACTGCATGCCGGCTTGTTGTTCAGATGCATTTACGATGCTCTCCCCATCCAGGCCAAGCTCGTTTACGATTTTCATCAATTCGAATTTATCAGAAATGTTTCGATTGAATACGAACAATGCTTCTCGTGAACGACGCAAAAATTCAAAAGCCTTTGCTTCATTATAATTTTGCTGAATGATCTTGAACACACGAGAAGGCGGAAAGGAGGATTGAACGGGATTATCAATCATCAAAGAACCGTCGATAGGCATCCTTGAATGTTCGCCGACTTCCCGCCAATGGCCCGCGACATCGGCCGGTTTGTATATGCCGTTTGCAGGGTCGATTGGTCCATCGTGCCATTTTTCCAGCAAGCCACCCATCACAGTCCGGAAATTGAAGTATTCCCCATACTGTTCAATGAAACGGCGCAGGACAGGCTCGAGCGCCCAGCAATGGGAGCAGATGGGATCCGTCACATAGTAAAGAGTGATTGCTTTTTTGGGCTGCGTAAAAGTGATCAATTCCATTTCATCATTATCAGTACTCCCGCAGACGCCTGTTGCTAAGTCGCATGCCATATTATTGTTGTTTCCCAATTTAATTTCCCCTTATTCATGATTCTTATTTTTAAAAAGTGATTAAGCAATTATTTTCCACTTCAAAAAATTTCTTTGTTTCATCAAACATGATTCAAAAGATTTGCTTTACAAGTGGATTATAAGCCATAATGAAATGCACCGACACCGATAGTTCTTTGGATTTGTCGGTTATACGACATATTGATGAATCTGTCTAAAAAGTAGGAGGGGTAAGAAGTGGATCAGCCAAAGATAGATCCCCGTGTACTGCGCACGCGTAAATTGGTCATGGATGCTTTTATCAAACTTTCAGAAACAAAAGAATTCAGCGATATCACTGTGAAAAATATTACGGAAGAAGCAATGATCAATCGAGCTACTTTCTATTACCACTTCCAAGATATCTACGACTTACTCGAAAAGGTCTTATCGGAAGTATTGCTGGTCAATCTGAATTATGAGGTTTACAAGGATAGGGAGTTGGATGAAGAGACTCTGATTCAGATCTTTTCGACGATCACCGAATTCCAAAAATCATTGTCCACGCGCTGTTACAGAGGGTACGAAGACACCATAGCGCGTATAATAAGGGACCAATTAGAAGTGATTTTACACAAGATGTTGTTGAGAAAAGCAGACAGCAAAGAAACGGAAACCCTTAAAACCATAGCTGCCATATTAGGCTGGGGAATCTATGGTGCTTCGGTAGAATGGCGAAAAAGTGGGATGAATGCATCACCGGAAGAATTCTTCAGGCCATCCATTCCGTACATCCTATACGGGATCGCTTTCCGGCCCGAAATCTAAAAACCGAGAAATGCTGTGGCAGAAAATCCGATCCTGATCAAGCCTATCCCCTTGCAAATTTTCCGTTTTGCGCATACAATGATAGCGATTACAACATTCTCGAAAGGGCGGATTATATGACTCAAACAGTGTATACCAACTATTGGCAGAATCGGATCGGCAACATTCGGAAGGAACACGGCAGCTACAAAAGTGAAGAAGAGGCGATTGCGGGAATCAAAGCCTGGTGGGAACTGCATAAGGAAAATCATCGGAATGTAAAGTATAACCGCACCAACAGCGGAGCCTTGGAAGTCGAATACGACGACAACAACTATGTCTATCGGATAGAGAAGCGCACAATCGAAGGTGCCTTGCCCAAACGAAGTTACCGAGTAAAGAAAGCCGGAGAAGTGGAATCGCTGCGTGCGAAATACAATCTGAACAAAGAATCGTTCCTGTTCGATGAATTGCCTGAACCAATACGCGACAGGCTCATCCTTGCGATGGCGGACATCAAGAAAGCCCGAAGCCATGTCTATGACCGCGAAGGGCGTCTGATCCGCGGACTGGAAGATAAAATCCGGGTGGATAATAGCTCCCAGTTCAGAAACAACATCCCTAATTTGAATATCTGAATGCTAACAAGCACAAACGCTGATTCAAAAGCGTTTGTGCTTGTTTTTTTCGTCAATAAATGCCAAGTCAAGCCCATTATGTGGACCGCAGTAGTAATACACCCGCTTATCTGAATCCCACATTAAATCCCTTCAGAATCTCTAAAGTTTCTACCGTCTGTTTCCTTCCGGAGGTCAAAGCGGATTGGATGATGATGTCTGCTTTAAGTGATGTACTCTGAAGCTTATTTTTTTGTAGTGAAGGTTCAAATTATACTATTAGATTTCCAAGAATTGTGAGAAGTACTAGAATTTTATTGTTCTTGCATATTTACTTAAAGCTGCTATCCTAAAATTTAGAGGTGAAGCAGATGATATACAATGATAATAGTGATAGATTTCAACATTGGCTTCGGAAAAGAGGACTTTCTCAAAGCTCAGTAAGCAAATACGCTACTCAATCACACAATAGAATTTTAAAGGATTTGGGTGTCAGCTTTTATGAGCTTGTTTCAGTAGAAGAATTGAATCAGTTATTGTTAGACGTTCGAGAATTGGAAAAACTGATGGAAAAAGATCCGAGAAGAATGTATTCATCTGCTGTCAGCAATTACATAAAATTTCAATCCGAAACAGCAGATTTTGCAAATACCATTGAAGATAAAAGCTATGAGTTCAGGGTGGAAGAAACTTTAGGTAGTTTGGCAAGCAAGCCTGAATTTAATAATTCCCCTTGGCCACGAGCAAAACTTATTGAAGGTAGCACAAGTTGTTATGCGAGAGATGCAAAGGTCGGGGCTGATGCCATTTCATTATCAAATTATGAATGTCAGATTAATTCCTTCCACAAATTCTTTATTTCCAGAAGAACTCACAAAAACTATGTAGAAGCACATCATTTAATTCCGATTGCTTATCAAGGGATCTTTGAATATGGAATTGATGAAGTTGAAAACATAGCGCGTCTTTGTCCTGTATGTCATAGTTGTATTCATTATGGTGTAAATCACGAACGCGTGCACCTCATTGATCATCTGTACAAGAACTTTCAAAAAAAGTTGTATACAATCGGGATTGAAATCCAAAAAAATGAGCTCCTGGACCTATACTTGGCAAAATAAAAAGAGAAACTTTATGATAGCGATAATCTTGGCTATAATAAATCGGAATCCGCACTTCATCGATTTTCCCTATAAAAATATCTAGTAAACATTTCTATTAAATTGTATGATTGTTATAACATCAAAGATAAGGAGGTACTGGTATGGGAGATATTTCCGCCCCGATAATCTACGAGCTGGACTACAGCAGTGAGGGTATCAAAAATTTTGATTCGAACGTCCAAGAACATGTCGGAAAGGATGCGAAATACCTTTTGCATTATCCGACGGTCTATATCGTGAATGACGAGAACAAAGAGAAGCAGTTTTCGGTTTACATCGGGGAAACGTCCGACATCAAGAAGAGGACCATGCAGCATTTGACGATCGATCCGAAATCGAGGGCCGATTGGGAGAATCTGGCCATTTCGAATTCATCGAAGATGTATGTGATCGGCGATGACCATTTCAACAAATCTTTGACATTGGATATCGAAAAACAGGCTGATGCTGTACATGTCCAGCATCGAAAATATCGAGGCCATCTACAACCGCCGGACCAATCAGCAGAATGACTATTACACCTCGCGCGAGCTGGATAAGATCTTCTCTATGGTATGGAGAGGGTTGCGGAAGAAAAACAAAGATTTGTTCCCGGTGGAGCAGATCATCAGGGATTCTGCCCTATTCAAGGCTTCACCTTTCCATAAGCTGACTGAGGAACAGATCCGCACGAAGGATTTCATCGTTCTGCGCATCATGGAAGCTCTGACGAGAGGGCAAACGGGGCAGCTGATACTCGTAACCGGCGAAGCGGGATCGGGTAAAACGGTCCTGATGAGCAGCCTATTCTATGAATTAAACCAATTATCCAAAGATGATCCGGAGAATATGATTTTTAAGGATACGAAGAATTTTCTCTTGGTGAATCATGAGCAACAGTTGAAGGTCTATCAGCAGATTGCGACCAAACTGGGCATTTACAGCAAGAAGCAAACCGATAGCGTTTCGAAACCGACTCCGTTCATCAACAACCACGCACCAGAGGAGAAAGTGGATGTAGTGATCGTCGACGAGGCCCACTTGCTTTGGACACAAGGGAAGCAGTCCTACCAAGGGAAGAATCAACTGTACGATTTGTTGGAACGCGCAAAAGTTGTGGTGGCGGTGTTCGATCAGAACCAGGTACTATCGACGCAGCAGTATTGGGAATACGAGGAACTCATGAGTCTTCAGCATGACGCCCAATTGAACGGCAACATGATGTATTTGTCGAATCAGATGCGCATCAATTCCGATCCGGCAACGGTGGATTGGATCCGTTCTCTGATTGATAAGCAGGAAGTCGGGGAAATTCCTGCTGATTCAAAAAACTACGACATCAGGATTTTCGACAGCCCGGAAGAAATGCATGCAGCCATCAAAGCAAAGGCGCAGAGTCAGGATTCGGGCATTTCAAGGCTGACGGCGACCTTTGACTGGGATTATGTCGATCAGAGGAAGCCTGAAGGTGAAGATTATTGGTACGTAAGCATCGGCGATTGGAAATTACCATGGAATCTGCAGTTGCCTGTCGCTTCGAAGGCGCAGTCAATCAAAAACAGACACCTTTCATGGGCAGAACAGGAGCAGACCGTCGACGAAGTCGGTTCCACCTTTACTGTCCAAGGCTTCGACCTGAACTATGCGGGCGTCATCATCGGCCCATCCGTAAAATACCGGAACGGCAAAGTCATCTTCGATCGTCAAGCGAGTAAAAATAAAAAAGCCACCCAAAAGAGAAGCCTGAAGGACGGCAGCAAGGAATATTTTTCCGATACGCTGCTGAAGAACGAGCTGAACGTCCTCCTGACAAGAGGCGTCAACGGCTTATACATCTATGCGGTGGATGAAGAACTGCAAAAAGCATTACTGGATGCCAGGAAGGGATGAATAAGATGAACACAATGGACAAAATCAATAAATTCCGGGATGACCGGGACTGGCGCCAATTCCATAACGAGAAGGACCTTGCCATCTCGATTTCGTTGGAGGCCGCAGAACTCCTTGAACTCTTCCAGTGGAAATCCCCAGAGGAAGTCAGGGAGACTAGCATCGAACGGATCGAGAAGAGGAGCTTGCCGATGTGCTGATCTATTCCCACATGCTGGCAAGCAATCTGGACTTGGATATCGATGAAATCATCGAGGCAAAGCTGGAGAAGAACAATATCAAGTATCCGGTGGATAAAAGCAAAGGGAATAAGGAGAAGTATACGGAATTGTCATAACACCCTGAATTATAAAAAAGGAGTTTTATCATGGCTATCACACGTTGGAAAAGAAGCACCATGGCAATGGGTGGTCCGTTGAAGAGGATGCGTTGGCGTTTCTGACCGATGCTGGACTTGTGGGGCGCTTGACCATGGCGCAGCAAGGACGTTGGCCGGTGAGTCGAATGAAGCCGAGTTGGAGCACAAAATCGGGGAATGCATGTGGTGGTTGATGGTGCTGGCGGACCGGGTGGGCATCGACAGTGAGGAAGCACTGGCTACTTTCTTGAGCACGACCGAGATGCGGTTTGAGCTCTAGGAGCAATGAATTGCTGAATGCATGAATATTTGAATAGGGACTTAAGAATAACGAGAGGTTGTTAGTTATTTCCCTCATCTCTGCACCAAAAACAGCAGCAAGGAAACCACGACGATGGCTTCCTTGCTGCTGTTTTTGGTGTGTTCTTTTTTGGATGCATGCAAAAATCGTTTAAAAGAGCGTTGCAGAATAAATATCAATGGGTTATTATGTTTTTGTAAACCTGATATAAAATATGGGTAACAATAGAAGTGGTTAATACAGGAGGAGTTTAGTGATGAAGACAAAAGTTTTGACTAGGGTAACAATGATGGTGGCTTTGATGATTGTGTCGGGGGTATTGACGATTCCGTTGCCCGGTTTACCGGTTCCAATCGTCCTGCAAAATATGACAATGATGCTAGCGGGCGGGCTGCTGGGCAAGAAATACGGCCCTCTTGCTGTGAGCGTTTTTCTTCTGATGATAGCGGTAGGTTTTCCGGTCTTATCAGGCGGACGGGGCGGTATTGCAGTGTTCGCCAGCGCAAGCGGCGGATTTTTGCTTGGGTATGTATTAGCCCCACTTGTGATCGGCTACCTGCTTGAGAAGAATTGGGAGAAACTTACTTTTGCCAAAGCCGTTCTCATTTTTATCGTCGGAGGGACTTTATTGATTGATTTTTGCGGCAGTTTTTCGATGGCGTATTACATGGGTAACTCTTGGTTAAATGGATTGAAAATGACGTTGGCCTTTGTTCCTCTGGATACGGTTAAAGCGATTTTAGCCGCTTGGATTACCTTGCGCATTAAGCGCTACAGTCTGATTTCGTTAAAATTAGCGTAAATGAATTAGGCAGGTGCGATGATGAAGCGTATAGATGATTGGCATGTAAAAAATGCTATGCAGACGGCAATAATTGACGGCGAAGAATCGGTGACTTACCAGGAATTGGAGGAGCGCGTTCAGGAACGGGCAAAGATATTAGCAGCGATTCCCCAAAACGTAATCCTTGTACCGATGTCAAATGCCATTGATCAACTGATTAATTTCTTGGCATTGATCCGGGCGAACAAAGTGGCTGTGCCTGTTAATGCCAGCCATTCCGATCAGGGACTGCAGGACATATTGACTCAGTTTGAGGATCCGCTTGTATTGACGGATATCCATACGATTTCCCAAAAAGTTGCCGTCCCTTTTGATTTTGATGAATATGCATCACCGAGTGATTTGGCCTTTATCGGCTTTACCTCAGGGACGACCGGGCAGCCGAAGGGTTATCGCAGAACCCATCAATCCTGGATCAAGAGTTTTGAGGGGACTGATGAGTTGATTCGCCAGTCTTGCAATCAAAGCGCAACGGTTTTTGGCTCGATGCACTATTCTTTGAGCCTGTACACACTGATGCAGACACTCTATTTTGGACAGACCTTCATCCTGAATCAGCATTTTTCCACAAAACGTTTGATTGACCTTGTCAAGCAAACGGAGTCGTTGACTTGTTATCTTGTGCCGACTATGATCCACGCGCTCATTTCCAAGTTGGAGGCTCAAAATGAAGTGTTGACAGAAAACTATGCGATCATTTCATCAGGCGCTAAGCTGAATGTGGATATCCGCCGGAAGCTGTATCACTATTGCCCAAATGTGCAGTTATATGAATTCTATGGCTCATCGGAAACAAGTTACATCTCGATGGAAACCGTGCAGGGCATCCCCTCCGATAATAGTGTCGGTCAACTGTTCCCCGGCGTTGAGATAGTCATTGATCAGCCCAATGCTGAAGGCGTTGGTGAAATACTGGTTTGCAGCCCATTGAACTTTGCGGGTTACCACCGCAAAGGCGAGGATCACGTAGCCACTGTCGCATGCGTTTCTACCGGTGATCTTGGCAAAGTGGAAGGGAATACGCTGGAATACTATGGCCGAAAAGACGATTGCATGAATCGAGGCGGCGAGAAATTCTATCCCTTGGAATTTGAGCGTCATCTTTTAAAGCTGGCGGCAGTCGATGAAATCGTTGTCCTTGGAATCCCGGATGAGCATTACAATGAAAAAATCGGAGCCGTCATTGTTTGGTCCGACCAAAATCAAGGAATGAACTTGAACGAAATCAATACCTATTTATTGTCCCAGATGTCTCGACCTGCAAAAATCGATCACATTTTCGCTGTCGAAGAGATAGCGAAACAAAACAACGGAAAAGTATCAAGAAAACAATTACTTCATGAATTAGTAAAGGAGCGAGAACCCAGTGTCATCTAAGGTTTATATTGTGGAGGCTGCACGTTTGCCTATCGGAAAGTACGGTGGGATGTACAGCGACGTTGGTCTGGAGGAACTAGGCGGATTCTTGATGAAAACAATGCTTGCCAAGCATCCTGGTTTAAACGAGCACATTGACGAGGTCGTTGTCGGGAATGTAATCGGAGGCGGTGGCAATGTCGCCAGACGCGTCGCCTTAGAAGCGGGTTTGCCTGTGGAGACGCCGGCGGTTACGGTAGACCGTCAATGCGCATCCGGTCTGGAAGCCATTGCCATCGGACACATGAAAATAATGTCCGGCTTCGGCGAAGTCATGATTTGCGGCGGTGTGGAAAGCAGCAGCCGCGCACCGTGGCAGATTGAACGTCCGAAATCCCTGTATGGCATGCAAGCGCCGCGCATATTGACACGCCAGCCACTGTCCACCAGCGAATATGGCGATCCGGATATGGGCGCAGCAGCCGAGGAATTCGCCGACAAGTATGGCATCACCCGCCAGCAGCAGGACGCGTTCGCGCTTCAGAGTCAATTGAAGTATCAAAGCGCCAAACAAGCCGGAGTCTTTCATTCAGAGATCACGACTTTTCGGATCAATGACGAGCTCCTGCTGAGTGAGGATGAATGCCCGAGAAGTCGGGGCAGCATGGAAAGTTTAAATCGGTTGAAGCCAGTCTTTAAGGCAAACGGCACCATAACGGCCGGGAATTGTTGTCCCGTCAATGATGGGGCAAGCTTCACAATTTTGGCGTCGGAACGCGCCTGTCGGCTTTATCATTTGACGCCGATTGCGCAAGTGGTTGATTCGGTTGCGGTGGGTGTTGATCCCAACGACTTTGGGTTAGGGCCGGTTCCTGCCGTCCAAAAACTTTTGGACCGCCAAGGGTTAACGCTTGAAGATATTGATGTGATCGAGCTTAATGAAGCTTTTGCAGTGCAGGCATTAGCTTGTATAAAGCTGGGCAACTTTCCGATTGATAAAATCAACCCTTCCGGCGGTGCGACTGCATTTGGGCATCCGTACGGCGCGACGGGGGCTATCCTGGTTACGAGGATGCTGACCGAACTGAACAGGAATGAAAAGAATCGATTCGGTATCGTTACGATGTGTGTAGGCGGAGGTCAAGGTGCGGCTATGCTCATCAGAAAGGCAGACCCAAATGATGGTGAACAGTAAAATCATGCGGTTTTCCGAAGCGGATATCCGCGCGTACAATCAGGTCGTCGATCCAACTTTGGGCAGCAAAATAAGTCTCAGTTATTTAGCAACGTTATGGCAGGAATTTGACTTGCCTGAATTGGCCGATCAAACACCGATACTGATGAAGCAAGCCTTCAGCTGTTGCCGCGAACTTGGGTTCCATCAACCATATGCCATTTCAATAAGCCTTACCGATCAATCACCTTTCAAACCCGGCAAAGCTTGTTGGACATATACGTTGGTCATCAAGGAAGAAAATGCAGTGATTGCGACATGCGCGACCACTTTGCTGGTGGAGGACCACATATGACATCAGAAGTGAACAGCTTGCTTTTCTCTCGAGCGGAATTGCAGGCTTACAAAACAATTTCAAGAGATGCGAATCCGATCCATGATACAGGCTTGGTGTTCGGCATTTTGATAATGGCCAAAGTCGAGGCGATTTTATCAACTCATTGGGATTATCAAGCCATCACCAAATATGAGTACAAGTTCCTGAAACCATTATTTGCTGGCGAACGTGCCCATGTAAAACTTCTTCATGAAGGCACATTTGAGGTTTGGCGAGAGAAGGAATGCATCGGGAAGGGTGTTTGTATTGGCAAATAGGATCGTATTGATAACGGGTGGGACAAGAGGCATAGGATTTGCCTTGGCAAAATCTTTTTTGAGCGCGGGAGACCAGGTTGTCATCACTTCGAAGACGATGGAAAGCATCGAACAAGCAGAGTCGGATTTGGTCCATTACAAAGATCAACTTTGGGCGAAGCGCTGTGATGTCCGCAACCGCGAGGACTGCCAACAGTTGGTCCAGGATATTGTTCGGAGATTTGACAGGATCGATATTTTGATCAACAATGCAGGCATTTGTGCTGATGGGCAATTTTATAAGATGAGCGGGGGAAATTGGGGTCAAGTCATCGATACCAACATCAATGGCTTATACAACGTTACCCAACCAGTGGTGCAGCAGATGATGAAACAGCCGGAAACCAGTTATATTTATTCCATGACTTCAACCGCAGGTATGTACGGCGTCTTTGGCCAAGCGAATTACAGCGCCAGCAAAGCTGCTGTGATCGGATTTACCTATGCGTTGGCGGAAGAGGTCAAACGCTTTAACATTCAGGTTAATGCTGTTTCGCCAGCCGCCAAAACCGACATGACGAATCCGGCCATCAAGCGCGTCGAGGAAGAATGTACCAGGAAAGGGGAACCTTTCCCTGATTATTGGCGGATTGGTTCGAGCGAGCAAGTTGCGACGCGGATAATCCAATTGATAGATTCGCCAAAGACGCCCACGGGAACTGTATTTGGGATCAACGGCGAGCAGGTTTGGAACTATCACCGGCCGGAAAGGTCCGAATATGTTATTTGAAACGAGTGGGAAGGTGGGAGACCGGAGAGGGAATGCTTTCCGGTTCTCTTTGCAATGGCGGCAAAGAATCAGAAAATGTTACAAAAACGGAGGGGAATGAACAATGACAACTGTGGCGCAACTATTGGGTATCGAATATCCCATTCTGCAAGGGGCAATGGCAAACATCTCAACACATAAAATTGTAGGCCCAGTTTCTGAAGCGGGAGGGTTAGGCATCATCGGTGCGTGCGGCATGTCCGCAGAACAGCTCCGCGAAGAAATACGCTTGACGCGCGAAATCACAAACAAGCCATTCGGAGTAAACCTGATGCTGCAAATGCCAAATTGTGATGAACTTGTGCAAGTCATCCTCGAAGAAGGGGTCGGAGTTGTAACGACGGGAGCCGGGTCGCCAAAGAAATATATGCCGATTTTCAAAGAAGCGGGCATTAAGGTGATCCCCGTCATCGCCTCGGTAAAACATGCCATAAAAATGGAGGCGGCAGGGGCAGATGCAGTCATTGCCGAAGGACAGGAAGCTGGCGGACATATCGGGCAGACTTCATCCCTTTCCCTGTTGCCCCAAGTTGTCGATGCCGTCGCTATTCCCGTTTTGGGAGCAGGCGGAGTCGGAGACGGCCGTTCGGTAGTCGCGATGTACGCTTTAGGTGCGCAAGGCATACAAGCCGGGACCCTATTCCTTTCCGCGGAAGAATGCCCGATTTCGGACAGGTACAAACAATTTCTGCTTGACGCAAATGACACAGCGACAATCGTGACCGGCCGCAAAGCCAAAGAGCCAGTGCGTTCACTCCGCAATCCGATGCTGGAGAAATACGCTGCCTTGGAAGAAGCAAACGCACCCCGTGAAGAGTTGGAGAAACTGACGGTCGGATCGTTGGCTCGAGCAGTCTATGAAGGGGATATCGAAACGGGTTCATGCATGGCAGGCGAAATCGCCGGGATGATCGGAAACATCCGTCCAGCCAAACAAATTATCGAAGAGCTGTTCGTTGAAGTTGATGCTGTTTTGGCAAATCTAAGAAATACATATTGAAAAAAGAACTGGATATCGCCTAATAGAGCTGAAAGCCTCCCGTAAGAGGTTGTTGGCTCTATTTCGTTTGGAATGCGCACAAATTCTGAACCGAAATCCCGAATACTTGGCCAGTATTTGAGAAATTGAATAAGAATGTTACTGAAATTATCGAATGATTGTGTGACATTCTGGTATTTTTCATGTCAGATGAAGGTAAGGTATTTTGAAATTCGGTGATATAATGGTTTTCATATCAACATTGAAGGGGAGAGGCACATGTTCGATGTAGTGAATGATTACCATATTGCGGTCCCAACCGCGTCTTATGATAACGAGGATTTGAATACGGAGGCAACGTTACAGCATGTCATGCATCTTTACGATCAGGGCGTGAAATCCGTTATGTTATGCGGCTCAACAGGGGAACAGCACAGCTTGTCATTAGCAGAGAAACTGCAGCTGCTGGAAAGTCTGGATGCGGTCAGTTCCTTGCCGGATGACCTGGAGATCCTCTTCGGAGTGGCCAGCATCAGGCAACAGGAAGCACTGCAGCTGGCTGGAAAAGTCAATGCGAGCCCGAAAATCAGCGGCGTTCTGTTGGGTTTTCCACCTTATATCCTGCCTTCGCAAAAAGAAGCCAAGCTCTATGTGGAAGCTATCGCCAAAGTCATCAATAAGCCCATTATTCTATATAATAATCCAAGGCGCACTGGATTCAACCTGGAGCTGGATACTTTTGCTGAATTGATCAAACTGCCGAACATCATCGGCATCAAGGAGGCGGGGGACAGTGCGCGTATCCCCGAATTGATTTCCGCTGCGGACAAAAAGATCTACGTATATGCCGGCGGGGAGATCGAGTTGGATAAAAAGATTGCGTTGGGCGCATCTAGATTGTCCTCCATGGCGGGCAATCTGTATCCTGAAGAGATCGAAGCGTATTTCTTGGATTTGTTGCGCGGGCGCGCGGACAAAACTAAAAACGCCGGAATCGAAGAAAAGATTCACAACGTTTTTACGGATAACTCGATTATATACATTAAAAACGAAATAATGAAGCAAACGCAGATTGATATGGGCGTTGCGCGTTCGCCGTGGGTAATTTGTAATAGTCTAGTTCTATCTATAGGGGCAGAATTCCGGTCAGGAGCGCTTCGCCGGAGGAAATAGTCATCCAAACACCGGCATCTCCGACGAGCGGACGTTCGTCGGAGATTCGTAAAGAAATAGGAGCGT
>CAVSSJ010000008.1:0-103710 GCA_963730595.1 uncultured Carnobacteriaceae bacterium
ACGTGATCATTCCCTTCATTGCGATTTTCCAGGGGTTGACGCAACCGAACAGCACGGCGATTGTATCCAGTATGTCCGACCGTTCATCGCAAGGCGAAATTCTCGGCATCAATCAGTCCATCGTCAGTCTGGCACAGGCGCTCCCTCCCATTTTGGCGGCCTTTTTAACCACCATCAACATCAATCTTCCGACCTTGTTTGCAGCCGGTTCGACGTTGGCGGCATGGATCGTTTTTGTTTTCGTATTTCAACGTTCAGTGGTTGTTTCGGAGACGGCACAGCAGAGCGAATAGAAATTTTCATAGATAGAAAAATACCCCGGCTTATCAGAAGAAAGTTCTGATAAACCGGGGTATTGTCATTAAGCTGCTATTTTTTTCTCGTAGTATTTGTAGCCGATTAAGCAAACTGCCAAACAGATTCCGATGAAAATCGGAACATAAACTGGGTTGGATATAATCCCGCCGACCAAAATGATTGCCGATCCCATGATTCCGAAGACCGGAGCGATCCATCCAAAGAAGGGATTGGTGATCGTTCCTTCATTTTTCATGCGGATGACTTTCAGGTAAAGCACGACATAGGACAAATAACTGAACACAATCGCAATCTCGCTGATGTCACCACCGGCAAGGATGCCCGATTTCTGCGTAAAGTAATGGGCAGCCATCCAAAAAATGGACACTGCAAAGGCAAATTTAGCAGCGGCAGGCGATAATTGGCTCTTTGCATCGATTTGTTTGATTGCGTCGCTGTTCGGCAACATGTTCTTCTCAGCCAAGGCTTGCGGCAAACGCAGGATTCCTAAGGTAACGCCGTTGACCACACCTAAAATGGCGACCAATACGAAGGACAGGATAATGCTGCCGCCGCTTGGCCCCAGCAAGGCGGTGCCCACTGTTGTGGTCGTCGCATCGCCCATAGCAAGGATGTACTCGGGACCGGCGATGGAAACTAGCCCGGTAAAGTAGGCCAAGTAAATAGCTAAAACTAATAATGGTCCAATGGTCAAAGCCAGCGGCATCGTCCGTTTCGGATTTTTCACCTCATGCGTAATGCTCGTCGCGATGACCCACCCGTCATAGGAGAAGGCCATCGGAGCCAAGGCAGCCAACCAACCCCAACCGACATCCGTCAGCGGTACGGCCAATTCTGCCGGCACAACCGGAGCGGGCTCTCTCCAAAAAATACCGACGATGGCAATCCCGATCAAAGGGACCAGCTTCATGATGGTGGCGATATTTTGGAAATAGCCGCCCGATTTCAATGAAAAGTAATTCAGCAAAAAGAAAAAGCAGAGATAGAGCGTTCCGATAAGCACTTGCGTTTCCAGGGTGTTTGGAATCCCCAAAAGCATGCAAGTATAAATACCGGAAACCCAACTGACGATCGCTACAATCGTCGGGAAGTAAATAAACAGTTGGAACCAGCCAAAAGCGCTCGCGGCTTTCGGTGAAATGAATTCCTCATAGTAGGCGACAACCCCGCCGGTTTTTTCCGTTCGGCTGGCCAACTCAGTCAGGGTGATGCTTCCGAAGATGATGCTGAAAGCTCCGATGCAAAAAACCATGATACCCAGCACAACGTTTCCGCCGGTTGCCCCCAAAATGTCATCAGCCTTAAAGAATATACCCGAACCGATGCAGATTCCGACAATCATGGATACTGCGGTAAATAGGCCGTAATGTTTTTCTTTTTCCATAGTAAGTGCTCCTAATAAAAAAATTTTTCAAAAAAATATAACAGACAGAACGGGAACGTTTTGATGAGCTGCACGTTCCCATCAAAAATGCTCCTTACAATTCCGTCTGCTATTATACCATCTAACTTCCTTTAATCATATGAATATCAGTGGTCCAAGGGCTCCACATGGACATCCGTTTCAAAAATATTGAAATCAGTCCGCAGTTTCTCTTCGACTGCTTCCGTAATTTCGTGGCTGCGCAAAACCGTCAGGGAAGCATCCAATAGGATAGTGACATCCACATAAACGTTCGCACCGTAGCTGCGCGCCATGATTGTCGCAACTTGTTCCACATCCGGAATGGCTAAAATGGCCTCGCGGTATTCCGCCAAGTTGTTCGTTTCAAAACCATCGGATAGCGAAAAGGCACTTTCGCGGAAAATGTCGATCGCTGTTTTGATGATGATGATCCCCACGATCACAGCCATGACGCCATCCAGCCAGTAGACTCCGATGATGGAACCGAAAATGGCGATGGCTGCGGCAAAACTGGTCAAAGCATCGCTCAGATTATCTTTTGCCGCAGCAGATAGGCCGCTGCTGTTGATGCGGTTCGCAAGCCGATTATTATAGACGTAAACAGCTATCATGATGATGCCCGCAAACAAGGCGGTCACACCGGTCACCACATCAGGCGCAGCCATTTCGCCGGCTCTCAATTTGGAAGCGCTGGAAAAAAGGACTTGCAGGCCGACGATCAGCATGATGAAGGATGTCGAGAGACTGGCGATCGTTTCCGCCTTCCAGTGTCCATAAGGGTGATCTTCGTCGGCCGGACGGCGGGCTATGCGCAGGCCGATCAGTACGGCGACGGAAGAGATCACATCCGTGAAGTTATTCAATCCATCTGCGCTAAGGGAGGCAGATCCGAAGGCGTTACCGATAAACAGCTTTGCAAACGAGAGGATGATGTACACCACCATGCTGAGGCGCGCGCCTTGTTCCGCCAACATTAAATCTTTATATCGTTCGTTCATGATTCCATCTTCCCATCCTTTTATGAAGTAGTCAGCCTTATTCCGATGGCAATCCCACCCGCGCAAGCTATGATGAGCAGCACTTTTCATCATTATAGCACTCATCTTGCAGGGACAACCAAAAAAGGCAATAGAAGGATTTTACTACATTACTTTCAGGCTGTCATCAAAAAAATATAGGTTAAGTAAATTACTTGCTTATTAATAATAAGCTGATATAATGAATTTAATTCGAATTAAAAATACGTCAAGCGGAGGAAATAACATGAAAAAACAAGTCATTGAATTAATGAAAAATCGCCGTTCCATCTATAACATCGGTAAAAATGTATCATTATCGCAAGATGAAATTTCTGAATTGGTGAAAGAAGCGGTTAAAGAAAGTCCTTCCTCATTCAACTCCCAAACAGCTCGTGCGGTTGTTTTATTCGGCGCTTCTCATAATAGACTTTGGGATAGTACCGACTTTGGCGCTGAGAAATCCCACCAAGGTGTGCCAATACCTCTCTTTAGGGGTGGGATTACAAGCGCTTTTTCTTTGCTTTTAAGAACGTTTGTTCGTATGGTAGGGGTGTATCAAACAACGGAAAGAAGTGTCAAGAGATGAGGACGGTCAAAATCAAATTGAAACCGACAAAGTCCCAGGCCGCCGAACTGAAAAGGCTCTCATTGGTGTATATTCAACAGGCAAACGTATTGGTCCAACAGGCAATCAGTGCAGAAGGTTTTCCAAAGGTCACCTCTAAAGACATCGAAGTGGACATTCCTTCGGTCCTGAAAAATGAATTGATCCGCTACGCCAAAAGCAAACACCGGCAATTCGGAAAATGCGTCTTCAAGAAACCGATGATCTCGTACAACAATCAGAGTTTTTCGGTGGATGAAAAGGCTATCCGTTTTCCGCTTATGGTGGACGGCAAGGCCGTCATCCCAGAAGAGCTATTTGGGATGCTTTCCCGTTCAAAATTGGGGGCATTGCGGATCACGAAGAAAGGCTTCCATTGGATAGCGCAAATTTTCGTTTATACCGAAGCGGAGGAATTTGTCGGCGAAGGGGTACTCGGCGTGGATTTGGGCATCCTTTGCCCGGCTGTCGGCGTCGTCGCCTCCAACGGAAAGACCCAATTCTTCGGCAACGGCCGACAAAACAAATGCCTCCGGAGGAAATACAAAGCACTTCGACGTCAATTGGGCAAAAAGAAAAAACTTAATGCAATCAGGAACATAAATGACAAGGAATCCAGAATCATGCGGGACATCAATCACAAGCTTTCCAGACAGATCGTCACGTTCGCGGCTGAAAATAACTGCGGCACCATCCATCTGGAAAAGCTTTCCGGCATCCGTCGGACCTCAAGGCTAAGAGGAAAAAACAAAGCGAACTTGCATAGCTGGACTTTCTACGAGTTGTCTTCCTTTATAGAATACAAGGCACGCGAACTTGGGATAAAGGTAATCTACATCAATCCTGAATACACGTCCCAAACCTGCCCAACGTGCGGGGAGCGCAACAAAGTGAAAGACCGGAACTATAACTGCGGCTGCGGGTATCACACCCATCGAGACAGGGTTGGCGCCCTGAACATCGCCAGAACAATCTAACCCAGATGATAACAGTCTGGGTGCCCAAGGGTCTAAGAGACCTGCCTTGGGAGGGGGGATGGCACACCCTAAACTTGAAGCTTGAACAAAACAGAAATGGCTTGCGTTCGCTAAGGTATTCAAGAATCCCATCCTAGCACCGTAAGGTGTGGGACTTGCGGTTTTAGCCGTGGGAGTGTCAAAATCCATTGATCGATGCCGCTGTGGCAGCGGAATGGCGTTTTCCTGAAAGCTGGAAATTGCGCGGTCAAATGCCATTCGGTTCTATCGAAGCTGCGGCCGGCGAAAAAGGATACATGGATGACGAAGCCCGTTTTCGCGTATTCAACTAATCATAAGCAATAAAAAAATTCAAAAAGGGGACGAACAGATGGCTGTTCGTTGCCTTTTTTTGTTGTCGAATCTACAATAGAAGTAACAAACAAGAAGAGGAGGCTTTTTATGGATCGCCAAAAGGATGCGTTTTACTATGCAGGGTTGTTGAAAGAAAAAAAGGCATCCTCAGAGGAATTGATTGTTGATGCTTTCAGAAAAATAGAAAAAGCCAATCCTTTGTACAACGCCGTCGTGCACACACGCAGAGAAAAAGCGTTGGCGGAAGCCAAAACGAGAGATTATCGGGACACTTTATTCGGAGGGGTGCCGATCTTGATAAAGGATCTGGGGCAAGATTTGGCGGGAGAACCGGCTACTTCGGGCTCTCGGCTGCTGAAGGGGTATATCGCCCCCCGCACCAGCCACTTCATCGAGGCCATCGAAAGAGCCGGATTCATCGTCATCGGCCAGACCAATACGCCCGAATTCGGATTCAAGAACATTACGGATGCCGCAATCCATGGCCCGGCAAGAAATCCGTTCAACAAAGACCATTCGCCGGGCGGATCCAGTGGCGGAGCGGCGGCGGCCGTCGCTTCCGATATGGTAGCCATTGCGACAGCGAGTGACGGCGGCGGTTCGATCCGGATTCCAGCGTCATTCACCGGATTGGTGGGGTTGAAGCCGACACGCGGAAGGACACCGGTGGGGCCGGGCTCTTACCGCGGTTGGCAAGGCGCATCCATCAGTTTCGCCCTGACGAAGACGGTCCGGGATACCGCACTGATGTTGGATGCCTTGCAGACAGTCCAAGCGGCAGCGCCTTTTCAGACGCCGTTGTTTTCCGGCAGCTATTTCCGGAATCTGAATACCGGCAACCGGCGCAAATTCCGGATCGCCTATTCGCTGGAATCACCGGTGAAATCCGTCGTCAGCGAAGACGCGAAGCGGGCCGTCATGCAGACAGTATCCTGCCTGGAGTCACTGGGTTACCGCGTGGAAGAAAAGACACCGGATATTGACGGCATCCGTTTGATGGAGTCCTATTATGCGATGAATGGGGCGGAGACGGATGCCATGTTGAGGGGCATAGCCAAAGGGCAGGGGAGGGATTTGACGATCGACGATATGGAATTGGTATCCTGGGCCATCTATCAGTACGGCAAGACGGTTTCCGGCGGAGATTATTCTTTGGCGTTGGGCCTATGGGACCAGGCGGCAGCTGAAATGGGATAGGTTCCATGATAGCTATGATCTATTGCTGCAGCCGACCACCGCGGATGCTGCACCGTTGGTTGATCATGCATTCCAAGAGCGAGGAAGTGAAGGAACGGATGCGCAGATCCGACAGCTCTGTCTGCTAAGGAAAGAAAAGAAATCGTTTGGAAGATGTTTGAAGAAAGTCTGGGCGTGACCCCCTTTACGCAACAGGCTAACTTGACCGGGCAGCCGGCCATCAGCCTGCCGGTATATCTGACAGCGGCAGGACTGCCAATCGGCGTGCAATTCACGGCATCCAAAGGCAAAGAGGATTGGTTGCTGGATATTGCCGCGGTTATGGAAGAAAATGAGCGCTTCCAATGAGAGCACGTATCCTTTTGCTGTTGAAAAAGCTGATCCTGTACAAGTTCAGGAAAATGAACACTTTATGGAAAATGTATAAGGAATAAAATCTTGTGCATATGCGGGCTATTGACTGTTTTTGAAAAATGGATTATAATTAGATGTTTTTACAAATAAAAGAGATAATTCATACCTACATTAGGAGGAGAAAAAATTGGAAACGCAAAAGGAAAAACATCCGCAGATTCCTCTGAGCATGGCTGCGATTTTCGTGGCATTGGGTGTCGTTTACGGGGATATAGGAACATCGCCACTCTACGTCATGAAAGCGATCGTCGCAGGGAACGGCGGACTGGAATCATTGTCGGAGTCTTTCATCATCGGAGCACTGTCATTAGTGATATGGACGGTCACGTTGCTGACGACGATCAAATATGTGCTGATTGCCATGCAGGCCGATAACCATGGCGAGGGTGGGATCTTTTCGCTCTATGCTCTTGTCCATAGACGCGCAAAATGGCTGATTATTCCAGCTATGATAGGGGGGGCTGCCTTGTTGGCCGATGGCATTTTAACGCCTGCAGTTACGGTTACGTCGGCTGTCGAAGGGCTGCGGAGCATCCCGGTTTTCGACGTTCTTTTAGGTGAAGGCCAAGGGGCAATATTGGCGATAACGCTGACGATTATTTCAGCCTTGTTCATTATCCAACGTCTCGGAACCAAAACGATAGGGAAAGCTTTTGGACCGATCATGGCTCTATGGTTTAGTTTTATCGGCTTACTGGGATTGTGGCAAGTGATCAGTAATCCGAGTGTGCTATTGGCATTTAATCCCATGCGGGGCATCAATTTGCTGTTCAGCGAACAGAATAATGCCGGCTTTATGATCTTGGGAAGCGTCTTCCTTGCTACAACAGGAGCAGAGGCATTGTACTCGGACATGGGGCATGTCGGCAGGAAGAACATTTACGGCAGTTGGCCCTTTGTAAAAGTATCACTCTTGCTGAACTATTTAGGCCAAGGGGCTTGGTTGATGCAGGCAAATTCAAATGCCGCACTTTTCCACATAGAGGACTTCAACCCATTTTTTGAAATGATGCCGAGCTGGTTGCGTCTTTTTGCGGTTCTCTTGAGTACGATGGCTGCGATCATCGCTTCGCAAGCGCTCATTACCGGTTCGTACACGCTTGTCTCGGAAGCAATCAGCCTGAATTTGCTGCCGCACTTGAAAATCCAATATCCTTCCCAGACAAAAGGGCAAATGTATATTCCTTTGGTGAATAATATCCTTTGGCTATCTTGTTTGGGGGTCGTCATCTATTTCAGGACGTCGACCCGGATGGAAGCAGCCTATGGTTTGGCCATCACCGTCACCATGCTGATGACAACGATTTTGTTGTTTGAGTTTTTGCGGATGAAGAACGTTCGTTTCGTCCTTTCGTTGTTCATGTTCGTGTTCTTCGGAACATTGGAAACAACCTTCTTTATCTCAAGCGCAACGAAATTCTCCCACGGTGGTTATGTCGCCGCGCTGATTGCATTCCTCCTTTTCATCGTCATGTTCATTTGGTATAAAGGGAATAAGATCGAAAATTGGCAACGATTCGAATATCCGATGTCGGATTTTATTAACCAATTCAGAAAATTAAAAGAAGATGATTCTCTGCCTGTTTTTGCAAACAACCTGGTCTTCCTGACAAGCAACCAAAGTCCCGGTTCTGTTGATCGTGATATTCTCTATTCCATTTTGGACAAACGGCCAAAGCGGGCGGACGTGTATTGGTTCATCAATGTAGCTGTTACGGATGAGCCTTATACGCAGGAATATAAGGTGGTCGATTACGGTACGGACTTCTGCTTTAAGGTTCAACTGCGGTTAGGTTTTAAAATAGAGCAACGCATCAATGTGTACTTGCGTCAAATCATTCAAGAAATGATGGAAGAGGGAAGAATCAAACCGCAAAGACAAACATATACGATCTATCAAGAAAAAGAGATCGGCGATTTCTGTTTTGTATTGATCCGCAAGGCCATTTCACCGGAAAGCAACCTCACTGTCTTTGAGCGCCTTATCATGAGCTCAAAATACAATATTAAGACACTGACGGGATCGCCGGCTAGATGGTTCGGGCTGGAAAACGCAAACTTAATCATTGAACAGGTTCCGTTGTTCCTGAAGGTAAGAAAAGCAAACCATCTTACCAGAGTGGACTAAACAGTTTATGCGAATAAGAGGAGAGCCAGGGCACTTGCCTTGGCTCTCCTTTTTGGCTCGTCCGGCGAGAGAGCACTGACGATTAAAAAAAATCAAAAAAAAAATAAAAAACTGACTAATTTTTTTTGCATGTGAGGAAATCGGGTATCTTAAGGGGAGATAATGTACCTTGGAAATGTTATTCTCACAAGCTTTTGAGAGGATGTCAGAAAAACTGACATTCGATGTAATTATTACGTTGACTAAGAGGAAAAAGAGGTTTATTCTTGTTGTATTAAATAAATTAAATACTACTGATTCAACTAATGATAAGAAGAGATACCCTTTTTTCAAGAGACCCAAATCCTTGGAAATGAAATATACATTCGTATATTTATCATCTCATAAAATTCGATGGAGGGGTTGGTATGAAAGAAAAGGAATTACGGCGTTCGATGGCTGTCTTTACCATTGGAACAGTCATGCAATTGACAGATCTGACTGCAAGACAAATTCGGTATTATGAAGAGCAAGAACTCGTCCATCCTAAACGTACAGACACCAATCGCAGAATGTTTTCATTGAATGATGTCGATCGTTTGCTGGAAGTGAAAGATTATTTGGCAGAAGGATTGAATATTACAGCAATCAAGCGTATGTACAGCACAGAAAGAAAAGAACAAGAGAAGAGCACTCGAAAAAAGTCAGAAAAATCTGACGGATGAAGATGTGCGCCGCATCTTGTACAAAGAAATATTGAACGCAAGCGGATTTAACCCTGGGGATTCCAACAAACCTTGGGGAAGAATATAAAAACAAAAAAATATAAAAACATAGTTAGAAAGAGGGATTCCATATGGCAAAATTTACTAAAGAAGAAATCATCGCATCAGCAAAACAAGACAACGTTCGTTACTTACGACTAATGTTCACTGATATTTTAGGAACCATCAAAAATGTGGAAGTTCCTATCAGCCAATTAGATAAAGTTTTGGAAAATAAAATGATGTTCGACGGTTCTTCCATCGAAGGATTTGTACGTATTGAAGAAAGCGACATGTATTTACGTCCTGATTTTGATACATGGTTAGTTTTCCCTTGGGGCACTGAACAAGGAAAAGTCGCTCGTTTAATCTGTGACATTTACCAACCGAATGGCGAACCATTCGCTGGAGACCCTCGCAGCAACTTAAAACGCGCGCTTGGTGAAATGGAAAAATTAGGTTTTACAGAATTCAACTTAGGACCAGAACCAGAATTCTTCCTGTTCAAATTGGATGAAAAAGGCCAACCTACAGTTGACTTGAACGACCAAGGCGGATACTTCGACTTAGCACCGACTGACTTAGGCGAAAACTGCCGTCGTGATATCGTATTGGAATTGGAAGCTTTAGGCTTTGAAATCGAAGCAAGCCACCATGAAGTTGCACCAGGACAACACGAAATCGACTGGAAATACGCAAACGCTGTAGAAGCTTGCGACAACATCCAAACGTTCAAATTGATCGTTAAAACAGTTGCCCGCAAACATGGCTTGCATGCAACGTTTATGCCTAAACCAGTATTCGGCATCAACGGATCCGGTATGCACTTCAACATGTCATTGTTCAACGAAAACGGCAATGCTTTCTACGACAAAAACGATGAACGTCAATTAAGCGCAACAGCTTACCAATTCATCGCTGGTCTGATCAAACATGCTCGTAACTATACGGCTATCTGTAACCCGATCGTTAACTCATACAAACGTTTGGTTCCTGGCTACGAAGCGCCTGTATACATCGCATGGAGCGGAAGAAACCGTTCACCATTAATCCGTATCCCAGAATCACGCGGCATGTCCACTCGTGTTGAATTACGTAGCGTTGACCCGGCTGCAAACCCATATTTAGCTTTGGCTACATTATTGGCTGCAGGTCTTGACGGCGTGAAAAACAAATTGGAAGCTCCAGCTCCAATCGACCGCAACATCTACACAATGGAAGCTGAAGATCGTTATGAAAACGGCATTTTAGACTTACCTACAACGTTACAGGAAGCTCTTGATGAGTTATCTAAAGATCAATTAATGATTGATGCATTAGGTGAGCACATCAGCAACAACTTCATCGAATCGAAAGAAATCGAAGTGATGTCTTACAGCCGACAAGTAACGGAATGGGAAAGAGAACAATACTTGAACATGTATTAAGAAAAAGTGCAATAAAAGTCGGTTAGCTGCCTTTTAGAACACGTTTAAGCAGTAACGTTCGCAGAAAACAGAGGGACTGAGACGGGAGTCTCAGTCCTTTTTTCTGTTCCCCGGAACTTCCGGAAAGACAGACCGACGTTTTGTTCATCTTTTTGAGGTTAAAACCTTCGCTTAATGGGGGAAATTCATTTATAATAAACCAGTATTAAAATTTGATGAATAAAAAGAGGGGTCAAAATGGATTTTACAAAGATGCATGGAATTGGCAACGACTATGTTTATGTGAATGATTTGGATGAAAAAATCCTCGATCCAGCGGCTGTAGCTAAATTTGTCAGTGATCGCCATTTTGGCATAGGGTCTGACGGCTTGATTTTGATCCGTCCCTCCGATAAGGCAGACTTTATGATGCGGATGTACAATGCGGATGGTTCGGAAGGCGCGATGTGCGGAAACGGCATCCGTTGCTTCTCAAAATTCGTCTACGACAAAGGGCTGACGGATAAGCTGACGCTGACGGTCGAGACAAAAAGCGGCATCAAAACCATTGAATTGAAAAAAGAAGGCAACGAAATCACGGGCGCCCGTGTTGATATGGGGATGCCCATCTTAAAAACGAAAGAAATCCCGATGATCTGGCCTGCGGAGGAATGCATCAACCAACCGTTGGAAGTGAACGGGCAAATCTACCAAGTGACGGCTGTTTCGATGGGGAACCCGCATATCGTCACGTTTGTCGACGACACCAAAGGAATCGAAATCGAAAAAATCGGGCCGTTCTTCGAACATCACGAAGTCTTTCCGGAACGGGTTAATACGGAATTCATCCGCATCATCGATGAAGAAACGATCGAGATGCGCGTGTGGGAAAGAGGTTCCGGCGAAACGTTGGCTTGCGGAACGGGTGCTTGTGCGGCTGCAGTCGCCGCCCATCTGAATGGCCATACCGGCAGAAGAGTGACCGTGAAACTGTTGGGCGGGGATTTGTTGGTGGAATGGGATGAAGGAACGGGGATGGTTTATCTATCCGGATCCGCCACGACAGTATTTGAAGGAACGATACATATTGAAGGAGTGATCGCATAAATGGTTACAGTAAATCATGATTATTTAGACTTACAAGGGAGTTATCTGTTTTCTACCATCGCTAAAAAGGTTGCGGCTTATCAAGCGGAGCATCCGGAAGCGAAGGTTATCCGCATGGGGATCGGCGATGTGACGCAACCCTTGGTGCCGGCTGTCATCGAGGCTTTGCATAAAGCGGTGGATGAACAATCCAACATGGAAACCTTCCATGGATACGCACCCGATTTGGGTTATGCATTTTTACGCGAAAAAATCGTTGCGCATGATTATGAGGCCAGAGGCGCACATGTCGAATTGGATGAAGTCTTCATTTCGGACGGCGCAAAAGGCGATGTGGCGAATATCCAAGAAATCTTCGGACGTGACAACAAGGTTGCCGTCGGCGATCCGGTCTATCCCGTCTACGTGGACAGCAATGTCATGAGCGGACGCACCGGCACCTATAATGCCGACACGGAAACGTGGAGCGACCTTACCTATCTGTCGGCGACGAGCGAAAATAATTTTACACCTTCCTTGCCGACAACACATGTCGATTTGATCTATTTGTGCTATCCGAACAACCCGACAGGGACTACTTTGACGAAGGAAGCCCTGCAGGAATGGGTTGACTATGCGAACAAAGAGGATGCAGTCATCATCTATGATTCGGCCTATGAAGCCTTCATCACGGAAGAAGACATCCCCCGTTCCATTTATGAAATCGAAGGGTCCAGAACATGCGCCATCGAAGTCAGAAGCTTTTCGAAGACAGCAGGCTTCACCGGTTTGCGTCTGGGTTACACGGTCGTTCCGAAAGAATTGGTGCGTGAAGGGGTTGCTTTGCGGGACTTATGGGCAAGACGCCACGGCACAAAATTCAACGGCGCTCCTTACATCGTTTCCCGTGCCGGGGAAGCCGTCTACTCGGAAGAAGGCAAAAAACAAGTGAAAGAGCAAATCGCTTACTACTTGCGCAATGCAGAGACCATCCGGGAATATTTGACTGAAGCAGGGTATGAAGTGTTCGGCGGGGTAAACGCTCCTTATGTATGGGCTAAAACGCCGAAAGGGATGACGTCATGGGCGTTCTTCGATTTCCTTTTGGAAGAAAAGAACATCGTCGTAACACCTGGTTCCGGTTTTGGACCAAGCGGCGAAGGTTATGTCCGCTTCTCGGCATTCGGAAACTATGAATCCGTCCAGGAAGCAATGCAACGCATCACAAAATAACAGAACAGGACTTGAAGAAGCGCGGCGTTTGCCGGGAAATCTTCAAGTCTTTTTTTGTTCCATCGTCCGGCAAAAGCCAAATCTTTTCAGCTATCCCTATGTTCTTTCCAAAAGAAAACGTATAATGGGGAGTGAAGAATCTATCTTTTTTTAAGGAGGGATTACCGTGGAGGCAATCGTAATCGAGGGCTTGACGAAAAAATACAAAAAGAATGTCGCCTTGGACAATATCAATCTTACAGTCGGGCAAGGCGAAATATTTGGTTTCATCGGACCGAATGGCGCGGGCAAATCAACAACGATTAAATGTCTGCTTGATTTCATCAAACCGACGAAGGGAATAGCCGAAATTTATGGCTTGGATGCCCAGAAGGATTCCGAAAGCTTGAAGCGCATCATCGGCTATGTGCCAAGCGATGTGCACTATTACAGCAATGTGACTGTCGAAGAGATTTTGAAGATGACCGGAAAGTTCCATGGCATCCATAACATGAAAGAGATGATGGCCTATTATGCGGAACGCTTCGAGTTGGAGCCGAAAAAGAAAATGAAGGAGCTGTCGCTGGGGAACCGCAAAAAGGTGGCCATCGTGAACAGCCTGATTTTTGATCCGGAAGTGCTGATTTTGGATGAGCCGACCAGTGGTTTGGACCCGTTGATGCAGCATCGTTTATTCGAAGAGCTGAGCTACCATCACGATGAAGGTACCACCATTTTCCTTTCGACGCATAACCTTCACGAAGTGGAGTCCTTCTGCACCCGTACAGCCTTCATCCGCAGCGGCAAGATCCTTTCTGTGGAAGACATGGAGGCCGGATATACGCCTGCGAAAGTGGTGAAGCTGACCGGAGCAGCGCTTCAGGTGGAGGCTTTGCAGGCGAAAGGGTACCGCATCCTGTCAAGGACGGACACCGACGTTTCTTTAGTGTATCAGGACAGCGTTAAGCAGTTGTTGACGGATCTTTCTTCCCTGGAGATCGAGGACGTCGAAATCCGCAACCAGAATCTGGAAGAGAAATTTATGTCGTTATATGATGGGGGTGGGCTGCATGAATAGCATAAAACTGGAATGGAAACAGGAGCGTGGCGGTCTGATGGTCTGGTTGTTTTTTGTGATTGTCATTCTGGGGCTGTTTATGGCGTTTTTCCCGCTGATGCAGAATCAGGGCATGACCGACATCGTGAACTCGAAGTTGGATGCCATGCCGCCGGAACTTTTGGAGGCCTTTGCTTTGACGAATGGCGCCAGTCTGCTTACCGTGACGGGTTATTTTGCTTATATCTTCCAGTATGTTTTCTTGGCGTCCTGCATTTTTGCGGTCATGAAAGGTGCGCAGGCATTGATCAAGGAGGAAACGAACGGGACCATCGAGTATCTGTATGCCCAACCGATCAGCAGAAAAGCGATCGTCACGAGCAAATATATCGCAAACTTGGTGTTGCTGCTCATTTTCTGGTTGGTTGTATACGGTGCCGCGCTGGCCTTCATCTATCTGTTCAAAGAGGACGGCGTCGATTTTGTTTCGGTTTTGCCTGATGTTTCGCTGATTTTCGGGATGGAGCTCATTATTTTATGGTTCTATTATTCGGTGGGATTCCTGTTCTCGACATTCATCGCCAGCAGCCGTTCCGCCAGCGGTGTCGGACTGGTTTTGGTTTTCGGTACTTACGCAATCGGCTTGCTTGCGAAATTGGTGACGGACTATGAATTTCTCCGCTTCTTTTCGCCGGTGGATTACGCCTTGCCTGCGACTGTATTGGAGGAAGGCATCCGTTGGGAATATATCTTGATCTGCATAGCGGGAAGTCTACTTTCCCTGGGGTTGAGCCACTTGATCTACGGGCGCAAAGATTTGCGCATTCAAGTGTGAGGGCGCCCTTTTAAGGCTATATTGAAAAAGAGGTCCATGGCGCAACGCCGGTGGACCTCTTTGCATGACGGTAACTGATTAATCGGCAAAAGTTAAAAACAGGACAGCCGCAACGATGAGCGCATAAGACAGCTTTTCCAAGTTTCTTTTCACGATGGGGTTCAGCCCTTTATCGTAACGGGTTTGGTACATAATCCAAATATTGATGCCGATGCTGACGATTCCCAGCAGGGTAGCGATCAGATATTTATTCATTCCTATCAGACTCCTTCTATGGGGTATTTGCTTCATTTTCAGGCGCAGCCAGGACCATATCGATATGAGGAATGTTGTCTTCCAAATAGATTTCTGAAATGGGCCGGAAACCGAATGCAGTATAGAACGATTGCAGATAGGCTTGCGCCTGCGCGTGGATGGGGAAGCCGGGATAGTGTTTGTTTGCATAAGCCAAAACAACCGTCAACAGCTCGTCCCCGAATCCGTGTGCTCGTTGCTCTTTCGGTACCATTACCCGACCGATCCGGACGCTTTCCGGTTCCAATATCAGTCGCGCATAAGCCAGGAACGTGCCATCCGCAGCCTGTTTGCAGAAATGGATACTTGTGAGATCCGCGTCATCGACTTCTTGATAGGCACAGTCTTGTTCCACGACAAAAACAGCCGTACGTTCTTTATAAATGCGATGGAGCTCATTCAGCGTGAGTTCCTCAAAAGGCTTGATTGTCCACATGCTTCGTTTTCCTCCCAGAACAGCTAAGGCCATCCGTAATAGCCTTATTATAGCAAAGCCAAGCCAAACAAAAAACCGACAAAATTTTTAAGGCATGCTCTGGTTGAAAAGAACGCGCTGAACCGGCAAACAAGCAGCACCCGGAGCAAGATATCCTCTCGCTCCGGGTGCTGCTTGTTTAAGCGTCTTAATAATATTTTAAAGCGGCTGGGCCAGTGTCGTTGTTGCTGATGCGGATTGCATCGGAAACTGGAGAAACAAAGACTTTACCGTCCCCTACATGCCCTGTATACAAGGCTCTGCGGGCTGCACGAACCACCTCTTCGACCGGTACTTCGCTGACGATCGTTTCGACGCGGACTTTCGGCAAGAGGTCGCCTTGTGTTTTTGTTCCACGATAGTAGGTTTGTTGGCCTTTTTGGAGGCCGTAGCCGTGGACGGAAGTGACGGTCATGCCCGTTACTCCGATGGCGTTCAGTTCGGCCTTCAGACGTTCCAATTTATCCGGGTTGGCGATGATATCCACTTTATTCATTGTGAATCCGGAATCCGCCAGTTTTAACGAACCAATTTTGTTCAAATCAACTTCTTGCATTAAAGGAAGTTCTGCAGAGGTATGCTCGGTTACATAATCATCAAAAGCGCTGGTTGCGACAAAGTCATGGTAACTTGAAGTCAAGCCGTGTTCGGCGATATCCATCCCCACGATTTCTTCTTCGGCAGTCACACGCAGACCGATCGTCTTTTCGATGACTTTGAAGACGATGTACATCGCAGCAGCTGTGTAGGCGGCTACGGAAGCTACTCCCAAGGTTTGGACGCCCAACAGATTCAGTCCGCCACCATACAACAGTCCGCCATCTGTAGCGAAGACACCCACCAGGATGGTTCCCAATGCGCCGTTTACACCGTGGACACTGAATGCACCGACGGGATCATCAATTTTTAGTTTTTGATCGACGAATTCGACAGCCAAGACGATGGCGAATCCGGCGATGAAGCCGATTGCGATTGCCCCGAAAGGAGAGACGGCCGCACACCCTGCTGTGACGGCTACCAGACCAGCGAGTGATCCGTTCAACGTCATGGAAACATCCGGTTTGCCGTATTTTTTCCAGGTGAAGAGCAGGGTAACCAGTGTTGCAGTGACGGCGGATAAGTTGGTATTCAAGAAGATTTTACCGATCAAAGCCAATGTTTCATCGCCGGTTGCGGATACGGTGGATGCGCCATTGAAACCGAACCAGGCGAACCAAAGGATGAATACGCCCAACGCTCCGATGGTCAGGTTGTGGCCAGGGATGACTTGCGCTTTTCCGTCCTTATACTTACCGATACGCGGTCCGACGATTGCTGCACCGACGATTGCGGAGATACCGCCGACCATGTGGACGGCTGTGGAACCGGCGAAATCGATGAAGCCCATTTGAGCCAACCATCCGCCGCCCCAGATCCAGTGTCCGGAGATGGGATAGATCAGCAAGGAAATGATGAAAGAGTAGACGAGATAAGAGCTGAATTTGGTGCGTTCCGCAACGGATCCGGATACGATGGTGGCAGCAGTTGCCGCGAATACGTTCTGGAACATGAAGTGGACGGAGCCGGGAATGGTGGAATCAAGTCCATCCATAAATAGCGAAGGCATACCGATATAGCCGCCGATATCATCACCGAACATGATGCTGTAGCCGATGAAAAAGAATGCCAGGGAGCCGAGGACGAAGTCCATGAGGTTTTTCATGATGATGTTGGCCGCATTCTTGGCGCGGGTGAATCCCGTCTCAACCATTGCAAATCCGGCTTGCATGAAGAATACGAGGACCGTTCCGACTAATGTCCATAGTGTGTCTACTGATGAAAACATAATAAACTCCTCCTTCTGTTTTATCCTACCCTTAGTTTATAGAAATAATTTTATTGACGCTATATTATTCTGACTGGCTGTGTCAGAAAATGTAACATTGCTGTAAGGGTGGGTTTTTCGGGAGGTTTTTATGTGTTTTTGGTGAGGGGATTCACCGTTCGTTAATTATTTCGCGCAATATTGGACCGGCAAATGTTTTTTTGGGCAATATGTTGAAAAAAATACTCACATGAGGAAAAGTTTGTGTCTGGCTATGTGAGGATTTGTTACAGGAGATAGGTCACATAACGGGGGAGCTATGCGACCAATTCGTTAAAATGGGATAAAGCGCCCACGATGGACTATGCTAGGGAAAATCCAATCGGGCAAAAGAATTTTCTTAGCTCATCGGAAGTGCGAGCGAACGATGTAACATAATAGTGTGTGTTTTTTCGGTTTGCTTCCCTTATCTCAGCCGATAGCGCCAGTAAGCTACAGCAGGCTTTCGAACAGGTTTTGCCCATTCCCTTCTATGATACTGGATAAAGGATTGCGTGGTAGGCCAGTGCGCCTTATTGCGGAGAAAAAGCAAAGAAAAAGGTGCGGATGCCGTCAGCATCGTTCTAACAAATAGAAAATGGCGAAAAAAGAGAAGCCTCTCACCCGATCGACGGGCGGAAGGCTTCTCTTTTCTTAAAAATTAATGATCCAGTCCATCTCTGATAATTCGATCAAAGGCATATCAGCGATGCCATAAGCCGATAATTCCATCTTAAAACTATCTTCGCTAAAGGGACCTGTTACACATTCAACGCTTCTATCAACAATAAAGTATTCAAAGGATTCTTTAAGTTCTTTTTCAAGGATGATAAATTCTTCGTTCCAATTCAATCGTGTAATGTAGCCCGGAATATTTCCAGTCGGATAGCGATAAGATGAAGGCAGATGGAAAAGATTTTGCCCAGAAGCACATTGTCTTAAAAATAGGTCTTGATTGACTTGGATTCTGAATTTTGCGACTTTTGATATTTCCGGAAACAGTTTATTTCTCCACACTATTAATTTCACCCCTCTTTTTTATTCATTGTTTTTATAGTTCAGTTATCACGGATATTTTTTGATCCTGTAAAACATACAAAAAACAATATAAATCGCTTACATTTGTGACAGGGTTTAGTATAACCGCTTTTTTTTAGAAAGTACAGTATATTTTCTTGAATTAATGTGTTTTTTATGTTTTTTAATATTTTCTTTAAAAATGCATGCATTGTTCGTGAATAGGGATGCTTTTTTACCTTGAACTTTGGCATTGTTTCGATTCTGAGACTGGTCCTTTTGTTCAATAAAAAATTATCCAAGGGTACAGCTTTCAGCCGTCCCGGTCTTCATTGAAAACAGAAAATACAAATGCTACAGGTTGTATGACAACTTCTGTATACACTATATATTGTGGTGGAATTTCTAACCGGTATGATATATAGTATATAAAGTGAATAAAAGAAATAGAGACAATCAAGTATAGCGGTAGCTGCGAAGGGAACCGATTACGCAGCTGCTGTTTGTTCGTTTTGCGACGAACCCTTACTTTTTATTAGTTCTATACATGGATCGTTTACTATTTTATCCAAGGAGTGGAAGAAATGGCTTCATTACAAACAGATTTTTTAAATGGAATGTCTAATCTACAAATCAACGACGAAGAAGTTAACATCAAGGTGCTGAAGGCGGACGGTCGCGTTGCCGATTTTCGTGCGAAAAAAATCTATAAGGCGATTCAAAAAGCGGAACGCTTTTTATCCGAACAAAATGAAGAAGCGGTTTTCTATGATGCCAATGCAGTCGTAAAACGGGTAGTGGATAAACTTGTCGCTTCCGATGCCGAGAGTGTCTCAACGGATGACATCCATGAAACTGTGGAAGAAACGCTTGCCGAAATGGGCAATACGGCGCTGGCTGAAGCCTATAACACCTACAAATTGACGAAAAAAGTCAAAAAACTGCAACAACAGGATATCGAATTGCGCATCCAAAGCCTGATGAACGCAGATCAGAGCGTCGTAAACGAAAATGCCAACAAAGACAGCCGCGTCTTCAATACAATCCGTGATTTGACGGCTGGTGTTGCAGCGAAAGCGATCGGCTTGAGACTGTTGCCGAAACACGTATCCAATGCCCACCTGAAAGGGGACATCCATTACCACGATTTGGACTACCAACCATACTCGCCGATGACGAACTGCGTCCTGATCGACTTTCAAAATATGCTGAAGCAAGGATTTAAAATCGGCAATGCGGAAGTGGATAGCCCACGTTCCGTCAATACGGCCACGGCACAGATGGCGCAGATTTTTGCGAATGTCGCTTCCAGCCAATATGGCGGCTGCAGTGCGGACCGTGTCGATGAATTGTTGGCTCCTTATGCCCGCTTGAATTACGAAAAACATTTGGAGACCGCTAAAGAATGGGTCGATGGCGATAAGAAACAAATCGCTTTCGCAAAAGACAAAACAAGAAAAGATATTTACGACGCGATGCAAAGTCTCGAGTATGAAATCAATACGCTGTACACTTCCAATGGCCAAACCCCGTTCACCACACTTGGGTTCGGCTTGGGGACGGATTGGTTTGCACGGGAAATCCAAAAAGCCATTCTGCAAGTGCGCATCAAAGGCTTGGGCAAAGAAAAGCGGACAGCGATCTTCCCTAAATTGATTTTTGCATTGAAAAAAGGAACCAATCTGGAAACGCAGGATCCCAATTATGACATCAAGCAATTGGCGATCACTTGTGCGACCAAGCGGATGTACCCGGATGTCCTGATGTACGACAAAATCGTCGAACTGACCGGCAGTTTTAAGACGCCGATGGGATGCCGCTCCTTCCTGCAGGGCTGGAAAGATGAAAACGGCGAAGAAGTCAATTCCGGCCGGATGAACCTGGGTGTCGTGACGCTGAACATCCCAAGAATCGCATTGGAGTCCGACGGGAACATCGATGCCTTCTGGAGCCTGCTGGAAGAACGCTTGGCCATCTGCAAGGATGCCCTCGTTTATCGTCTGGAACGCACAAAAGAAGCGACACCGACGAATGCGCCGATCTTATACCAACATGGCGCCTTCGGGAAACGCTTGGCAGAGACGGATTCGGTGGATGAGGTGTTCAAAAACAAACGCGCGACCGTTTCCTTGGGCTACATCGGTCTCTATGAAGCGGCGACCGTCTTCTACGGATCGGAATGGGAAGCGAACAACGAAGCAAAAGACTTTACTTTGGCGATCTTAAAGAACATGAAAGAGAAGACGGATGCTTGGGGAAATGAATTCGGCTATCATTTCAGCGTCTACTCGACCCCGAGCGAAAGCTTGACGGATCGCTTCTGCACGATGGATACGGAAAAATTCGGCGTGATTGCGGATATCACGGACAAAGAGTACTATACGAACAGCTTCCACTACGATGTCCGCAAAAACCCGAATCCGTTTCGAAAAAATCACTTTCGAGATGGACTATCCGAAATATACGAGCGGCGGCTTCATCCATTACTGCGAATACCCGAACCTGCAACAGAATCCAAAAGCGCTGGAAATCGTTTGGGATTTCGCCTACGACAAAGTGGGCTATCTAGGTACGAATACGCCGATCGACCACTGTTTGGCATGCGGTTTCGAAGGGGATTTCAATCCGACTGAACGCGGCTTCCAATGTCCGGAATGCGGCAATACCGATCCGAAAACGTGCGACGTCGTGAAACGGACATGCGGCTATCTCGGCAATCCGCAGATCCGTCCGATGGTCCGCGGCAGACACAAGGAAATATCCGCGCGTGTAAAACATCTGCATAACAAATCTGAACAATAAGGTGATCATGAGTGAAAAATCCCCAACCAAAAGAATGGCTGGCAGAAAAATACAGCAACTATAAAGTGGCGGATTACAAACCGTTCAATTTTGTTGACGGCGAGGGCGTACGTTGCAGCCTCTACCTGAGCGGCTGTCTGTTTGCCTGCGAAGGCTGCTACAACAAGATTGTTCAAAATTTTGACTACGGCATTATGTATACGGATGAGCTGGAGGAACAGATCATGGCCGACCTGCGCCAGCCTTATGTACAAGGCTTGACGCTTCTGGGCGGTGAACCTTTCCTCAATACGCAAGTCGCGCTGCGGCTTGCTGGGCGCATCCGGGCGGAATTCGGTGACACAAAGGACATCTGGTGCTGGACGGGTTATTATTGGGACGAATTGGCTGAGGAATCCGAGGACAAACTGGCATTGCTTGGCTTGCTGGATGTGTTGGTCGACGGCCGCTTCGAACTGTCCAAGCGCGATTTGACCTTGAAGTTCCGCGGCAGTTCCAACCAGAACATCATCGATGTGAAAAAATCGCTGGCGGCCAATGAAATGGTGCTTTGGACCAATGGCTACGAATGAACGCGCATGATGAATCCCTTGGCGGGGTTGTAGGATAAAGAAAAATAGGCACATCTTCCGGAACTTGCCCCGGAAGATGTGCCTATTTTTGCGTGCATTGCTTGATTGGCCACGGCTCCGACGATATTTGATGCGGCGAGGACAAGATGGGGATCGCTGGCGCCTGCGCATCCGCCGCCGGTCAGTTGAACTGTCTGGAAATCGAAAGCGGCAGTATCCGCACCCTTTCATTTTTGTTTTGCCGATCCGGAATGGTATAATATTTTTTGGTGAAACGTTTTCAAAAAATAAAACTTATCAAGAGAGCGGGTATGACATTTGAAAAAGGTTAATATTGGCAATTCGGGGTTGATGGCGTCTGAAATTTCACTGGGCATCATGCGCATGAATGTTTTGACGCATGAGGAAGCTGTGAATGTGATTCAAACGGCATTGGATAATGAAATCGACTATTTCGACCATGCGGATATATACGGCAGAGGGGATTCCGAGGAAATCTTCGGGAAAGCCTTCAAAGAAGTCGGCCTCTCACGGGATAAGGTGCTGCTCCAGACGAAGTGCGGCATCGTTCCCGGCGAGATGTTCGATTTTTCGAAGGAGCACATCATCGCATCCGTCGAAGGAAGCCTGAAACGGCTGCAGACTGATTACGTGGATACGCTGTTGCTGCACCGTCCGGATACGCTTGTGGAACCGGAAGAGGTTGCGGCCGCTTTCGACGAGCTGGAGAAAGCTGGTAAGGTCCGTCATTTCGGCGTCAGCAATCAAAATCCGATGCAGATCGAATTGTTGAAAAAAGCGGTGACGCAACCGTTGTTGATCAATCAGTTGCAATTGAGTATCACCCATGCACCGATGATCGATGCCGGCTTCAATGTGAATATGGTCAACGGGGCCTCCGTTGTCCATGACGGATCGGTTTTGGAATATAGCCGGATTACCGATATGACAATCCAGCCATGGTCTCCATTCCAGTCCGGTAACGGCAAAAGAGGCATCTTTTTCGACCATCCGGATTATGTAGAGCTGAATGAATTAATCGAAACAATAGCTGACGAAAAAGACGTTTCCCGTGAAGCGATCGCGATTGCTTGGCTTTTGCGCCATCCGGCAAAAATGCAGCCGATTATCGGCAGCATGAATCCCGACCGCATCGCGGCCATTTGCCGGGCTTCCGATGTGTCGCTGAGCCGTACCGAATGGTATGCCCTATACAAAGCGGCAGGGAAGAGATTGCCTTAAAAATGGAGTAAAAAAAGAGCCCATCGAAGGCTCTTTTTTTACTCCATCAAGGAAGAATCGCTTAATTCAGAAGGCACATCGAATGCAGGCAGAACGGGCACATCCTTGTCCAATCGTACTCCGTCATACAAATCGAATTCGCCGTCCAAATGCTGGGTGACGGTCGTTTTTTGATCAGGAAGGGAGACAACGGATGTGTACGTCGCCGATTCCAAATAAAAGGATTCCGCATCCAGGATGATGCGGATGTCATAGGTCGTCTGCTCGGATGGGAATGACTCGAACAGATAGCTGATTTCTTTATTGATGGTCTCATCTTTTCCCTTGAAGGTAAGGACGTACGCATCGCCTTTCCGGACCATATCACCGTGTTCGGCAATGATTTTAGCCAATTCGATGAAGGTTTCCAGGGGATATATCTCCAGGCTGCGCAAGGGGATATCGGGTGTCGCCAATTGGGTCAAGGTCCCGTCGTCTGTCTGGATGTAGCCAACGTCTTCGGTTATGTATATCTCCAGTTTTTCTGAGGGTTGATCCGTCTTTTTATTGATTCTTTTGCCGTAGCTCGTTTTTTGCTCCGGGAAAATGGATGCGTCGGAAACGCTGTATTGCTCCGTCGACTCCGAGGTGTTCGTCAGGGCTTCCTTTTCCGTTGTCGTCTTCAGGCTGACCAATTGATGATAGCTTTGCAGGCTGGCGGAACGGTTGACAAGGTTCTGCAGAACCTCCTCTTTCGGCAGTTGCTTGCCGCAGGCGGCAAGAAAGAACAGGGGGAGGATGAGAGCGGATAGGATAAATTTTTTCAAGGGTGCTTCCTCCAAAATCATATTTTAGCCTAAGGGAAAGGTTATCGTTTAAATGATAAATTGCTTTATGTGGGGAGTCTTTTTTCATTGTACAAGAGAATGCATTTTTTTAAAAGGCGTAATCTGAACTACCGCGACTTCAGACAGGAGTAGTCCACGGTGCGGATGCATCCCGTATACATCCCGTTACCAAGATGCATCGGATGTGTTGCGCGAACAAGGGACCAAACATCCCGCAGTTTCAACTGCAAAAAATAGGGTGAGCTGCACTTAAAACGGAAAAAACCGCTCCCTTCCCGGCCATAAAGGCTTGGAAAGGAGCGGTTTTTATCTGCAGATGTCGCAGCGTTTAGGATAAAGTCAGTCCAAATACTCTTTTTCGATCGTCTTTGTGCTGCGGACGGTGTCGAATTGGCGCACCAGACCTTCGATTTCGGAACGGGCATCCCTGAATTTTGGCGGCAAGGCCAGTTGTTCGCCCAAGGTTTCGTACGGCTCTTCGTCATCGATGAAGCCGGGGCCCTCCGTCGCGAATTCGAACAGGATGCCTTCCGCGATGTTGGCGTATAGAGATTCGAAGTAGAAACGGTCCACGTATCCTGAGGTAGGGAAATTGTATGAACTCATCCGTTCGATCCATTCCTCCAATTCGGGACGGTCTTTCACTCTGAAGGCCATGTGGTGAACGCCCCCGAAGCCTTGACGCGCTTGCGGAAGAACAGCGTTATGTTCCACGATCATGCGCCCGCCGTTGCCTCCTTGTCCGACTTCAAACAAGTGGACATCGCCGTCTGAATCGGTCTGACGGAAGCCCAACACGATTTCCAAAACTTGTTTGTAGAAGTCGAAGTTTGCAATCCGCACGAAAATCGGACCCAAACCACGGATACCGTATTCGTTCGGCACCGGCCCTTTTTGCCAAGGTGTGCCGGGTGCTACCCCGTTGTCGTTTTCGTCGGATACCAATTGGTACAATTGCTCGTCGTAATCCTGGAAATCGATGACTTTTCTGCCGAATTGTTCATGGATGCCGGAGTGTTTGACGCCGTATTTGTCGAAACGCTTGATCCAGTAGGACAAAGCTTCATCACTCGGCACACGGAAGCCGGTTTTGAATATTTCATTTGTTCCTCTGATGGCTTTCGGAATGCCTGGAAAGTCAAAGAAGGTCATATCGGTTCCGGCACTTCCGCGGTCATCCGCAAAGAATAGGTGATAGGTTTGGATGTCATCTTGATTGACTGTCTTTTTGACGAGGCGCATGCCCAATACATAAGTGAAAAATTCATAGTTTTTTTCTGCGCTGCTGGTGATTGCTGTTACATGGTGAATTCCTCTTAATCCGTTCATTATTCGATTCCTCATTTCAATAAAGTTTATGTTTTCCGTTTCGTATATTCCTAATTCGAAGTATTGCTTCAAAAGAAAAATTAGCCGCTAGCTAACTTAAGATAAGTATATGACGGTTCGTACAAAGATGCAAGCATTTCATCACGCATCTATTTCTTTTGTCCAAAAAAATGAAATCTGAAAAAAGAACGCATTTGAAAAAGCCGAGCTCCGATAGTTCAGAAAAGGCAATCCGCACGAAACGGTGTATAATGTGGGCAGTGAAGCCGCTTCACTGAATTTTGTGATGGGACAATCAAACAATCCCTTGAAAAAAGGTAGCGATAAATAAAACAGAACGAAAAGAAAGGCAGTGATCGGATGGCAGGAAACGGATTGATTATGCAGTATTTTGAATGGTATTTGGACGATGACGGACAATTGTGGAACCGTCTAAAAGAGGATGCGGGACATCTGAAGTCATTGGGTGTCACTGCCGTCTGGACCCCTCCGGCCTATAAAGCGACGGGGACAAACGATGTCGGTTATGGCGTCTATGATTTGTACGATTTGGGTGAGTTCGATCAAAAAGGTGCCATCCGCACCAAATACGGCACGAAAGCTGAATACTTGGGCGCAATCCAAGCATTGCACGCAGAAGGGATCGCCGTCTATGCGGATGTCGTATTGAACCATAAGGCCGGAGCGGACGAAACGGAACGCTTCTTGGCTTACGAAGTGAATCCGGATAACCGTCAAGACAAAATGACAAAACCATATGAGATAGAAGGCTGGACGAAGTTTACCTTCCCTGGCCGGGGGGATACCTATTCCGCTTTCAAATGGTCATGGGAACATTTCACCGGCACGGATTTCAATAACGAAAACGGCAAGAAAGCCATCTACATGATCAAAGGCTTCGAAAAAGGCTGGGCCGATGATGAAAGCGTCGATGGAGAGCACGGCAACTACGATTATTTGATGAACTCGGATATCGATTACAGCCATCCCGCCGTCGTCGAAGAAATCAATAAGTGGGCGGATTGGTACATCAATGAAACCGGAGTGGACGGCTTCCGGCTGGATGCGATCAAGCATATCAACAGTCACTTTGTGGAAGAACTGGTCAAAACGATCCGCGAAAAACATGGGGAAGATTTCTATGTAGTGGGGGAATATTGGAAATATGATTATGGCGAACTGGAAGGTTATCTGGACGCGACCGATTTCACCTTCGATCTGTTTGACGTGGTGTTGCATCAAAATTTCCATCTGGCTTCGCAGCAAGGGAAGGACTTTGATATGCGCAAGCTGTTCGATAACGCGCTGATTGCCAAAAATCCGACGCATGCCGTGACCTTCGTGGACAATCATGATTCCCAGCCGGGACAGTCTCTAGAATCCTATGTGGAGCCTTGGTTCACACCGCTGGCTTATGGTGTCATTCTGTTGAGGCAAGAGGGCTTCCCTTGCTTATTCTACGGGGATTACTACGGCATTAAAGGGCCGCATCCCGTCGAGGGGCAGCAAGGCATCATCGATAAGCTCCTGTACCTGCGGGCAAACCATGCCTATGGGGAACAGCACGACTATTTTGATCACGGCAATTGCGTGGGCTGGACCCGTTCCGGAAATGAAGAGCATCCCTTCGGATTGGCTGTGGTATTGACCAACAGCGAGGAGGGCTTCAAAGAGATGTTCGTCGGCGAGCAATATGCCGGCAAGACATTTGCGGACTATACCGGAAACCGCGGAGATAAAGTGGTGATCGCTGAAAACGGCACTGGCCATTTCCCTGTCAACGCCGGTTCGCTGTCGGTTTGGGTGCAGGACGGCATCACGCCGGAAGAAGCCTTCGCAGCGGAAGCAACCGAAGGCCAAGAAAAATAAAACTGGAGAAGAGAGTTTCCTTTCCGATCCATCATATTCTTTTCATAATCAAAAAGGCGAGGAATCCTAACGGAAACCCTCGCCTTTTTGATTATCTTTTTGTTATTCGCATTCGCCGACAACGGTGAATCTCTCGTTGACCTGCTGCGGTTTTTCTGTTTCGTCCAATGCAGCCAACGTATGCTTACGTTGGGGAGCCAGTCCATTAAGGGATGGCAATGACATTTTGGCTTTGTTTGTCGAAGAAGTGGGATTTGCTCATGTTGAAGGCCAAATCGATATGATCACCGGGTTCATGGAAGTCGCGGGCATCCACTCGGGAAATGAACTCGGTGCCGCCCACTTTGCTGTAAAGCATGGTTTCTGCACCCAACAACTCGGACACGACCACTTCCACATTCAAGGTCCAATTTGGATTTGAATCGATGACGATCTGTTCGCTTTGGATGTTTTCCGGACGGATGCCGAAAATCAATTCTTTGCCGTTGTAGCCTTTTTCTTCCAATACTTTGCGTTTTCCTTCCGGTAAAGTCAGTTTCAAGCCTTCGCCGTTTGTGATGACGCCATCCTGCAGCGTAACGTTGAAGAAGTTCATGGCGGGAGAGCCGATAAAGCCGGCTACAAACACGTTAACCGGTGTGTCATAGACTTCTTTCGGGGAACCGATTTGCTGCACGAAACCATCCTTCATGATGACGATGCGATCGGCCATGGTCATGGCTTCCGTTTGGTCATGCGTCACGTAGATGGTCGTTGTATTCAGACGGCGGTGCAACTTGGCGATTTCTGCACGCATCGCAACCCGCAATTTTGCATCCAAGTTGGATAATGGTTCATCCATCAGGAACACTTTTGCATCACGTACGATGGCACGGCCAAGCGCAACCCGTTGTCTTTGACCACCTGATAAAGCGGCGGGTTTGCGTTCCAGATAATCCGTCAATCCCAATATCTCGGCGGCATTTTCAACGCGTTCTTTGATGTCTTCTTTTTTATATTTTCTCAATTTCAATCCGAATGCCATGTTGTCGAATACGGTCATGTGCGGATATAAGGCATAGTTTTGGAAAACCATTGCGATATCGCGGTCTTTGGGTGCCACATCGTTCATCAGCGTATCGCCGATGATCAATTCGCCTTCTGAGATGTCTTCCAAGCCGGCGATCATGCGCAAAGTCGTGGACTTACCACAACCGGAAGGACCGACAAAGACGATGAATTCGCGATCGTGGATATGTAAATTAAAATCAGTGACGGAATAGCTGTCCGCATTATCGTATTTTTTATGAATATGGTTCAATTGGATTTCTACCATTATTTTGTACCTGCCTTTTATTTGATTTGTATTTCGGTTATGCTTGTATCATAAATGAAAGCGGATTACCCGACTAGGGGATAGTGCCTAAAAAAGCACGCGTTTCTTTGTGCAGGATGACGAACGCGCTTACATTTCCCGTTTTCAGAAAAAATCATCAAAAAAAACAGGCATATTCAAAGAAATGGCATATCTGAATGATAGAATCGGTAGTGCCGCGAAATGATTTGCGTTTCTGGGTGCCTTTTCGGGTGCAGCAACGGAAAACGATGAAAAGTGGCGGGAAATTTGATAGAATGGATTTTTTAGCACCTATTTTTAGATGATGCAGCCAATCAGAGACGATAAAGGGGAACAGTATGAATAAACGAGGATTTGAAGTAATAAGCAGTTATGCCGGAAAAGGCATAAATTTACCGATGAGGGCAACGAAACATGCCGCGGGATATGATTTTGAAGCGGCGGAGGAAGTAATTCTGCCGGCCATCTGGAAGACGGCCATCCAAAGCGTCAGCGCCCATTTATGGGATTTCTTCGGCGACGACCAAGAGCAAGTGAATGAAAAACAGGAAAAAAAGATGAAGCCCGTATTGGTGCCGACCGGCATCAAAGCCTACATGCAGGAAGACGAATATCTGCAGTTGACGAACCGTTCCAGCAATCCATTGAAAAACTTCATCGTGTTGCCGAACGGAGTAGGCATTGTGGATGCGGATTATTACAATAATGAAGGCAACGAAGGCCACATCTATTTTCAATTTTTGAACTTCGGTTTGCGCGATAAGGTGATCCATAAAGGCGACCGCATCGGGCAAGGCATTTTCCTGCGCTTCTTGAAGGCGGATCAGGATGAGACAAGCGAGAGCGAACGCGTAGGCGGATTCGGTTCATCCGGGCAAGCGTAAAAAGAAGCTTAAAAAGAAAAGCATTTTCGGTAACTATTTCCGGATTGTTATACGTAGATTGCGCTTTTATGTGATAAAATAAGGTAGATTCGTTCTTGCCGGAAGGAGAGGTTTATTTGGCAAAGAAAAGTGCAGTGAAATTCGTTTGTCAGGCTTGCGGCTATGAGTCTCCGAAGTGGCTGGGCCGTTGCCCGAATTGCGGGGCCTGGAACCAAATGGAGGAAGAACGAGAAGCGACAAAAGCGGTGAAGCAACAACAACGCTCAAACTTCACGGGACATGTACCGCAGGCGGTCGTGATCGAAGATATCAAAACAGAAAATATTCCGCGTGTGAAAACGGAGATGGAAGAGGTCAACCACGTATTGGGCGGCGGCATCGTGCCGGGTTCCTTGATACTGATCGGAGGGGATCCCGGCATCGGGAAGTCCACGCTGCTGCTGCAGATTTCCGCACAGATCAACAACGCCGGACATCGGGTCCTCTACATTTCCGGAGAAGAAAGCGCCGGCCAGATCAAGATGCGGGCCGAACGGCTGGGCGTGAAAGGCACCGATTTTTACATCTACCCAGAGACCGATATCGACGCTATCCGGGAAACCATCGAAAAAATCAAGCCGGATTTCGTCATCGTGGATTCGATCCAAACGATGATTCAGCCAGAGAATAACAGTACGGCCGGCAGTGTTTCGCAAGTCCGCGAATGCACAGCCGAATTCATGCGCATCGCGAAGACGAATGATATCGCAATCTTCCTCGTAGGCCATGTGACGAAGGAAGGCGCCATCGCCGGTCCGCGGATGCTGGAACACATGGTGGATACGGTTCTGTATTTCGAGGGCGACAAACACCATTCCTTTCGGATTTTGCGGGCCGTCAAAAACCGTTTCGGTTCAACCGACGAAATCGGCGTTTTCGAGATGATCGAAGGCGGTCTGCGCGAAGTGAAGAATCCGTCGGAAATTTTTCTTGAGGAACGCTTGGCGGGGGCTTCCGGTTCGGCAGTGGTGGCTTCGCTGGAAGGGACGCGTCCGATATTGGCGGAAATCCAATGTTTGATAACCCCGACGGCATTCGGCAATGCCCGCAGGACAGCCAGCGGATTGGACTACAATCGCGTCGCGCTGATCATGGCGGTATTGGAGAAACGTGCGGGCTTGCTGCTGCAAAATCAGGACGCCTATTTCAAGTCGACAGGCGGCGTGAAATTGGATGAACCCGCCATTGATTTGGCGATCGCCGTCAGTATCGCGTCCAGTTATTGGGATGTTGAAACGTCCGCGTCGGAATGTTTCATCGGCGAAATCGGACTGACCGGCGAAATCCGCAGAGTCAACCGTGTCGAGCAACGCGTCAATGAAGCCAAAAAATTGGGATTCACCAAAGTCTACCTGCCTAAAAATAATATGGCCGGATGGAAACATCCTGATGATATTCAAATTATCCCTGTCACAACGATTCAAGAGACTTTACGCAAGGTCTTTCCGAATAAAAACTAAAAAAAGCATAGAAAGTGGGGGAAGCTTTTGAAAAGGAAAATAATCACAGCTGTTTTTCTCATCGTCGGCGGTAGCATAAGCGCTACAGCATTGCCGTACTTCTGGGAACTTGTAGGAATCAATACAAATAGCATCAACAATGTTTTCGTTAATTCCGGTATTGGCGCACTTATTTTTTATTTATTCTCGTTTGTATTAATGAAATTCATTCTGGATGTCATGCAAAGAATCGAAAATTATTTCAGCACGTTGTCGGTCAGTTATCTGTTTTTCGGAGCCATCGGTACGATCATCGGGTTGGTTCTGGCATGGTTGATCGGCATTCCGTTGACGACATTGCGGATTCCTGTCATCAATGATATCCTGCCATCCATCCTTTCTTTGATTCTGGCCTATCTGGGGTTCCGGGTCGGGACAACGAGAATCGAAGAATTCCGTAAGTTGTTTGCTTCAAAACCAAAGAAACAGGAAGATGGGCAGATGCTGGACCGGAAAGCCGACGACACCTTCCGGAAATATAAAATCCTGGATACAAGCGTCATCATCGACGGCCGTATCTACGATATCGCCAAAACCGGCTTCCTTGAAGGCGTCATTGTGATTCCGAATTTTGTGTTGCGCGAATTGCAGTACATCGCCGATTCTTCCGACAGCCTGAAAAGGGTAAGAGGCAGACGCGGCTTGGATATCTTAAACAAGCTTCAAAAAGAAGAAGATATCATCGTGGAGAGCTATGAAGGCGAGTTCGAGGAGATTCCAGAGGTCGACAGCAAATTGATTCGCTTGGCGAAATTGATCGATGGCATCGTCATCACGAACGATTATAACTTGAACAAGGTCTGCGAATTCCAAAACGTTCCCGTATTGAACATCAATGCTTTGGCGAACGCAGTGAAACCTGTCGTCATTCCGGGTGAATACATGGTCGTTACCGTCATCAAGGTCGGTACGGAACGCAATCAAGGGGTAGCCTATTTGGATGACGGCACCATGATCGTTGTCGAGGACGGACAGCATTACATGAACGAAACAATCGAAGTGGTCGTGACAAGTGCGTTGCAGACTGCAGCAGGCAGAATGATTTTCGCCAAACCGGTCCACTCGCAAAAAGGGATCAAAGAATAAGAACAGCTATAAAAATCGTTTCAGAAAAGAGGAAACTTTATTATGACAGAAAAAATCCGCGTACGTTATGCACCAAGTCCAACCGGACACCTGCACATCGGCAATGCCCGTACAGCATTATTCAATTACTTATTTGCCCGCCACAATGGCGGTGAATTCATCATCCGCATCGAGGACACGGACCAAAAACGGAATCTCGAGCACGGCGAAGAAAGCCAACTGCAAAACTTGGCGTGGCTAGGGATGGACTGGGATGAAGGTCCGGATAAACCCGGCAAAGTAGGCCCTTACCGTCAATCCGAAAGGAAAGACATTTATGATCCGTTGGTCGACCAACTGCTTCTTGCCAACCGCGCCTACAAGTGCTACTGCACCGAAGAAGAATTGGAAACGGAACGCGAACAGCAAAGAGCACGTAACGAAATGCCTCACTACGGCGGCAAATGCGCTAACTTGACGCCTTCCCAACAGGCTGCAAAAGAAGCGGAAGGCTTGACGCCGGTTATCCGTTTCCGTGTGCCGATCGAAAACACCTACTCATTCGATGATATCGTAAAAGGGATCATCACTTTTGAAGCGAGCAGCGTGGGCGGAGATTACATCATCCGTAAACGTGACGGCTTCCCGACCTACAACTTTGCGGTTGCGGTGGATGACCATATGATGGAAATCACACACGTATTGCGCGGGGACGACCATATTGCCAACACACCGAAACAGATGATGATCTATGAAGCGTTCGGCTGGAAGATTCCGAAATTCGGACATATGACGCTGATCATCAACAGCGAAACCGGCAAAAAATTGAGCAAACGCGATGAATCGATTCTGCAATTCATCGAACAATACAAAGACTTGGGATACTTGCCTGAAGCGATGTTCAATTTCATCACGCTGTTGGGCTGGTCTCCGGTCGGCGAAGATGAAATATTCAGCCAGGACGAGCTGATCAAGATGTTCGATCCGGAACGCCTGAGCAAATCGCCTGCCGCTTTCGACCAAAAGAAATTGGAATGGATCAACAACCACTACATGAAAGCCGCTGACTTGGATACCATCGTTTCCTTGGCTGCGCCTCACTTGGTGGCTGCCGGCAAGTTGCCTGAAAATCCTACCGATGCAGACCGCGAATATGCCAAGAAGCTGATCAGCCTGTACCATGAACAAATGAGCTACGCCGCTGAAATCGTTCCGCTATCCGAAATGTTCTTCGCCGCTGAAATCACATTGGATGACGAAGCAAAAGAAGTGATTGCTGCGGAAACGGCACCGATCGTATTGGCAGCCTTCAAAGAAAAATTGGTTGCCATCGAACCGTTTGAGGAAGCCGGCATTTTGGCTGCCATCAAAGAAGTCCAAAAAGAGACGAAAATCAAAGGCAAAAACCTGTACATGGCAATCCGCATCGCGGTCAGCGGCCAAATGCACGGCCCTGAAATCGGCAAAACGATCGAAGTTTTGGGCAGAGAAAAAAGTTTGGCCCATTTGAACAGCGTTTTAGAAAAATTGTAAGCCATCGAAAAAGATTTTACCAAAAATGAGCCTATTATCTATATAATAGATGCATGATTCGAAAAGGAGCAGGAATGACTTGAATAGATTGCGTGAAACGATTCAAACCATCAAAGAAAATGATCCTGCTGCGAGGAGTACGTTAGAAGTTGTTCTGACGTACCCTGGACTGCATGCGATTATCATATATGATATCGCTCATTTTTTTTACAAAAAGAAGTGGTTCACTTTCAGCCGGGTCATTTCCCATATCGGCCGATTTTTGACGGGCGTTGAAATCCATCCGGGAGCAACAATCGGACACAGGCTGTTCATTGACCATGGCATGGGGATCGTCATCGGCGAAACGGCCGAAGTCGGGGATGACGTCATGATTTATCACGGCGTCACTTTGGGCGGAACCGGCAAAGACAAGGGGAAACGCCACCCGACGATCGGGAATGGCGTATTGCTTTCCGCACATGTCCAGGTGCTGGGGCCGATCACGATCGGCGACCACGCCAAAATCGGGGCATCGGCGGTTGTCGTCTCCGATATACCGCCGGATGTGACCGCAGTGGGGATCCCGGCGAAAATTGTGCGTTACCATAAATTGACGGATGAAAAAGAGGCACATGAAAAAAAGAAAAAGTAGCCAGTGAAAAAGGACGGCCAGTCCTTTATGAGTGCTTGAAAGGAGAGAACGATGATAAAAATATACAACACCTTGACGCGCGAAAAGGAAACATTCCAACCGATAAAAGAAAAGCAGGTAAGCATGTATGTCTGTGGGCCGACCGTCTACAACTACATCCATATCGGTAACGCCCGCAGCACGGTGGCTTTCGATACGGTCCGCCGCTATTTCGAATACCGTGGCTATGACGTAAACTTCGTATCCAATTTCACCGATGTGGACGACAAAATCATCCGCACCGCAAAAGAAATGGGCATCTCGGCAAAAGAGGTCGCGGAGAAGTTCATTGCCGCCTTCTATGAAGACACCGCTGCGCTTCAAGTCGAAAAAGCGACACTGAATCCGCGTGTCATGGAAAATATCCCGGATATCATCGACTTCATCCGTGTGCTGATTGAAAAAGGCTACGCCTATGCGGCGGACGGCGATGTCTATTACCGCACGGACAAGTTCAAGGACTACGGTAAATTGAGCGATCAGTCGATCAAGGATTTGATCGTCGGCGCGAGCGAACGGATGGACACGGAAGAGAACCTGAAAAAGGAAAACCCGTTGGACTTCGCCCTCTGGAAAGAAGCGAAGCCGGATGAAATCTCCTGGGAATCGCCATGGGGACCTGGTCGTCCGGGCTGGCATATCGAATGTTCCGTGATGGCCACCAAATATCTGGGCAATACCATCGACATCCACGGTGGCGGACATGATCTGGCCTTCCCGCATCATGAAAATGAAATCGCGCAGAGCGAAGCGAAAACAGGCCAAACATTTGCGCACTACTGGATGCATAACGGCTTCGTGACCATCGGCGAAGATGCCGAAAAGATGAGCAAATCGCTCGGTAACTTCGTGTTGGTGCATGACATCATCAAACAGGTCGACCCGCAAGTATTGCGCTTCTTCCTGGCGACGGCCCATTACCGCAGACCCGTCAAGTTCAGCGAAAAAGCGGTCGATGAAGCCAAAATCAATTTGGACAAAATCAAAATCGCCTATCAGAATGCCCAATACCGGGAGCAGGATGCGGCAGCTTCCTTGCCGGATGATGCCGAAAAATTGGCCATGTTCAGCGATCTGAAACAAGAATTCATCGCCGAGATGGATGATGATTTCCAAGCGGACAATGCCATGACCATCGTCTACCAGTATGCGAAAGAATTGAACATCTACGCAGAGGAAGAAACGGTTTCCGCAGCAGTTTTGAAGGAGGCGCTCGCCACGTTCAAAGCACTGGTCGGCATATTCGGCATCGTGCTGGGTGAAGAAGCATTGTTGGACGATGACATCCAAGCGTTGATCGATGAAAGAATGCAAGCAAGGAAAGATAAAAATTTCGCTCGCAGTGATGAGATCCGTGATTACTTGAAGGAACAAGGCATCATTTTGGATGACACATCCCAGGGTACAAGATGGAGAAGAGCATAGTGACAGAAAAAGATTGGAACTTATTGAACGGCCTTGCCTTGGCTTACGTCGGGGATGCCGCCTATGAAGTATACATTAGGACCTATTTACTAGAAAAAGGATACACCAAACCAAACCAACTCCATCGCAGAGCGACGCATTTTGTTTCGGCAAAAGCGCAGGCGGTGCTGATGTACGCCATGATGGCTAAAGAGGGCTTTTTGTCCGAGGAAGAGCTGGGCATGTACAAACGCGGCCGCAACAGCAAGAGCCATACGATCGCCAAGAATGCGGACGTCACGACTTACCGCATCTCGACGGGATTCGAAGCGCTGCTGGGCTATCTTCACCTTTCCGGACAGATCGAACGAATGGAAGAGTTGATTCACTGGTGTATCCAAGAAGTCGAGGAAAATGACCATGAGAGATAAACCGAAATACAATCCCAAAGACGCACGTCCAAAAGACACGCGCCGGGCACCGAAAAAAGGTAGACCGGAACGCGACAAGCGGGAGCCAGTGGAAAGTGAAGCGCCGGAAAACGAAGACTTCGTGATTGGCCGCCATCCGGTTTTGGAAATACTGAAGTCGGAACGCGACATCAATAAAATCTTCATCCAGGAAGGCTTGGGCGGAGAAAAAATCGGTGACATCATCCATTTGGCGAAGGAACGCAAAATCCAGATCCAATCCGTACCCAAATCAAAGCTGGATACGTTGTCCGACAATGCCGTCCACCAAGGTGTGATGGCCGCAACGGCCGCATTCCAATATGCGACCTTGGATGACCTGTTCGCTGCTGCGGCCGCCAAAAATGAAGATCCTTTCTTCATCATTTTGGACAGTCTGGAAGATCCGCACAATCTGGGATCCGTCTTGCGTACGGCTGACGCCTGCGGGGCGCACGGGGTAATCATCCCGAAACGCCGTGCTGTAGGCTTGACGTCCACCGTTGCGAAAGCTTCAACAGGAGCGATTGAACATGTGCCTGTTGTCCGTGTCACAAATTTAAATCGCACAATCGAAGAGTTGAAGGAACGAGGCGTCTGGATCTACGCGACGGATATGGCCGGACAGGATTACCGCCAGTGGGATACGACCTTGCCGCTTGCCATCATCATCGGCAATGAAGGCAAAGGCATTTCCCGCCTGCTGAAGGAATCCGCGGACGGTCTGTTGACCATCCCGATGGTCGGCCATGTGCAGAGCCTGAACGCCGGGGTCGCCGCCGGATTGATGATGTACGAAGTATTCCGCGGCAGACACAAATAATCTTTTCTGACTTTTTCGATGAGGCGACACAGAATAATCGAGGTGATGAGTCATCATTAAGAAAGAAATTCTAATCGTAGACGGCTACAACATGATAGGGGCTTGGCCGGAATTGGTGAAGCTGAAGAACCAGGATCTGATCGAGGAAGCGCGCGACCAGCTGCTGCAGACCCTGTCCGACTTTCAAAGTTATGAGGGCAAAGAGGTCTGGTGCGTGTTCGATGCGCAATTCGTTCCCGGCATCACGAAGGAATATTCGAAGTACCGCGTGAAGGTCATCTTCACCGCGCAAGGCGAGACCGCCGATACCTACATCGAAGGCGTCGTGAAGAAGCTGCACAACGTCATCACTGATGTCGCCGTCGCCACCAGCGATCTGGCCGAACAGCAGGTCGTCTTCGCCAGGGGCGCGGCACGGCTATCCGCCAATGATTTGTATCAGGATATTAAACGTTCCAAAAAGGCGCTGGATTCCGAAAGCAAAGCTTACCGGAACCAACGCCAACGCGGCACCTGGAACGATGAACAGATGGCTATCCTGAAGGATATCTATAAGGATATGCTGGAATAATAGATAGAAATGCTTGGAACACCAACGCTTTAATTAGGAACGCAAAGAAGCCTGAAGGAATTCTGTAGTGACAGAAATCCCTCAGGCTTCTTTGCGCTAAAGTATGTTAACATTGGCTTATTCTGAATTATTAATGGGCATGCTTATCATAAATGAGAGAGTGTGATGATTCGCGTTCAGAAGGTGAGCACTAAGAGGACAAAACCTAAACGGGCCTGGTCTTGGCCGTGTGGAATTGGCAGCTTAGGCAGAACCTTTTGCGAATCAGAACACGTTTGAAAGGTCATTTTTTTGAGGGTAATGGCGTTGTAACGGCATTCCTGAGCTAGTAACAGAAATGGCTTGAAAAAGAGAATAGAATCGAAAAAGCGGGAAGCCCATAGTGACGGGCTTTCCGCTTTGCTTTTCCTTCCGGATCATCGAAGTCTGTAACAATTAGAAATGAAAATAAGTTAAGTGAAATAAAGATAAAGTTTTAATATCCTTAATAACATTGAGATAATGAAAGGAAATCAATATGAGGTGGTGGATGTTTTTGGTTAATCGAGATAAGGATGTTTATGTGTCATGGGAATCTGTCAGAGGTCAAAACCCAAGCGAATACATAGAAAAAGGCTATTTAGACGCGGATGAGGACTTACGCTTACGAACCATAGCAGAGTGCTGCAACTGTTTTGGTGCGGGGTATAAGGGATTCCAGGGCAGCGGCGCAAAGCCAAATTTGAGGAAGATACCGACGTTAAGAGATTGAAGTTCTACCCTAATGGGGAGTGGGATAACCGATTGACGTTAGATGGAAATCGGTTTACGGAATTCCATATTAATTCTGCGGAAAATGAAAAGTATGTTCAGAGTAGATTAATGGAGCTGAATCAAAAGATAGCGCTATTTTCTCATGAAAAGATATATTCAGCGAAATACGAAGCCATTTTTAAAGAATTGTACTGTGTCAATACAGAGGAGACCTTAAAGACCAAGAAAGTCACCTATGACCGCATCTCAAAAATAATGCCGACCTACTATCCAAAGACAATCCTATCACCTAAAGTAATTGCAGAAGCATACGATAAGACAGGATATATGGTTGCTCATTTTTACGATGTTGCAGTGTTGGATGCCTTTCAGCAGAAATATGCAACGGATTACAGATACCGTATGAAATAATATCCATACTTTTTCTAATAAGGTTACTTGCAAAAGTAAATTCTAGTTTGCAAGTAACCACAAAAAAGATAGCGTTCACAAAGTGTTAACAATAAAAAAGTTGTAACCGGTTACTGTGGGTGGTATTATTTCCTTAGTTCTTATAACTCAGTTTTATCCAGACTGTTTCGATTGCTTTTTGAAGAAACTGAGTTTCATATTGTGATAATCGAAAAATCGGTAAATAAGATCTGAATTTCATAATGGAGGGGGTTTTTATGTCAAAAAAATAAACTTCGCACATAAAAAACTATTTAAAAGCCTTATATGGAGGGGGTTTTTATGTTAAAAAACTAAAAATTCGCACATGAGAAACTATTTAAAAGCCTTGCGGCTGTAGTATCTGTAAGCACAAAATTCACCAGATAAATTGCCTGCGTTGCAAAGAATATCTACTTTTTTAAGGAATACCGAATCAACTCACTGTTAAAAGAATGTATGCCACAGAAAGAAACAAGATGCTTAGTGGGGAGAATTAGCTGATTTGAAAAATACACATTCAACTATATAGAATAGTTCACCAATTATTATAGAGAAAAGAGGAAGAAATTATGGCAGAAGAAAAAGTTGTTAAACAGCAAAATTCAGCAAACGATATGAAAAGTAAATTAACGCTGAAGCATAGATTAGCTTATGGTGCCGGAGATGCCGGTGGGGTTGCTACCCTTGTCTTAATCCAAACATTTATGAACCGATATGTCACAAATGTATTAGGGATATCATTTGCGACTCTATCTGTACTATTGTTGATTTGGAATATTTGGGATATGGTCAACGACCCACTGATGGGTACTTTTATGGATAAGTCCTTCTCCAAGGCCCATGGTAAAAAAGATAAGTTCCGTCCTTGGATGTTACGTTCTATTCCTATAATTGTTATCGGCCTTATTGCATTCTTTTCTGTACCATCAATGTTTGAAGGAACCATTCGTTTAGCAGCCATATTTTTATTAAAAATTATTTACGAATTAGGTTATACCATGATGAACATTGCCATGGGATCCGTTCTTGGGGTAATGGCCGTAAATGATAAAGAGAGAACAACTTTATCTTCAGCCCGTGGTATGGGATCGACTGTCGGTGGTTTAATCAGTTCAATGGCTATACCGCTGATTCTTGCACGTTTAGGTGAAAATGCAACAGGTTATATGGTTGCAGGTATCTTCGCAGCTGTATTAGGTGGTTTACTTATCTTCTTCCACTATTGGGGAACGGAAGAACGGAATGTTACAGCAAAACTTGCCGCAGAAGAACAAGCAGAACCAACAAAATTCACAGATATTTTTGTTACATTAGCCAAAAATAAAGCTTTCTTGTCCCTTTGCTTACACTCCATTGTAATCGTTTTCGGTCAAAACCTGTTCACTGCAACGCTTCCTTATATTTACGGAGATGTATTTGGTGATATTGGTTTAATGGGAACTGCTGCTTTAATTGGTCAAGGATTACCAATAATACTATTACTTATCTCTCCATATTTGGTAACATTATTTGGATCTACTGTTAAGTTAATCCGTACTTATTTATTACTGAGTATCGTTATCTTTGTCGGTATATACTTTTGGAAATTACTTGGTGACTTACCACCATTCTTCTACATGATTTTTGCCAGCTTAGGTATTGCCTTCATGATGATGTCCGTTCAAATTCAATGGGGTCTTGTTTCAGAATCTATTGACTACAACGAATACATCACAGGAAAACGTTCAGAAGGTTCCATCTACGGTAACTTCTCGCTAACAAGACGTGTCGGACAAATGTTAGCGCAATCACTTGTTATCTTGATGATTGGTTGGATTGGTTATAGCCAACAGGCCGCTCAAACTGGACAAGCACAATCAGCTCAAACTGTTGAAGGGCTAGTGCTATTAAATCTTATTGGCCCAGCAATTTGTGCCTTATTATCATGGGCTTCATTCAAATTTATTTGGAATATTACTGATGAAACACGTATAGAAATGGCAGCAACTCGTCAAGCAAGACTTGATGAATTTGCAAAGACACATGATGAACCACAAGTTTAATAGAGAGGTACACCTATGAAATTAAGAAGTCACTTATTAAATGTTTTAATTAATGATGAAGTGGAGGCTTACTTAAAGGAGAACGATGTCATCATCGTTCCTTTTGGCCCAACCGAACTCCATGGTGGGCTACCCTTAGATTGCGAAACAATATTGGCTGAGGGGATTGCCTTATTGATGGCAGAAAGGACAAACTCACTTGTCCTTCCGCATGTGCCTTATATTTATTCAGGGGCAACAGCCTCAGGTAAGGGAACAATCCAATTAACCGTTAGGGAAAGTGCTGATATGTTGCAAGGCCTTGCACATTCCTTATTGCGATCAGGCTTCAAAAAGCAAATCTATATTAGTCTACACGGCCCAGCCCATATCTCAATTAATCCGGTTGTTCGTGATTTCTTTGATGAAACAGGGGTAGCTATTCTCTATATTGACGGCATGATAACAGCCCAGAAATCCGGTGTCTTTTCAAATCCGAAAGATATGATGCTTAATTTAGATAAGATGATTCTTGGGGCTTACAAGCTACGTAATCGTTTGGATGATATATTGCTGACCTCTGATTATGCAGAACCAGTTACCCAGACACCATCGGTTTTTGGTAACCTAAGTGCCCAAGCCTTTCAATCTGGAGCAACAGGTTATTATTTCAAGGAACATTCAGACCATATGGCAACCTCTGCTATACCTGATATCGAAACGCGAGACCGCATGGCAGAAGAGGGACTGGTACTGCTTAATAAGATGGTAGATACAATTGATTTTCCAACGTTACTTAAGGAAATGGCGATTCAAGAAGATTATCTTGAAGAGGTTTACAATCGTTACCCACACGTGCCAGCTGCCTACAATCGACACAAAAACATTTAAATAGTTTCACAGACTGCTCCCCGTATGTGGGGGCAGTTTTTATTTTGTTTGAAAATACACCTAACGTGGATTGCACGCCCAATTGAGGGATGATAAAATGATACAGGCTTCTGTCTGACTGAAATCCAGCTCCACGTTTACTGGCGTTCTGCTTCAAAACGTTTATACGGGAGCGACTTATTTCGGAAATTGGTTAAACAGATCCATAGCTCCAACTTATGTAATCGTAAGAAGCACAATGGATAAGGGGGTTACGGTTTGTGAAAATACTATTTCCGTTATTAGCCATCATTGGCGGTATAGCTGTCGCTATTCAAGGTCAAATTAATGGGGGATTAGGGAAAAAAGTAGGCGTGTTTGAAGCTTCGTTTGTTTCATTTGCTATCGGAACACTTGCTTTGTTGTTTGCCGTCCTGTTTTTTGGCAAAGGCAATTTGTTGGTTTTGTCAGCAGTTCTTATGGCATTAAAGTTGCTTCATTTTCTCCAAAATCACATTCAAACGCCAATAAAAATAGAGAAAGCTGCTACAAAAACGTAAAGTTGGGATCTACAAATTCGTAAAGTTGAGAGCTACAAAAACGTAAAATAGAACCTACAAATTTGTAAAATTGGAAGGGTTATTAGTGGGGAACTTTCGAAAAACACATTTTGAAATTGTGCTTATCCTCCCATCTCATCAGGCAGAAATACCGTAAACGTGCTTCCACCATCTTTCTCGCTTTCGACCATTATCTGGCCCTTCCTTCGCCAAGGACACAATCCGGCTCACGATTGCGAGGATAAGCCCCAAGCCTTGGTCGTTGTCATTCGGATTGCTTTGGTAGTACTTGTTGAAGATGTTGGCTATTTCATCCGAGTTCATGCCGATACCGGAATCGCGAAAGGAAACGCTGATCCGGTTTTTTTAGAGCAGTAGGGATTCGGTGGACAAGGCGGCCAGCCGCTTCGATTCCGCCAGGATGATTTCCAGGTACTGCCGCTCATCTTCTGGGCTGATGTTGTCAGTGAGAATAAGGTCGGCGAATCTGTTGAAAGCACGCTGGGATGGGAGCGAAGATGATGGTGGAGCTGCCGAGAGGGTAGGCAATAAAAAAGAGGCGAGATCTCTCGCCCCTTTTCACTAAGTTGATGACTTTATTTCAAATTAATATGATTTTCCGATATAACCAGCTAAGTTTTCAATTGTTTGTGCATCGTGATGATCAGCATAAACGGTTGTGTCTGTGTTGAGTGTAGCAATTTTTGCCATATCATCAGCAGTTAGTTCGAAATCAAAGATGTCGAAGTTTTGGCGCACACGTTCTGGATTTGCTGATTTGGAAAGTGAAACGACACCACGTTGTAATTGCCAGCGAAGCATGACTTGAGCAGTTGATTTCGCGTATTTGTCAGCGATCTCTTTCAAAACTGGGTTGGTGAAGACGTCAAATTTGCCTTCAGCAAAAGCACCCCAACTTTCAATTTGAATACCTTTAGACGCCATGTAATCTTGGTCAGCCTGCTTTTGGTGGAAGACATGCAACTCAACTTGGTTCACAGCTGGCGTTACTTTGTTGAAAATTGACAAGTTAGCTAATTGGTCATTCTTGAAATTAGACACACCGATAGCTTTGATTTTGCCTTCCTCATAAAGTTCTTCCAGCGCACGCCATGCGCCAAAGGTATCCCCAACAGGTTGGTGAAGAAGGTAAAGGTCAATATATTCCAGATCAAGTTTTGCAAGGGACTCAGCAAAAGCTTTTTTGGCGCCTTCGTAACTCATATCTGAAATCCAAAGTTTTGTTGTGATGAAGAGGTCCTCGCGGGGCACGCCTGATGCCTTGATGGCTTTGCCTACTGCTTCTTCGTTACCATAGGCTTGCGCTGTGTCAATGAGGCGGTAACCTGTTTTGATAGCTTCTTCGACGACTTCCTGACAAATTGCTGGGTCTGGAATTTGGAAAACGCCAAAACCAACCATAGGCATCTTGATTCCATTATTAAGTGTTGTATATTCCATGTGAATACCTCTTTCTTTGTTTGATAATGATTAGTATAAAGTGTGGAGTTCAATCCATAGCAAGAGAAAAGTTTCATTTTTTGAAAACTTTCTATGCTTGCTTATCGTAGTTCATGCGTGTCAGCAAAAATATACGTTGCATCCATTTTGGCAGATTGAAGAAGCGTTTGCCTTTGTCGAGTTTGGCGATTTGAGCCAATTCAGCGACTGTCAATTCAAAATCAAAAATATCCAGATTACTGTCTATGTGAGCCGGATTTTTAGAGCCTGGAATGACAATATTTCCTGTTTGGACATGCCAATGCAAGATGATTTGAACAACGGATTTATTGTATTTACTTGCTAATTCTGTAAAGATTGGTTCGGCAAGCAAGTCTTTGTCAGCTGACCCCAGTGGATACCAAGCTTCAAGCGCAATATTGTTCTTAGCGAGTTTTGCTTTTAAATCTTTTTGTTGGAAATAAGGGTGGCATTCCACCTGCACAACAGCAGGTTTGATGGTCCCTTTGTTTATAACCTCGTCCAATTCAGGTCCTGTAAAGTTAGAAAGACCAATAACCTTAATTTTCCCAGTACTTACAGCCTCTTCCATAGCTTTCCAAGCGCCTAGATAATCGCCTACTGGTTGATGTAAAAGCATGAGATCAAGGTAATCGACACCTAAACGGTTTAGGGTATCCTCAATTGCTTGCTTAGCTTTTTCATATTTATATTCTGTTGGCCATATTTTGGAGGTCAGGAAAACTTCACTTCGATTGATACCTGATTTTTTGATAGCACGACCAACAGCTTTCTCATTCATGTAAATATTTGCCGTATCAATCAATTGATACCCGTTTTTCAAGGCATGTTCCACGGAATTTTCTGCATCTGTTGGGCTGATTCGATAAGTCCCGATCCCAAGGTTAGGAATAATTTCATTATTATTTAAAGTTGTATATCGCATTGTTTCCTCCTTATCCAGTAAACGCGCTGCTATTTTTCAAAAAAAGCAGGAGCATGTTGCAAATGTATTCTTGAACGGCAACGTTATTGATGGCCATGGTTAGGTTCTCAGAAGTAAAACTTGGCCGTGTGTGCATCTCCTCCACATAGTTTAACACTTTCGCAGTAACGAATAGTATCGGTAATCGATCCGAGCTCTCTACATTTTGTAAGCTTCGAAATCACTTGCTATCCGTGTATAGGTTTCGGCAGCTAACTTCCAGCCATCTTCAGTATTTGTGAAGACTTCTGAGATGACAAAAGGATTTTGTGCTTCATTTCCCCCGATTACTGCTGTTAAGATAAGTTTTTTGAAAATAATAGCGGTGCTGCCGTAGTCCTCAACGTATTCCTCTGCAATATCAATCGCTTTGAAGATAAAGATTTTATCGTTAAAGACTGCCAGCTCACCGATCTTATCAAAAGTGATTCCCATATGAACAAAGCGTGCGTTGTCAGCAATGAATCCTTCAACTGTGGTCATATCATTTGCTTGCTTTGCATCCCAAATTTGTGCTGAAATGCGTTGAACATCATGTGTCATAATCATTCTCCCCTATCCTTAATAAGCCTAATCAGAAATCAAGAGTGGCATTCATTCTTGATCGTGTGATAAGCCTATTCTAAACTATGGAGTTAAGACCATAGCAAGTAGTTTCCTCATTTTTATATATTTCTTGCCCTAAGAGGGGTTACACATTTAATCTCTTCAACGTCTATATAAGTAGAGACCAAAAAAGCGATACGGTCGAAACACATAAAAGGGAAGCAGGGCGAATGATGAATAAGACGGGAAACGAGATAGATGTATTTTCGATGGGATGTGGCACCATTCCGAGAAGTGTGATGAGTGATCGAGATCTGACGGTCGAGGCGAAGGCAATTTATTCTTACATCGCCGCCTGTATCGGAGCGGGAGACATGCGCTTGCCATCGGTGGATGTTATCTGCGAAGATCTGAACATCGGGAAGGACCGATTTCAGAAGCATAAGAAACAATTGATTGAGAAGGGGTATCTGATGATCCAAAAAGATCCAACCGCAAATGGGAGATTCAGCACGAACTTGTATGTGATCCAGCAGTTGGATTCCCTCAAATCTTTGAACTACTGCTCCAATGAGGTGTTAAATTAGGTATCATCACAAACGATAACCAACTCAGAATAATCAAACAACCGGGCCTTGAAAAGTGGAGTGCTCCCGAAAATATTTTGGTTTCGGAAGCGGCCGGGGGCTTAAATCTCAAAGCCCGGTTCGTGCCCGGCATCACGAAGGAATATTCGAAATGCCGCGTGGAGTCATCTTCACCGCGCAAGGCGAGACCGCCGACAGTTACATCGAGAGCGTCGTGAAGAAACTGCGCAATGTGATCACCAAGGTCGCCGTCGCCACCAACGAACTGGCGGAATAGCAGGTCGTCTTCGCCAGGGGCGCAGCACGGCTATCCGCCAATGATTTGTATCAAAATATTAAACGCTCCAAAAAGGCGCAACTGAAGGATATTTATAAGGATATGTTGGAATAGCCTATAAGAGGGTTGGGGCATCAGAAATTTAATTATGAAATAGAATAAGCCTGAAGGAATTCTGCATTGACAGAAACCCTTCAGGCTTATTTACGCTTTTTGAATATAGCTACAAAAATGTAGGCGGGAATTCTTTGTATTTTGGATAGAGTTGTGCAACAGGCGATTTTACAGGTATTGGCCCCAATAATTGATCCGCACTTCTCAGAAAATAGCTATGGATTCAGGAGAGTGAAGTGCGGATCAAGCAATAAAGAAGGCACAACAGTACTATGAAGAAGGCTATAAGGTGGTCGTTGACTGCGACTTGAAAAGTTATTTTGACACCATCAATCATAAGAAGCTACGGAACAATCTGGATTGGCACATCATAATGACTAGTCTTTGGAACAAATCTAGCCATTACCCTATCAATTTGATCAAACCAGCTTCGTTGAATGCTCTCATCTTCAATTCGATATCTTTTGCTAACCATTATATCGCCACAAAATATAGTTCAACTTAAAACTACAGGTTCTTTTAATCCGCATACCACCTGCAACTACCAGAATAAATGCTGCGGAAATTCTTATAACTTCGATATCGTCAAGCCTTCACCTTACATTATGAATTTAGCTGAGCAACAATTACTCATTATATTTGATTTGCTCTCGGTCCATATTTTGAAAGGATTTCATACGCTTCTGCTCTTTTATTAAGATATCTTTGGCGAATGACATAAAACCACTTAAATCTTGTTTTGCTAGTAACTCTATATAAATTGCTTTTGTTTCTTTTTCAATAATCAGAGGTGGGAGTCCCTCCTGCATTAACGAGTAATTCATTAGCATACGTCCTGTTCGTCCGTTACCATCGGAAAACGGATGGATCCGTTCAAACTGAATATGCGTATCCAAAATGCTTTCTAATTTTTCTTCGTCAGTAGCTGCATTGTTCAACCTATATTCCAGATTATCCACTAACTGTTGGACTAGAAATGGCGTTTCTCCCCGTGAAGCCGTCAGAAATTCTGTCCCTATAATTAAGTTTTCGTTCTTTTTGAACTGTCCTTTATCATATTGAAGCCGATCGGTTAAATCAGCATGGATTTCTTTGATAATGGATACAGAGAGCTTATCGTTATTCTCCAAATGATCTAGCATGTTAGAAAAGGTTTGTTTATGGTTCTCAATTTCATAGAATTCGCGAACGGTCGCACCGCTGCTTATAGGCAATATGCCATTCAAAATAATGGAAACTGTTGCAGGCAATGAAATCGTATTCCCTTCAATTCCTGCGGAATGATGAGCAAGGCGCACTAACGTATCATCTAAATATTCTTGTGGTGTTGTGTTTAGAAATCCCTTCATGAGATACCTTTCCTTTCTATGTCCCCCAAAATGTTAGAATGTTATTTACCATTCTAACACCCTTTATATTTCTGTCAGATTCTAATTTCTTTTTGCATCCTTCTCGTCTTCAATAAGAATTATTTTGCTTTTATGATGTAAAAATTCACTTTTTATTCTTACGATTATAGACCTTTATAAAGTATTTTAAACTCCCGTCGATGGTCAGAGAAGCCTTGTAATTATCTAGTAAGGTCTCTAAGAGGTTGTTTACACTATCCATACCAAAAGAAGTGACAATTGCATTTAGTCTGTTCGAGGTCAAGGCCGGGCAACGAATCGTGGTCGTTTTTTCTGCTGCTTTTATTTTCTTAGGAATAGTGCCTTAGCTTCTTCCGCAAACCAATCCAAAAAGCTATCTAGAGGATTTTTTCAGCTTCTTTTTCTTCATCTTTATCTTTCCGTATTTATGCCGCTCCTTAAATGTTTTTATAATATAATTATACCAAAAACAACGCCCATAATGAACGTGCTCTATACAAGATACATAGTTCAAATATTTACGAAGACACCCCACGAGGCTTTTGTATGTTCTTTCAGCAACAACTCATCAGTTAATAAATTATCTCGCGGCTTAAAGCATTCTGAATAATTTTCTCCGATATTTTCAAAAAAATTTCCGAAAATATCATATCCCGTTCGGTTATTAAACAAAACTTATCAAATCGGATAATTCTAATTAGACCTTCTGTACTCATCCTAATTAGAGCATACTTTATAACGTTTTGAATAAAAATTCTTGTTTGTAGCTGATCCCAAATGATTTCATCGCTAATGTCGAAAGTTCCCAACAGAACATTATCAGATGAATCCATTAGCTCAGGCTGCTTATTCAATCCACTCGTCATCCTGGTAGAAGTCTTCAACCCAACTGACTTCCATTTCGGGAAAGCCTTGCTCTTCCGAATCAAAAAAACGGGGGGAGCTCGCTTTTTTGGTGTCTTCTTTCTTTTGAGCTTGTCTGAAGACATCTACCTTAAACCATTTATCCTCATACAGAATCTGTACGTTTCGAATAGTTTCTGGCGTGACCCATTCTTCGCCAATCAGAATGTCATTCTCCGCACGATAACCCTTGAAATGGCCTAATATAGACTCTGTTTGGCGGCCAAATCGATCCTTTTGGTTCAGTTGAAGCGATACAGGACGATTCCTTCGTAAGGCTTCGGATAGCACCTCGTCAATTGCTAAGGAGCTCATTTGAGGAAGAACAGGGATAGCCTTCATCGCTTCCTCGTTTCCGGCAGCGATGGATTTCACTAATTCGTCCATCGCATACGCTGTGACCCATTTGATCATGCCTCGGTCATGATAGTCGTTATAATCTTTAAAAATCTTATCCGTCCGGCATCTTGCTTGTTTTAGCATCGTCCTCACCTTCCTCCAAACCGGCCATACCCCCAGCATGCCCGCCTACAAGTGAACTGCGGGCTATCGCGCGGCCGCCTTCCAGAAGGCTGGCAGCCCTGACAATTGACTTGAACCCATATTTTTTACGGATGACATCAACCATGTGATCCTTTTTTTGGTTTTTCACTTGCTCTTCGGGGTCTTGAAACAGATCAAGCTGAAGGGAATCTGTATACACCAGGTTACCGGCACCAACGCCAATGTTCCGGATCGTTTGTCCTTCATATTGATTATTGAAAAGCAGGAGCACATAGGCTGTCACTTCACTCGATGAATGAGTTGGGGGGATTTTCGTTTGCTGATGAAACCCTGGCCGACCATAGCGATCAATAAAGCCTATGCTGTAGCCGATACTCAAACTGATGACCTGCGCCTTAGCGCCAGCTCTTCGCAGGCGGGTCGCAACCTGATCGGCCATCTCCATTAGGACAATCTCGATTTCTGACCTTAAAACATAATCCTTGTTGAGCACTTGCGAATTGCCGATCGATTTGGAACTTACCTTGACCTTTTCTCCGAGGAAGCTGCGATCAATGCCCCAGGAATGGGCATAAAGCTGAGCGCCCATAACGCCGAGCTTACTCTTTAAATAATAGTAATCGGCATGCGCCAAGTCATAGATGGAGAAGATCCCTAAACGGTTCAGCCTTTGCTTTGTTTTTTTTCCGATGCCCCAAAAGTCCGTCATTTCGGGGATTTCCCAAATCGTTTCCGGGACATCCGGGTAACGCCATTCGGCTATCATATCCGGTTGATGCTTGGCTGCATTATCAAGCGCTAATTTCGCCATCAAGGGATTGTCCCCGATGCCGATAGTCGTGTAAATGCCCGTTTCTTTTAACACGTCAGCTTGAATGAGTTTGGCCATTTCATAGGCGGTTTTGCGCCCAAAAAGCTTCAGCGAGCCCGTTACATCAACGAAGCTCTCGTCAACCGAATAAACATGATGGTTCGATTCATCAGCGTAGCTCTTATAGATGTTGTTGATTTCAGTATTTTTTAGCATGTACAGCTTCATTTGCGGCGCGGCAATCACTAAATCGGCAGGGTAGGGGAACGGTAAATCCCTCGCCCTACTGATGTTAGAGATGCCATAGGCTTTTTTAGCTGCTGGGGAAGAAGCCAAAATAAGCCCGCTGCCACGTTCCTTGGGATCAGCTGAAGGATAGCTCATGACGACTAATTTCGTTTCAAGCGGATGTAGCCCTCTCCTCACGCATTCCACGCTCGCATAGAAGGACTTGCAGTCGATACAAAGAATATCCCTGCTGGGTTCTTTCGAATAATCAAAGTTTAAATTTGTTTCATACATAAAAATCGTCTCCAATCTCTATGTACCTATTATACGAACGTATGTTTGTTTTTGTAAAGCGAACACGCTATGATATTTAAAAATAAATTTATTACAAATTTTGTAGGAATTTTTTACCCATGGAGGAATTCCTGGGAACCATCTGCGTATTTATTAAGTAGAGAGGTAACGGGACAGTTTTGCAGACTCATGCAAAAAAATCGAATATGTCCATAGAATTAAATGGGGATACAACATATCGCGTGAAGGTCATCTTCGCCGCGCAAGGCGAGACCGCCGACAGTTACATAGAGGGGGTCGTGAAGAAGCTGCGCAATGTGATCACCGAGGTTGCCGTCGTTACCAGCGATTTGGCCGAACAGCAGGTCGTCTTCGCTAGGGGCGCGGCACGGCTATCCGCCAATGATTTGTATCAGGATATTAAACGTTCCAAAAAGGCGTTGGATTCCGAGAGCAAAAACTACCGGAACTAATGCAGCACCTAGAGCGAGGAATAGATGGCTATCCTGAAGGATATTTATAAGGATATGTTGGAATAAACATAGAACTTTAAAGGAAGCTCCTCATCTGTGGGTTTTTTTTATCTTTTTGAACCACTTAATATCACAATAAAAAAAGTAACAATATAGTTGACTGGAGTTATTTTTCAATTATAATATAAAATATGTAGCGCTTAATTACATAAAAATATAACTTGTGGGGGGATATATAGTGGGGGAGAATGAGACAATATTGGTGCGTAGTCCGGAAGAATTGGTTGGGTTGATTAAACAAGGTGAAACCTTATACTTCGAAGAACTGTTTACTAGGTTTTTGCCGCTTGTCAAAAAAATGAATGCGAAGTATTATCTGCGCTTTATGGAGAAAGACGACTTTTGGCAAGAGGCGAGGATTGTCCTGCATAAAGCGGTCGTTGCCTATGATCCGGAAAAAGGGTTGCAGTTCTCCGGATTCTTCAAACTGATGCTTGAGCATCATGTATATAGTTTGATTCGCAAGGAAACTGCTTTGAAAAGGAAAATAGACAAAGGTGCGGTATCGTTGGACCAGCTGATGGAAAACGATGCGGCGAGCCACTCGAACCGGGCGCTCAACGGCACCACAATGCATCAGGTGTCGCCTGAAGATGTTGTGCAGGTCAGGGAAAGCGCGACCGGCTATTTTGAGGGGCTTTCCCGTTTCGAACAGGATGTTTTCCGTCTCTATCTTTTGGGGCAGGAATTTCCGATGATCGCGAAAGAGTTGGATTGCGAAATGACGCAGATCAAAAATGCGTTCGATCGTTGCAAACAAAAAATGAAGCGCTTACTATATTGAGCCTTTCCGGAGGCCTTCCGTCACTGTTTTGTGGCGGAAGGTTTTTTCTTTGCAGGAAAATAGGACCATAGTTCATTTTATTAGATGAAATATGCTACACTTTGGATACGAATACAAAGAAGCAGGGAAGCGGATATGAATAAGAATAAACGGTTAATTTATATAGCACTGTTGGCCGCCCAAGGGGTGGTCATCACCTTATTGGAAAGATCCATCCCTTTCCCCTTCGCTTTTGCGCCGGGTGCGAAATTGGGGTTGGCGAATATGATTACGCTGTTGGCTATTTTTACCTTGCCGCAGAAGGACAGCTTCAAGGTGGTCTGGATGCGTCTGTTGATCGCGACCTTATTGGGCGGGACCTTGTCGACGTTTCTGTACAGTTTTGCCGGGGCCTTTCTGAGCTATGGCGGCATGCTGCTTGTCCGTTTGCTGGGTCCGAAGAGGGTCAGCATGATCGGCATCAGCGCGGCCGGGGGGATTTTGCATAACGTCGGTCAGCTGCTGGTGGCCAGCCTGATAGCCGGCTCCTTCAGCGTCATGCTGTATTTGCCTGTCTTGGCATTGACGGGCATCTTTTCAGGGGTGGCGGTCGGACTGGCTGCGAACTACCTGTTGGAACACGTCACGACGATCAAGAAATTCCAGAGCGAAGAAGCCGGAAAAAACAAGCTGGCGGCTGAGTGGTACAAGGCTTCACTTGTCTATGAGAACGAGAACAGCGGGTTGTAAGGTTCTGCGGATTCTTTAGAAGGCGGAAGCCTTCTTTTTTGGTCCATGTGATAAAGATAACAAACATTTATTTGCGCAAGGAAAAAAGCTTATTTCCTTTGCGGGAAACGGAATCGTATTCTTAGACAATTATTCACAAATATATTATACTCAGTAAGAAACGTTTATTTAAAATAAGTCAACAAACGTATAGAGACGAAGGAATGAAGGTTTTGTCGGCGAGTATGCGTTGGACATAAAAGGGGTAGTGCAGATGGATAAAAAGCATATCGTAGTGGTCGGGGCGGGTTTCGCCGGTGTGGCGGCAACGAAAAAATTAGCTAAGCATTTCAGGAACGATAAAAATGTCCTGATTACGTTGATAGACAGGCATTCTTATCAAACCTACATGACGGAATTGCATGAAGTGGCGGCCGGACGCGTTGCTCCGGATGCCATTCAATATGATTTGCAGCGGCTGTTTTGCAACAATAAAAACGTGGATATCGTAACCGATGAAGTCACGAATGTGGACCGTCAAGGCGAAGGTCATCACAACGATCGGCGGCAGTTTCCCTTACGACTATCTGATTCTGGCCATGGGCGGGGAACCGAATACGTTCAATGTGCCGGGTGTCGACGAACATGCCTTCACGATGTGGTCGTGGGAGGATGCGAACAAAATCCGCCGTCATATCCAGGATACGGTCGAGGCCGCTTCGAATGAGCATGACAAGGAAAAACGCAAAGGGATGCTGACTGCGGTCGTCAGCGGGGCCGGCTTCACCGGTGTGGAATTGGTCGGCGAACTGATGGAATGGAAGGATCGGCTGGCCAAAGACAACAAGTTGGATCCGGCTGAATTCAGCCTGTATTTGGTGGAAGCCGCTCCGATCATTTTAGGCGTTGTGACCGAGAGAGAACAAAAAAAAGCTGAAAAATACATGCTCAAGCAAGGCATCCAGATCATCAAAGGCAATGGGGTCGCACAGTGGAAAAGGACCGCGTTCAATTGGCGGACGGAACGGTCATCCCGACGCAGACATTGATCTGGACGGCCGGCGTCAAGGCCAATTCGGACACGGCGGCATACGGTATCGAGCGAGCGAAGGCCGGCCGTCTGGTCGCTAATAAATATATGGAAGCAAAGGATTCCGAAGGCGTCTACCTTGCCGGGGATTTGGTCTACTATGAAGAACCGGAAAAAGACAACACGCCGGTTCCGCAGATCGTGCAGTCCGCCGAGCAGACGGGGCATACCGCAGCCGCGAACATCATCGCAGCCATCGAGGGAACGGAAAAGACCGAACACAAGGGAATCTACCAAGGATTCATGATTTCCATCGGCTCCCGTTATGGCGTGGCCTACTTGATGGACAAGATTCACCTGAGCGGTTTCTTGGCGATGCTGGTCAAACATATGGTGAACCTCTTCTATTTCCTGACCATCGGCTCCGGCTATTATTTTGTGAAATACATTTATCATGAATTCTTCCATATCAAGGACAAACGGAATATCTTCCGCGGGCATCTTTCCAGATTGGGGAATATTTTATGGGTCTTGCCGTTGCGTGTCTTCTATGGAAGCATGTGGACGTGGGAAGCGCTCAAGAAGATTTTTGGCTTGTCCGGAACCACCTCCTGGTTCGGGAATGAGATTGTCCTGCCGTTCTCCTGGCTGAAGGAGGCCACGACGGGCGCATCGCAAGCGGTAGCGCCGACTGCAGCAACGGTTGCCCATCCGGTCTTCGGCCTTAGCTATGCCTACGGCGAAGAACCGATGATGATCTTCAAACAGGCGCCGGAGTGGTTCAACAGCATCATGAAGGTGATGATCCCGAATCCGGAAGTCGCTTTATTCTTCCAGAAATTCATGACCGTCGTTGAATTGTTGATTGGCTTGGCGATCATCGCCGGACTGTTCACCTTCTTGGCGAACGCCGCTACCATTGCTTTGGTCATCTCCTTCTCGTTGTCCGGCATGTTCTATTGGGTGAATATGTGGTTCATCCCGGTAGCCATCGCTCTGATGAATGGATCGGGGAGAGCCTTCGGTTTGGATTACTATGTGATGCCATGGATCCATAAGAAACTGGATGCGTGGTGGTACGGGAAGACGAAATCGATTTACGAGCCGGGAATCGGAAAATAATAGGATCGTACCAGGGTTAAGGTGGGGAGACTTGCCTTTTCCCTTTTCTTTTAGGGAAGGGATGCGACTGCAAGATGAAAAAATATCTTAGGATGCTTCGGAAAGGGGATCTGATCATCATCTTATTTTTGATGGTGGGCTCATTCTTCCCGCTGGGTATTTTCACCTACCAGCAGGCCAAGGCCGAAAGTAGCGGAGAGGATTGCCGTTGTCAGCGTAGACGGGAAGTCGTAAAGGAGTTTACATTGAACGATGATGGCCAAGACGGAGACGTATGTTTATGCGGATGGCCACGGACACGAGAATACGATTGTGAGAGAAGGCTCCGTCATCTATATGGATTCCGCGGACTGCAAAGACCAATTGTGTGTACGCATGGGCGCCAAATCGGAAGCGGGGGAAACGATCCTTTGTCTGCCGAACCGCGTTTTGATCGAAGTGAAGGCAAATGCAGGATACGCAGACAGATGAAAATGCCCTTGATATCATATCCTAAAAATACGTCACGAAAAGAATAGAATGAAGGGGTCGGCATATGAAAATCCATCCGATGTGGGATGATTATCCAACGATACGATCTGAATTGGTTGCAACCAATCATCTGATCGAAAAGAATATAACCATTAAGAACCAAGCCATCAGGGAAGAGATACTCAAACGGTTATTGTCGGGCGGGAAGATGTTGCGTCCGGCCTACAGCCTGTTGTTTTCTTCACTATGCTGATGAGCGGGATGCAGAGCGGGCCCGGGCGATTGCGGCGGCCATCGAGGTGCTGCATACGGCAACGTTGATGCACGATGATGTGATCGACGAAGCAGCCATGCGCAGGGGGCAAACGACGATGAATGCTGCCTTCGGCAATCAGGTTGCCGTCTATACGGGCGATTATCTATTCACCGTCTGTTTTCGCCTATTAGCCCTTTATGCCAAGGATGCGGCGGTCCTGAAGATCGATACGACGGGCATGGAGGATATCCTGATCGGCGAATTGAACCAGATGGATATGCGCTACAATCCGAATATGAAGATGCGCCACTATCTGAAACAGATCCAAGGGAAGACGGCGCAACTATTTGCGCTCAGCTGTTATGCAGGCGCCTATGAAGCGGATTCGGACAATAAGTTGGCGCATCTGGCCTATAGGATCGGGCACAATATCGGAATGGCTTTCCAGGTCAGGGACGATATCTTGGATTATACCCAAGACCAGTCCGTATTGGGCAAGCCAAGCCTGAGCGATTTTAGGAACGGCATCTATACAGCACCGTTGTTATATGCCATGCAAGCGAACGCTAAAGTTTTCGAATCGTATATTTGAAGCAAGCAAGCATTACGGATGCGGGAGTTGGCTCAGGTTTACGACTTGGTTGTGCAATACCGTGGGGTTGCGCAGGCGCAGGATTGGCGGCAAGTACACCGTGAAGGCTCTTAGGCTCATCCGGCAGCTGTCCGGAAAACCCCGTAAAGGAAACGCTAACGAAAATAACTGAGCAAATACTTTATCGGGAAATGTAGCTGAAATTTATTTGCGCAGAAAGTTGTTCGATAGGTGATAGGACATCACAATAATGAAAGGATTTAGACAAATAAAGGGATATCATTTGTCTAAATATGTTGCGGAATGTTAAAATATATAATGTGGTCGGGAATGGATTGCTTGTGATTGGCATCACATGTCTGGCTGCCGTAAATATACAGAAGATAGGGTGGGATAGATTATGGAATTCAAAAAAGTTTTTTCTACAGCAACGTTGATGCTTGCGTCAACTTTTGTATTGGCTGCTTGTGGTGGTTCGGGTACAGAAACAGCATCAAGTGATTCAGCAGCAACTTCATCAGAAATGTCATCAGAAGTGTCATCGGAAATGTCATCAGTAGTCGAAGGCGGACTGCAAGACGGAACGTATACCCTGACTGAAAAGAACTTCGATACACGCGGTTGGAAAACAGAATTTTCGATCACCGTCGTTGACGGAAAAATCACTGCATCAACATACGAGAACGTGAATGAAGCCGGCGATAAGAAATCGGAAGATGCAGAATACCAAGCTAACATGACAGGAAAAGTTGGTATAGGCCCTGCTGACTACTTCCCTGCATTGAACGGCCAACTGGTTGAAAAACAGGATCCTGAAGCGGTGGAAGTCGTGACAGGCGCTACGAATTCTTCGGAAACGTTCAAAAAATATGCAAAACAATTAGTTGAAGCTGCAAAAGTCGGCGAAACAGCCCCGATCGAAGTCGACAACGTAGTAGAAGAATAAATCCTTATTTTCCGGACGCTTTTTGTTGTTTTATAAAGCTAAATAATTATGATAGACAGGTAGGGACAGCTTTCTTGTCCCTGCCTGTTTTTTAATGAATAAGAGGTGATTGGATGAGGAAACAGATTGGATTGATTGGAATAATAGGGTTTCTGACGTTGGGGCTGTTCCTGGGAGGCTGCAGCGGTAAGGATGATGCAGCAGTCGGTACGGCAACGATACCGAAGGAGCCTTATGAGAAGACGGAGTTCTTGATGGGTACGTATGTCACTGTGCGCATCTATGATGAAGGAAAAGCGGCTGTTTTGGAAAAGGCGTTCGATCGCGTCGAGGAATTGGCGGATAAAGTGACGGTGAACGAACCGGGATCGGAGATCGATAAAGTGAATCAGGCTGCAGGCATCGAAGCGATCCAACTTTCAGAAGATGCTTATACATTGGTTAAGAGCGCTGCTGAATACAGCGAACTGTCCAAGGGGGATTTTGATTTTGCGATCGGACCGATCACCGAATTGTGGCACATCGGTTTTGATGATGCCAGGAAGCCGGAACAGAGTGAAATCGATGCGGCCTTGTCTTTGGTGGATTATGAAAAGGTTGTCCTGGATGATGCGAACCGGACCGTTTTCCTGACGGAAGAAGGGATGAGGTTGGATCTGGGCGCCATCGCGAAAGGGTACATCACGGATGAGGTGAAGGAATTGCTGGATGCGGAAGGCGTGACGACTGCGATCATCGATCTGGGTGGAAATGTCTATGTGATGGGCGGTTCGCCTTTGCGGGATGGGGAGTCCTGGAATGTAGGCATCCAAGATCCGTTGGCCGCGCGCGGGGAGACCATCGGGAAGACCAAACAAAAGAATCGCTCCATCGTGACTTCGGGGATTTACGAGCGCTACATCGAAGTGGACGGCGTAACCTATCATCATCTGATGGATCCGGAAACGGGCTATCCATTCGATAACGAGATTGCGGGTGTCTCGATCATTTCGGGAAAATCGATTGACGGAGATGCTCTGTCCACGCTTGTGTTCGGGTTGGGCGTTGAGGCCGGTTTGGCTTACGTCGACAGCCGCGAGGACATCGAAGCGGTTTTCGTCACGAAAGATAAGAAGGTCTATGTATCAGCTGGGCTGAAAAATAATTTTGAACTGACAAATGAAGATTATGTTTGGGAAAATGAGTAGGGGTGATGTGGATGAGTATACCTGTCTTTTTAGAATTTGTTGAAATCAAAACCAAGTTGGCCAGCCTTTTCCCCTTTGTTTTGGGAACGCTTTTTGCGGTTTATCATTTCGGGAGTTTTGATGGATGGAACACCGTGTTTTTTTTCCTGGCCATGGTCGTCTTCGATATGGCCACAACTGCCATCAACAACACGATGGATTATATCAAGGCTAAGAATGTGACATACAGGGAGGAAGAAAATATTCTCGGAAAGGCGCATATATCCGTCAAAAAAGCAGCAACGATCATCGTGGCCATGATCTCTTTTGCTGCTTTGGTGGGCATTTTTCTGGCGTACCGTACCAATCTTTTGCTGTTGTTCATCGGAGCGGCTTGTTTTCTGATCGGCATTTTGTATACGTTCGGACCTTTTCCGATTTCGAGGATGCCGTTGGGGGAAGTAGCATCAGGGTTGACGATGGGATTCGGCATCTTTTTCATCGCTGTTTTTGTGAACGTTCCTGCCGATACGCTCGCGAGTCTGCTGATCCAGCTGCCGCGATTTACGATCAACGGCAATATTTTCAATCTCCTGATTGTGGGGCTGCAGTCGCTGCCGTTGGTTTTTACCATCGCCAATATCATGCTTGCGAATAATTTGTGCGACTATGAAACGGACATCTCCAATCACCGCTACACATTGACTTTCTACATCGGCAAACCGATCGCCATTCGCTTGTACGCTTGGTTGTATTACGGCGCCTTCGCCGCGACGACGGCATCGGTTCTGTTGAGCATCTACCCGCTGTGGCTGTTGGGCATCTGGTTGGTCTTCCCGATCATTAATCGGAATATCGCCCGCTTCAAAGCCAAACAAGACAAAGCGACGACCTTCAATCTGGCGATCAAGAATCTGATCCTCTATCATGGGATGGAGATTATCCTGCTGGTTCTTTCGCTCCTCCTGAAATGATGACCATTCGTCAGGGGGTTCCTGAGGATGAGCTGTTTTCTGAAGGAGATGACCTATCAGGCGATTTATTTGCCGAAAGGGGCGGGGTTTTTGCCCAGAAAAATCTTGGAAGAGCCCGCGATACGCCGTTACTATGCGGATTTCGGCAAGGAGGGTGACGCGGCGTTTGTGGCGATGGCCGATCAAGAGGCGGTTGGAGCGGTCTGGATACGTTTCGCGACAGCCGCCGAAAAAGGATACGGCTTCGTCCATGAGGAAGTGCCGGAACTCGCGATCGCCGTGTTGCCGAAATTCCGCGGTTGCGGCATCGGCAGCTTGCTTTTGGAACGCATGCTGGCCTATTTGCGGATGGCAGGCATCAAGGCCGTGTCTTTGAGTGTGGCGCAATCCAATCCAGCGCAGAGGCTCTACGAGCGGTCCGGATTTCGGGTCGTGAAAAAACAACGAAAATCTTGCACGATGTTGCTGGAATTAAAATAATGATATAAAAAACGCTTTCAAGAATGCGGTCAGGAGAAAGCTTGTAAAATTGTGTCTAAAATGTGAATTTTTGCTTTTAATGAAAACGGATTTGCGATATAATGGCTTTTGATTCGAAGGGCATCATTGTTTCAGAATCTTCATTTGTTGCTCAAGAAAGCGCTATATTAATCGCCTGCATTTTCCTTCCGCTAAAATAAGGGTGAACAAGTCAAGCTTGACAGCGGGTGACCCCGCAAAATGTTAAGGCTTTCCTTGTTCCTATTTGGAGGATTTAAAATGAAGGACAAACTTTTTGGGGTTTTACAGCGTGTGGGACGTTCCTTTATGTTGCCTATCGCAATTTTACCAGTGGCCGGTCTCTTTTTGGGTATTGGTGGATCATTCACGAATGCTACGACACTAGAAACATATGGTTTGACGCAACTGATGGGCCAAGGGACATTCATCTTTGATATCTTGAATGTAATGAACCAAGCCGGATCAGTTGTTTTCGGGAACTTGCCTTTGATTTTCGCTGTTGGCTGTGCCATCGGGATGGCAAAAGCGGAAAAAGCGACTGCAGCTTTAGCAGCGGTCATCGCATTCCTGATCATGCATTCATCAATCGGCGCAATGATTACAGCCCGTGGTGGTGTAGAACAATTTATCACTGGATCCACCACGAATGTGTTGGGTATCCAATCGTTGCAAATGGGTGTATTTGGAGGTATGATCGTCGGTTTGGGTGTTGCTGCACTTCATAATCGCTTTTATAAAATTCAATTACCAGCTGCTCTTTCATTCTTTGAAGGCACTCGTTTTGTTCCGATCATTTCATCGATCGTCTACTTGTTTGTAGGCATCCTGATGATCTACATCTGGCCGCCGGTGCAAGAGGGCATCAATGCTATTGGTGCTGTAGTGCAGGGCTCCGGTTATGCCGGAACATGGCTCTATGGTTTCATGGAACGTGCCTTGATTCCATTCGGTCTGCACCACGTGTTCTATTTGCCGTTTTGGCAAACAGCTGTCGGCGGAACGATGGAAGTCGGCGGCAAGATGGTCGAAGGCGCACAGAATATCTTCTTTGCGCAATTGGCTGATCCGGATACAAAAGTATTCAGCGTAGCCGCTACCCGTTTCATGTCCGGTAAATTCCCGTTGATGATCTTCGGTCTGCCTGGTGCCGCTTTGGCGATGTACCGTACGGCTAAACCGGAAAAACGGAAAGAAGCCGGCGGACTTTTGCTGTCCGCTGCGTTGACTTCAATGCTGACGGGTATCACTGAACCGCTTGAGTTCACGTTCTTGTTTGTTGCTACGCCGCTTTATGTCATCCATTGCGTTTTAGCCGGTGCAGCGTATATGCTGATGCACATGTTCAAGGTTGGCGTCGGTATGACCTTCTCAGGCGGGTTCATCGACATGTTCCTTTACGGTATTTTGCAAGGGAATGCGAAAACGAACTGGATCTGGATAGTGATTGTAGGTATCTTCTACTTTGCCATTTACTACTTCCTGTTCAGCTTCCTGATCAAGAAATTCAACTACAAGACTCCGGGCCGCGAAGATGATGCAACGGAAGTGAAGTTGTATACACGTGCTGACGTCAACGCGAAAGCGCAAGAAGGCGCAACAGTCGTGAAAAATGAAACGGATGAGTTTTCTGCTTCCATCATTTATGGCTTGGGCGGCGCTGCGAATATTGTCGATGTGGACAGCTGCGCCACTCGTTTACGTACTACCGTTGCCGACGGAAACTTGGTAGATGAAGAATTACTGAAGGGTACCGGGGCTGCCGGTGTCATCCGCAAGGGTAATGGCGTGCAGATCGTCTACGGACCGAGAGTATCGAACATCAAGTCGAACTTGGAAGAATTCATCGAAAGCGGCAGTGCCGCTAAATTGCCTTCCAAAGAAGACTATTACGGTCTGCTTGCAGCCGTGAAAGCGGAAACGGAAACCGCTGTCGAAACAGCGCCTGCTGTGGAAGCGAAAGCGGAAGTCAGCGTGATGATGCTATCACCGATGGCAGGGATCGCTTTGCCGCTTAAGAATGTTGCTGATGCAGCCTTTGCAAGTGAAGCAATGGGCAAAGGGATTGCAATCGAACCGACAGTCGGCGAAGTAGTTTCGCCTGTAAACGGAAAAGTCGTAATGGTATTCGGCACGAAACACGCGATTGGCTTGGAATCGGATGAAGGCGTAGAAATCTTGATCCACATCGGGATCGATACCGTGAACCTTAAAGGCGAAGGGTATACCGTCCATGTGGCTGCAGGAGACTATGTTGAAATCGGCGATAAATTGATCGATTTTGACATCGATTTCATCAAGAAATCCGGTTACAAGGTAACGACTCCAATCGTAATCACGAATACAGCGAACTACAAGAAAGTTGAAGCGATTGCGGAAGGAACCGTCGATATAGGCGATCCGATCGTATCCGTACAGTAAGTTAAAATATAAATAATAAAGTGGAAGAAATAATTGCAGTGGATAAATAGCGCGTTTAAAGGGCTCCGGGAATAAAAATTCCGGGGCCCTTTGACATATTCAGGATGGAATCAACTTAAAATGACCGTCAGGAGCCTGAACAAAGAAAATGTTTGACAGAAAGAGATTCGCGCTCTAATATTAACTGCGTAGTGTACACAAAATGAGAAAAGTAAGGTGAACGACAAAATGGCACAAAGGAAAACTGCATTGGCCTGCACTGTATGTGGATCAAGAAACTATACCATCACACCTTCTGAAAAAGGTCGCACAGAGCGTTTAGAGGTTAAGAAATTTTGCCGTTACTGCGGTAAACATACTCTGCATAAAGAAACGAAATAACGAAACTGGCAACATATAGTAGGAGGGTAAACATGAAATTTCTGAAAAGCGTAGTTGATGAAATGAAGCAAGTTACTTGGCCAACTGGTAAAGAGTTAACGAAATATACAAATACTGTAGTCGTCACTTCCATCTTATTCGGTATCTTCTTTGCCGTTGTGGATTTCGGAATCAGCGAAGCCATGAATTTATTTTTAAATTAAAATAAGAATTGTGGCAATGCAGTCTTTGTGATGCTATAATGTTAACGCCGTATAGAAGAAACCTTTCAAGTGGAAGGTTTTTTTATTTACAAGAAAATAGACCGAAATCAAATCTAAATAGGAAAGAAGATGCAAAAATGGAAACAATTGAACATGAAAAACAATGGTATGTCCTGCACACTTACTCCGGCTACGAGAACAAAGTCAAGATGAACATCGAGTCCAGAGCGCAAAGCATGAATATGGAAGATCATATCTTCCGCGTTGTCATTCCGGAAGAAGAACAAGTGGAAGTCAAGGACGGAAAAGAGAAAGCGACAACGCAAAAAACATTCCCGGGATATGTATTGGTCGAAATGATCATGTCCGATGAAGCGTGGTACGTAGTCCGTAATACGCCGGGCGTAACAGGATTCGTAGGGTCGCATGGTGCGGGAAGCAAACCGGTGCCTTTGTTGCAGGAAGAGATTGAAGTAATCTTGAAACGCATGGGCATGAGCACACGCACGCATGACGTTGAATTCGAAAAAGGCGAGCCTGTAACCATCATCGATGGTGCGTTCAACGGCCTATCCGGATTTGTCGAAGAGGTTGACAGCGAAAGAAGCAAGCTGAAAGTGCTTATCGAAATGTTCGGCCGCGAAACGATTGCGGAACTGGATTATGGTCAAGTGGAAAAAGGCTAAGCTCCCCGAAAAAGGGATTTTGGTTATTTTGAAAAAAGCTAAAAAAATCATTGCGTCTGTTTAAACGTTCTGTTATACTGTTCGGTACGTTTATGCGTATGTATTGAGTGGGAGGGGAAATCTTAACCCCATTAAACCACATCACGAACAATCAAGGAGGTATGTCTCGTGGCTAAAAAAGTTGTCAAATTAGTTAAGTTACAAATTCCTGCAGGTAAAGCATCTCCTGCTCCACCGGTAGGTCCAGCTTTAGGTCAAGCACAAGTAAATATCATGGGATTCTGTAAAGAATTCAATGCACGTACAGCTGACCAAGCAGGTATGATCATTCCCGTTGTTATCTCTGTATATGAAGATCGTTCATTCACCTTCATTACAAAAACTCCTCCAGCTCCAGTATTATTGAAAAAAGCTGCAGGTATCGAATCAGGTTCAGGCGAACCGAACAAGAAAAAAGTTGGTACCGTAACGCGTGACCAAGTTAAAGAAATCGCTGAAACAAAAATGACAGACTTAAATGCAGCAGACGTAGAAGCTGCTATGCGTATGGTCGAAGGTACTGCACGTTCTATGGGTATTACAGTCCAAGACTAACTCAAAATGCAGCTTCTCATGCGGTCGCGCAAACGGGCAGTCGCTACATTAAAATAGCATTGTCATTCTGATGATCCGCAGCTTCAATGCTGCGGGGAGCAGACGCTCGCTCGCCCGCAAGTGGGAGGTTATTCCGTTAAAACCACAATCTAGGAGGAAAATTCATGGCTAAGAAAAGTAAAAAATTCCAAGATGCTGCTAAAAAAGTTGAATCTGCTAAAGCATATTCAGTAGAAGAAGCAATTGCATTAGTGAAAGAAATTGATTTTGCAAAATTCGATGCAACTGTTGAAGTTGCTTACCGTTTAGGTATCGACACTCGTAAAAATGACCAACAAATCCGTGGCGCTGTAGTATTGCCAAACGGAACTGGTAAAACACAAAGAGTATTGGTGTTCGCTAAAGGCGAAAAAGCTAAAGAAGCTTTGGCTGCTGGAGCAGACTACGCAGGCGATACTGATTTAGTTCAAAAAATCCAAGGTGGATGGTTTGACTTCGATGTTATCGTTGCAACTCCTGACATGATGGGTGAAGTTGGTCGTCTAGGTCGCGTATTGGGACCTAAAGGCTTGATGCCAAACCCTAAAACAGGCACAGTTACAATGGACGTAACAAAAGCTATTGAAGAAATCAAAGCTGGTAAAGTTACATACCGTGCTGAAAAAGCTGGTATCATCCATGTTCCTATCGGAAAAGTTTCATTCGATGACGAAAAATTATTGGAAAACTTCCGTACAATCCACGATACAATCGTAAAAGCAAAACCAGCTACAGCTAAAGGTCAATACGTTAAAAACATCAGCGTAACGACTACATTTGGCCCTGGCGTTAAAGTAGATTCACACAGCTTATAAAAAAACCTTGACTTGGACGATTGTCGTTGGTATAATCGTCTAGGTTAATATATGTCTTACCGTAGACAGCAGGTGACGCAAGTCTTAATCATGCCTGCCGAGGAAGAATCCAGTTTATGTTTTATGGATCCTCTATGTCTAGGCGACATAGAGTTTTTTGTTTTTTAAACAAGAAATTCTATAAAAAAATCCAGGAGGTGAAATATAAGATGAGTGAAACTGCTATTGCTCAAAAACAACTTTTAGTTGACGATCTTACTGTAAAAATCAAAGAATCTGCTTCTGTAGTCGTTGTTGATTACCTAGGCCTAACTGTTGAACAGGTGACTGAATTAAGAAAACAATTGCGTGAAGCTGGCGTGGAAATGAAAGTTATCAAAAACTCTCTAATGGTACGCGCTGCTGTAGCTGCAGGCTTAGAAGGTATGGAAGATATCTTCAAAGGACCTACTGCTGTAGCATTCAGTTCTGAAGATGTTGTAGCACCAGCTAAAATCATGGCTGAATTTGCTAAAACTGCAGAAAAACTAGAAATCAAAGGTGGTATCATCGAAGGGAAGGTTGCTTCTAAAGAAGAAATCAACGCTTTGGCAACATTACCAAACCGCGAAGGTATGCTTTCTATGTTACTTTCAGTATTACAAGCTCCAGTCCGCAACTTTGCGTTGGCTATCAAAGCTGTATCTGATAAAAACGGCGAAGCTGCATAATCTGCAAGCTGGCTGATCTATGAAACAAGGGCTTTTCCCATCGGGAAGGCACCAAAAAAACTTAAACCAAAAACGGAGGAACACAAAATGTCATTAAACATCGAAGCAATCATTGCTGACATCAAAGTAGCAACAGTTTTAGAATTAAACGACTTAGTAAAAGCTATCGAAGAAGAATTCGGCGTAACAGCTGCAGCTCCAGTAGCAGCAGCAGGTGCAGTAGCAGCAGCAGAAGAAGAACAAACTGAATTCAACGTTGAATTAACTTCAGCTGGAGATTCAAAAATCAAAGTTATCAAAGTTGTACGTGAAGCTACTGGCTTAGGCTTGAAAGAAGCTAAAGCATTAGTTGACGGCGCTCCTGGCGTTATCAAAGAAGCTATTTCTAAAGAAGATGCAGAAGCATTGAAAACTCAATTAGAAGAAGTTGGCGCTTCTGTAACAATCAAATAATCTTTTTTCGAAAAGGTTGTTTTTACAGAAACACAGTTCTGAATTGTGTAAATAATGGAGCCAGGATAAGCAATTATCCTGGCTTTTATTATAGGTTTCACGATTCGCCGATTGCAACGGGAGTATGAGACTTTCGTCGGAAGGGATGGAAATCATGTCAAACCATTACTATACAAAAAATCCGGAAGCCGCAAGTAAAGAAACTTCCTGGACCTATCGTTTGAAAAACAAAGAATTTCGTTTCATCTCCGATAGCGGTGTTTTCTCAAAGAATACAATCGACTTTGGATCACGCCTGCTGATCGAAACTTTTCAATTGGCTGAAGACGTAAAAGGGGACATCCTGGATGTCGGTTGCGGATACGGGCCGATGGGGCTGGCAGCAGCTTACGCGTACCCGGAACGGCAAGTTGAAATGGTGGATGTGAACGAGAGGGCTTTGTCTTTGGCGCGCAGAAATGCCGAAGCGAACAACATTCACAATGTGAAAATTTACGAATCCAGCACATACGATGGCGTGGAGGCCGGCAAGCAATTCGCAGCGATCATCAGCAATCCGCCAATCCGTGCCGGAAAACAAATCGTGCATCGCATTCTCTCGGAAGCCCACCCGCACCTTGTGCCGGGCGGAAGCCTTACGGTTGTCATCCAAAAGAAACAAGGCGCACCCAGCGCGGAAAAGAAGATGCTGGAAGTGTTCGGGAATGCAGAAGTGATCGTACGCGATAAAGGCTATTGGATTATCCGATCTGTAAAAGCCTGAGGGTTCCATACGGCCGGAAGTCAAAAACGGCCCGATGGAAATACCGGGAAATGCCTGTTGACAGATTAATTCGAAGTGTGTAGAATAGTAAGGTAATATAGACGCATAAGATAATTCGAGAAGCGCGGCTGAAATATTGTCCGGACGCGGTTTTCAAGGCAGAAAACAAAAGACAGAGTGATTTTCAAAAAAATTGCAGCTCTCTTTTGGTTTTTTTTTGCCAAAAAAACGTGAAAATCAAAAAATGTAACGAAAACGTAACATTCGAAATGAAAATGTAACGTATGATTATTATCGTCTAATGTCTAAATTTAATTAGGGGTGAAGAAGTTGTTAGGGCATAATGAAAAATTCGGGAAACAACGTACCCGCAGAAGTTATTCGCGTATCAGTGAAGTATTAGAACTTCCTAACCTGATTGAGATTCAAACGGATTCTTACAAATGGTTCCTTGAAACAGGGATCAAAGAAATGTTCAAGGACATCTCTCCGATTGAAGATCATACAGGAAACTTATCATTGGAGTTTTATGATTATGAACTCCGTGAGCCAAAATACTCCGTTTCAGAAGCACGGGCACATGATGCCAATTATTCGGCGCCAATCTACGTAAAACTACGTTTAATCAACCAAGAGACCGGTGAAATTAAAGACCAAGAAGTTTTCTTTGGGGATTTCCCATTAATGACCGATATGGGTACATTCATCATCAACGGGGCGGAACGTGTTATCGTATCGCAATTGGTTCGTTCCCCAGGTGTGTATTTCCATAATAAGATGGATAAGAACGGAAAAGAAAGCTTCGGCAATACGTTGATTCCTAACCGTGGTGCATGGTTGGAATATGAAACGGATGCCAAAGACATTTCCTATGTGCGTATCGACCGCACGAGAAAGATTCCGTTGACTGTGTTGGTCCGTGCCTTAGGATTCGGATCAGACGATCAAATCCTTGAGATTTTCGGCGACAATGAAAGCCTGCGTTTGACGATGGAAAAAGATGTCCATAAAAATGCATCCGACTCAAGAACGGAAGAAGCTTTAAAAGATGTATACGAGAGACTTCGTCCAGGTGAACCAAAAACAGCTGACAGCTCACGTAACCTTTTAAACGCTCGCTTCTTCGACCCAAGAAGATATGACATGGCTCCGGTTGGGCGCTATAAAGTAAACAAAAAACTGAACATCAAAACACGCTTGCTCAACCAAATCCTGGCTGAAACGTTGGTCGACCCTGAAACAGGGGAAATCATCGCTGAAAAAGGAACCGAGTTGGACCGCGGCGTAATGGAACGTCTAAGCCCATACTTGGATAACGGCTTGAACCAAGTAACGCTTTATCCATCGGACGACGGCGTTGTAACAGTACCTGCCGTGATGCAAGTGGTTAAAGTCTACTCCAAGAAAGATCCTGAAAAAATCGTCAATATCATCGGAAATGCTGAAATCGCTGATGAAATCAAACATTTGACGACAGCGGACATTTTCGCATCGATGAACTACTTCTTCAACTTGTCTGAAGGATTAGGAACAACCGATGACATCGACCACTTAGGGAACAGACGTATCCGTTCCGTCGGCGAATTGTTGCAAAATCAATTCCGTATCGGTCTATCCCGTATGGAACGTGTGGTCCGTGAAAGAATGTCCATCCAGGACGTTTCTACCATCACACCACAACAATTGATCAACATCCGTCCTGTCGTTGCAGCAATCAAAGAATTCTTTGGTTCTTCACAACTGTCCCAGTTCATGGACCAAACCAACCCGCTTGGTGAGTTGACGCATAAACGTCGTCTATCAGCATTAGGACCCGGTGGTTTGACGCGTGACCGTGCCGGATATGAAGTCCGAGACGTTCACTATTCCCACTATGGCCGTATGTGTCCGATCGAAACACCGGAAGGTCCGAATATCGGGCTGATCAACAGCTTGTCCAGTTATGCAAAAATCAACAAATATGGCTTCATCGAAACGCCTTACCGTCGTGTCGACTGGAACACGCACAAAGTAACGAACATCATCGACTATTTGACTGCCGATGAAGAAGATAACTATACAGTGGCTCAAGCCAACTCCGTCCTGCTGGAAGACGGCAGCTTTGCGAATGATATCGTCATGGCCCGTTATATCCATGACAACTTGGAAATCAGCATCGATAAAGTCGATTACATGGACGTTTCGCCTAAACAAGTAGTCGCTGTCGCAACGGCATGTATTCCTTTCTTGGAAAACGATGACTCCAACCGTGCCTTGATGGGCGCGAACATGCAGCGTCAAGCCGTTCCGTTGATCAATCCACAAGCGCCATTCGTTGGTACCGGTATGGAATACAAAGCTGCGCATGACTCAGGTGCCGCATTGCTTTGCAGATACGAAGGTATCGTTGAATATGTCGATGCAAAAGAAGTCCGCGTACGTCGCGACAATGGCGCATTGGACAAATACGACATCATCAAATTCCAACGCTCCAACTCTGGTACTTGCTACAACCAAAGACCGATCGTATCGGTCGGCGATCGCGTAGACGTCGGCGAAACATTAGCTGATGGACCATCTATGGAAAAAGGTGAAATGGCATTAGGACAAAACGTGTTGGTTGCCTTCATGACTTGGGAAGGTTACAACTACGAAGATGCTGTTATCATGAACGAACGTTTAGTCAGAGATGACGTATACACTTCCATCCATATCGAAGAATATGAATCGGAAGCGCGTGATACAAAATTAGGGCCTGAAGAAATTACCCGCGAATTGCCTAACGTCGGCGAAGACGCATTGAAGGATCTTGATGAACGCGGCATTATCCGCATCGGAGCAGAAGTAAAAGACGGCGATATCCTCGTAGGGAAAGTAACGCCTAAAGGGATGACGGAATTATCCGCTGAAGAACGTCTCTTGCATGCCATCTTCGGTGAAAAAGCCCGTGAAGTGCGTGATACATCATTGCGTGTCCCTCATGGTGGCGGCGGTATCGTCCATGATGTGAAGATCTTTACCCGTGAAGCCGGCGATGAATTATCTCCGGGCGTTAACTTATTGGTACGTGTCTACATCGTTCAAAAACGTAAAATCAACGAAGGTGACAAGATGGCCGGACGTCATGGTAACAAAGGGGTTGTATCCCGCATCATGCCGGAAGAAGATATGCCATATATGCCAGACGGCACACCGGTTGATATCATGTTGAACCCGCTAGGGGTACCATCCCGTATGAATATCGGACAAGTATTGGAACTTCACCTAGGTATGGCCGCCCGTGAATTAGGTATTTACGTTGCGTCGCCAGTATTCGATGGTGCCGATGAAGACGATGTTTGGGGAACAGTAGCGGAAGCTGGTATGGCGAACGATGCCAAGACAGTCCTTTATGATGGACGTACCGGTCAACCATTCGATAACCGCGTATCTGTCGGAATCATGTACTATTTGAAACTATCGCATATGGTCGATGACAAATTGCATGCTCGTTCAACAGGACCGTACTCATTGGTTACGCAACAACCGCTAGGTGGTAAAGCGCAATTTGGTGGACAACGTTTCGGGGAAATGGAAGTTTGGGCACTGGAAGCTTATGGTGCTGCCTATACCTTGCAAGAAATCTTGACATACAAATCAGATGATGTTGTCGGTCGTGTGAAAACATACGAAGCGATCGTCAAAGGCGAAACAATCCCTCGCCCAGGTGTACCTGAATCATTCCGCGTATTAGTGAAAGAATTGCAAGCACTTGGATTGGATATGAAAGTGCTTGATGAAACAGAAGAAGAAATCGAATTACGCGACATGGACGAAGAAGACGATGTTGTAAATATGGACAGATTAAACAAACAATCTGAAGCAAGAAAGAGAGACTAACCCGTGTTCCCGGACGCAAAACGTCCGGGTATGCATTTAGTCACCCGCAGATTGGACAAAGCAGAAACCAGAGAGAGCATTTTGGGCAGCTCGAAGAATAAAGGGAGGTAGGCCCCTTGATAGACGTAAATAAATTTGAAAGTATGCAAATTTCCTTAGCTTCCCCCGATAAGATCCGCAGTTGGTCTTACGGAGAGGTTAAAAAGCCGGAAACAATCAACTATAGAACGCTGAAACCTGAAAAAGAAGGTTTATTCTGCGAAAGAATTTTCGGACCGCAAAAAGACTGGAAATGTTCATGCGGAAAATACAACGGTATCCGTTATAAAGGGATCGTTTGTGACCGTTGTGGCGTAGAAGTAACCCGTGCGAAAGTCCGTCGTGAAAGAATGGGACACATCGAATTAGCTGCTCCCGTAACCCATGTATGGTACTTCAAAGGGATTCCTAGCCGTATGGGTCTTGTGTTGGACATGAGCCCGCGCGCATTGGAAGAAATCATTTATTTTGCTTCATATGTTGTCATCGAACCAGGTGATACTGTATTGGAAGCGAAACAATTATTGACTGAAAAAGAATACCGCGACAAACGCGCGCAATATGGGAACAGTTTCCACGCTGCAATGGGCGCAGAAGCTGTAAAACAATTGCTTGACCGCGTTGATATTGAAACTGAGTGCGAAGAATTAAAAGAAGAGCTGAAATCGGCAACTGGGCAAAAGAGAACCCGCGCGATCCGTCGCTTGGATATCTTGGATGCATTCCGTACCTCAGGCAACAAACCTAGCTGGATGATCATGGATGTCGTTCCGGTAATCCCTCCCGATTTACGCCCGATGGTACAATTGGAAGGCGGACGTTTTGCTACGAGTGACTTGAACGATCTATATCGTCGCGTCATCAACCGTAACAATCGTTTGAAACGCTTATTGGATCTGAACGCACCGAACATCATCGTCCAAAATGAAAAACGTATGCTTCAAGAAGCTGTTGACGCATTGATCGATAATGGCCGCCGCGGACGTCCCGTTACAGGACCAGGTAACCGTCCATTGAAATCACTTTCTCATATGTTGAAAGGGAAACAAGGTCGTTTCCGTCAAAACTTACTGGGTAAACGTGTCGACTATTCCGGACGTTCCGTAATCGTTGTTGGACCATTCCTAAAAATGTACCAATGCGGATTGCCGAAAGAAATGGCCATTGAATTATTCAAGCCGTTTTTGATGAAAGAATTAGTAGGCCGCGATATCGCAAGCAACATCAAAAATGCAAAACGTAAAATCGATCGCATGGACGACGATGTCTGGGATGTATTGGAAGATGTCATCAGAGAACATCCCGTATTGTTGAACCGCGCACCGACGCTTCACCGTTTGGGTATCCAAGCGTTTGAACCGGTTCTGGTCGAAGGTAAAGCAATCCGTCTTCACCCGTTGGTATGTGAAGCCTACAATGCCGATTTCGATGGTGACCAAATGGCCGTCCACGTACCACTAGGCGAAGAAGCACAAGCAGAAGCGCGTCTATTGATGTTGGCTGCACAAAACATTTTGAATCCAAAAGACGGTAAGCCAGTCGTTACGCCATCACAGGATATGGTGTTGGGTAACTACTACTTAACGATGGAAGAAAAAGGCAAAGTCGGAGAAGGGATGATTTTCTCCAACGCGGAAGAAGCAGGCCTTGCTTATGAAAGTGGATTTGTCCACCTGCATACAAGAGTTGCGATCAGTCCGAAATCATTGCCTAAGAAACCTTGGACAGAATGGCAAAAGGAACGTTTGTTGATGACGACAGTCGGTAAAATTTTCTTCAACGAAATCATGCCGGATGAATTCCCGTACTTAAACGAACCTACCCAATTCAACTTGGATGTAGCGACACCGGACAAATATTTTGTTGAATCAGGTACTGATGTCGATGCATTCATCGAACAGCAAGAGATTGTCGGTCCGTTCAAGAAGAAAAACTTAGGAAATATCATCGCTGCCGTATTCAAGAAATTCCAGGTTACGGAAACTTCAAGAATGTTGGACAGAATGAAAGACCTAGGTTACAAATTCTCGACTCGTGCAGGTATCACTGTAGGGATCGCCGATATTTTGGTATTGGAATCCAAACCTGAGATATTGGAAAGAGCGCATAAAAAAGTAGAAAACATCTCCAAACAATTCCGTCGCGGTTTAATTACAGACGACGAAAGATATAACAGTGTCATCACTACTTGGAACTTGGCGAAAGACGAAATCCAAGTGGAACTGATGAAAACATTGGGCCAAGAAAACCCGATCTTCATGATGAGTGACTCCGGAGCCCGTGGTAACATCTCCAACTTTACACAGTTGGCCGGTATGCGTGGGTTGATGGCCGCTCCAAACGGAAAAATCATGGAATTGCCGATCACTTCCAACTTCCGTGAAGGACTAAGCGTCTTGGAAATGTTCATCTCTACCCATGGTGCTCGTAAAGGGATGACCGATACAGCCTTGAAGACTGCCGATTCAGGTTACCTGACTCGTCGTTTGGTTGACGTCGCTCAAGATGTCATCATCCGTGAAGATGACTGTGGAACTGACCGTGGTTTATTGATCCGCTCCATCAGAGAAGGAAATGAAATCATCGAAGCACTGGAAGAACGTCTTATTGGGCGTTATGCTCAAAAAGCGATTGTTCATCCGGAAAACGGAACCGTATTGGCTGCGCATAATCAGTTGATTACTGAAGATATGGCTAAAGAAATCATCGATGCCGATATCGAAGAAGTAACAATCCGTTCCGTATTCACATGTAACACAAGACATGGTGTCTGCAAACACTGTTATGGCCGTAACTTAGCCACAGGTTCTAAAGTTGAAGTCGGTGAAGCTGTCGGAACGATCGCTGCCCAATCAATCGGTGAACCAGGTACACAGTTGACCATGCGTACGTTCCATACCGGCGGGGTTGCCGGAGACGATATCACGCAAGGTTTGCCGCGTATCCAAGAAATCTTTGAAGCTCGTAACCCTAAAGGGGTAGCGGTCATCACCGAAGTTACAGGGGAAGTTGTCTCTGTCGACGAAAGTGCATCAGATCGCTCGAAGGAAGTTACGATCAAAGGCATAACGGATACAAGAACCTACACAGTCCCTTATACTTCTCGTATGAAAGTGGCTGAAGGCGATTTTGTTCACCGTGGTGATCCGTTGACGGAAGGTTCCATCGAACCGAAAGAATTATTGCGTGTACGTGATGTCCTTTCTGTTGAAACATACTTATTACGTGAAGTTCAAAAAGTATACCGTATGCAAGGGGTAGAAATCGGCGACAAACATATTGAAGTAATGGTACGTCAAATGTTGCGCAAAGTCCGCGTCATGGATCCGGGCTCTACACCTATCTTGCCGGGTACTTTGATGGATATCGCTGATTTTGAAGATCAAAACAGAGCTATCATCACTGCTGGAGAAGTCCCAGCTACAGCTCGTCCAGTATTGTTGGGTATCACAAAAGCTTCATTGGAAACAAACAGCTTCTTGTCAGCTGCATCATTCCAAGAAACAACGCGTGTCCTTACAGATGCTGCTATCCGCGGCAAAAAAGATCCGTTGCTGGGTCTGAAAGAAAATGTTATCATCGGTAAGATTATCCCTGCTGGTACAGGGATGGCCCGTTACCGTAAAATGGAACCGAAAGCTGTAGAAGTTGAAAGTGAAAATGTCTATAGCATCAGTGATACTGCTGAAGCAAGTTCTGATTTTCCAGGCTACGCAGAATAAAAAAATCCTTTTGGAATAAAAAGGAAAACAAATAAAAGTCCGACAGAGAGAAGTCTTGCTTCTTCCTGTCGGACTTTTTGCGTTAGTTGCGGGAGTGTGCGGTCGATCGCGTATATCCGCCTTAACGGAAATAGAAAAGCTGCAGGAAATGCACAAGCAGGACTGCGATAGTGATGAAAGGTACGAAAGGCAATCTTTGACCGACTATTTTTTTTATTAAAAAAGCGTCCGGCTGTCAAAAATAGACAGGCGGAAAAACTGGACACCAACAGTATGGATAAGGATTGCTGCAAGCCAAAAGCGAAGGCCAAAATCGAAAGCAATTTAATGTCTCCGCCCCCCAGCCCGTCCGGAACCACAAAAAGTGTGAACAGCAAAAGGGAGAAGACGACGACCGAACTGATTGCGGCTGCTTTCCAGTCCGAGAGGGGAAGAAGGCTTGTGCTGGAACAGGGCGGCAGACACTAAAAAGATTTGAAATCTATCCGGGACCAACAGATACAAATAATCTGTAATGGAAACAATCACCAAAATGGAAAAGATGCTGGCATAAGCAAGAAGATACAGGGGCTCGTTTGAATAAAAATAATAAAGGGAACAAGCCGTGAGGCCGGATAAGGATTCGACAATAAAATACATACAGTCTATTTTCCGGTTGCAATAAGCGCATTTCCCGAAGCGGAACAGATAAGAAAAGATCGGAAAAAGATCCTGCGAACCCAGTGCATGATTGCAATGCACACAGTGCGAACGGGAGAAGGCGAAACGCTCTTTTATGGGAATACGTGTACCCAGGACAGTAAAGAAAGAACCGAAAATAGCGCCGAAATAAAAGATAAAGAAATAGTAGCCGATGAATAGCATAAGACAATCGTCATCTCCGTTCGTGAGTAATCTGTATATAATATGCGTGGGCGGAGCCGCTTTGCGTTTATATTTTCACTGCTCATTGCTGTTTGCGGATTTATTCCGGATAGGCGAGGCTTTTTTGTTATCCCTTGCGAAGAGTAACGTTTACGATAAATTTAGTGTTGACAGCGGGCGCGGATGGTGGTAATATATGGGAGTTGTCACGACAAATGATTTTGGAAATGAAATTAAAAAAACATTGACAAGGCAATGCCGGGATGATATTATATAAAAGTTGCTGTTCCTCTCGCGGATGATGCTTTTGGGAAAAATATTTTTCCGGAAGTTGTTGACAGAAGCGCGGAGCCATGGTATTATAAATAAGCTATCACGCAAGACGTGATAAGCCGATTGACCTTTGAAAACTGAACAAAGAATGAACGAACCAAATGTGCAGGGAGCTTTGATTCTATCAAAGCAAACGAAGGCGATACGTAGTATCGCAAACATAAAGTCAGTAACGTAACAAATGAGCTTTTAAATTTTACATGTAGGATTTCTGTACAAGAGTCCACATTTACATGAGAGTTTGATCCTGGCTCAGGACGAACGCTGGCGGCGTGCCTAATACATGCAAGTCGAACGGTTCTTTCTTTTGGAAGCTTGCTTCCGATCGAGAGAATAGTGGCGAACGGGTGAGTAACACGTGGGTAACCTGCCCATAAGAGGGGGATAACATCCGGAAACGGGTGCTAATACCGCATAGTTTTCTTGATCGCATGATCGAGAAAGGAAAGACGGCCTTTGTGCTGTCGCTTATGGATGGACCCGCGGCGTATTAGTTAGTTGGTGAGGTAATGGCTCACCAAGACGATGATACGTAGCCGACCTGAGAGGGTGATCGGCCACATTGGGACTGAGACACGGCCCAAACTCCTACGGGAGGCAGCAGTAGGGAATCTTCCGCAATGGACGAAAGTCTGACGGAGCAACGCCGCGTGAGTGAAGAAGGTTTTCGGATCGTAAAACTCTGTTGTCAGAGAAGAACAAGTCGGAGAGTAACTGCTCCGGCCTTGACGGTATCTGACCAGAAAGCCACGGCTAACTACGTGCCAGCAGCCGCGGTAATACGTAGGTGGCAAGCGTTGTCCGGATTTATTGGGCGTAAAGCGAGCGCAGGCGGTTCCTTAAGTCTGATGTGAAAGCCCACGGCTCAACCGTGGAAGGTCATTGGAAACTGGGGAACTTGAGTGCAGAAGAGGAGAGTGGAATTCCATGTGTAGCGGTGAAATGCGTAGATATATGGAGGAACACCAGTGGCGAAGGCGACTCTCTGGTCTGTAACTGACGCTGAGGCTCGAAAGCGTGGGGAGCAAACAGGATTAGATACCCTGGTAGTCCACGCCGTAAACGATGAGTGCTAAGTGTTGGAGGGTTTCCACCCTTCAGTGCTGCAGCTAACGCATTAAGCACTCCGCCTGGGGAGTACGGCCGCAAGGCTGAAACTCAAAGGAATTGACGGGGACCCGCACAAGCGGTGGAGCATGTGGTTTAATTCGAAGCAACGCGAAGAACCTTACCAGGTCTTGACATCCTTTGACAATCCTAGAGATAGGACTTTCCCTTCGGGGACAAAGTGACAGGTGGTGCATGGTTGTCGTCAGCTCGTGTCGTGAGATGTTGGGTTAAGTCCCGCAACGAGCGCAACCCCTATTGTTAGTTGCCAGCATTCAGTTGGGCACTCTAATGAGACTGCCGGTGACAAACCGGAGGAAGGTGGGGATGACGTCAAATCATCATGCCCCTTATGACCTGGGCTACACACGTGCTACAATGGATGGTACAACGAGCAGCAAGACCGCGAGGTCAAGCGAATCTCTTAAAGCCATTCTCAGTTCGGATTGCAGGCTGCAACTCGCCTGCATGAAGCCGGAATCGCTAGTAATCGCGGATCAGCACGCCGCGGTGAATACGTTCCCGGGTCTTGTACACACCGCCCGTCACACCACGAGAGTTTGTAACACCCGAAGTCGGTGAGGTAACCTTTTTGGAGCCAGCCGCCTAAGGTGGGACAGATGATTGGGGTGAAGTCGTAACAAGGTAGCCGTATCGGAAGGTGCGGCTGGATCACCTCCTTTCTAAGGAATATAATGGAATCCTTGCTTGGTTCAATCATTCTTTGTTCAGTTTTGAGAGATCAATCTCTCAAGCAAGACAATTTGTTCTTTGAAAACTGAATACTACAAAAATAAAGTAAGAAACCTAAACATTTTACCGCGTTTTAAGTTAACTTAAATGAGTTTTTAACGAAATAAGTTAGCAAGCCAGCAATGGCGAGCTTAACCATAGGTTAAGTGAATAAGGGCGCACGGTGGATGCCTAGGCACTAGGAGCCGATGAAGGACGGGACTAACACCGATATGCTCCGGGGAGCTGTAAGTAAGCTTTGATCCGGAGATTTCCGAATGGGGCAACCCAATATCTTTGATAGGATATTACGTTACACTGAATACATAGGTGTATCGAGGAACACGCAGGGAACTGAAACATCTCATTACCTGCAGGAAGAGAAAGAAAATTCGATTCCCTTAGTAGCGGCGAGCGAAACGGGAAAAGCCCAAACCAAAGAGCTTGCTCTTTGGGGTTGTAGGACTGGGACATGAGACTGCAATGGATAGCAGAAGCCAACTGGAAAGTTGCGCAACATAGGGTAATAGCCCCGTATGCGAAATCCAAATCAGCTCTACCAGTATCCTGAGTACGGCGGAACACGAGAAATTCCGTCGGAATCCGGGAGGACCATCTCCCAAGGCTAAATACTCCCTAGTGACCGATAGTGAACCAGTACCGTGAGGGAAAGGTGAAAAGCACCCCGGAAGGGGAGTGAAACAGTACCTGAAACCGTGTGCCTACAAGTAGTCAAAGCCCGTTAATGGGTGATGGCGTACCTTTTGTAGAATGGACCGGCGAGTTACGATTTCATGCAAGGTTAAGTTGAAAAGACGGAGCCGCAGCGAAAGCGAGTCTGAATAGGGCGAATAAGTATGAGGTCGTAGACCCGAAACCAAGTGACCTACCCATGTCCAGGTTGAAGGTGCGGTAATACGCACTGGAGGACCGAACCCACGCACGTTGAAAAGTGCGGGGATGAGGTGTGGGTAGCGGAGAAATTCCAATCGAACTTGGAGATAGCTGGTTCTCTCCGAAATAGCTTTAGGGCTAGCCTCGGATATGCGAATCATGGAGGTAGAGCACTGTTTGGACTAGGGGCCCTTCTCGGGTTACCGAATTCAGATAAACTCCGAATGCCATTGATTTAGATCCGGGAGTCAGACTGCGAGTGATAAGATCCGTAGTCAAAAGGGAAACAGCCCAGACCACCAGCTAAGGTCCCAAAGTATCTGTTAAGTGGAAAAGGATGTGGGGTTGCACAGACAACTAGGATGTTGGCTCAGAAGCAGCCATCATTTAAAGAGTGCGTAATAGCTCACTAGTCGAGTGACCCTGCGCCGAAAATTTACCGGGGCTAAACAGATCACCGAAGCTGTGGATGGAACCTTCGGGTTCCGTGGTAGGAGAGCGTTCTAAGGGCATCGAAGCCAGATCGTGAGGACTGGTGGAGCGCTTAGAAGTGAGAATGCCGGTATGAGTAGCGCAAGACGGGTGAGAATCCCGTCCACCGAATAACTAAGGTTTCCTGGGGAAGGCTCGTCCTCCCAGGGTTAGTCGGGACCTAAGCTGAGGCCGATAGGCGTAGGCGATGGACAACAGGTTGATATTCCTGTACCAGTTGCTTTTGTTTGAGCGATGGAGGGACGCAGGAGGCTAAGGAATGCACACGATCGGAAATGTGTGTCCAAGCAGCAAGTCTGAGAACGAGTGAAATGCTTTTTCTCTCAAGGACAAGCTGTGATGGGGAGCGAAATTTAGTAGCGAAGTTCCTGATGTCACACTGCCAAGAAAAGCTTCTAGTGAGAAAGTAACTGCCCGTACCGCAAACCGACACAGGTAGTTGAGGAGAGAATCCTAAGGTGTGCGAGAGAACTCTCGTTAAGGAACTCGGCAAAATGACCCCGTAACTTCGGGAGAAGGGGTGCTGACCGCAAGGTCAGCCGCAGTGAATAGGCCCAAGCGACTGTTTATCAAAAACACAGGTCTCTGCAAAATCGAAAGATGACGTATAGGGGCTGACGCCTGCCCGGTGCTGGAAGGTTAAGAGGAGAGGTTAGCGCAAGCGAAGCTTTGAATTGAAGCCCCAGTAAACGGCGGCCGTAACTATAACGGTCCTAAGGTAGCGAAATTCCTTGTCGGGTAAGTTCCGACCCGCACGAAAGGCGTAACGATTTGGGCACTGTCTCAACGAGAGACTCGGTGAAATTATAGTACCAGTGAAGATGCTGGTTACCCGCGACAGGACGGAAAGACCCCATGGAGCTTTACTGCAGTTTGATATTGCGTGTTTGTATCACATGTACAGGATAGGTAGGAGCCAATGATACCGGGACGCCAGTCTCGGAGGAGGCAACGGTGGGATACTACCCTTGTGATATGACCACTCTAACCCGCTGCTCTTAGCGAGCAGGGAGACAGTGTCAGACGGGCAGTTTGACTGGGGCGGTCGCCTCCAAAAATGTAACGGAGGCGCCCAAAGGTTCCCTCAGAATGGTTGGAAATCATTCGTAGAGTGTAAAGGCAGAAGGGAGCTTGACTGCGAGACCTACAAGTCGAGCAGGGACGAAAGTCGGGCTTAGTGATCCGGTGGTTCCGCATGGAAGGGCCATCGCTCAACGGATAAAAGCTACCCTGGGGATAACAGGCTTATCTCCCCCAAGAGTTCACATCGACGGGGAGGTTTGGCACCTCGATGTCGGCTCATCGCATCCTGGGGCTGTAGTCGGTCCCAAGGGTTGGGCTGTTCGCCCATTAAAGCGGTACGCGAGCTGGGTTCAGAACGTCGTGAGACAGTTCGGTCCCTATCCGTCGCGGGCGTTGGAAATTTGAGAGGAGCTGTCCTTAGTACGAGAGGACCGGGATGGACACACCGCTGGTGTACCAGTTGTTCTGCCAAGAGCATCGCTGGGTAGCTATGTGTGGACGGGATAAACGCTGAAAGCATCTAAGCGTGAAGCCCCCCTCAAGATGAGATTTCCCATCACTTTAAGTGAGTAAGACCCCTGAGAGATGATCAGGTAGATAGGTTGGGAGTGGAAGTACAGCGATGTATGGAGCGGACCAATACTAATCGGTCGAGGACTTAACCAATTTTTAAAAGATAGAAAACTCAAGCGGTGTTTTCGGGTTCCCTTTAATTTTGTAGATTCAGTTTTGAGAGAACAACGTTCTCTTGAAAAATGTGCGGTGACGATGGCAAGAAGGTCACACCTGTTCCCATCTCGAACACAGAAGTTAAGCTTCTTAGCGCCGATTGTAGTGAAGGGTTTCCCTTTGTGAGAGTAGGACGTTGCCGCGCATTTATATTATGGAGGTTTAGCTCAGCTGGGAGAGCGTCTGCCTTACAAGCAGAATGTCGGCGGTTCGATCCCGTCAACCTCCATTCATGAGTTATTAGCTCAGTTGGTAGAGCATCTGACTTTTAATCAGAGGGTCGCAGGTTCGAGCCCTGCATAACTCATTCATCATTCTTGCGATAATGATGGAACAATTGAATATACCGAGACGCCGGCTTAGCTCAGTTGGTAGAGCATCTGATTTGTAATCAGAGGGTCGAGGGTTCAAATCCTTTAGCCGGCATCCAAAAATGCGGAAGTAGTTCAGTGGTAGAACATCACCTTGCCAAGGTGGGGGTCGCGGGTTCGAACCCCGTCTTCCGCTTTTTTTTATTTTAATGGCTATCTGTTTAGCCGGGGTGGCGGAACTGGCAGACGCACAGGACTTAAAATCCTGCGGTGAGTGATCACCGTATCGGTTCGATTCCGATTCTCGGCACTTACGCACCCATAGCTCAATTGGATAGAGTACTTGACTACGAATCAAGCGGTTACAGGTTCGACTCCTGTTGGGTGCATTTTTCACATAATTATGACCGGGAAGTAGCTCAGCTTGGTAGAGCACTTGGTTTGGGACCAAGGGGTCGCAGGTTCGAATCCTGTCTTCCCGATAAATAAAAATAGACGCAGAAATCATTCCGATGGTTTCTGCGTCTATTTTTTTTTGCTCTGGAAATAAAAGAATTGCCGGAGTTATATGTTTTGCTTTTGTATATAATGATGAACATTCCAAATAATCCTGTTGGAAATGTTTGGGGAATACGCTGTTGTAGAGGGAGTAGCAAGGCAGTCTGGATGGGTTTCAGCTTTCTTGACTAGTTTGCCGCAAACGTCCTCGGATAGCCCTTTCTATTTGACAGTTATGTAGGAATAGCATAATATAAATATATAATAGTCAAAATTAGTCAGGGGAAGGGAGGCGTCCATTCCATGCATGGTCAGAACATGTCAGATATCATCGAAGCGTATATCAAAAAGATTCTGAATGCAGAAGAGCAGATTGAAATCAGAAGGAATGAAATGGCAGATCGTTTTCATTGTGTACCTTCACAAATCAACTATGTCATCAATACCCGTTTTACGGAACAGCAAGGCTACTCGGTCGAAAGCAAACGCGGCGGGGGCGGTTATATACGCATCATGAAGGTGAAAATTCTGGATCAAGCGGAATTGTTGGATAAGCTGATCGCTATAGTAGGCGAAAGCATCAACCAGAAAGATGCGTTTGCGGTAACCCAAAATTTATACAGTCGCGGTATCATCACGAAACGCGAAGGAAACCTGATGTTGTCGGTATTGGATAAGTCACTTGCCCCATACACAGGCGAACACGAAGAAAGAATACGAGCCTTGCTGTTGAGGAATTTTTTGAACAGCTTGCGCTTTGAATAGATAGCCCGTAGAGGAGGCGTTAAAAATGGATGAATTATTTACAGATAAAGCCAGCCAAGTATTGTTGTTGGCAACAGAAGAAGCGCACAAATTTAAGCATCAATCCATCGGAACGGAGCATATGCTTCTCGGACTAGTCCGGGAGCAAGAAGGCATTGCCGGAAAAGTGTTGCGTGGCTACGATATTGATGAGGAAGGAGTCCGCGAAGAGATTGTCCATCTGACCGGTTTCGGCCAAATGAACACGGAGGACTTCAATGCGCCGTTGCCATTTTCTCCTCGGGCTAAAAAAGTCATTATGTATGCGACAAATGAAGCGCACAAATTGGGGGTTCCTTTGGTAGGAACCGAACACCTTTTGTTGGGCTTGTTGAAAGAAGAAATTCTGGCAGTCAAAATCATCAAAAATCTGCAGATCGATCCGAATCTGCTGCGTAAGTCTCTTTATGAGAAACTGGGCATCAAACAACCGACCAAACCGGATATGCGTTCAGCCAAAAAGACGGAAAAAGTGGAAGAAGGAACGCCGACTTTGGATTCCTTGGCCCGCAATCTGACGGAATTGGCACGGGAAAATCGGATGGATCCGATCGTAGGCCGCGACAAGGAAGTCCGCCGCATCATGCAGATCGTTTCCCGCAGAACGAAGAACAATCCTGTTTTGGTAGGGGAACCGGGTGTCGGCAAGACCGCCATCGTGGAAGGTTTGGCCCAAAAAATCGTAGCTGGCGATGTTCCGGATACGTTGGCGAATAAACGCATCATGATGTTGGATATGGGTTCACTGGTGGCAGGTACGAAATACCGCGGTGAATTCGAGGAAAGAATGAAAAAGATCATCGACGAAATCTACAATGACGGCAATGTCATCCTCTTTATCGATGAGTTGCACACCTTGATCGGTGCAGGCGGAGCAGAAGGGGCGATCGATGCCTCCAATATCCTGAAACCGGCATTGGCAAGGGGCGAACTGCAGACAATCGGTGCCACCACCCTTGATGAGTACCAAAAATATATCGAAAAAGATGCGGCGTTGGAAAGACGTTTCGCACCTATCCATATCGATGAGCCCACACCGGAGGAATCGGTTGAGATCATGCGTGGTTTGCGTTCCCGTTATGAGGAACACCATGGCGTGGAAATCACTGATGAGGCGCTGAAAGCTGCTGTCCAGTTATCCGTGCGCTACATCACTTCCAGAAGATTGCCGGATAAAGCGATCGATCTGATCGATGAATCCGCGGCAAAAGTCCGTTTGGATGTCACACACGGGGATACGCCGATCGGGAAAATCGAGTTGGAAATCGCGAAGTTGTCGAAAGACAAAGAGGAAGCTATCCTGAATCAGGACTTCGACAAAGCTGCCCGCATCCGCAAACGCGAAATGGCGAAGAAGCAAAAATTCCAAAAAATGGTGGAACAGCAAGCCCAAACAATCACGCACTACGATCTGAAAGTGACCGAAAACGACGTAGCCGAAGTGGTGGCTTTGTGGACCGGAATTCCGGTCAACCAGATGGAGCAGAAGGAAAGCGACCGTTTGATGAGGCTGGAAAAAGTGCTGCATGAACGTGTCATCGGCCAATCCGAGGCGGTCAGTGCGGTGGCCCGCGCAATCAGACGTGCACGTTCCGGGTTGAAGGATCCAAATCGCCCAATCGGTTCGTTCCTATTCTTGGGTCCTACCGGTGTCGGTAAGACAGAGCTTGCGAAAACGTTGGCTGAAGCGATGTTCGGGACAGAGGATGCCTTGGTTCGTTTGGATATGTCCGAATACATGGAGAAATACAGTACCAGTCGTCTGATCGGCTCCCCTCCGGGCTATGTCGGCTATGATGAAGGCGGCCAGTTGACGGAAAAAATCAGACAAAAACCGTACTCGGTCATTCTTCTGGACGAAATTGAAAAAGCCCATCCGGATGTCTTCAATATCCTGCTGCAAGTGTTCGATGACGGTCACTTGACCGATTCCAAAGGACGGAAGGTCGATTTCCGCAACACGATCTTGATCATGACTTCCAACTTGGGTGCAACCGCTTTGCGTGATGAAAAATCATGTCGGATTCGCGGCGAAAGATACCCAAGCATGACTATAAAGCGATGGAGAAACGCATCCGCGAAGAACTAAAGAACAGCTTCCGTCCGGAGTTCCTGAACCGTATCGACGAAACAATCGTCTTCCACTCATTGGAGAAAGACGAGTTGCATGAAATCGTCAAATTGATGGCGAACGACATCGTAAAACGCTTGAAAGATCTGGATATCCATGTGCGCATCACGCCAGCAGCCATCGATGTCATCGCAAAAGCCGGTTTCGATCCGGAATACGGTGCACGTCCGATCAGACGTGCCATCCAGAAAGAAATCGAAGACAAATTGAGTGAAGAAATGTTGAGCGGCTTTATCAAATTCGGCGATGACGGTCACGATCGGTGCCCAAAAAGGCAGGATCCGGATAGTCGTTAAAGAAGTCAAACACGCGAACAAGAAGGAAAAATTGCCTGTTAATTCATGAGCAGGCTGAAGAAGAAAAAGATTCCTTCCGATTTCTGGAAATGAGTAGTGAAAAACCGTAGTTGTCCCGTGGAAGTGGGGATGATTACGGTTTTGTGCAGCTCATTCAAGACAGTGTTATCGTTCGGTTATCGCTTTCGTTTGTGCTAAAATAAAGGTACGGAAGTAAGAGGAGGGAATAAAAAATGAAAAATTCTAAGAAAGCATTGTTGGTCGGATTAGGTGCGACAGCAGCGATTGTGGCAATTGCTGCAGCGATGGCGTTTGAGGAAGAAGCGGTAGACAAAATCGGTTCTTACTTAAACCGTCAACGGATGAAAGGTTTTGTGAGGGATCATCTGAAGGGCAGTCAAAAAATATTGAAGGCAATCGAGGATTTAACGACGATGAAGTCGACGGATTTTTACGTGTTGTGGACAAGACAGGCGATTGGAAGGATTCAACATTGGATCTATTATCCGACTTAAAGGACAAAGCAAGCGGATATAAAGAATCTGTGGAAGACAAGTTCCACAGATAAAAATAAGAAAATGCAAAACATGCAGGACCAGCCATAAAAATGGCCCTGCATGTTTTTTTAGCTTATGTGGCTGCGGTCTGTCTTTGCTACTATGACGAGATAGCACAACAACAAGTCATCCATATTTTTCAAGGCGAGCCCGGTCGCTTCAAAGAAGCGGTCGATGCGGTATTGCAGGGTGTTGCGGTGCAGATAGAGGGCCGTCGCCGCCTTGGAGACATTTCCTTGGTTGTGCCACATCGCGCTGATAAGGTCATGGGAACCTTCCAACGAATGGATGGTGGCTTTCAGTGATTGCAGAATGGGGCTGTCGGAGGTGGCTGCAGCCGTATAGTAAGATAAAGCTGTCTCAGCCAAATTCCGCACATTTTTTCCTCTTGATGAGATGTGACTATCCTGAAAGATACGCCGTTCCTCTTTGAATAAGCTGGGCAGGCGACTGTCCACCGGCCAGTTTTGGCCTAAATAGATGCTTGTCCGGATGCTGAAATCATCATCCAGGGTATTCAGTATGCCTGTGAGTTCTTCGTCGAACGAAAAGTGTGCAGGATTATCCAAAACAAAAACGCCGTATTCTTCGTTCAAAAAGAAGCCGTCGCGGATGAGCGGCAAGGTATTGCGGAAAGCTTCCAGCCAAAGCGATTGCTCGAAGGCGGTCGTATCCGTTGTCGTAAATTTTATCTGGAACTGTAATAATTGCGCATGTTCGATTCCGGCAGGTATGCTTGCGGCATCTTCCAGCAAAAAATGCGCCCATGCATTCGTTACGGGGGCCTGTGCTCGCTGGCTGGCAGGCAACAGTACTTGCTCCAGTAATGTTTTTTCGCGGGGACTGATAGTATGTTGGGGTATATGCACCCATTTGTTCTGATAAGGCAACGAAAAATAAGCTGCCCCTAGACTGGACAGCGCATTTATTTGCGCTTCAGGAAATAGTTTCAGTAATTCTGCTTGATTCAAATCGTCACCTCATAAACGGACTTTTAGGGATTTCGGACGTGTAAGGCCTTTCATCCATTCTAACATTTTTATGACTTGTTTGCGAAAATATTTCCTGATTATGCTATGATAAAGGGAGAAAAATGGATGAGGTAAACAATTATGGATGAACAAAAAGAATATTTCATGCGCGAGGCCATCAAGGAAGCGGAAAAGGCAGGCGCTATAGGCGAAGTGCCGATCGGTGCGGTTGTCGTCTGGAACGGGACAATCATCGGGCGCGGGCATAACGAACGGGAAGCAACCAACGATGCAACGACACATGCGGAAATGACCGCGATTCGGCAAGCGAATGCCTATAAAAAGAATTGGCGTCTGGAAGAAACGGAAATGTATGTGACGTTGGAACCGTGTCCGATGTGCTGCGGCGCCATCATCTTGTCCCGGGTGAAGAAAGTCTATTACGGCGCGCCCGATCTGAAAGGCGGTACGGCGGGCACGCTGATGAATTTGCTGCAGGATGAACGTTTCAACCATCAGGCTGAGGTTGAGAGCGGTTTGCTGGAGGAAGAGTGCAAGGCGTTGCTGCAAAATTTTTTCCGCGCTTTGCGCAAAGAACGGAAACTGAACAGCCGGAAGCATCTTCGCGAACAGATCAAAGAAGAGAAGAAAGACTAGCTTTTTAAAAATGGCTATGGTATCATAGTAATTGCCGAAAGGCCTTATGGCAATGGCGATCTTATGAATTGAGTCAGATCCGGAAGGAAGCAGCTATAAGTAGGTATCGCCCTGTGCTGTAAGTTAATAAGCCAATGACAAAGAAGCATGATAGCCCGATAAACCGGGTATCATGCTTCTTTTTATGGATGGATAAATAAAGTGAGATAAAAAGCTTTCGGATCCGGGACGGAAAATGCTGGCATATCGTAGCTGCGGATAAGTCGATCGTCGCGCTATTATGCTTGCTTATCGGGTTCTTCGGTTATGATGACGATGTTTCCGTTCTCCACCGATACCAGATGATCGCCCAGGAATTCCTTGCCCCCGGGATAGATATGCGTCTCTTTTTGGAATTCTTCGAATTGTTTCAGATTGAATAAATATTTGATTTGGTCCAATAGGGAATGGGTCGAAAAAACGGCCCCATTTTTTCCGCGCAGATCCAAGTTGCTGATGATGGCCTCTTTGCAGGCGTTATTCGTGACCAAGGTGATCTGCTCTTTTGTGTAGCCTAGAGTATGCAAGTCGGCGACAATCTTCATGCATTCTTCGATGGAAGGGGCGTTGTTTTTTATTATATATGACATGTTGATTCCTCCTGTTTTTTAACTCAGAAAAAGATTATCCCTCGTAAGGCGAGTATAATCTTATGGAGCGGGAAATACAAGCAAAGCGCGTAAGCAGAGGGAACGGAACCAAAATGAATGAACGATTATAAAAGGATGTAAGGGCGGGGGATGACTTTCTATTTTGTCCGCTTTCCCTTATAATAGATAGACGAAGCAAAAGTGAAAGAGGGAAAAGGATGAGCTATCAAGCACTATATCGGGTCTGGCGTCCGCAACGGTTTGAAGATATCGCCGGGCAAGAGGCTGTCACTCAAACGTTAAAAAATGCCTTAATACAAGGGAAAACCAGCCATGCTTACCTTTTTACGGGGCCGCGCGGTACCGGTAAGACCAGTGCAGCCAAAATTTTTGCCAAGGCGATCAACTGTCACCATCGCATCGACGGCGAACCGTGCAATCAATGTGAAACATGCCGTGCCATTACCGAGGGCCGACTGAATGATGTCATCGAAATCGATGCCGCCAGCAACAATGGGGTGGAGGAAATCCGCGACATCCGCGATAAAGCCCGCTATGCTCCGACGCAATCGGATTACAAAGTATACATCATCGATGAAGTGCACATGCTGTCGACAGGGGCCTTCAATGCGCTCCTGAAAACTTTGGAAGAGCCGCCGGAAAATGTCATCTTCATCTTGGCGACGACCGAACCGCATAAAATCCCTTTGACGATCATTTCGCGGACGCAACGCTTTGATTTCAAGCGGATTTCGTATCAGGACATCATCAGACGGATGATGTATATTTTGAACGAAGAGAAGATCGCCTACGAGGATAAAGCCCTGCAGGTCATTGCGAAATCTGCGAATGGCGGGATGCGGGATGCATTGAGTCTGCTGGATCAAGTCATTTCCTACGGGTCCCAAGCCGTCACCTTTGAACACGCGGTAAAAGTATCCGGCAGTTTGACGGAAGAAATGATGATTTCATTTTCAAGCGCTTTGCTGCATCAACAGACCGAGGAAGCGATCCAGCTATTGGAGCGGATATTGAGCGAAGGCAAAGAAGCGGGACGGTTTTTGGAAGAAATGATTTTGTTCACGCGCGATGTCTTGGTTTATCAGCAAACAAAAGGGAAATCCTTTGAAGATAACGATCAAGATTACAGCGAGGCTTTTCAAGTCTTCTCGCAGGAAGCGCCGGTGGTCTTCCTCTATGATATGATCGAAGAGTTCAATCATACGCAAAATGAAATGCGTTTTTCCACCCAACCGGATATTTACCTGGAAGTGCTGGCGGTGAAATTATCGCAGCCGAGAGAAGCGGCTGCGCAAAGTGCTGCCCCAAATGCGCCGGCCCATGCGGCACCCAGCGAAGAGGTATACCGTTTGGAAAGAGAAATTGCAGCAATCAAAAAAGAGCTTGCGAAGCTGCAGGAGCTGATCAGCAACGGAAAAGTTGTGGCGGCAACGGAAGCAACGAAAGCCGCTCCAACCAAAAAAGAGTCGAACAGGCCTTCCAATGGTGCAGGCTTCAAGCCGAATATGTCGAAGACCTATCAGGTGATGGGGGAAGCGACGAAACAGGATCTCAACCAGATAAGGGAATTTTGGACGGATATCCTGGACATTCTATCCGTTACCCAACGGGCGGTGTTGAAACAGGCAAATCCTGTGGCTGCGGGTCCGAACAGTTTTATCCTGTCATTCCAATATGATATTTTATGCCAAAAGGCTACCGAAGACGCGGAACTGCAGGAAGCCGTGGATGCGGCAACCCAAAGGATCTTGAAACGTCCGGGTGAGCTGGTTTGCTTGACGGAGGAACAATGGACAACGGTCCGACGCGGTTATATCCAAAAACGCAATGATGTGACTCCGCCCGCAAGTGCGCCGGAAGCGCCGAAAAAACAGGAGCCGGAAGCGGGACGGCAAAGCCCGGACAGCGGTCGGTCGGATGCGGACACGCTTGATTTGCCGCCGGAACCGCCGATGCCTGAACAAGAGGATGGCTTACGGGGGGACTATCATCCCGGCAACTTCGAGGATGATTTTGCGGTAGAGGCGGATCCGATCATCCTCGAGGAGCAAAAAGAGCAGGAAGTCATCGACCAGGCGCTCAGCTTGTTCGGTGATGATATCGTAACAATCATGAACGATTAAAAAGAGTGCGAAAAAAGCCGGATGGAAGGGATCGCGCGATGCTATCCCCGGCCTTTGGGCACCTTAAAAAACATATAAAAGAGAGGAAGAAGATATATGCGAGGCGGAATGGGAAATATGCAAGGCATGATGAAACAAATGCAAAAAATGCAAAAAGAATTGGAACAGACACAAGAGGTCATCAACGCAACCCAATTTGTGGGTGAAGCTTCAAATGGTTTGGTGAAAATCACGATGACAGGCAACAAGAAAGTTGTTGATGTTGTGATTGCACCGGAGGCTGTAGATCCGGATGATGTGGAAATGCTGCAAGATTTGGTTTTAATGGCGACAAATGACGCGCTTGCGAAAATTGAAGCTGAAACAAAAGCGAAATTGGGCAAATTCGCGAATATCCCAGGCTTGTAAGAAAAGGCAGTAATTAAAAAAAGCAAGGATTGAAAAAGAGAGCGAGGGTGAGACAAGTCGTGTAGCTTTGACTTTAGTCCCAGCCTCATTCTTTTTTTATATCGGAAGAGGGGATTTTTGAGATGCAATATCCAGAGCCTATAGCAAAACTGATCGAAAGTTTTATGAAACTGCCGGGCATCGGGCAAAAAACGGCTGCCCGTTTGGCCTTCTTCTGCCTGGAAATGGATGAGGAAGAAGTGCTTGATTTCGCGAACGCCTTGATCCGGTCAAAAAGGGATTTACATCAATGTTCCGTTTGCGGTAATATTACCGAAACGGATCCGTGCGCGATTTGTTCCGATCAATCGCGTGACCTTTCGACCATCTTAGTGGTCGAAAACCCGCGTGACGTCATGTCGATGGAGAAAATCCGTGAATACCACGGCCTCTATCATGTGTTGAACGGTGTCCTGTCCCCGATGGAAGGCACCGGACCGGAAGACTTGAACATCGCCAGCCTCATCAAACGATTGCAGGATGAGGTCGTCAAAGAAGTGATCATTGCGACCAATGCGACCGCAGAAGGGGAAGCGACAGCCATGTATCTGTCCCGTCTGATCAAACCGGCCGGCATCAAGGTGACGCGCCTGGCCTACGGACTTGCTGTAGGCAGTGATATCGAATATGCGGATGAAATGACGTTGTTCCGGGCAATCGATGGGCGCAGGGAACTGTAGGAAAGCTTTTAATAGTGGGGGGAAAAAGGGAAAAGATGTTATTTCACTTGACCAGTGCAAGTAAAAAAGAGAACCAATTAAAGAGACGGTACGACGAGGAATTGACAGCCTTGATAACGGAGGTCCATCAAAATTACAGCACATTGCTTCAATTGGAACAAAATGCCTATGATCTCCCGGAGGACCTTCTTATTTTTGAGAAGATCGCAAAAGCAAAATATCTCTTTTTGCTCCGCGAAGTGAAGAAGCGACAATTGACAGCCGATATTTCCGCGCCGAAGAAAGCAAAAGCGTTGAAGTGGCGGAAACGCACCAACCATGCAGAAGACATTTTCCATTCAGAGTAACAGAACTAGTTGTCCAGGCCGTTGACCGGCCTGGATTTTTTTTTGCAATCGTATTATTTGCAGAAACATTAGGTGCCTAATGTAATAGGGGCGAAAAAGTTAGGCAGCGGATGGAAGGTGGGAGGTTGGATGACGGACAAGCGACAGGCCGATTTCATGGCCATCTGCGAAAAGTTGGCCCAATCCATGGCTGAACAAAGAGACGGAGGAGGTGAGGGTGATGGCAAGGGATGGATTTAGAGGCGGCAGGGGAGGCTACCTGACGGAGGAAGAAAAACAAAACAAGCTGGAAATTTCGTGGGTCTTGCTAAAAAGGATCTTCGGTTATCTGAAACCTTATTGGAAGCAGCTCATCGTCAGCGTCATTGCGATTGTGGCGTCCTCCGTCTTCGGTGTTTTACCGACCATATTGACCGGTAAAATCATCGACGAGGGGATACTGAAGAAGGATTTGCGGACGCTCGTCGTGCTTATTGGCCTATCCTTTGTTGTCCTTATCCTTTCCAATCTTATCAGTGTGTTGGAAAGCTATATCAATGTATGGATGGCTGAGAATATCACCTATGATATGCGCAATAAGATGTATCGTCATATGCAGAACATGTCGCAGGCTTGTCTGGCAAGCTGTACCGAACTATATGAGACGCAGTTCAAAAATGCCCTGGAAAACGCAAAGGAATAGTCTTGGGAAGAACGAATAGCATACATGGCAAAACAAAAGAAGCGATCAGGGAATAATTCCCTCCTTCTTTTGTTTTTTTATTGTCGGCGAGCCGAAATGGGAAAGTAAATTTCAAAAATATGTGATAAAATTGACAAAACTATATAAGAATCATCTGTATAAAAAAAGCTTGCTTTAGCGTATAATGAAAGTATTAGAATCATGGGAGTGTGTAAAGTGAGAGGGATTTTCATCACAATGGAAGGGCCGGATGGCTCAGGGAAGACGACAGCGTTGCAACAAGTGGTGCCGCGTCTGCAAAATGAAATGGAAAAACGCGTAATCGCCACAAGAGAACCTGGTGGAAGCCCGATTGCAGAGAAAATCCGTCAACTGATATTAGATCCTCTGCATACCGAAATGGATTCTAGGACAGAAGCATTATTATATGCGGCCAGTCGCAGACAACATCTGGTTGAAAAAGTGATCCCTGTTTTGGAAAAGGGAGATGTCATTTTTTGTGACCGTTTTGTAGATAGCTCGATTGCCTATCAAGGTTATGCGCGCGGGATAGGGGAAGACGGTATCCGTGAAATCAATCAATTCGCAACGGAAGGGATCGAACCGGATGTGACCTTATACATCGATGTGCCTGCCGAGGTAGGGATTCAACGGATCAAAGCGAGTCTGGATGATCGTGAATACAACCGTCTGGATCAAGAGAAAATAACGTTCCATGAAAAAGTAAGGGCCGGCTATCTGCAGTTGGCAAAAGAAAACCCGGAGCGCATCGTCGTGATAGATGGGACACTGAGCCGGGAAGCAGTAGCGGAGGCCTGTTATCAAGTCATCAAAAATAGATATCCAGCATGTTTTAAGGATGGTAAATAATTTTCGGATGTTCATGTAGCAATCTTTTTATCGCAAGAGGAAAAGGGGAAACGATATGAAATTAATTATGGCCGTTATTCAAGATAAAGATAGCGCAATTTTGTCCGATGAATTGGTGGAAGCCAATGTCCGAGCGACGAAATTGCCGTCAACAGGCGGATTCCTGCGTTCCGGGAATACCACCTTTATGATCGGTGTGGAAGATGAACGCGTGGAAGAAGTGTTGGCGATCATCAAAGCAAACTGCGAGTCAAGGGAACAGTTCATGGCGGCGCCCGTCAGCATTGACGCAACGTTGGAAAGCACCATTGCGTATCCGATGGAAGTGCTTGTCGGAGGCGCGACGGTATTCGTCTTGCCGATCGAAGGTTTTCATCGTTTTTAACAGAAAGAAGGAATAGAAGGCGTGACACATACTGTTTTGAGACAACAGCCGGAGCTTGTTGAACTGTTCCAGCACACCATAATGGAGAAACGTTTAGGCCACGCTTATCTCTTCGAAGGATCACGCGGAACCGGAAAACAAGAGATGGCACGATGGATAGCGCAGATGCTTTTTTGTGAGGATCTGCAAGACGATCAACCCTGCCAACGCTGCAATCATTGCCATCGGATAGTGGCAGGCGAATTCCCTGACGTTGCGGAGATAATGCCGGACGGGCAATCGATCAAGGTGGGCCAGGTCCGTGAACTGAAAGCGGAACTCTCGAAGAGCGGGATGGAAGGAAGCCGGAAAGTATATCTGATCCACGATGCGGAAAAAATGACGATCAGTGCTTCAAATAGCCTGTTGACTTTTTTGGAGGAGCCGCAAAGTGATACCTATCTGATTCTCATGACAACGTCAAAGGAAAACATCTTGCCGACGATCCGTTCCCGCTGCCAGATAGTCCATTTCCAGAAATTAAATAAACAGGTTCTGGGAGAAACGCTCATTGCCAAGGGTGTTCAGCCTGAAAATGCTGCGCTTTTGGCCGCAATCACCAATAATCAGGACGAAGCGCTTGAACTCAATCAGGACGAAACATTCCATGAAGCCAAGAAAAAGGTGTGGCGCTGGTTCCAGCTGATGATGGGACAGGATCCCCAAGCTTTTCTTTTCGTGCAGATGGATTTGATGGAAGCGCTGAAGGACAAAAAAGATGCGCAGTTTTATTTGGATCTGCTGCTGCTCTATTACCGAGACTTGCTCTACACGAAATATCAGAATCAGCAAGCAGTCGTAAACAGGAAATATATGGAGACATATGAAAATCTTGCGGCTGGCATCCGGCATCCGGAGATTACCCGGCAAATGGAGAGCATTTTGAACGGCAAAAAACGGTTGGATGCGAATGTGCAACTGCAAGGGGTACTGGAAAATATTTCGCTTGAAAATACCTTATAGGGTAGAGCTTCTAAAGGAGAATGAAGATGAAAAATGTGATTGGTGTTCGTTTTATGCCTGTCGGGCCCATCTCTTACTATGAAGCCGGTCAGACAGATTATAAAATCGACGAAAAATTAATTATAAATAACGGGAACGCTGTTGATCTGGGGCAAGTTGTTGTTGCAGGGAAACAATGCAACGAAGACGACAGTATCCTTTCTCATAGACATATTTTAAGGGTCGCCACAGCGGATGACCTGGAGCAGGACAGCAAAAACAAACTGGATGCAATGGAAGCATTCAGCATTTGCAAAGCGAAAATGAAACAATTAGAATTAGAGATGAAATTGATCAAAGCGGAATATACCTTTGACCGGAGCCACCTGACATTCCATTTCAGTTCGGAGGGAAGAGTGGACTTCCGGGGGCTGGTCCGTGAATTGGCATCCGTTTTCCGCACCCGGATCGAATTGCATCAAATCGGCGTCCGCGACGAAGCGAAAATCCTTGGCGGAATCGGACCATGCGGGAGAACACTATGCTGTTCCACCTTCTTAGGCGATTTTGTCCCGGTTTCGATTAAAATGGCCAAAGACCAAGGGTTGTCTTTGAACCCGACCAAGATTTCGGGGCTATGCGGCCGTTTGATGTGCTGCTTGAATTATGAAAATGACACGTATGTTGCACTTAGGAAAGAAATGCCTGATTATGGGAACGAAGTCATGACGCCTGAAGGAAAAGGAAAAGTCGTGGAATTGAATGTTTTGAGCCAAATCGTGAAAGTGCGCCTGTATGATCACAACAAGACGGCGGAATATGCAAGCTCCGAATTGTTGGTTTGAAGGGGCAGAAGGAATGCCTCAGATGGAAGATAGAAAAATAAGCGGAAAATGCGAGTGGATAAAATGGATAAACGTGCCTTGTATGACCAAATCCATCGAGTGGAAAACCGAATTTCCTCGATGGGGACAGATATTAAAGAAATCCAGGGGAAAATGGATGAATTGATAGAAGAGAATACAAACCTGCAGATTGAAAATCAACATTTGCGTGATCGCATCGATTTTCTGGTGAAGGAAAAAGAAGATTCCCAGAAGCAAGAACCGGAAATGTCCAAATCCCGTTTGAACTTACAAAAGTTGTACGAGGATGGCTTTCATGTCTGCAATGTTTACTATGGCTCCCGGCGAGTGGATGATGAGCCATGTGTTTTCTGCATCGATGTCATCTACGGAGAAAGAGACCGGAAAAATTAAAGAGTGTGATCGCCCTTGCTGGATGCCTTCAAAGCACCACAAGGCAAAAAATCAGCTCAGATATGAGGGAGGGCCTGGGATAAAAATTCCAGGCCCCTCTATTTTCGGAATAAACAGGCAGATGCCTGCGTTTCGTGTATCCGACTTGTGTCGGCTGCTGAAATAGTTTTATAATGTTAGGGAAAAAATCAAAAAAAGGGGTAAATGAATGGAGAACGTATTAAAAGAAGGCGAACGGCTGGATGTATTGAAAAGAGAGAATATTCACATTATTCAGAGCTCCGCTGTCTTCTCATTCTCGTTGGATGCGGTCCTGTTGGCGGATTTTGCGGATCTGCCGCGCGTCAAACCTGCTAAAATTGTCGATTTGTGTGCCGGGAACGGTGCGGTCTCCTTTCTATTGACCGGTAAAACAAAAAATGCGATCATCGGCGTGGAACTGCAGGAGAAATTGGTGGATATGGCCAGGCGGACGGTCCAACTGAACCATCTGGAAGAAAAAGTTTCATTCGTGCATGCCGATGTGAACGAAATCACCCAATGGATCGAACCGGATTCCGTCGATGTCATCACCTGCAACCCGCCTTATTTCAAAATCAGCGATTCCAGTTTCAAGAACGAAAAGGATGCTTTTGCGATTGCCAGACATGAAATCTATTTGACACTGGATCAATTGATGAAGCAAACCAGCCACCTGTTGAAGATGAAAGGGAAAGCCTACTTCGTCCATCGTCCCGATCGTTTGATGGAAATCATGGAAACGATGCGGAAAAATCGGATTGCGCCGAAAAAACTGCAGTTCATCTATCCCAAACACGACAAAGAAGCGAACATGATCCTGATCGAAGGCATAAAAGACGGAAAAGAGGATGGCTTCCGTGTCTTGCCTCCGTTGGTTGTGTATAATCAACAAGGGGAATACAGCGATAAAATAAAGGGCATCCTCTATGGCGAGCAGTGACCATTATTTTTATGTCCTGCAGTGCGCCGACCGGTCTTTTTATGCAGGCTATTCGACCGATGTCATTCGTCGCGAAAAAGAACACAATGGCGGCATCGGCAGCAAGTACACAAAAGCGCGCCGCCCGATCCAATTGATCTATGCTGAAAGTTACGGGACGAGACCGGAAGCGACGAAAGCGGAGGCGGCCTTCAAGAAGCTCACGCGGAAACAGAAAGAAGACTATTTGTCAGGTAGAGGCGTCTGCTTCCCTATAGCGGAAACGATGTCTGCGCTGACGGCCGTTCAGGTCGATCGCAAGATAGAATCAAAACCAGAGGAGAATCAGCATGCAACTGCAGAAAAGTTATGAGAACCATCCTAGCGGGACATTGTATTTAGTGCCGACACCCATCGGCAATCTGGAGGATATGACTTTCCGGGCCGTGAGGACACTGCAGGAAGTCGATTTGATCGCTGCAGAGGATACGCGCAACACCCGAAAATTATTGACGCATTTTGAAATAGATACGCCGCAGATCAGTTTCCATGAGCACAATACCCAAGAGCGGATCCCGCAATTGGTCGGGAAACTGTTGGCAGGCCAATCGATCGCGCAAGTCAGCGATGCAGGCATGCCTTCCATCAGCGATCCGGGCCATGAGCTGGTTCGGGCTTGCATCGCTGCGAATGTACCGGTCGTTCCTTTGCCGGGTGCGATTGCAGGCGTGACGGCGTTGGTTGCCTCCGGATTGGCGCCGCAGCCTTTCTATTTCTTCGGTTTTTTGGAAAGGAAGAAAAAGGAGCAGGCGGAACAACTGGAGTCGTTGAAGAATCGCGAAGAGACGATGATTTTTTACGAATCGCCTTTCCGTTTGAAGGATTTGCTCAAAAATATCGCAGCGGTCATGGGCGGCGACAGACAGGTTGTCATCTGCCGCGAATTGACGAAACGCTTTGAAGAATTCATCCGCGGTTCTGCGGAGGAGCTGGTTTTATGGGCCGAAGAGACGGAAATCAGAGGGGAAATCTGCCTGATGATCGCCGGGAATGATAACCCGGAAAAACCGGTGGAAGAGAATTTTGATGAGTTGTCCTTAAAAGAGCTTGTTGAGATGCTGATGGCGGAACAAGGGCTTTCCTCCAAAGATGCGATCAAAGAGGCTGCTAAAATCAGAAACTTGAAAAAACAAGAGGTTTATCAAGCTTACCACGGATTCTAGAGGGGGGATAAGATGTTTTTCTATTTCCTGAGTGCCCTTTCGCTGACGGTTTCTGGGGCGTTATTTTTTACCGACAACAGAAAACCGGGTCAAAGCTACCTATTTATGGCCGGAATGCTCTGCCTTTGTCTGGGCATCCTGCAGGATACCAGCTTCCTGCAGATTGCATGGGTCCGTTATTTCGTGATCGTTTCTTGGTTCCTGCTCGGAATGCTGGCACCCTTTGTCTTTTTCTTTATGGGGATCGCATTTGTTGTCAACGGTCTGAAGCTGATGAAGAGAGAGGGCTGGTCAAAGCGCTATGCGGTACTGGTTTTGCTCGGATTTTCCATCCTGGCGATGGTCATTCTGTTCCTGCTCAATTACTTCCTTTTCAATGATATAGTGATATGGAAATTGATGCGGCTATTGGGGTATGTGATCATTTATTTTACCTTCGCATTCGTCGGTTTCCTGTTCGCGACTGTTTTTTACGGTGTGGTTCGCCCGCGCTACGACAAAGACTTCATCATTGTTTTAGGGGCGGAACTGCTTCCGAATGGAGAAATCAGCCCGCTTTTGCGCAGCCGACTGGATAAAACGGTCCAATTTTACCATCGTCAAGTTGAGTGGGCTGCAAAAATCCCTTGCCGTCTGATTGTGAGCGGAGGGGAAGGTGCGGATGAACCCTTTTCCGAAGCCTATGCGATGAAGCGCTATTTAATCCAGAAGGGCATTCCGGCAGAGGCCATCATCGAGGAAGAGCAGTCGCTCAATACCTATCAAAACCTGTTGTATTCAAAAGACATCATGGACAGGCTGAAAAGTGATTACAAGTGCATCTTCATAACCAATACCTTCCACGTTTTCCGCAGCAGCGTCTATGCGCGCAAAGTGGGATTGAAAGCGAAAGGATTGGGAGCGAGAACGGCCCTGTATTATTTGCCCTATGCTTTTTTCAGGGAATTCATCGCGTTGCTGCTCATTTACGGGCAGCTGAACGCGCTTCTTTTAGGCGTCGTGTTCGTCTTCGGCATTATCCGTGTTTATCTGCAATGAAAAAACTAGCTTCGAAACGGTTCCGACCGTCAGGAGGCTAGTTTTTTTTGCTTTTATTCGGTTTTGTTGTTTTGGTTGTTTTGGCTCAACAGGGAGTCCCGGATTTCTTTCAAATATTGTTCGACAACCGGTACTTCAGCTTCGACTTCCATCGGTTCTTCAGGCGGTTGTTTCCTTTTCAAGCGGTTGATTACTTTGATCATCAAGAATAGGACGAGTGCAATCAGCACGAAGTTAAGGACTGCTTGAAGGAAATTGCCGTAGGTGAAATCGGCTTTTCCGATTTTGAAGGACAAACCGGTCAAGTCTGCGTTTCCGGTGATCGCCACAATGATGGGTGTGATGATATCTTTTACTAATGAATTGACGATTGCCGTAAAGGCACCCCCGATGACAACCCCGACGGCTAAGTCAAGCACGTTTCCGCGCATGATGAATTGCTTGAATTCTTTCCACATGTTTTTTCACCACCTTTTAACATCATTATATTGCACAATTTTCTTTAGGGCAATTACTAGCACTCGGTGGGAGCGGTTTTCTTTAGGGCTGGTGCTAGGGGTGTCTGTCTGATGTAATGATTGGCCGGATAATCGGCTGCATCTAGGGAAGTTTGTTCGCCTTGGACCATTTGTGCCAGCGAATAGCCGATCAAGGGGCCGGAAGTCAAACCGGAAGAGCCGAGGCCGCTTGCGGTATAGCACTGTTCCAGTCCCGGGATGTTGCCGAAAAAGGGGCTGAAGTCGGAAGTGTAGGCGCGTGTCCCTACACGGACGGCAGCCGGTTCCGCATTTTTCAAACTTGGGATCAAGGCGACGGCCTGTTCCAACATGGGGTTCAGGATGGAAGGGTCCGGTTCCAGATCATAGCCTTTATCGTTTTCATGGCTGGCGCCGACAATGACTGTCCCATCTCTGAAAGGGAGCAGATCGATTTCCCCTTGCGGCATCACGACGGGATAATCCTTCGCAGCGGGGCTGCCGGTCTGCAGAACGAGCAGTTGCCCTTTTTGGCCGCGGACATCGACCGCATAGCCAAGGGGCTCCAACGCCTGCGGAAGCCAAGCGCCGACCGCAAGGATGACGGCATCGAAGGAAGCGGCCCCGTTGAGGGTGTTGATGGAGAGGGTGCCCTTATTTTTGCTTAAAGTGATGCGTTCGTTACGGATGCAGCCGCCAAAGGATAGGACAGCCTGCAACAAAACCTTCGTCAATCCCTGGCCATCGACGCGAGCGCCGCCACCGACGAAAAGGGCCCTGTCCATGGGGACAAGCGGCGGTAGGACATCTTTTAACTCTTCGCCATCCAAGATTTTGATGGTCTCGATCATCGGGTCCGCCTTTCTGCGTTCCACTGCGCGGTCATGGACTTCTTCGATATATCCAGGCTTTCCCCCTAGGATGACTGTTCCGCATTGCGCATACGCATCTGTGGGAAAGCCGTCCGAATCCAGATCCGACATCAGTTGCCCGTAGAAAGCGGCACCCTCGGAAACGAGGCGATACCATTTCTTATTGCGGCGCCGCGATAACCAAGGGCAGATGATCCCTGCCGCGGCGGCGGTCGCCTGGCCGATCCCTTCATCGAAAACGGTCACCTGGTAACCTGCTCTTGCTAAATAATAACTTGCTGTAGCGCCGACGATGCCAGCGCCGACAACAGCGATTTCTTTTCCCATGAAGCAAAACTCCCTCCTGTAAAGAAAAGCGGGACAAGCCCGCCCTGCCTCGACAGAAATTTAGGAAATCTGACCCTGAATGAGCATCGTAGAGCGCAATGGGTCAGATTTATCTAATTTCCGAGAGGCAGGCTTGGACCGCTAGACATCAAGTGATGGCGCGAAACAGATTAGGAACCTGTGGAACATCTGCAATGATGCGATTCTTATGTCAAAAAAATTATACTTTCCGAATTGTTAAAGAAAAATGCCGGGGCATCGAACATCGCCCCGGCACATCCTTATTTTAAATCTGTCCTGCTATTCTCTGATCTGGCCTTGTCCGTAGATGATGTATTTGTAGGAAGTCAATTCCTTCAGTCCCATCGGTCCGCGGGCATGCAATTTTTGCGTGCTGATGCCGATTTCTCCGCCGAAACCGAAGCAACCGCCATCGGTGAAACGGGAAGAGGCATTGATGTAGACAGCCGCCGCATCGATGTCATTGAGGAAATCCTGTGCGCTCTGGTAATTATCCGTCACAATCACCTCGGAATGGCCGGTGCTGTACTTTTGGATATGTTTGACAGCCTCGTCGTAGGAAGGGACGACCTTCACCGCCAGGATGAAGTCCGAGAATTCTGTCGCATAATCTTCTTCTGTAGCTGGTATGGCTTCGGGCAGGATTGCGCGCGTCTTTTCGTCCCCGCGCAATTCAACCTTGTATGGTCTTAACGCTTCGGCAAAGACGGGCAGGAATGCCGCCGCTACGGATTCGTGCACCAACAACGTTTCGATTGAGTTGCAGACCGAAGGGCGGGAACATTTTGCGTTCACCAAGATGCGGGTAGCCATCTCCAATTGTGCATCTTTATCCACGTACAGGTGGCAGTTGCCGATGCCCGTTTCGATGACAGGGACGGTCGCATTTTTCAGGACCGTTTGAATCAAGCCCGCGCCGCCGCGTGGAATCAAACAATCCAGGTAGTCGTTCAGACGCATAAATTCGGAAGCCAGTTCGCGGGAAGGGTCAGGAATCAATTGCAACGTTTCTTTCGCAAAACCGACGGACTGCAAACCGTCCTGGAGAGCAGCCATGATTGCTTTGTTGGATTCCAGCGCCTCTTTTCCGCCGCGCAGAATGACCGCATTTCCGGATTTGAAGCACAAAGCGCTGGCATCGGCCGTAACGTTGGGGCGTGACTCATAGATGATTCCGATGACTCCCAGCGGCACCCGTTGTTTGCCGATCATCAACCCGTCGGCGGATTTTGTCATCTCTTCGACATAACCGATCGGATCAGGCAACTGCGCGATTTCTTTGAAACTGTCCGCCATGCCTTTGATGCGTTGCTCATTCAATGTCAAACGTTCAATCATCGGTTTCGTCAATCCGTTTGCTTCGGCATTGGCGATATCGTTGGCGTTGGCCGCTAAAATATCCGCTTGGTGTTTGTACAGCGCCGCTTCCATTGCGAGCAGGCCTTCATTCTTTTGTTTTGTGGATGCTTTTCTAAGGGTATTGGCAGCCGCTTTGGCGGCGATCCCCATCTCTTCTAATAAGGCATTCATAAAATATCCTCCTTTATTTGTCTTTGTTTACAAAATAGGTCCCAATTTCTTTTCCTTCCAAGATTTCAAACAGGACAGTCGGGTCGGCTGCTTTGGTCAGGACCATCTGCTGGTTGTTGGAGAGGATGTGCTTGGCTGCCGTCAGTTTTGTAGCCATTCCGCCTGTTCCGAATTTAGAGCCGTTCCCGCCGGCTAATGCCATTTCCTTGTCTGTGACTTTGTGCAAGGTGTGGAAAAGGACGGCGTCGGGGTTCGTCATCGGATTCTTATCATAGAAGCCGTCCACGTCGGATAACATGATCAGCAGATCAGCAGAAATGATTTCAGCGACAGTCGCGGAAAGGCGGTCGTTATCGCCGAATTTGGTTTGATGATCCAATTCTTCAACGGATACGGCATCATTTTCATTCACGATGGGGATGATACCCATCTTTAACAGCTGCTCAAAAGCGTTTTCGGCATTCTTGCGGCTTTCCGGAAATTCCACGATATCGCGGGTCATCAGAATTTGTCCGACGATCTGATTATAGTGCGAAAAGAAACGCGAATAAAGATTCATCAATTCGCTTTGTCCCACCGATGCAATCGCCTGTTGTTCCGGAATAGTCTTCGGTCGTTGCGGCAAATTCAGAAGGTTGAGGCCAACACCCATGGCCCCGGAGGAGACCAAAACGATTTCTTTTCCTTGTTTGCGTAATACTGTCAAAACATAGGCCATGCGGTCGATTGTTTGATAATCAATTGAATCATCCGGCAACATCAGCGAGCTCGTGCCGATTTTAACGACGATTCTTTTGCAGTCCAGAATTTTTTTGCGTATATTATCCATGAGTTTATCCCCAGTTAAGTTAGTATTTATTCATTAAGTATCCTCATTATAGACACCTTTTCCTGCTTTTCAAAATATATTGTCCGCAACCATGTGGCTGCTACGATATATTATCTCCTATAGTATCATGGAATGGCGGAAAAAATAAGGCGGGAAACACAAAAAAAGCTACCTGAACGATCCAGGTAGCAAAAGGAGTTGGTCTTTACTTTGGAGGAGTAAAGAAAAGAAAAAGATTGTTTGTGATTGGCCTGATTTCATGATAGAGCTTATGTATGAAGAAACTATGAAGATAAAGCAATGAATCAGTTAAATTTCCCCTCGCATTCTGATCAAATGAGCCCAAAAGCCCTGAAAGCTTTAAAGAGGCCGTCATCAGACACTGAGTCGGTCACGTAATCTGCTATTTTTTTCAGATCCTCTTTCGCATTCCCCATTGCGATTCCGGTTTCGCAGAAATCGAACATTTCGATATCGTTCAATCCGTCTCCGATAGCAAGGGTTCCTTTTTTAGAGAGGCCCAGGTGATTGAGAAGCGTCTCGATCGCTACTGCTTTATGGATGCCGGGTACCATCAACTCGCCGCTTTCATCGCCAAATGCGGGGACCGTGCACTGAATCACATCGAAGGCTTCCTCGAACGCTCGTTTAATCTCGGTAAAGGAAGTTGTCTTGCTTTCCAAAAAGCAAGCTTTGTTGACATCGGTCTTGTAAAGATCGTCTTCCCCAAAAATCAAACCTTCTATAAAAGGATGGGGGTTTTCCGCTTTGCGTTTTTGGGCAGCAGGATCATTGTCAACATCTCCGTATAGGCAATATTCCACATGCGGCAGGAAGTTTTTGCTGGCGAATAGACCGCCATTGGACTCTAAGTAAAAATCGATTTCTTTTTCATTGAAGAAATCCACCATATAGCGGACGTTTTCCGCTGAAACGGTTTTATGATATAACATTCCATCATCCAACTCAACGAAACCTCCGCCAGCACCGATGATGCCATCGAAACCGATTTCCATGATGAAATCATAGATTTCAGGTTTTGAACGGCCGGTACACAAGTAAATGCGGTGACCATTTTGGCGAGCTTGCATGCAGGCCGTCGCTGCAGATTCAGGTACCCAACCGTCATCGGTCACTAAAGTTCCGTCAATATCCAAAAAAATAATCTTCTTTTCCATAAGCCTCTCCTTACTGTTTTCTGTTTCTAATCGGTCCATTCACTATATGATAAATGGCTCAGAAATGCTAGCCGTAAATACTCTCTACGTTTACATCTTAACAAAAGTTTAAAGGAGAGTTTCTTTGTAAAACCAAATTATTTTTTTTGCGTTGCGTTTAGGTAAAGCGGTTGGCATCTTCTTTTGCGCCGATGATACAATCAGCAAATTGATGGCGACTTTGCTGCCTGTCTTTACATTTATCATACTGGATCGCATGTCCTCTAAAGTTTTAGGTGACGGAAAGAAGTGCATCTGCCAAAGAAAAAAAGTTTATTTGGTAAAAATGGCAATAATAATAGGGAAAGATCGGAATAGTCGTTGACACCGATTTGAAGCCGTGATAGTATATAGAAGTTGTCCGCGAGAGCATCAGAAAAAACAATTGAAAAAAGTTGTTGACATGCAATCGGCAGGGTGATATTATATGAAAGTTGCCACTTCGGTTTGCCGATGACGAGCAAAACTTAATCGAAGAAATGCGAATAAGTGCTTGACGGAAAGTTGAAGCCGTGGTAATATTATGAGGTTGTCACGTAACACGTGATAAACCGATTGGCCTTTGAAAACTGAACAAAGAATGAACGAACCAAATGTGCAGGGAGCTTTGATTTTATCAAAGCAAACGAAGGC
>CAVSSJ010000009.1:0-5703 GCA_963730595.1 uncultured Carnobacteriaceae bacterium
TGGAACATGTGCAAAAGGAGAGGGGATTCAGCTTGTGCAGGGGACTGCCCCCAGGGATGCCATTCCGGGAATCACAACGGTCATCACACACGTCTGCCGTCGCTTCCATATGGAATACCGCGGCATCATCATGACCGAAGCGGATGCCAAGAAAGCCAATCGGGCATTGCGCCTATGATAATTGAAGACGCGGGTATTCCAGGTTATAGGACGAAATAGGATAAAAAATCGCAAGGAAGGGATGATTTTATGATTATCGGAGTGCCGAAGGAAATCAAAAATAATGAAAACCGAGTGGGAGTGGTACCGGCAGGCGTGCATTTGTTGGTCCAAAATGGCCATCAGGTCAGGGTACAAGCCGGAAGCGGCATCGGCTCCGGGTTCGAAGATGAACAGTATGAAAAAGCAGGAGCGACAGTGGTGGACGATGCTGATCAGGTATGGGCGGCAGAGATGGTCATCAAAGTAAAAGAGCCCCTGGAGTCCGAGTATAAATACCTTTGCGAGGATCTCATCTTGTTTACCTATCTGCATCTGGCGGCGGCACCGCAGTTAACGAGGGCGATGTTGCAATCGGGGATGACAGGTATCGGCTATGAAACCATGGTAGGGAAAAAAGGCGACTTGCCGTTGCTCACTCCGATGAGTGTCGTTGCAGGCCGTCTGTCCGTCCAAATCGGTGCGCAATTCCTGGAAAAGCATTACGGCGGGAAAGGCGTCCTGTTGAGCGGTGTGCCGGGTGTTCCAAATGGGGAAGTCGTCATCCTCGGCGGCGGCGTTGCTGGACGCAATGCTCTGCAGATTGCGCTCGGACTGGGCGCACATTGCACCATCCTGGATATCAAGCCGGAAACACTGACGGAAATTGAGAACTTGTACGGGAATGCGGTCATCACGCTGCTGTCGAACGAGTGGAACATCGCAAATGCCATCAAGGATGCGGATGTCGTCATCGGTGCGGTCTTGATTCCGGGTCGGAAAGCACCGACAATAGTGACGGAAGAGATGGTGAAAAGCATGCAACCGGGATCCGTCATCGTCGATATTTCGGTGGATCAGGGCGGTATCTTCGAAACGGAAGATCATACGACCACCCACGATGATCCTGTCTATGTAAGACATGGCGTGCTGCACTATGCGGTGCCGAATATGCCGGGAGCCGTGGCGCGGACCGCCACCATCGCGCTGACGAATGTTACACTGCCATACGCATTAGAAATAGCGAACCACGGAGCGTTGCAAGCAGCAAAAAATCCGACCATCTTGACGGGATTCAACGTACATAAGGGCAAGTTGACCAACAAAGATGTCGCCGAATCGCTCGGATTGGCCTATACGGCAATCGAAACATTGTTATAAGAGAACAGCTGGACTTCTTGAAGCATCACTCAAGGAGTTCAGTTTTTTGACTGGCATCAGCGAATTTATCACGAGGTAACAATCCATTAATTTCAATCCTTAAAGCCATTCTGTGACAATAATTCGGGAAAGTAGGATACAAAAATCGCTGAAAATTAAACTTCCAACGCAAAAAAGACAGGCTGAAAGGTATTCAATGAGAATAACTTCAGCCTAGCTTTTTTAGGAGTCAAATAGGAAGATGCTCCCAAAGTGGTAATTTATAAATTATCATATGTCAGTAAACGAATGTGATGGTCAGTTAACCAGTTCTTTGTATCTGGAGAAATAGCCATTTCGACTTCCTGTGTGCGGGGAATCGTCAGGCTAGATGTATTCAGGATAAAGGCGTCCAGATAACCGGGATGCAGCACCATCATGTCGACGCCATCCGCATGGTGGATGCCTTATCGGGGAAATAGGCTTCCTAAACAAACACTACGTGGTTGTTTAGGAAGCACGGTTCAGTTGAAAACATTTTATACAGGAGTCTTTGCCGAAGTGATATGCTCCCTCTATATAGGACAATGAATTAATTCAAGTCTTATATAGGGGGTTTTTTGTTATGTCTAAACGTCAAATGAAATATTCTGTGGAAGAGAGATGTAGAATCGTTGAGAGATGCCTTAATAATGAAATCAGTATTTCGGAGGCTGCAAGAGAACTAATCGTATCGAAATCGACAATCCAGAGATGGATTACACTTTATGAATCGGGTGGCCCATCGGCCCTTCTACCGGCAAAGAAGAACAATCATTACTCCAAGGAGTTGAAGCTGGCAGCCGTCACGGACTATCTGAACGGCCTAGGCAGCCTGATTGAAATCGCCAAAAAATATGGTTTGCGGAACAAAAAACAACTGCAGAACTGGTTAAAGGTTTATAATACTCATAAAAACTTCAAAACGAAAAGTGGAGGAAGTACTATGAGCAAAGGTCGGATGACAACCGCAGATGAGCGTTTAAAAATCGTGTTGGACTGTTTGGAAAATGGGAAAGATTATGGTGCTATGGCTTTAAAACACCAAGTCTCCTATCAAAACATCTATCAATGGGTAAAGAGATATGAGGAATTAGGAGAAGCAGGGTTGGAAGACCGCCGTGGGCGCAGAAAAGGGACAATGCCCAGCCGGACTCCCGAGGAATTACTACAAGACGAATTAGCACGTTTAAAACGCGAAAACCAACGTCTACAAATGGAACTTGATGTAACAAAAAAATTCCAAGAATTAGAAAGGAGGAATCGTTGGCTGAAATAAGAAAACAAGCTGAGTACGAAACCATCAAGCAACTCCATACAGAAAAAGGTTATCCAGTGCTAGCGATGTGCGAAATCCTGCATGTGACACGCTCCGCCTATTATCGCTGGCTTAAGCAACCGCATAGTCCAAGGGAGATTCGCAATAACCAAATCGCTGAAGTGGCAAAACAGATTTATGAAGAACATGACGATATGGGTTATCGTCGGATTCGCGACGAGTTAGAAGGTAACCATGGCATTATCATCAGTGACAACCGCGCCCTTCGGATCTGCCGTAGCCAACAAATCCAATCCCGAATCAAGCATCGTGCAAATAGCATCACCAAAGGTGCACGGAATCCGTATCATATCGCCGAAAATCACCTCAACCGGAACTTTCGTGCAGATGCGCCAAATGAAAAATGGTTGACCGATGTGACCGAATTCAAGTATTACGAAGGACCGGAAATCAAGAAAGTATATTTGAGTGCTATTTTGGATCTATATGACCGTCGAATTGTCGCCTACATAATTAGTGATCGAAACGATATGCCGGTAGTCCTCCAGACTTTTGATGCGGCCATACAAAATGAACCCAATGCTCATCCGTTGTTTCACAGTGACCGAGGATTTCAATATACAAGCAAGCAATTCTGTGCACGTTTGAGAGAGGCTGGTATGATACAAAGCATGTCCCGTGTCGCTCGTTGTATTGATAATGGCCCTATGGAAGGGTTTTGGGCGCTCATTAAGCGTGAAAAATATTACCGTCGTAAATTTACGAGTCGTTCTTCTTTGGTTAATATGATTCACAACTATATGGAATACTACAATAATAGACGCATTCAAAGAAAGTTGCATATCATGACTCCAATGGAGTTTCATGACCACTATTTCGAGGCAGCCTAATGAACCCTCACGTTTTGTGAGTGAAGCGTTTTGTGCTTCGCTCATAAAACGTGTGGGCAGCCAAGCGTAAGCGCGGCAGGTTTATATGCGCAAAAAACTGCCCCCACATTACGGGGAGCAGTCTGTGAAACTGTTTAAATATTTTACTGTCCTATTGACGGGAGGCACACCAAAGTAGCGGTAGAGGCTCCTTTTTTTGTTTCTACAGCGGCTCTGGTGCAGCAACTTATTGACTCAAAAGGCCCATAAGGCGGCAGTCGTGAAAGTCAACTTTGTGGAATCTTCACATAGTGGAATGCCGCATGATTATAGGTGTATGATAGCGATAAGAAGAGGTGCAACCGCTTCGGCTTATATTTTGCTTTTTCATCGACCGTCTGTTTGGAATCGTCATTCATTGAAAATACAGAGGAAACGGAAGGACTTTGGGATGCGTTAAGGTTACGCAGCTCAGAATCGTTGCCTGGTTGATCTGGATATCCCTTAAGAGGAAGGATGATTGTGATGTCTGAGGAGAATATTTTTGAAGGCTTTGAAGAAGAGGCAATGGCGTTTATCAGAGCCGACTGGTCAGGGCCGTTTGAGGATATGGAAGATGTTTATGAAATCGAAATGACGAAGCTGCTTGCGTTGAGGGAAGAAAGACTGCCGATCAATGCTTTGACTTTGCAGCAGCTTAAGAATCTGGATGTCTATCACTCGCTATCCTATGACCATGGTTGCGATACGGCTGATTTCTACGAAAGCATGGCCGGCATGCACGGAACGAAAGTCATCGACGGCATCGAATATGCGATCATGGATGATTTCGCCTACATGTATTTCAAAGAAGTCATGGCTCTTGAAGTGGTTGATCCGCAAGGCAAGCAGTGCGTCATGGTTTATGATCTGGTCGAGGAACGGGAACAGCGGGAACAGCAAGAGAAGAATAAGGATTGGGATTCTGGAGAAGATGAAGACAATGAAGAAGATGATGCATCTAGAGACTGGGAACATCCGGGCATGATCGTCAGCATGATGGATTTCCGCAATGAAGTAATCAAACGAACGGCACTCGAACTTAGGCAAAATGGCGTGCCTCTATTTGTCCACTTCCTTTCCAAACGGACATTCGTAAAAGAAGTGCTTGAAAAAAGGAGGATTGCCTGTAATATGCCCGGAATCTCCGCTGCATTCGAGAAGATTTCAGAGGGCATCGGAGGCGATGAGCAACTGGCATTCATGACGGATAAAGACAGAATCAAAATCTTTTACGCGGACAGCGATGAAACGATAGAGAATCTGATGGTAGCCTGTTCCAGAATAGCCGATAAGAAAGAAAAATTGACCGGTATAGGCGTCATCTACAACGACACGCTCATAGAGAGAGTGGAACGGGCCCTTTTTGAACTTATCTTTCTGTTCGACATGAGTAGTGAAGAAATATCCTTCGTCAGCGGAATTGATGTTCAGGCATTGGACGCCGTCAGGAGGGGAAAAGCGAAACCAGAGGATTTGGCGATGAAGGATGTGAACCGATTGATTACTTGTTTTCCAGAGCTGCTGAATATCGAAGAATGGCTTTCCTGAATAATAACTCAACTTTTGCATGTGTTGCTTTATGAAGTAGGGTATTGCTATCGGCTCTTCTAGACGGTATAATTCTGGATGTAAGTTACTAATTGTAACCATGAAGGGGGATGCATGATGCTGACAAAAGAGGAGCTTCCTTATTGTCCAGTCGCCACTACGGTTGACTTGATAGGCAACAAGTGGAAATTGCTGATTTTAAGAGAATTATTGGCCGGGACAAAACGATTCAGCGAATTAAAACGTGCCGTTGATGGGATCAGCCAAAAAGTTTTGACAGAGAACCTGCGTGCATTGGAAAGGGATGGGATTGTAGATAGGGTCGTATATCCCGTCATACCGCCTAAAGTAGAATACTCCCTCAGTGAGTTAGGCGATTCTTTGCGTCCCATCATCATGGCTATGCAGGCTTGGGGCACCAACTATATATTGAATAAAGAGGAACTTAAGGCTGGAAGTGCACCAGAGTAGCGCCTTCCTTTAATTCCCAGTGTTCGAGAGAGACTATTTTTTAGTTTTTCTCGGACTTTTTTTTCCTCGAAAAAGGAAATTCACCAGACATTCCATGGACTGGGTCCGGGTTACAAA
>CAVSSJ010000010.1:0-185790 GCA_963730595.1 uncultured Carnobacteriaceae bacterium
AAACGGCAGCCTGCAAATCAGATTTTCCAAAAAAAATAAAAAAACAAAAGAAAGGGGTTGCATTCTTTTTGTGCAAGTGCTATCATTCTTGTCATAGGATTGTTACTGGTCACGCAGGCAAAACCTAAATTGATACGAGATGATGTTCACATCATTTGGTGTTAGTTTAGGTTTTTTTAATGGAAGGTGGGATGAGATTATCGATGAGGATTGAGAAAGTCTTTAATAACAACGTGGTTTTGGCGAAAGCCGAGAATCATTCCGAAATCATTGTGATGGGAAAAGGGATCGGCTTTCAGAAACGGACGGGGGACAGGTTCGATCAGGCATTGATCGAAAAGACCTTCGTCATACAAGGAAACGATGCGACCGACCAATTGAAGGCCATCTACCAGGATTTGCCGGTTGAGGAGTCCGATGCCATCCTTAACATCATCCAAGAGGCCGAAATAAGATTGCAGCATCCGTTCGAAGCGAATCTGTATCTGACGTTGGCTGACCATATCCATTACGCCATTCAGCGGACGCGGGAAGGCATAACCCTCACGAATCCTTTGACCTTTGAAGTGAAACGATTCTATCGGCGGGAATATGAACTGGGCATGATAAGCATCGGGCTGATCGAGCAATACACGGGTGTCAGCTTGGCGCCTGATGAAGCGGCATCCATCGCCCTGCATTTCGTCAATGCCCAGAAGGAAGGCCAGCTGATCGAAGAGACGATGAAGGTGACGCGGATTGTGCAGGATATCCTGAACATCGTGCGGTTGCACTTCGGGGTGACGTTCGATGAGGATTCCATCTCCTACAACCGTTTCATCACCCATCTGCAATATTTCGCGCAGCGGGTCGTCACAGGCGAGACGTTCGCATCTTCGCAGGACACGTTCCTGCAGGAGCAGGTGAAGGCGAGCTATCCGCAAGCCTTCGCCTGTACGGATAAAATCGATACCTACGTTGCGGGTGCCCATCGTTTTCAGGTGGGGATGGATGAGAAGCTCTATTTGACCATCCACATCCAGCGCATCGTGCAGCAAAATTGAATAAGAAACAGATCTCAAAAGGATTGTTACTGGTGAAGCAGGCAAAACCTAAGTAGACGGCTGGGAAGGAATTTCCATGCTATCTATTTAGGTTTTTTTTATAAAAAACTACAGGAAAAAGAGGGATAAAATATGAAGTATGAAGAATTAGCAAATGATATTTTGGCTCACGTCGGCGGCAAAGAAAATGTCCGCAGTTTGGCCCACTGCATTACGCGTCTGCGTTTCAAGTTAGTGGACGAAAGCAAGGCGGACACGGATTATTTGAAGAAGCGCGAAGGGATCGTAACGGTCATCAAAAGCGGCGGCCAATACCAAGTCGTCATCGGCAACCATGTTCCGGATGTGTACGCAGCCGTAAATGCAGTCGGCGGATTGAATGGCGGCGGTGAGGTCGCCGCTGAAGACGAGGGTCCAAAGGGCAGTATTTTCAATCAGTTCATCGATATGATTTCGAAAATCTTCCAACCGATCCTGGGACCGTTGGCGGCAACAGGGATGTTGAAAGGCTTGGCTGCTTTGTTATTGGCCTTTGGTATTCCCGCAACCGATGGGGCATATGTATTGATTCAAGCTGCGGGGGACGGATTCTTTAACTTCCTGCCGATCTTCCTTGCCTTTACCGCTAGCAAACACTTCAAAATGAATAGCTTCACGGCAATGGCAGTCGCAGCCGCAATGGTTTATCCGGGCATGGTCAATCCTGCAGGCATTGAACCGCTGTACACCTTATTCGCGGGCTCCATTTTCGAATCGCCGATCTTTATGACCTTCTTGGGCTTGCCGGTCATCATGATGAGCTATGCTTCATCGGTTGTGCCGATTGTGTTGGCCATCTTCATGGGTTCAAAAGTCGAAAATTGGTTGAAGAAAGTCGTTCCGGATGTCGTGAAATTATTCTTGGTCCCTTTCTTCACCTTGTTGATCGTCGTTCCATTGACTATCCTGTTTGTCGGACCGGTATCCACTTGGGTAGCGACACTTGTCGGAACAGGCGTTTCCATGGTCTACAACTTGAGTCCAATCGTTGCCGGAGCTATTCTGGGCGGCGGATGGCAAGTATTCGTTATGTTCGGTCTTCACTGGGGCTTGGTTCCGATCGCCATCAACAATTTGGCTACACAAGGCTATGATCAACTCTTGGCTACTGTTTTAGGTGTTTCCTTTGCCCAGACCGGTGCCATCATCGCCATCTTCCTGAAAACAAAAGAAGCGAAAGTGAAACAATTGAGTATTCCAGCCATGATTTCCGGCTTGTTCGGAGTAACCGAACCTGCCATTTACGGGATTACTTTACCGATGAAACGTCCGTTCCAATTGAGCTGTGTAGCTGGTGCCATTTCCGGTATGGTTGCTGGGGCCTTCCGTCTTACTGGTTTCCGCATGGGTGGCTTAGGGATCTTCGCCATTCCTGGCTATTTGGATCCAAGCGGTGCGGTTACAATGAACCTATGGGCATCTGTCATCGTCAGCGTAGTCGGCCTTGTACTTGGTTTCGTATTGGTTTACCTTTCAAAAATTCCTGTCCTTTACCCTGAATCAGAAACCGCTGCTGTAGAAACGGGTGCTGCAAGAAATATGGATACTCTGGTAGTCAATGCATTGAAAAAAGATTTCTCAGCTTCTGCTGAAAAAGACTTGGTTGCTAGCCCACTTATCGGTGAAATGGTTCCCCTATCAGAGGTGCCGGATGAAGCCTTTAGAACAGGGGCACTAGGAAAAGGAATCGCTATCCGTCCGACTATCGGTGAAGTCTATGCTCCTGCAAACGCGACTGTAACCTTCTTGTTCCCAACGCACCATGCCATCGGTTTGACGACAGAGAACGGAACGGAAATCCTGATCCATATCGGTATGGACACTGTTCAGCTGGAAGGCAAAGGTTTCACGAGCCATGTCAAACAAGGCGACAAAGTCACTGCTGGACAATTATTGCTGGAATTCGACATCGCGTATATCCAACAAGCAGGCTACGACATCATCACACCGATCATCGTGACCAACTCGAACGAATATATGGATGTGATCACCACTAAAGAAGCGAAGCTGTCCGAAGGGGACTATCTTTTGACGGTAATAGCATAATTTGAAATAGCGAAAATGGGACTGGCCGTCGGGCATCAAACCTGGCCGGTCCTTTTCATAGAATGAAGGAAACTATAAATTTTTTCGAGTGCAGAAGTGCATTTTTGCAAGTGTTTCACAGGTTGTAAAATGGTCCACGTGCTAACGAGTTGTCCAGCTTCACGGGTTAGCCCTTCGGAAATTAGATAAATCTGACCCATTGCGCTCTACGATGCTCATTCAGGGTCAGATTTCCTAAATTTCTTTCAGGGCTGAACGAACCCGTTCAGCATTTCTTACCAAACAATAGGAATAAAGAATAGGAGAGATAAAATGAGTACAGTATTTCCAGTAGGATTTTTATGGGGTGGCGCAACCGCCGCTAATCAATATGAAGGAGCCTTTGATGCTGATGGCAAAGGCTTGTCTGTTCAGGATGTAACACCAAAAGGCGGTTTTGGGGGGCTGATCACTGACGGACCGACACCTGACAACATGAAATTGGTAGGGATCGATTTCTATCACCGTTACAAAGAAGACGTGAAGCTGTTTGCCGAAATGGGCTTCAAAACTTACCGCACCTCCATCGCCTGGACGCGCATTTTCCCGAACGGCGATGAAGCGGAGCCAAACGAAGCAGGCCTGCAATTTTATGACGACCTGTTCGATGAATTGCTTAAATACGGCATTGAACCGCTCATCACATTGTCCCATTACGAAACGCCGCTGCACCTTTCAAAAGAATACGACGGCTGGATCAACCGCAAAATGATTGGCTTCTATGAGAACTATGTGCGCACAGTCTTCACGCGCTACAAAGACAAAGTGAAATATTGGCTGACGTTCAATGAAATCAACTCGATCATCCATGCGCCGTTCATGAGCGGCGGTATTTATACATCTCCTGATAAACTGTCGAAACAGGATCTATACCAGGCTTGCCACCACGAATTGGTAGCCAGCGCTTTAGCGACGAAAATCGGCCACGAAATCAATCCGGACTTCAAGATCGGCTGCATGGTCATCGCAATGCCGACTTATCCGTTGACTTCCCACCCTGATGATGTCATCGCCGTGATGGAAGCGGATCGCCAAAACTTCTTCTTCTCGGATGTGCATGTACGCGGCACGTATCCTGGCTACATGAAACGCTACTTCCGTGAGCACGGGATCGAACTCAACATCACGCCGGAAGACGAAGAGATCCTGAAGAACACAGTCGATTTCGTTTCCTTCAGCTACTACATGAGCTCGACCGAAACAGCAGACGAATCCAAGAAAGTGAAGGGTGCTGGGAATATCCTCGGCGGCGTGCTGAATCCTTACTTGGAAGCTTCCGAATGGGGCTGGCAGATCGATCCGAAGGGATTGCGCATCATCCTGAACACCTTCTGGGATCGCTACCAAAAACCATTATTCATCGTCGAAAACGGCTTGGGCGCGGTCGATGAACTGGTCAAGGGCGAAGACGGCCAACTGACGGTCAACGATGACTACCGCATCAAGTACCTGAACGACCACTTGGTACAAGTTGCCGAAGCGATTGCGGACGGCGTCGATCTGATGGGCTATACGACTTGGGGCTGCATCGACTTGGTCAGCGCTTCTACTGCAGAGTTGAAAAAACGCTACGGCTTCATCTACGTGGACCGCAACGATGACGGATCGGGCACGTTGAACCGCTACAAGAAAAAGAGTTTCAACTGGTACAAAGAAGTCATCGCGACGAATGGCGCATCATTGACAGAAAAATAAGAGGTGTAAGCATGACTGCAGAAAATAAATTCCCGGAGGGTTTCCTCTGGGGCGGCGCTACGGCGGCCAACCAATGCGAAGGGGCATGGGATGTGGACGGCAAAGGGCCGTCCGTCATCGATGCATTGACCTGTTCACGCGACTTTTCGGAACGTTTTGCTGGAGTCGGCGATTACTATCCTTCGCACGAAGGCATCGATTTTTACCATCATTATAAGGAAGACATCGCTCTTTTTGCTGAAATGGGCTTCAAAATCTACCGACTGTCCATCGCCTGGACGCGGATCTTCCCGCAAGGCGACGAGTCGAAGCCGAACGAAGCCGGGTTGGCGTTCTACGACAACGTATTCGCCGAAATGGCCAAATACGGCATCGAACCGCTGGTGACCATTTCCCATTTCGAGATGCCGCAATATCTGGTCGATCACTACGGCGGCTGGGAAAACCGTGCCATGATCGGCTTCTACGAGACGTTCGCAACAACGCTGTTCGAGCGCTACAAAGGTAAGGTCAAGTATTGGCTGACCTTCAACGAAATAAATATGGCCACGTTCTTGCCGCAGATCTCGATCGGTTCGAAAGCCGAAGCGGGCGAAAATCCGGAGGAAGTGATGTATCAAGCATTGCACCACCAATTCGTTGCCAGCTCTTTGGCGACGAAAGCGGCAAGGGCAATCGATCCTGAGAACCTCCTCGGCTGCATGATCGCTTATGCGCCGGTCTATCCCTTATCCGCAAAACCGGAAGACGTATGGGCGGCACAACGGAAAGAAGAAGAGAAATTGTTCTTCTCGGATGTCCATGCCCGAGGTTACTACCCGCCGAGCAAACTGGCTTACTTCGCCACCAAGGGCATCAACGTTACGTTTGAGCAAGGCGACGAGGAAATCTTGGCCGCACATACGGTCGATTTCATTTCCTTCAGCTACTATGCTTCCAGCGCAGCCAGCTTTGCGCAATCCGGCGTGCCGGGTGAAGGCAATGCCTTGATGGGCGAAAAGAACCCATATTTGGCGGAATCGGAGTGGGGCTGGCAAGTCGATCCGTTGGGTCTGCGCGTCGCTTTGAACACGTTCCATTCCCGTTACCAACTGCCGCTGATGGTGGTCGAAAACGGGTTGGGCGCTGTGGATGAGATCGTCGACGGCAAAATCCATGACGACTACCGCATCTCCTACCTCCGTGACCACGTCAAAGCTATGCGCGATGCGATCGTTCTGGACGGCGTGAATCTTGTCGCTTACACCTCTTGGGGTTGCATTGACCTGGTTTCGGCCGGAACCGGCGAGATGGCCAAACGCTACGGCTATATCTATGTCGACCGCAACAACGACGGTTCAGGTAGTTTGGATCGCTGAAGAAGGATTCCTTCTACTGGTACAAAAAAGTGATCCAGAGCAACGGCTCGGATTTAGAATAAACGAAATGACCTCCAGTTTACAAACTGGGGGTCATTTTTTTGAGCTTATTAATGGATGCTACAGCCTTCAGTGATCCAGCATATCCTTTGTTTTCAGTGTATGGATCGACCGCGCTAACGCTTCTTTATTTTCAATATAATCGATTTTATAAATGCAGGAATAGAGGACATTCAATACATATTCGAAGGCGATCTGGGAGGAAAAGGTCCCGATTTTTGCATGCTTCACCTCGTCGTCGGGGACGCCTATGCAAACTGTGCTCAACCGGGACAAGCGGCTTTGCGTCATGGCAGTGATCGTGATGAAGGGGATCGCCTTTTCCTTGAAGTATTGCGCCGCCTTCAGATAGTGTTCGAATTGCCCGTGGTAGGTCAGGAAAATGGCGCAATCATTTTTGTCCATGTTGGCGGTGTGGTAGGCCCATTCCGAAAGCTCCGTTGTGATGATGGCATACTTGTTCAGTTTGAACAATTTGTTTTGGAAACTCGTGGCACGGATCTGGGAATCGCCCAGCGCATCTGAGGGTCATCTTTATGCGACAAGATAAAGGAAGCAATCGTCTCTTCCGTTTGGGTAAAATTGCGCATTTCCTGTAATTGGGTCAATAGTTTCATTGGGTTCACCTCGGATATACTTGTAGCAAAATAGCAACCGGAAATATATATCCTGAACATTTTGTCCACGTTAAGAAGGGATGGCGCAAGTTAATGGTTACTATTGTACCAGATCTTACTGAGTGTGTTTACATTCCGCTGCATACCGCTACAATATAGATAGTAGAAAGAATCTTTTAGGGGGAGAAAATATGCTGACAATCGGATACATCGGAAACGGGAAAAGCACGAACCGTTATCATTTACCCTTTTCTTTATCAAGAAAGAATATCAAGGTCAAAACAATCTATAGCCGAGATCCCGAAAAAAATGACTGGGAAAAAATCGAAGGCATCCGCTATACCGGGAATATCGAAGAAATCATGGAAGATGATGACATCCAACTGGTTGTTATCTGCACGTATACCGATTCCCATTATGAATATGCAAAAATGGCGTTGGACCACGGCAAGAATGTACTCGTCGAGAAACCGTTCATGCTGACGAGTGAAGAAGCAATCTCCATCTTTAACTATGCAAAAGAAAAAGGCTTGTTTATCCAATGCTATCAAAACAGAAGATATGATTCCGATTTTTTGACGACGCAAAAGGTGATCGAAAGCGGCAAACTAGGGGAGTTGCTGGAGGTTGAAATGCATTTCGACTACTATCGTCCGGAGATCCCCAATTCCGTTACAGAATTTTCCAAACACAGCAGCTATCTCTATGGGCATGGCTGCCATACCATCGATCAGGTCCTTGGCTACTTCGGCAAGCCGGACAGCATCCATTACGATGTGCGGCAATTATTAGGGGCGGGAAGAATGAACGATTACTTTGACCTGGATTTTTATTATCAAAGCCTGAAGGTCTCCGTCAAATCCAGCTATTTCAGATTGAAGGAACGCCCTAGCTTTGTGGTGTACGGTAAAAAAGGCATGTTCGTCAAACAGACAAAAGACAGACAGGAAGAACACCTGAAGCTGTTCCATATGCTGAACCACTCCGATTTCGGGGTCGATTTGCCGGAACATTACGGGATCCTGACCTATATGGACGATGAGGGGATCTATCACGAAGAGAAAGTGGTTTCCGAAAAGGGGGACTATGCGCGGGTCTACGACGATGTCTACAACGCAATCGTGAACGGAGACGAAAAAGTGACCAAGGATGAAGAAACAATCCTGCAGATGGAGATATTAGAAAAAGGGATAGAAGGGTGTCGTTAACATGAAATTAGGCATTGTCGGCGCAGGCCAAATCGTACAGGATTTATTGAGCTTCATCAAAGAGGTTCCGAATATTGAACTTCATGCCATTTGTGCAACCAAACAGGAAGAAGGGAAGCTTCTAGAACTGCAGGCGAACCATTCCATCACAAAGGTCTACTTGGACTACCAAGAACTCTTGCGGGATGAGGAAGTGGACACCATCTATATCGCATTGCCGAATCATCTGCACTACACCTTCTCGAAGGAAGCGCTCCTGAAGGGCAAGCACGTGATCTGCGAAAAACCATTCACTTCCAATTTGCGGGATTTCGAGGAATTGAGCACCCTGGCCCAAGAGCAGGGGCTGATATTACTGGAGGCCATCACTACGCAATACTTGAAGAACTACCTTGCCATAAAAGAGAAGATTGCCGAACTTGGCGACATCAAAATAGTCGAATGCAACTATTCGCAATACTCGTCCCGCTATGATGCCTTCAAAAGGGGAGAAGTATTGCCGGCATTCAATCCAAAAATGGCCGGCGGCGCCCTGATGGACCTCAACATCTACAATATCCATTTTGTGGTCGGCCTGTTCGGCCAACCGAAGGAAGTGCAATATTATGCGAACATGGAGAGGGGAATCGATACATCGGGGATACTGATGCTCGATTATGGCACCTTCAAATGTGTCTGCATCGGTTCGAAAGACAGCAAGGCACCCGTTTCCGCCAATATCCAAGGTGATAAAGGCTGCATCCACTTGAATGGACCTGCCAACGTCTGCGATTCGTTTGAATTATTACCGAACAGTGAAGCAGCGATAGCGTTTGATGAAAAAGACCACCCACATCGCATGTACGATGAATTCGTGGCATTCGAGCGGATCATCCGTCAAAAGGATACTGTCAAAGCTGCAGCCATGCTGGAAAACAGCCGAGCTGTCATGCAAGTCATCGAAAAAGCCAAAGCCTCGGCCGGACTTGTATTAGGTGCAGAGGCGCCGGCTGGCCAAAATTAGTCAAGGCTGGAGAAAGTCACCGTATTTTTTGACCGAAATAGTGAAGAGCGCAGCGCATAGATCATGGGAAATGATTTATGCGCTGCGCTCTTTTCACCATTTGTCGGGATTGCTGCTATCGGGAATAAGATGGTTAATAATATTTTCGTAGTTGTTCGCTTTGTTCCTAATATATTCAGCTTTTTGGGTTATGTCGATTAATTTGGCATCCATGATTTCTTTTTGCTTCAAAATTATCTCGTAGCGCTCCATTATGGTAGAATCGCCTTGAAGACATAGATCAACGTATGTCTTGATGGCGTCTATCGACATCCCGCAGCCCCTCAGGTTTTGTGCGCCTTTTAGCCAATTGATGGCTTTTTCGTCAAAAAGCCTGTTGTTGTTTTGATCGCGCTGAAGACTCGGTACGAGCCCTTTGTCTGTGTAGAATCTGATGGTATGTTCAGTCATACCGAGCATTTCGGAAACCTCTTTGACGGTATACATTTCTAATCCCCCCTGCAAAATATATTGAAAAACTCCTTGACTTCGTGTAACTCGAAGATGGTAGAGTCATTACATCAAAGGAACGCTGTTATTGCGAAAATATGATAACGCTTTTTTCGTAGCTTTATTTCCATAATAGCAATAATATCAATTAAACAAAAGGAGTAGTTGAACACAATGGAAGAAATAATTGAAGATACAATCGATATCAAAGGCAAAATTTATTTGCTGACGTTCATCAGTTTCCTGGTCGGCACGTTGCAATTCGTCATCGGGGGCATCCTGGATAAAGTGGCTCTTTCAGTAGGCGTTTCGGTATCCACACTGGGACAGGTCATCACAGCCTTTTCGCTGGCCGCCGCCATCGGTACGCCCATTTTCATGATGGCGACCGCGAAGATGGATAGACGCAAGCAACTGCTGATCGGACTTGCTGCTGTACTGATCAGCACGATTTCCACCATAGCCCTTCCCGGGTTCGGATTCCTGATGGCTTCCCGCAGCTTGCTTGGCGTGGGGACCGGAATCTACAACATAAGCGCTTATGCAATCATTGCCAAGATGGCTCCTCCCGGACGGCAAGCCATGGCTTTGTCGAACCTTGCGATGGGAGCCAGCGCTGCCCTGGTCATTGGTGTTCCGATTGCCCGCGTTGTGGTTGCTACGTATGATTGGAGAATCATCTTCTTGGTTATCGGCATCCTGACCCTGCTGTCAATCGTTGCCGTAATCCGGATGATTCCAGCTGCGGCAGGAGAAGCGCCAATACCGCTTAGCGAACAACTGACGCTGTTGAAGAACCCGAAAATATTTATGGCACTCAGTGTGTCGTTCTTCATGTTTTTCGCCTATTCGGTCGTCAATTCGTACACGACTCCTTTTCTTCTGGCTGTCATGCCATCGATGGAATCCCGCATCAGCGTCATTCTCCTTTTCTTAGGAATTGCCAGTCTGATCGGATCCAAGCTGGGTGGCTTTTTGGCGGATCGTTTTGGTGCCGCCCGCACTTTGGTGGGTGGAATGATTGTACAAGCCCTTGCACTGATGCTGATCCCTATCTTTTCCGGCTCAATGATTCTTATCGTTTCCTTGCTGATAATCTGGGCCATCGCCGCCTGGGCTTGCGGACCGACGTTGAACTTCAATCTGGTGTCAATCGCTCCCGAAGCGTCCGGTATCATGCTCAGCCTGAACAGCACCTTTATCCAGTTCGGCTTTGCTGCTGGCGCTGCGATAGGGGGAATCGTCGTGGGAAGCGCGTCGATAATGGCAATCATGTGGACAGGTGCCGCCTCGGTAGCCTTTGCCGCTATCGTGGGGATGGTTTCCTTCGGCCTTACTCCATCCCGCAAAAATACTCCTCTATAACATAGAAACCCGCATAAAAATGGACCTGAACGTCCATTTTTATGCGGGTTTTTTATTTTTTCAGATGGACATGTTCTTGCTGCTTCAAGTCTAAAAAAGAGTGCCTCCATATAAAGGAAGCACTCTTAAACGTGTTCTGATTCGCAGACACTACTCCCGTTTCACAACCGGCTTTCATCCACAAAAGAAGTGAACGAAAAGCCGGTTACTCCAACGTCCGGGTATCTAAACGCGAATCATCACGTTCTGATAATTTATTTTGCGCGGACATCCTTCAGGGCGTCCAAAATGGCCACATCTTCGGGAGAAATGGTGAAATCCAGATGCGCATTCTCGATGATGCGCGCTTCGTGCGTGGACTTCGGCAGAGGCAAGGTATCCTTCTCCAGGCAGTAACGGATGGATAGTTGCGCCGGCGTCACGCCGTATTTTTCAGCCATCTGCTTGATGTCAGGGCTATCCAGAATATCCCCGGTAGCCAAAGGCGAATAGGCTTCGACAACGATGTTATGCGTTTTGCAGAAAGCCAGCAGGCCCGTTTGGTCACGACCGATGTAGAAAGGGATCTGGTTCGCCATCGGCACGATGTCGCAGTTGTCCAGGATCGCTTGCAGGTCTTTGATGGAGAAGTTCGAGACCCCGATTGCGCGGATACGGCCTTCGTCATAGAGCTGTTCCATGGCTTTCCAGACTTGGATGTTGCCTTCGGTGCAGTCTTTGCCGATCTCGTCCCATGGCCAAGGCGCATGGATCAGATAAAGGTCCAAATAATCCAAACCAAGATTGCTCATGGTTTCTTCGAAGTGCTGGAGCGCGCCGTCGAAATCCTTCACTTGTGCGGGCAGCTTGCTGGTCACGAACACTTCTTCGCGGGCAATGCCGAAGTCGCGGATCGCTTTCCCTACATTCTCTTCATTATGATAGGCATGTGCCGTATCGATATGCGTATAGCCGTTCTTCAGAGCCATGGTCACCGCTGCATAGGCTTCCTCATTGGGGATTTGCCAAGTCCCGAAGCCGATACGGGGAATCGTTACACCATTATAGAACGTGAATACATCTTTATTTGTCATACGCGAATACCTCCTGATATGATAGCGTTTACTAATATTCAGTTTAGAACAGTTGGGAGCAGATGTAAAAGAATACCACTTGGAGAACCTAAAAAAACGACAATAATGTAATATGCGTATATAGAATAATTATTTCTATATGATCTAGTAAAATATTACCAGTATGATAAACTGGTGAGTATAGAGAAAAAGCGAGGTGAAGCCATGTATTCCCTGATAACCAACAGCAAAAAAGGCACATTATTGGATGAATTAGTCCAATCTTTGGAAACGTGCCATCGCTTTTATTTGAACGTGGCCTTCATCAATTTTTCTGGTCTACAATTATTGTTGGATCCCATCCAAAAAGCGGCAGAGAATGGTGCAACAGGGAAAATACTGACCGGCACCTATTTGAATTTTACAGAACCTTATGCGTTGACTAGGTTAAAAGCCTTTCCGCATATTGATACCCGCATATTTGTCGCCACCCAACAAACAGGCTTTCACCCCAAAGCATACATTTTCGAATACGAAAATTATTATAAAGTCATCGTCGGTTCATCGAACATCACCCAACAGCGCTTTGAAAAGCAATATCGAATGGAATCTCCAGATCGTCACCAAGGATGGCGATGAGGACGAAACCTTTATTGCAGAAATTATGGAAGCCTATTCCATGATTTGGGATAGCAGCGAAATATTGGATAATGCATTCATCGATGATTACGCGCGTTTTTTGAAGGAACGCAAAAAAGACCTTGTTGTACAAGAAGTCTTTCCCCATGGTTTTTCAATTTACCCGCGGACCATCGATTAAACCAAATATGATGCAAGAATTGGCGATGGAAAAATTGCTGCATTTGCGTGAGAAGCATCAGGAAAAGGCTTTGGTCATTGCAGCCACAGGGACTGGTAAAACGTATATGGCGGCTTTTGATGTGAAGCAAACAAAACCAGAACGGCTTTTGTTCTTAGTGCATCGGGAAGACATCTTGCGAAAGGCGGAGTCGTCTTTTAAAAAAGTAATCAATCTGAAAGATAAATCGACCGGTATTTTATCGGGGACTTCCAAAGAGCATCAGGCGGATTATTTATTTGCGACGATTCATAGCATGAAGAATATCTATGAACAATATGAGCCGGATCACTTCGACTATATCATCGTGGATGAAGCGCACCATGCGACCAGTCCGAGATACGTTGAGGTTCTGGAGCATTTCAAACCAAAATTTCTGCTGGGTATGACCGCAACACCGGAGCGAACCGATGGCGGAAATATCTTTGACTTGTTCGATAATAATGTGCCGATGGAAATCCGGCTGCGTGACGCATTGGAATATGATTTGCTGGTGCCGTTCCATTATTTTGGCATCACCGATGAATCCGGTGTCGACTTAAAGGATTCGGAGAATCTGACACCCGATCAAATTGCACAACGTCTCAGTGTCCATCGGAGGGTAGATTTCATCATTGAAAAAATGAACTACTATGGACATGATGGCTTGAAGCGCAAAGCGTTAGGGTTCTGTATGACCGTTGCGCATGCTGAATTTATGGCGGCGGAGTTCAACAAACGTGGTATCACAAGTATCGCGTTATCTGGAGGCGACAGCGTGACAAAAAGGGAATCGTATACGAAATTATTGGAAGCGGAAGATTCTGATCTAGAAGTGATCTTTACGGTAGATATCTTCAATGAAGGGATCGATATACCAGGCGTCAATCTCGTTATGATGCTGCGGCCGACCCAATCTTCGATTGTCTTCACCCAACAATTAGGGCGTGGCCTGCGCAAAAAAGACAACAAGGAATTCCTTACCGTTTTGGATTTCATCGGCAACTACAGCAAAAGCTTCCTGATTGCGATCGCTTTGAATGGCCGACGCTTTTACGACAAGGACAGCGTCAAAACTTCAGTGAAACGCAATTTTTCGGATTTGCCGGGAGCAACCCACATCCAGTTGGATGAAATCAGCAAACAACAGATATTGGCGCAAATCGATTTTGAAAATTTCTCTACACTGGCCTATTTAAAGAATACGTACAATGAATTCAAAAACTTGAATAGCGGGAGAATTCCTTGGCTATTGCAGGATTATTTAAAGATCGATTCCGCACCGGATCCGGTTAAATTTTTCTCCCGATCGGGAAGTTTCAAAGCGCGAAATTACATCGAATTTTTGGATAAAGTTGAACCGAATAATGCGCAAGTGATGGAACTGCTTGGAAATCCGTTGTTCATGGCTGTGTTGACGGATTTATCGCAAAAATTGCCGTTAGTTCGCCTGCATGAAAATGTGATTCTAACCTATCTGCTGACGCATGAAACCTGTACTTTGGCAGCAGCAAAAACAGAATTATTGGCCTATTTGGATGCAGTCGACGAGGAGACCATCCTGCACGCTTTCCGTACTTTGAATATGGAGTTTTCCGATAAAGGGGAATTGAAATCAGCCAGACCATTGGTGGCTTTGGATGGTAGCAATGTGTTGCATCGTACGGAAGAATTTTCGATCATCTTGGCAGATAAACACTACCGGCCTTTTATCGAAGATGTCCTTCATTACGGTAGAATGCGTTACTTAAATACTTTTGGCTCAATAAACTATGGCATTCCGCATTTGAAACTGTATGAAGAGTACACAATGCGGGACATCGCTATTGTTTCAAACTATAAAAAAACACACTCTTCCTTTCGAGGACAGGGCGTTTTGAAAAATGATGAAATCAATCATTACTTCTATTTTGTCGACCTGCATAAAGGCGACGACGTAGAAGAACGCATTAACTACAAGGATAAGTTCATCAATACGAAGCAGTTCCAATGGGAATCGCCCAACGCCACAAAAGTAGACTCTGACCGAGGGCAAGACTTCATACACGCGGAAAAGCGAGGCGTAACCTTGCATTTGTTCGCCCGGAAATTCAAACAAATCGATAATGTGACATCTAAATTCATCTATTTAGGCAAAATAAATCCATTGTCATACCGAAATGAAAAACCGATTGAGATTCAGTATAAGCTGCAAAACGAAGTGCCGTGGGAGTTGTATCAGGAGTTTGAACCGGAGTTATAAAAATATAAGATATTGTAAATTTGGTAAAAAAACCAGGCTAATAAAATGGATTAGCCTGGTTTTTACTTATGCACAGTATGCAATTCATATAGTATACATTTGCAATAAGATTAATCAATAGAGATTCTCTATGAGATTATTTAGTATATTTTTACCTCTGATGTTAATTAAGTCAATCACTCTATGAGAGTCTTTCTTTGTAGATGCAAGATCTTTTTCTATCTCATTTAGAAGATTTTTTCCGGGGTATAATGAATTCGCTAGGAAGTTATCGTCAAGTTTTTGACCTTCATGTAGAGAACTATACAGATTTAATTCTCTTTTAGATCTATTATAGGATGAATCTAAATACATTATATTTCCTAAGCTACCAGCTGGGATATTATCTTGCTTATATATTGTTGCTATACTATTTTTACTAATAACATGTTCGAAGTCATAGCTTATCGCTTTAAATTGATCTTTATAAAACGAACTTTGGACAGTAATCAACATTTTAGAAATTGGTTCAAATCGTATTGATGGCACAGAACTTTTTTCATCCCAGAATTTTCTTAAGGTTTCTTCCAAAGTCTCTTTTGCAAGAGGTTTTAAATACCTATAATTCTTTTCAATGTATATATCGTCTAATTTTGAATCGCCTGTTCCGGACCAACGTTTTGTTAAAATGTCTTCAATGTAATAATAGATGAAGCTATCTAATGTTGTTTTGTAGTTATTTTTATAGTGAGGGGTTGTTTCGATAACTTTTTTAGTGGTGTTAATTACATATTTTACTGACCATAGAGATGCAAAGAAAGATAGTAGTTGGAAATCGGGTGTCAATTTACTTTCATATTTTTTATGAGGGGAAATGCCCGGTTGGGTTAAGTATCTTTCAAAATAATTGTTTATAGTTGAATATTCATTGATAATCTTTTGAATAAAATCTTCTAAAAACTCATTTGTATTAAAAAGTTCAATATGTTTACTTATTGTATCTAATTTTTTGTTGCTAATACCTAGTGTTATAGCAACCGTAGAATATCCAATTGCATTTGCTTTATCTTCACTCTCTATAGCATTTGAATCCCAAAAAACTGGCATGGTTTCCAAAATTAATTCTCCAATAGCACAACATAATTCAGATAAATTTATTCTTTTAGATAATTTCATATCTTCAGAATCATAATTTTCGATTTCGATTTCTCGTTCTTCAATTAATCGTTCATATCGTGAAATAACTTTATCTAAAATTTTAGTGCTGTTTGGTTGTGAGCTCAACAGTATATCATGAACGCTCCATTGTGCAGCAAAAACTTGATATTTGCTCAATTTTTTTCCACCACGATTCAAATTCTCAAAAACAGTAGCTAATTCGTTCTCGTCGCCAGTGAATTCTATACAGGGAATTGTGATAGTGTCTACATCGATATGTTCATTAATTTGCTCAGCTATTTTTGGCTGTATTTCAATGATGCTCCTATCGAATTTTTCGTTATACAAACCAGACAGACCGTCTTTTTTTAATAAATCTGCCAACGCATATGGTTCTCTCAATTTCTCATTCCTGATAATGCCAGAAATTGATTTTCGAATAGTATCTTCACATTTTTTTTCAGTTGAGACAGTTATATTTCCATCGTAATCTTTTGAAATAGTATTCATAATATCATTAATAATATTTGTGAACTTGATATAATTTTCTGGAGATTCCTGAAAATCCTTTATGGTAGTGTACCTTTGTAAGCCGTCAATTAAGCTAAATTTATTTTTTTCTGTTCCATCATCGGTGTATCTATATATTAAAATAGATCCGAATGGATAGCCGTTGTGTAAAGTTTCGATAAAATCTTCTTTTTGTTGTTTACTCCAAACTAACCGCCTTTGGAAATTTGGTAATACTACCGAGTCTTTTAACTTTGAATATAACATTTCAGACGACCTGTATTTATCAATTCGTTTCATAATTACACCTTCTCATAGTATTTTTATACTACTATGATCTCTTATTTGCGCTATAATTACAATGGAATTGTCAATATCAAGCCATTAAATATTTATTCTTGAATAATTCATTCCACTACAAAAAATGATACATTGCTGCACAATTTCTTGAAGTCCATACTTTTTAACATGTCAGGTCCCATCTGCTAAAGCAAGGTAGGTTATTCAGGTAAATCATTGTTATTCAAACAAGCTTAGACACGCGAGGATCTTGGATATTAAAATTCGATCCATTTTATTTACCAACAGAGATGTTGTATATTATTGAACGTTGGACAGAACAGAATCCTTATAGACAGGATAAAATCTAAGTTTTTCCCGTTCGAATAATCTTACCTACAGACCTTAAACAGGCGTAATCGGATAAGGTGGTTTTTTATATGCCAAAAAAGTGTTTATTGAAAAATTAGTGACGCTGTTATAGCAAGCTTAACAATAGCTATTTAAAATTGTATGAATTATTTAGGAATTTTGATCAAAGTTAATTCTACTGATATCAGCAATGAAATGTACCATCGAACGCGAAAAAGATTTCCATAAATAGATGAAATCAAATCATCAAATCCAAATAGTCTGTTAAAAATAACCGCAACCCTTCTTCATCAATAAAACTGGTTTCGTTGCTTAGCGAATCGATGTAGGTCAGCGCAAGCAGGTCGGGCGTTTTCAGGCATTTAGCGATGACACCTGGAATGTTGCGTTCGAAGTCTTCGATGACCGTTTCGTATAGATAAAGGCATTCATCGTAGAAGGCGATTTTGTATGTATCATCGAAAATGTCTGATGGACCTTTGCGTAATTCGGTTTGCTTGAACTGTTCATATTCAAGGTGAATTTGTTGCATCAATTTTTGGTAACTCATGATAATTCCTCCTTTTGGTGATCTGATCCTACGATCATTTCGGGGGGATTGCAATAGAATTTTTTTATTTTTAAGATAATTGGTAATAAGCATAGACACAAAAAAACGACCGGAAGACTGGTGACGCGCAAAGGGGTGTCTTAGTTTTTCGGTCGTTTTAATATTTTGTGGTGATGATTGGTGTCATGATTGATTGCAGCAGCAAAAATGTACCACCAATGCGATTTCAACGAAGGAAGCGAAAGATGCAAAGAAAAAGTAAAAGGCTATCCGGCACATAAGCGCCGGATAGTCTTTTTAAGTACATTTAGTCTACTGCGGGTTCAGCATCGTTATCTGATTGCAGGTGCATCTTCAACATAACCAAGCGTGCGATCGGCTGGGCGATGAAGGATTCAACAAAAAATGAAATCGCGAAGTTTCTCGGCCATTTATAAAAGAAGGTTGTAAATGGCTCGATACTTATATGGCGTGTACCGATCCATGTACCGATGATCGTTAAGAAAATCGACATAAGAAAGACGGTGCACAGGGTGTTGATGATGATATGCGCGTTGAAGCTGTCGTCTTTGTGGACGAATTTTGATGTAAGCCAGTCCGCGGGTTTGTGGGTCGAAAGCACCAGAATGATTACGGAAAGCCAGATGAACGGAAGGACTTTGATAGTGTCCGCCCAGACGTAAAGGTGAAAACCCACTTCCAAGCAAGTAATAAGTGGGGCTATGATGTTGACCGATAGTATGGAAATGATTGCCAAAAATAAGGCGAATTCCTTTTTGTTCCGGGGTAATTTCATAAAAAACTCCATTGATGATGATCTCCTTTTCAAATTTATGTGCATAAAAAAATCAGCACAAGACTAAGAAAGTCTCGTGCTGATTAATTTTACGCACTGGGTATTCATTTATAGTTATCATTATATAGCAAAAAATACTGAAAATCAAGGAATGCTTTTTGACTTGTACTTGAGGCGGCAGATACACCAAATGCAAAATCTAATCAGGATGCTGCGGCCGAATCAATCCTCCACAAGCCTGAGCTGAGAAGAGGCATGCTTTCAAGGGAACGATGAATTTTGGAACAACTGTGCAGCTGTCTAAAACGGAAAATGTTCTTCATTGATAAAGAACATTGAAAGAACAACACTTAGCCCGAAGCAAGTGAGATAATGAAGTCAATTAGCTGGGGTGTAGCGCAACTTGATAAATGGCACCGCTTATATAACGAAAATGGTTCCATTATTTCAAATAGTTCTCGATGAAATGCAAGAACGATCGCTTAGGGATAAGGGGGGAAACAGTGAATATTGAATCGGATTATCTAACTGAGGAAATCAACTGCTTGAAGGAGATTTTAAATGAGGGTCTCATTACGCAGGCAGAATTTGAAGTCGTGAAGAAAAGCTTGATGGGGAATGAGATAGAATCAGCACTTTCTGTTTGAAAAAAACCGGAGAAGCAGGGTGCTCAAAGGGGAACTGCATTCACATTCATCAGGGCGCCTCTGCCTATTCGAAAAGGAAGAAAGGATGAACTTGTTTTTTCTGTCCAAACAGCAAAACAGGACAAGCACCCCTCGCAAGGAACAGTAAGTCAAAAAAGAATACACGAATGAAGCTATCACAAAAAAGGGGGATAATATATGGCAACAATTGAAACATACCAAAAATCAGAACTGAAGAAGTCCAATCCATTGTTCACCAAGCTGCGAACAACAATCGAAACGGCTTTCTACGGCAGCAATATGCGTGAAGTGGTGGATATCGCGGACGCCTATCACATGGCAAAAGAATCGCCTGGGGTCATCGTTACGGATCTGCCTGTCAAAGAGACGGAGAAATTGGGGTTGCCTTCGGATGCGAAAGTCCTGGTGGAGAATGGCGGGAAAATAGTTGGAAGAACCGCAAGAGCCAGAAGGGTTGTCGGCGAGGACAAAGAAGAAGATGAAAAATTATTGGGGATCATCCGCGATGTGATTTATCAAAACCGCGCCAAAACGTACCACAAAGCAACCGGATATGTCGGCTTGGATGGAGACTTCATCATAAAGGCGCATATCGCTTTCCCGGAAGGATATGAGAATAACCTTTATTCCTGGTTGTTGAACTTCCAATGGGCCAATGATGCGTACAATGAATTGTACGCGCATTCAAAGAAATATGCTGAGGGAGATATCTACATTTATGCGGATCCCGATTGGAGCCATCCTGATTATCCGATGGGGCTCGCCTACTTCGAACCTGATCGGAATGTCGCCTGCATTCTTGGGATGCAATATTTTGGCGAATTCAAAAAAGGCACCTTGTCCTTGGCGTGGGGTACTGCCCACCGGAACGGCTATGTCTCTTGCCATGGCGGCCTGAAGAAATTTGTTTTGCAAGACAGAAAACGCGTCTTTGCTTTCTTCGGCTTATCCGGATCCGGGAAGTCGACGCTTACCCATTCGAAACACAACAATAAATACACCGTGAAGGTTTTACATGATGATGCCTTCATCATCGATCTAGCGGATGGCTCCTCTGTCGCCTTGGAGCCTGCCTACTTCGATAAGACACAGGATTATCCGGCCGACCATCCTGAACAAGAGTATTTTATGACGGTGCAGAATGTCGGCGTCACAAAAGACGTGGATGACAACATTGTATTGGTGACAGAAGATATCCGCAACGGGAATGGACGGACGGTGAAATCACGTTATGCCACACCAAACCGCGTGGATAAGTTCCACTCGCCGATCGAAGCGGTCTATTGGATCATGAAGGATGAATCCTTGCCTCCGCTCATCAAGATTGAGGATGCGGTCCTGGCTGCCACTTTCGGCGCCACGTTGGCAACGAAAAGATCGACTGCCGAAACAATCAAGAACGGGGAAAACCGGGATAAACTGGTCATCGAACCCTATGCAAACCCATTCCGCGTCTATCCATTGATTGAAGACTATGAGGATTTCAAAAAGTTGCTGAGCAGGGATTCGATTGATTGTTACATCATCAATACGGGTGCATTTTTGGATAAGGATATCACGAAAGACGTAACCTTGGGTGTGATCGAAAGCATCGTGGAGGATACCGCCACCTTCAAGCCGTTCGGAGAAAGCACAGGATTGGCCTACTTGGAAGTCCCTGGTTATGAACCGCCATTGGACAGTGCGGATTATCAAGCCTTGGTCAAAGAACGGATGATCATGCGGAAAGATTTCCTTGTATCCTTCAACGGGGCCAACCAAGCTTATCCGCTCCCGGAAGAAGCCATAAACGCAATGGATAAGATTATCCAATCCATCTAAAAAATAGGAACCCAATAGTATCATCCAACCGTTCGGATAATGCTATTGGGTTCCTGGTGTTTTAGCGTGGCCATCTTAATCATTAAAAAATAAGGCTGTTTCGCTATTTTTCGATTTATATTATTGGAGCGGGATGCATACCGTGACGGTGAGTCCATGTTCCTTTGTTTCCATCTTGATTTGCCAATCATATTTATCCGCTATGGAGGAGACGACGAACAAGCCTAATCCGGTGCCGTTGCTTCCTTTCGTAGTGAAAAAGGGATCGAATAAATCTTTGATGTCCAATTCTTTTGCGATGCCGGGGCCATCATCGACAATCGTCAATAAAGCATATTTCGTTTCCCGCGTAACGACCGAACGCTTTTGCAAGGCTGCATTGCATTCTTCGGTTGCTTTTTTCAGGTTGACGGTCACTTTGCCCGGTTTTTTGCCGATTGCTTGAAAGGCGTTGGTGAGAAGGTTGTAGATTACTACTTGCAAGTCTTGTTTTTCAAATGCTGCAACGGTGATTCCCGGAGCAAGGTCACTTTCGATCCTAATGGACTTCGGCGTCAACATGGAAATTTCCGATAATGTTTCTTTCAGCACTTCAGAAAGGTTGGTATCTTTATTTTGCTGCCCCTCGCTCACTTTGGAGAAACGCAAGACATTCGTTGAAAGGTCCTTCCCTTTTTCTGCCGCCAGATAGATTTCTTTCAGATCGCTGACCAGTTCATCGTTTCCGGCATATTCATCCATCAGGAGTTGGGCATTGCCGAGGATAGGGGTCAAGAAATTATTCATATCATGGACGATGGTCGTGGTCAGAAGACCGATCGTTTCCAGTTTGTTCTCTTTTAAAATCCGATTTTCCAATTGGTGTCGTTCATTCTCAAATTTTTGTTTTTCAAGTAAACGTTGGTTCTCTTCATAAGCTAGATTTTTTTTGTGGTAGCCTCGGAATAGGATGACAAGGATCAGTATGATGGCAGAAATCAATAGTATCAGGCTTAGCAGAATGTAGTTGTTTTGGATCGGAATGCGGTTGTGTTCGTAAAAGTCTGAATTAAGCGAGACGACCCAATGAGCTAAACCGATATCGATCCACTGAAAGGCTCCTAATTTCAGCACTTTGGTAGGATTTTTTTCATTCCACCAATAAGAATAATAACTGAGTGTCCCTTCCTCTTGGCTGAGTTGGACTTCTTCCAGACGTTTCAGGTCGGAAAAATCGAGGCCCGGAAACTGTTCCTGCCGTCCAGAAATGATGTCAAGGCCCACCTGGTTTTTTACAGGATGCATAAGGACGTTCATTTCTTCATTCTTAACGATGGGATAGCCGCTATAGTTATTATCGTTGCTATCGTTACTATAGATTTTCGTATTGAACATTTTTTCGAGATTTAACGGCGCGATAAAATAGCCCATTGTTTGACCGTCCGTTGCAGTAAATGTATTGTACAAGTTGATATAGGATTCTTTGTCGATGAAGTATTCCCTGCTGTTTTGGCTGACGTCAGCAGCAGTCAGTATGGTTGTAAGGCTTGGATCAGCGTGAGTAGGGACGAGCAGCTCTTCCTCGGTAAGCTCCCTTATGGTCTCTTCCTCAAATTGCCAAGCGTGTTCAAAACTCCCATCCGCATTGAGAAAGATGAGGATGTCTGATTGGCTGTCGATGGAATGGAAGTAATGGTCAAGCTGCGATTGCGGATCAGCCGGGAAGCCGATAGGATTTTCCGCGGTAACCAGCTACTGTTTGGGGGATACTCCCTGAGCTAAATTTTCTAACGCCAAGGCGCGATTTTCGATGGCTATTTTGAGATCACTCGTTATGTAGGCCACTGTTTGCATTAATTGGGCTTCACCACTGGTGATGGCGTTTTGCTGAACCGCATAAAAACCTCTTGCAACAATCACTAAAGAGATTACAATAATAGAGAACAACCCAATTACAGCGGTATTAAGGAAGCGTGTTGTTGGTTTTTTTTCCATAATTAAATCCCTTTCTACAAAATTAGGTGTTCTTACATACACTTGACAAAACAGGGACATTCTTGCGAAACTAAAGGTACTTTTAGGAGGCTAAAAATGAGTAACCAAAAAATACTGGTCGTCGATGACGATATCGCCATTCGGCGTCTGATCTGGAAATCACTGCAATCAACGGGAATCCTTATTTACCAAAGCGATTCCATTGAAAAGACACTGGACATCATGACGCGTGTGACATTTGACATGTTTTTACTGGACATCAGTCTCGAATATGAGAATGATGGCTATCATCTTGCCCAACTCATTCGTGAGCAGCAGCCACTGACACCCATTATATTTATAAGCGGCAAAAAAAGCGAGAGCGATATTATCAGCGGCCTCGAAACAGGGGCTGATTACTATATCACGAAGCCTTTTTCCCCCAATATTTTACGCGCACAGATCATCGGTACGCTGGAAAGAATGAAGACGATCCAATCCCAAAAAACGAATAAAAATGATCGGGTCATCGAGATCGGCGATTTTAAGTTCGACAAAAATCTTTATCAGTTGGAGAAAAAAGGGCAGCTCATCCCGTTGTCATCAAAAGAAGTCCAATTGATGCTGTTTTTCATGGAGAATCCGAACCAAGTTTTTTCAAAAGAACAGATTTATGCGAATGTCTGGAATGACGGGGAAATGGACAACAATCTGATCATGGTATACATCAGCTATCTCCGCAATAAAATCGAGGATGAATCGAAGAAGCCGCGTTACTTAAAGACGGTTTGGGGCATCGGGTATACCTTTAGTCCTGACGGTCAGTGAGTCTAAAATAAATCTTCCAATTTTGCGAAAAAGATGCCCAATGCCAATAGGTCGGCTGCTCCGCCAGGGCTCAGGTGTCTTTGGATCAGTATTTCATCATAGTGATACAACAACTCTTTCAGGTTTCCTTCCTTTGAATCCTGCAGGAGTTGTTTTGCTTCGGTTTTGACGAGCTGCCATGACGCGATGCCGCCGCGATGGATGATGTTTGCATCTTCCACCTCGCTCATCAGAAGGAGAAGGTTCTCCAACAGAAGCTCTTCCGTGGGGCGGTTACGGTTCGCTCGCAAGAACGGCAAAACCAACTCGCTCAAGATGGGGTATCCGGCTTCTGCCTCGCCTCTGATGCCCGTAATGCCATATTCCAGAAACAATTTTTCGCCGTAGGATAAAGCAGGCTTTGCATCAAGATCTGCAAAATCATGTGTAACAAGGCCGTGGCTCATCGCTTTGGCATAAGCGAACACTTTTTCTGTATCCTTTTCGGTGAAGGGCAGTTGTTCGGCATGGTTGACATAAAAACCGGTTGCCGCCAACAAAACGGCGAATGAAAAGTTAGCCCCTTTGTGGGTGTTGATATTTTTGGTGGCTTTTAGCATGGCTTCTTCAGCCTGCATGCCCAATTTCCGGACTTTATCGAATAATTCTATGGGAGTCCCGTCGTGCTCGTTGCCCAGCTGGACATATTGCAAGAGATAAGGCGTCAGACTGACGATGCTTTCGATGAACGTGTAAAAGTCCATATCGTCATGGGCGCCGCTGTTGTAGCGATCTACCAGCCCCGGTTTTGGAGACAAGGCAACCTCATAGAGCAGCGCTTTTTCAGCCTGATTCGCGATGTAGGTCAGTGGCTCGTTAGTTAAGTTCATAGTCAATTTTTCGTTGCTCCATTTCTTTGACGATAAAATTCAGGGACCGGTCCAAGTGCTCCTCTGTAATGATCTGGATTTCCCCTGCGTCTTGTGTCTTCATCCCTTGGTAAACCAACCAGTGTTCGGCTAATGCCAAGTCGCGTCTTTCCTTTGAACGGATCGAGATATCCCGAAAATAAATCAGGTATTCCTGAAGCTTCGTTACAATTGATTTTAAACGTAACATTTGACTTTTCTCATAAATAAAAGCATTGAAATCTGAAAATTTCTGCAACAGTTCATCCACTTTTCCCTTTTTATTCAGGTCCTCGCAGATTTCCAAATGTAACCGCAGTTCCTCAAAATCGGCTGGTGTCATCAATGTCATGGCTGTTGTTGTGGCGAGTGTATCCAAGGATTTACGGATATCATAGATTTCATAGGCATCTTTGATGCTGATCCCTTTAACGACAACGCCCATTCCGGGGACATGCGTTACTAGTTCCTCTTCCGTCAACTTCTTCAGGGCATAGCGAATGGGGGTGCGGCTGATATTCATCTTCTCAGAGAACTCTTTTTCATTGATTCTTTCTCCGGCCGGAATGTCACCTAAAATAATGGTTTTCCGGAAGGCTTCATAGATAAGGTCTTTAAGTGGCTTGTTTTGGCTAAGATCCAGGTTCTTACTGACTGCTTTGATTATGATACTCATCTGATTTCCCTTCATCCTATATTATTTTTTTTTGATTTACAATGGATTCAAGCATTTTTTGGAACATACATCGATAGAAAGAAAAAGCCGAGCGATTCTGCTCGGCTTTTTTACATCGTAACGGTTGCTTATTGTGGAATGTAAAGCGGCATTTGGCCGAATAACACGATTGTTACTACAAAAATAACGAAAATACCAAGCGCATATTTTGCAGCTTCTTTTTGCCAAGCACCCATATCCAAACCAGTCAAACGAAGCAACAGGTAGATGAATGCTACTAATGGGCTCAGTAAGTGGAACGCTTGTCCCATTAGAGAGGCTACAGCCATTTGCATGTTTGTAAAGCCATAAGAGCGACCTGCTTCTGCCAATACCGGCAATACACCGAAGTAGAATCCGTCATTGGAGATGAAGAACGCACCTGGCGCAGAAATCAGGGCAATCACGATCCCCCAGAAACCTGCCAATTGTTTAGGAATAACTTGTGTGAAGCTGTTCGCTAATGCGGTTGCCATACCAGAGCCTTGGAACAAGCCCATGAAGACACCGGCTGCGAGAACTAAGATAACAACTTGTACAGCATCGCCGCCGTTTGCGCCGATACGAGAGGATTGATCTTTAAGGACAGGATAGTTGACCATCAACGCGATACAAGTACCGATCAAGAACAACATCAATGGCGGCAAAGCAATGGCTTCGATAAACGATCCAGCAACTAACCAAGCAATCAAAAGGATCGTTACAATACCGTTGAAAGCGAAGTTCTTTGGACGACGAATTTCTAATGTTTCAGGATCCGTCACAGTCGTCATTTCATCAATTTCAGCATCGGATAATACCGTTATGCCTAGACGAGCGCGTTCTTTGCGGCCCATGTGAGGAGCAACCCAGAAAGTTACATAAATTAAAGCTAGAATCATACCAGGAGCAAGATAAGAAAGGATGCTTGCATCGACTTCCAAAACAGCCATCGCTCGAGCAGTAGGACCACCCCAAGGCAGTAAGTTCATGATGGTGTTTTGCAGAATGACCAACACACCAAGATTCATCATGTTCATATTTAACTTCTTATAGATAGGAATGAAAGCAGAACAACAAATCAAAGTTGTTGTCGTTCCATCACCATTCAGGGAAACAGTGGCAGCAACAACTGCTGTTGCCATCAATACCTTCATTGGATCCCCTTTAGCAAAGTGGATCATTTTTTTGGTGATAGGGTCGAATAGACCGGCATCCAACATGATTGAGAAATAAAGAATAGCGAACAACAACATGATCCCTGTTTTAGAAGTAGTGGTAACCCCATCTAAAATAAAATCCCCGATATTTCCTTTTTCGGCCACACCCGCTACCATTGCAATGAGCGTGAAAATAAGTGGGATGATGACTAATGAAGTGAATGGTGATAATTTTTTCTTCATAATCGCAAACATGAACACTGCGATCATTCCGTAAGCCAATACTGTAAGTAACATTTTTTTTCTCCTTCCGACTACTGAATATTTTTATGAGAAGTTCCAACGGATTCTTTATTGATTAAATAGAAAGTGAATGCTTTCACATTTTTTCTAATTTAACTTCGTAAAGGACAAGCTGGTTTTCTTCTCTAAGGAAATAATAGTCACTTTGCTGTCGGAATGAAAGCCGTTACTTTTAAAAAACACAAAAAAAACACCCATAGTAAAACGGTTTCTTAAGTGGGGCTTAACAAGATATTAAAAAAGTCTTAAATGGCGTTAAACGTTGATTTGACAGCGTTTTACGCTTTTTTCGGGTTTTCAGAACATAAAAAAAACAATTAAATTGACAACTGGACCTGTTTTTAATGAGAGAAATTCCTATAATGAGAGTAAATCGATAGAAAGGACGTGAGAAAATGCTGTTTTTCAAAGGAATCTTTGGGAAAAAAGACACAAAAACATCTGAACTGATACCGATAGCAACCGTTCATGCACATGAACCGTTGGATAACCAGATTGAAATTCCTGCTTTCATACCCACTGATCCAAAAGAATATGAATTAGTCAGTGTTATCGCGACAGCAATCGCCGCGGGGGATTATCCCAAGACGAAGTTTGTTGTCACCAATATTATGAAGCGGAATCCTGAAGCGCATCTGGTTTCGCTGATATGCGCAAGCGTTGCAGCAGGCACAATGCCTGAAAGTAAATTTGTTGTAAAAAGAATAAGTCAGGTTAAACAATAAGGAGGAAATAATAATGTTAAGAAAATTCAAGATCGCAATCGATGGTATGGAATATATGGTAGAAATGGAAGAAATCGGCGGTGTGCCTCAGCCAGTACAAACGGTGCAAGCACCAGTCGCTGTTGCAGCCGTTGCGGCTCCTTCAGAACAAGCAGCAGCCCCAGCAGCACCTGTTTCAGCGGCATCCGGTGATGCTATGACAGCGCCAATGCCAGGAACAATCTTAAAAGTATTGGTAAACATCGGCGATGAAGTGAAAGAAAATCAACCATTGATGATCCTGGAAGCGATGAAGATGGAAAATGAAGTTGTAGCAAACCATGCTGGTAAAGTAGCTGGAATCCATGTGAATCAAGGACAAGTCGTTAACGCAGGGGATGCATTAATCACCATCGCATAAGTATTTAATTAGGAGGAAGTGAATCAATGGAGACATTATTAGCAGGCATTACATCCATTACGATGGGACAAATCGTGATGATGCTCATCGGGGCCATCCTGATGTATTTAGGAATCAAAAAAGAGTATGAACCTACATTACTGGTACCGATGGGACTTGGTACAATCTTGGTCAACTTCCCGGGGACAGGCGTTCTGACCCAAATGGTCAACGGAACCGAAGCGGAGGGCGTTCTGGATGTGCTCTTTAAAGCCGGTATCAGCACAGAGCTGTTTCCGTTGCTGATTTTCATCGGTATCGGTGCCATGATCGACTTTGGACCGTTATTGCAAAATCCATTCATGTTATTATTCGGTGCCGCCGCTCAATTCGGTATCTTCTTTGTAATCGTAGTCGCTATCTTCTTCGGATTCGACATCAGAGAAGCCGCTTCAATCGGTATCATCGGTGCTGCTGATGGCCCAACCGCTATCTTCGTATCCAACCAACTGGCACCGAATCTGCTCGGGCCGATCACGGTTGCCGCTTATTCCTACATGGCGCTTGTGCCGATCATCCAACCGATCGCCATCAAAGCTGTCACAACCAAAGCAGAACGTCGCATCCGCATGACTTATAAAGCGGAAGGCGTATCCAAGATGACAAAAATTCTTTTCCCGATCATCATTACGATCGTTGCCGGTTTTATCGCGCCAATCTCCCTTCCATTGGTAGGTTTCCTGATGTTCGGTAACTTGCTGCGCGAATGTGGCGTGTTGGACAGACTTTCGCTGACTGCTCAAAACGAATTGGTGAACATCATCAGTATTCTGTTGGGACTTACGATTTCCGTCAAAATGCAGGCTGATTTGTTCTTGAATCTGCAAACATTGATGATCATCGCTTTCGGTTTGGTTGCCTTCGTCATGGACACAATCGGCGGCGTTTTGTTCGCCAAATTCTTGAATCTATTCAGAACCGAAAAGATCAATCCGATGATCGGTGGTGCCGGTATTTCCGCATTCCCGATGTCAAGCCGTGTAATCCAAAAAATGGCTACGGATGAAGATCCTCAAAACTTTATTTTGATGTATGCTGTCGGTGCTAACGTATCCGGACAAATTGCATCTGTTATCGCTGGTGGTTTAGTACTTGCCTTCTTTAGTTAAGAAGGTTCATTGAAAGGAGAATTATTATGGTATTTGATCCAGAAGCTTTAAAAATTGCATTTGAATTGATGATTTTCGGTATGGGAGGCATCTTCCTAGTCCTGTTCCTCCTGTATGTTGTATCGATTGTACTGATCAAACGTTTTCCAGCCTAAAAATAAAACAAAGAAGGCTTACCTATGTATGAACTGAAAAGAATCTGGATAACGCGTGTTCCATCGGACAAAAAAGCTTGGGAAGATTTATTGGTCTTAGGCGGATTGGTCCCGGACGAGCAAGTCGACTATACAGTAGGCCTCTATGACCGAAACAAATTAGTCGCTACCGGATCGACTTATCAAAACATCATCAAACTGATCGCTGTCGATCCTGAGTATCAAAGCGAAAATTTATTGACAAAAATCGTGATGGCTTTAACTTCCAAGCTTCACGATGAGGGCATTATCCACTTCTTTTTGTATACCAAACCATGTGTGGCGGTCTCTTTCACGTCACTTGGTTTTAAAGAAATTGTGCGCACCGAGAACATTCTCTTTATGGAACAAGGTTCTCCAGATTTTTCCGATTATTTGGCATTACTGGAAGGCAAAAAGAAAGAAGCTTCCCATGCGGGAGCAATCGTCATGAATGCGAATCCATTTACAAAAGGGCACTTATACTTAGTCGAGACGGCTGCAGCCCAGGTTGATGTCCTGTATCTCTTTGTCTTGTCCGATGATCGTTCTGATTTTTCGACGGCAGAGCGGTCAATGCTGGTAGAGGCAGGCACAAAGCATCTTCCGAACGTCGTCATCTTGCCGACAAGGGATTATCAAGTATCCTCAGCCACGTTTCCATCGTATTTCTTAAAAAATCAGGCGATAGAAAGCGTTGCGCGTATACAGGCTATGCTGGATGCAACCTTGTTCAAGGAAAGGATTGCGCCGATCCTGCATATCAAAACGCGTTATGTCGGGGAAGAGCCGCTTTCACCGGTCACGGAAGTATACAACGAAAGCATGCGTCACGTCTTTTCAGACAGCCTGGATCTTGTTATCATTCCGCGGCTCGAGATCGAAGGGCAAGTCGTCAGTGCTACACGAGTCCGAAAAGCTCTGAAAGAAGATGAGTTTCAAACAATCAAAAAACTTGTACCACCAACAACTTACGTTTATTTGGTAGAAAATTATGGCAAAAATAAATTTAGAGGTGAAGAAAGTGGAAATTAAGAAATATGCAGTAGCGGGTACGACAGAATCGAGCGATATCATGATCACCGTTGAACCGAGTGAAACCAACGAAGTCGCAATTACACTAGATTCCAGCGTCGAAAAACAATACGGTGACCGAATCGAGGAAGTTATCGTAACAACCCTTCACAATCTTGGGATTACAAGTGCCAAGGTATCTGCCGTTGATAAAGGCGCCCTGGATTGTACGATCGAGGCACGCACGGTTACGGCCATTCACCGTGCTGCTGAAAATGATAGCTACAATTGGAAGGAGATGGACTCATGGAACGTTTAAGAAGAACGATGATGTTTGTACCTGGTGCGAATGCGGCAATGCTGCGGGATGCGCCACTGTATGGTGCCGATTCCATTATGTTTGACCTGGAAGATGCGGTTTCCCTGAAAGAGAAAGATTCAGCACGTACGCTCGTGCATTTTGCCTTAAGGACATTCGATTACAGCCAATCGGAAACAGTAGTACGGATCAATACTTTAGACACTGTAGGGAAATTAGACATAGAGGCGATGGTTTTGGCTGGAGCGAATGTTATCCGTCTTCCAAAAACGGAAACGGCCCAAGACATCGTTGATGTGGACGAAGCCATTACAGAAGTAGAAACGAAATACGGCATCGAAATTGGAACGACTAAAATGATGGCAGCCATCGAATCTGCCGAAGGTGTACTGAACGCCCGCGAAATTGCTAAAGCATCTACACGCTTAATCGGTATTGCGCTAGGTGCGGAAGACTACGTAACAAACATGAAAACGAAACGTTATCCGGACGGCCAAGAATTATTTTTCGCAAGGAGCTACATTCTCCATTCTGCTCGTGCGGCCGGCATCGCAGCCATTGATACGGTCTACTCGGATGTTGAAAATGTGGGAGGGTTCGCCAGAGAAGTTGAGCTCATCAAACAAATGGGCTTTGATGGTAAATCCGTCATCAATCCACGTCAAATTCCGATCGTGAATCACATTTATGCACCGACAGAAAAAGAAATTCAAAATGCTAAAGAAGTTATTTGGGCAATCAGAGAAGCTGAAGAAAAAGGTTCCGGCGTTATTTCCTTGAAAGGTAAGATGGTCGACAAACCGATCGTTGAACGCGCGGAACGTGTGATTGCATTAGCCAAAGCTGCCAAACTTATTAGCGAGGAGGAAATTTAATCATGACCATCAATAAAGTTGGAAAAGATATTCCTGACGTATATGTTCAACAATACGGCATTTACGAAGGTGAATTAGCACATATCGATGATTACAAGGAAGCTGTCCGCAACATTCACCCGGTAAAACCGCGCGATAAAAAAATGCTGAGCAGTATTCGTGAGGCTATCGAAAAAACAGGATTAAAAGACGGCATGACGATTTCCTTCCACCATCATTTCCGTGAGGGCGACTTCGTCATCAACATGGTCATGGATGAAATCGCCAAAATGGGCATCAAAAATCTTTCAATCGCACCAAGTTCCATCGCCAACGTCCATGAACCTTTGATCGGACACATCAAAAAAGGCGTGGTCACACACATTACGTCCAGTGGCTTGCGCGATAAAGTCGGCGCAGCTATCTCTGAAGGGATCATGGATAATCCAGTTGTGATCCGCTCTCATGGCGGACGCGCAAGAGCAATCGTTCGCGGCGACATCCATATTGACGTTGCCTTTCCTGGGGGCACCAAGCTCTGATGAATACGGCAATGTGAATGGATCAGCGGGCAGAACGACATGCGGTTCTTTAGGCTATGCCATGGTCGACGCTAAGTATGCGGATAAAGTTGTTGTCATCACGGACTCATTGATGCCTTATCCAAATACCCCGATCAGCATTCCGCAAACGGATGTTGATTATGTAGTCGTAGTCGACGCAATCGGCGATCCTGAGGGGATCGCCAAAGGAGCAACGCGCTTCACTAAAAATCCTAAAGAACTTCTGATTGCGGAATATGCTTCTAAAGTTATCACGAACTCTCCTTATTACAAAGAAGGCTTCTCCTTCCAAACCGGTACGGGCGGTGCATCTCTTGCTGTATCGCGTTTCTTGAAAGATGCCATGATCGAGGACGGCATCAAAGCAAGCTTTGCCCTGGGTGGTATCACCAACGCAATGGTTGAGCTCCTTGAGGAAGGTCTTGTCGGAAAAATCATGGACGTCCAAGGTTTTGATCATCCGTCGGCTATTTCTTTGGCAAAAAATGCGAACCACTATGAAATCGATGCAATCATGTACGCCTCTCCATTGAGCAAAGGCTCGGTCATCAATCAATTGGATACAGCTATTTTATCGGCGTTAGAGATCGATACTGATTTCAATGTTAATGTCATCACTGGTTCGGATGGTATCATTCGCGGGGCTTCCGGCGGTCACTCCGATACAAGTGCGGCCTGCAAAATGTGCCTAGTCATTTCGCCGCTGATCCGCGGACGCATCCCGACGATTGTCGATACGGTCAACACCGTTGTGACTCCTGGTTCGAGTGTCGATGTTGTCGTGACGGAAGTCGGCATTGCCATCAATCCGGAACGAAAAGACTTGATCGAGCACTTCAGAACGCTGGATGTTCCTCAATTCACAATCAAACAATTAAAGGACATCGCCTACTCCATCGTAGGATCACCTGATCCGATTGAATATGGCGACAAAGTGGTGGCCTTGATCGAGTATCGCGATGGCACAATAATCGATGTGGTAAAAAATGTCTAAAGTCAAAGTCAATCCTTTCACCGAAGGCCAAGGCGTCACACTGGAGGAAATGTTGGAAATTCGCGAAAATCGCGTTTCTACACAACGGGAGTTGCTGGGCAGCCAAAAAGAAGACAGCCTGCTGATGGCCATTATGAATATCCCTGGTCCGGTTAAAAATAACCAGCACTTAGAGAAGGTCTTCAATGCTGTCTTGGAACGCATAGAGGAAGTGCTCAGCAATCATCTGCCGCAAGCGTCCCTCTATCGGAATCTCAAAACAGGCGCCGAGTATTACTTTTTGTCTCCGTTGACACCGAAGGAATTAAAGCAAAAGATGGTCATGATCGAAGAAACGCATCCTTATGGACGGCTCTTCGACCTGGACGTCTTATGGCTTGAAGGCGACCGCTTAAAGAGCATCAGTCGGACGGAACTGGGCTTGCCGACTAGGCGCTGTTTTATCTGCAACCGGGATGCCAAAGATTGTGGCCGCAGCCGTCGCCACTCTATCCTTGAAATGCAAGATACTATTTCAAAAATAATAAATGAAGGAAGTGACCAATTACATGACTAAAGAAATCCGTTTTATGGAAACGGTATTGCGTGATGGTCAACAAAGTTTGATCGCAACACGTATGCCACTATCAGATATGTTGCCGATCATCAAAACCATGGATGAAGCCGGTTATCACTCGATAGAGATGTGGGGAGGCGCTACCTTTGATTCTTGTATCCGTTACTTGAACGAGGATCCTTGGGAACGTCTGCGTGCCATCAGAAAAGAAGTCAAAAATGCAAAACTGCAAATGCTGTTGCGTGGCCAAAACCTATTGGGATATAAACACTATTCTGATGACGTGGTCAGCGCTTTTGTCGAGAAATCGATCGAAAATGGTATCGACGTTGTGCGTGTTTTCGATGCGTTGAATGATTTGCGCAACCTGAAGACAGCCATCGATATCACTAAAAAAGCCGGCGGACATTGCCAAACGGCTATTTCCTACACGACCAGCGATTTCCACACAGTCGATTATTTCGTCGGTTTGACGAAGGAAATGGCTAAAATGGGCGCTGACTCGATCTGCATCAAGGACATGGCCGGCGTCTTGACGCCAGCAGATGCCTACGAATTGGTCAGCAAAATCAAAGCAGTCGTTGACTTGCCATTGGAAGTGCATACACATGCAACCAGCGGCATTTCTGAAATGACGTACTTGAAAGCCGTTGAAGCCGGCGCTGATATCATCGATACGGCCATTTCCCCGTTTGCGGGCGGAACAAGCCAACCGGCTACGGAATCCGTCGCAATCGCGTTGGAAGGATTAGGCTACAACACCGGTCTTGATATGAACAAACTTGCAGAAATCGCCGATCATTTTGCGCCGATCAGAGATCGTTTCCGCAACGACGGCATCCTGAACCCTAAAGTGAAGGACGTCGAACCGAAAACATTGCTGTATCAAGTGCCAGGCGGCATGCTTTCCAACTTGTTGAGCCAACTGACTGAACAAGGCTTGCAGGATAAATATGATGCTGTATTGGCAGAGGTTCCGAAAGTGCGTGCGGACCTAGGCTATCCTCCATTGGTTACACCATTATCGCAAATGGTCGGTACGCAAGCCTTGATGAACGTCATCTCCGGCGAGCGCTACAAACTTGTGCCTAACGAAATCAAGGAATATGTAAGAGGTCAATACGGCAAACCGCCAGTGGCGATCTCTGAAGAAATCACGAAAAAAATCATCGGTAACGAAGGCATCACAACGGTGAGACCTGCCGATCTGATCTTGCCGCAAATGCCAAAATTTGAAGAAGAGATCAAACAGTACGCTAAATCCACGGAAGACGTCTTGATGTATGCCTTGTTCCCGCAACAAGCCAAAGACTTCCTGGGACGCAGAGAAGATAAATTCTACGATGTCCCAGTACAAACAGTCGATGTAACGATCGACGTCCTAAAATAAAGAAATAATAGAAAGACCATGATCGATTCTGTGAAAACAGAGTCTGTCATGGTCTTTCTGTTATTAAATAAAAATTCTCTTCCTTTCTTCTTGTGTGCTTTCCCCAAATTGATGGAGTATAATTATTTTAATAAAAGATGTTGAAAAATCACCTCACAACCCTACGCTTTCATATTGGCTCAAGAGAAAACCGACAGGCATGAAGTGAGACGTCAGACGACAAAGGCACTTGTTGAATGCTACCCGAAACGACATAGCCACAATTGGTTAGGGGACAAGTCCCGCCTCTGGCATGGCGGAGACAAGTTTATGACTTCAAACAGGAGTCGTTGACACGTCGATGGGGGGATCAATTTATTTGGCAAGATAGGCACGTACTCCGTTGGTATATCCTTAATAGAGGAGGAGAATTGGATGCGCAATAGTTTGTGTAAACTTCTTAATATTGAGTTGCCGATCATCCAAGCAGGGATGGGGATTTTCACCTCAGCTGAGCTGGTTGCAGCTGTTTCAAATGCTGGTGGACTGGGCAGCCTTGGCACTGGTTTCAGAACTGCAGAAGGTTTAAGGCAGGAGCTGCACCATATAAGAGAACTGACAGACCGTCCGTTTGCCGTAAATTACGTTTTAATGAATGTTGATGAAGAGATAATCAAAGTTATCCTTGAATCAAAACCTCCGGTCATTTCATTTGCACTAGGCGATCCAGGGGATTTGATCAAACGTGCTCATGATGCCGGTAGCTTGGTCATGCACCAGGTAAATACCGTGCAGCAAGCAAAAGAGGCTGCAGCGAACGGGGTGGATATTATTGTAGCGCAAGGCAGCGAGGCAGGCGGGTTCAGCGGGACTGTCACTACGATGGTTCTGGTTCCCCAGGTTGTTGCAGCCGTTACTCCAATCCCTGTTGTAGCTGCAGGCGGGATTGCTGATGGAATTGGCTTAGCCGCAGCAATTGTCCTTGGAGCGCAGGGGGTAAATATAGGGACCAGATTCCTGGCCTCAAAAGAAGCACCCATCAGCGAAAAATGGAAGCAAGCCATCCTATCATCCGAATCTGAAGATGCCATTAAGGTAGAATTCTGGAACGACATTTTTCCGGCGAATCCAAAAGCATATAATGTAACTTCTCGCGCAATCCGAACGCCTTTTATCGAGGAATGGCAAACGCAACGTGATGCTGCAAAGGAAAAAGCGGAAGATCTTCGAGGCGCCATCAGCACAGCCATGAAACAAAACCGGATGGAAGAGTTTGTTCCTTGGGCAGGGCAGACGGTAGGATTAATAGATGAGATTTTGCCCGCTGCCGAAATCGTGCGGAAAATCGCATCACAATCCGAGGAAGTTTTGCGCAAAGAAAAAAAGTGAATCTGCAAAGGATTTGAGAACAATTTAACCTATATGATATGAAAAACACTTGAAAAGTATCAGTCGAACGAAACTTGGTTTACCAACGAGGCGTTGTTATGTCTGCAATCGGGGTGCCATTGAAGGTTCTGTTCATACAGTAAAGAAACAATAGAAAGACCATGATAAATTCTGTGAAAAACAGAGTCTGTCATGGTCTTTCTGTTATTAATTGTGGTGATAAAAATGACGGATACCAATCTACAAATAACTAGCTCATTTCGTCCAAACAGTCTTGTCTGATAGATGCGATAGGATAGCGTCATTTTGGCTGCGTTTCGCCAGATTGGCCTTTCTTCTGTCGGCATAGCCTGCACAGATTGCCTTCTCTTCTTCCGACTCCGGCAGGATGATGGGCATCTCGAAGGAGGGATCGGAACGGTCGGCAAGGACAAAGGTCAGGAAGGCAAAGGCGCTGATATGCCTTTCATCAGTATGGGGATCGGAAGAGACGAGTTTTATAAAGGCTTCGACGGAAGTCTTGCCGCAACCGGAAACATATGCTTCCACGTAGATGGCTTCATTTTTATGGACGGGTCGGATGAATTCGATGGAATCAACCGATGCCGTAAAAGAGGGGCTCTTGAGAAAATTATAGACGGCCCTTCCGCCGGCGTTGTCAAAGTGCGACATGATTTCGCCGCCGAACAAGGTATCTTTGTCGTTCAATTGTTTGTATGTGACTACATCGGTGCGGACATTGCGCGTCTGGTTGCATGTCAGCGTCTTTTTTAGATTTTCCATATCATCATCCTTAGTTCATTTTATTTTTTCCATTGTATCACATGAGGTTGGTTTAAAAGCATTCTGAACGCCGATTATTTCATTATGGAATCATCCTGTCCGAAGGCAAAAAAAGGTGCCATCCGAAAGGTATGTGCGGATGGGATATACTTCCGATTTTTCATCCGGAAAGTTGTGGCGGGCTGTTTTGGCTGCGTGTCAGAATGTCCTATCGGAGAGGAAACTTCAGCCACCAAGGCAGTTGCTCTGAATGAGCGCTTTCTTTCTTTTGTAGTATAATAATGGGTGAGGAAGACTGTACAGTCAACGGAACGTCAACCACCAATTCCAGCACCCACAACCACGATTAAAGCCGCGAGTCTCCAAAGCTACACCGGATCAAATCATGTCACATCTTCCAAGAAGGGGTCTTATATGATAGTTATTATTGCGTTTTCTGTCCTGTTTTTGATAATCGGAATACGTGAAAAAGCCCAGAATCAAAAAAATATTGATGCCATCCCTATTCGCATCGTCGTCAATGGCATCCGCGGAAAATCGACTGTGACGCGACTGATGACCGGCATTTTGGCCGCGGGAGGATACAAGGTCGTCGGAAAGACAACCGGAACGGCTGCCCGCATGCTGTTTTGGGACAGCGCTGAGGAAGCGGAAATTGAAAGAAGGCCTGAAGGTCCCAACATCAACGAACAGAAAAAAGTGATGGCGCAAGCGGCGCAACTGGGAGCGGATGTTCTGGTCAGCGAATGCATGGCGGTCAATCCGGATTATCAGATTATCTTTCAGGAGCAATTGGTGCAGGCCAATATTTGCGTCATCGTCAATGTACTCGAGGACCACATGGAAGTGATGGGCCCTACATTGGATAATATAGCAGAGGCATTCACTGCCACCATCCCCTACGGCGGGAAGCTGATCGTTGCAACCGGGCCATACGAGCCGTATTTCCGGAAGATCGCGGAAGAGCGGGGGACGGAAATTTTTGTGGCCGATACCGCAAAAATCAGCGAGGAGCAGCTGAAACGATTCAGCTATGTCGTTTTCCCGGAAAATGCAGCGCTCGCTCTGGCATTGGCCGAGGTAATGGGCATCGACGAGGCGGTGGCTTGGCAAGGCATGCTGCGGGCTAATCCGGATCCGGGCATATTGAGGATACATACAATAGATGTATTGGGTGAGGAGACCCGTTTCGTAAACGCTTTTGCAGCGAATGATGCGACTTCTACCTTAGCCATCTGGCAAATGGTGCAAGATTTGGGATATCCGACAGATAAGGTGGCGGTCATCATGAACTGCCGTCCGGATCGTGTGGATCGTTCCGTCCAATTTGCTAAAGAGGTTTTACCCCACTTGCCATCGGAACTCTTCATTTGCATGGGTGAGGGGACCAAACCGGTACGGGATGCTTATCATGCAGGCGAAATTGTTGCAGCTGAATTCATCGAGGTCAAAGGGGATGACGGGTTCGCAATTTACAATGACTTGGAAGAAAAGCTTGCTGGAAAAGTGATTATCGGAGTAGGCAATATTCATGGCACTGCAGAGGAATTCATTGATGCGTTACTGAGGGTTAGACCCGAGGGGGAAGAACCATGTACGGGACAGAACTATACATTGCCATTGTGATTGGAACCTTTCTTAGTCTGCTTTACACGGAAATAACCGGGATATTGCCGGCGGGACTGGTTGTGGCCGGATATTTCGCCTTGATGTTCAACCATCCCTATGCGATTCTGGGCATATTATTCATCAGTTGCTTGACTTATTTGATTGTGACCCACGTCGTTTCGCGTTTTGTCATTCTATACGGTCGCCGGAAATTTGTGGCAATGATCACGGTGGGGATTCTCGTCAAACTGTTGCTCGATTATCTGGTACCGTACATCCCTTATGAAATATACGAAATAAGCGGTATTGGCGTCATCATCCCCGGCATCATCGCAAATACGATCCAACGCCAAGGTTTTGTCCATACAATGACCAGCACGCTGGTGGTCAGCGCTGCGACTTATCTCGTTTTGTACGGTTACAATGCCTTCATCCATTAACAGGAGTTGATTCTTGCATGGACAAACAATTGACGATCAAAATGAAAGCCCTTCGTTTCGTGAAAAAGCACAAAAAAAATACCGATCGCCATACACTGATTGCGACCGGGGTGCTTCTTTTTCTATTGATTTTGTTCCCTGTCTGGAATTTTTTCCTGGGCCAAGATACACCCGTGGCTGGATATGCAAAGGATACGTTCACAGGAAGTTTTGTGGGGGATATGGCATTCAATGACTATTATGACTTGTCCGTTGCAAAAGGGCGCGACGAAGCCATCAGCCGGCACCTCGATGGCTACCTCGGGACATCCGATTATACCGCCGGGAATATCATCGGCCTGACGACAGACAAAGAAACCCGGTTGTTGAAGGATTTTAAATTCTCGACAGTGAACATCTTCGATGATCCCGAGGCAGCAAATACGGATGCTCAGATGGCTGATGCGCTGCAAACGCTGGATAAAAATGACATCAGACACGTCGGCGAGGATTCAGCCACAACAAAAAAAGTCGTTTACATGGAAGTCAAGGGCATCAGAATAGCGACAATAGGCATTACGGAATCGCAGTATGCCACAAACCTGCAGGAGATCGAAAAGGCACACGGCACTGCGGATCTGGTGATCGTCCATTTGAACTGGGAGAATCAGTTCTCCTCCGATATCGAAGCCGAAGAGAGGCAGATAGCCGAAGCCATCAGCGATGCGGGGGCTGACATCATTGTAGGGCATAATACCGAAGTCCTGAAGCCGATCGAGATTTTCAATGACACCATCATTCTGTACAGTCTGGGTAATTTTTTGCATGGGGAAGTCTATTCGGTCACGAACGAGAGCGCCCTTGTGCAATATGTCGTCGGACAAGATGGTTCTTCGAAGACGCTGAAGGTGATACCGTTGAATCTGACGTTTGGACGCCCCGAACCGGCTTTGAGCATCTTTGAATCCTTTACGCGCCATAATATTTTCAAAATCCTGACCTCTGAATTGCCCGATGATTCATCCTGGACAATCAAAGACGGCATCCTGAATGTCGAACTGAATTGATGTCGCTGCCCCTCGTTCATTGGGGAAGAAGAGGCCGTCGATAAAAATAGGCAGGTCCCCCTCGTTTGGATGAGGGGGCCTGCCTGCTCTGTTTTTAATAGCTTGCGATTGCAGTTTCGATTGCGGTTGTATAGGCGGCGAATGCAGGTGTCGTTGTTTCGCGGCCGATTCTGTCCATGCTGGAAAAGAATTTAGCACGCTGGGCGGAAGATACTTCGATCTGCACCCCCGCTTTCGGAATGTTTTTGTTGCAGATGTTCAGGGCGCTTATTCCGGCGAGTTCCTGTGGGGCATCGGCTACTTTGAATCCCGCAGCCTTCAAGCTTTTTTTCACTTTACCCGCAAGGACTGTATCCCGGCCGCCGACATAGGTGATCCGCGCCGAACCTGTGAAGCCGTGGAAGGACAAGGTTCGATTTGAGTTCTGAACCAAAGCGAGCGCTATCGGTTCATCAAAATTTGTAGCCTCGATGTGCAGAGACATATTATTGCTGCTCATCTTGCCGTCGAAGGCATAGAAGTCGTACATCGTCCCGGCAATATCATCCGCCAATTCGCCCGTCCCGGGCTCTATGCCACCGCCATGGATGGCGATGACCGCAACAGCGGAAGCGGTATCCCGGTGAAAGGATGTCGTAATCAATCCCTTCTCTCTTTGCGGCAGCCAATTCGCTGTAATTCGCATAGACATCAGTGGTGGTTGATTCCACATAATGCGGTGCGGCAAATACCGTCCCATCTTGGGGCGCAGCAAAAACAAAAAAGAACAATAGCGCTAGGAAAGCAATGACCGGTGAAGATTTTTTCATGAAGACATCTCCTTTTTGAGCAAAGGGTTTCTGGACGATTTAGCGGAATGGAAACAACGCGCGCAAAGTGGCAAGTGCTTTTGGAAGACAGTCAAGTTGGCCATGGGGTAAGGGAAGGGGCGATGCGTAAAGCTTAAACGATAAGGTAGCCTGTGCTGTTTCAATGGTCTGCCAAGGCATCTTCAACAGCCTGTGTATAGTCGGTGAAAGCGTTGGTCGTTGTTTCGCGGCCCTCTTCGTCAAGGCCCGAAAAGAACTGCAACCGCTGGGCTGCGGATATTTCGATCTGCGCGCCTGCTTTCAGTGCATTATCGTTGCAGATGTTCAAAACATCCGTCGCGGCAAGGCGCATCGGGGCATCCGCCACTTCAAAACCTGCGGCCGCCAGGCTTTTCTTCAGCCGATCGACCATGTCTTGATCGCGTCCCCCGACATAGGTGAGCTCTGTCGAACCGGTAAAACCATGGATGGACAAGGTCCGGTCGGATTCCTCAACCAGATTGCGCGCTATCGGTTCGTCAAAATTTGTGGAAGTGATGCGCAGCGATAGATTATCGGAAGGCATCATGCCGTAAAAGGTGTAAAAATCATATTCATCCCCAGCAACCGTCTCCGCCAATTCGCTTGTTCCGGGCTCTATGGCTCCGCCATGGATGGCGATGACGGCCGTATCCGAATCGGTATCGCGGGAAATGATCTCATAGTCGACCCCTTCGACCCGGTCAGCCGCCAACTCGCTGTAATTTGCATAGGAATCATCGCTCCCCGCCTGCACGATGAAATATTTTTTCACAGCAAAAAAGCCAGAGCAACAGCCCGATTGCGGCGAATATAACAGCGTATTTCTTCAAGGCGCATCCTCCTTTTCAAAGCGGTCTGTTCAGCGGTCGCGTTCCGGCAAATAAAGCAAGTTTGCCGTCCTGTTCGGCCGAGGTCATGTTTTTATTATCTATGTCCATTATATACGAAAACTGCCAAATGACGGCTTTTAGTGCATCGTCATTTGGCAGTTTATTTTTTATAGGTAGGCATCGGGACGCACCGGGGAAATTTCCGCGGAACCGTCCTCAGACTCCAGCCTTCGTATTCAGATATTCCTCGAGTCCACTGTTGCGGAGCTTGCACGATGGACATTCGCCGCAACCACCGGGAACGCCCAGGTAACAGGTGTGGGTATGTTCCTGGATATAGTCCAGATAGCCCATTCGATCGGCAAGCCCCCAAGTTTCGGCTTTGGTCAAATACATCAACGGCGTTTCGACGTTGAAATTATAGTCCATCGCCAGGTTCAAGGTCACGTTCATCGATTTGACGAAGACATCACGGCAATCCGGGTAGCCGCTGAAATCTGTTTCGCAGACGCCCAGGATGATGGTCTTGATGTCTTTCGATTTGGCGAATATGCCGGCCAACAAAAGGAAAAGGGCATTCCGTCCGTCGACGAAGGTGTTGGGATAATCTTCGGCATCGGCTTCTTCGATTGTTTGGGACTCATCCATCAGCGCGTTGGTCGTGACCTTCGACATGACCGTCGCATCCAAGATATGGTGTTCCACGCCCAGATCATTCGCTATCCAGGCCGCTTTTTCCAACTCGATTTCATGGCGCTGGCCATAGGTGAAGGAAAGAGCGACGACGTTTGCGGCGCCGTATTTTTGGATGGCCTGAATCAGGCAGGTTGTGGAATCCTGGCCACCGGAAAAGATGATCAAAGCTTGTTTTGTCATGGTTCATTCCTTCCTTCCGGTTAGCGGTTGTCTACTTTTTCAGGATAGAGGTCATGCTGGGAAAGCCTTTGCCAAGCTACATCTTCCCATTTGGTGCCGGGTTTCCCGTAGTTGCAATACGGATCGATGGAGATGCCGCCGCGTGGCGTGAATTTCCCCCAGACCTCGATATATTTAGGGCCCATCAACGTGATGAGGTCCTTCATGATGATATTCATGCAGTCCTCGTGGAAGTCGCCGTGGTTGCGGAAACTGAAGAGGTAAAGCTTCAGCGATTTGCTTTCCACCATGATCTCTCCGGGAACATAGGATATGTAGATGGTCGCGAAGTCAGGTTGCCCTGTCATCGGACAGAGGCTTGTGAATTCGGGACAGTTGAATTTCACGAAATAGTCATTGTCCGGATGTTTGTTTGGAAAAGTCTCCAAAACCTCAGGCGCATAGTCCTGCGGATACTTGGTTTGTTGATTGCCCAATTGGGTAATGCCGGTCAATTCTGTTTCTTTTCTGCCTGATGGCATGTTTTTTCCTCCTCATGCGGTGGCATCCCTACTGATTACAGTTGCGGGACTTCCCTTTTATAGAATCGTTTTTCCAGTGCCTGCACCAAAAAGTAGCCTACGACAGCCGGTACGGACTGGCCGATGCAAAGGCTGATGACCAACGGGATGAAGGGTATGGATAAGAGTTGGGACAGGTAGATCGGCACGCCGACTCCTGGGATGAAAATGATCGGCAAAATCAGGCACCATTTCGGCAAATTATATTTGCTGACGGCGTAGACGAGGGCTGCAGTCACGATACCGACGACGGTACCGCCAACCATATCGATGATCCCTAATCCGCCAAAGAACAGGTTCGACAAAAGATTGGCGAGTCCTGCCGGTACGATCAAGAATGGATTAAAATAAGCAAGGGCGTAAAGAGTTGTGGCGATGCGGATTTGATATTGTCCAAAAGCGAAAGATTGTGTCAGAGACATGATGACGATGTACATAGCGATGTATATTGCTGAAAAAGTCAGTTTTTGCGTTTTTGTAAATGTTTTTGGCATCGGTCCACCTCCTAGTATTTTTTGACAACGCCTTACAAGAATAAAAAAAGACACACGAATGGCAAGAGGGATGTATCCAGGGATAACAAGCTCATCTTACAAACATTTGTGTGTTCGGTCGCTTTATTCTATTACCCTAGTTTTATTTTACGACAGGATGGTTACGAACTGTCTCGACTATTCTAACAGAGAAGGGCAAGAATGCCAATAGGCTCAGCGCTGCAATTATCTGTTGGTCGCGGTCTCATTTCTCGGTTCAAATGGGATGTGTTTCTTTTCTTTGTCCGAGGCTTCTTGATTGTATTCGCTCATCAAAAACAATAAAATAAATATAGTTACAGGACTAGAATTCCTTTGCCATTTTCCGAGATTGTTTTCGACGAATAAAACGTAAAGAAGGGCTGACCTATGAAGAGGAAAACGATCCGACTTCTCATCTTTGCTGCCTATCTCCTCAGCCCCTTGCTCTTCGCTGCAGTCGCATTCAGAAACCGGACCAGCACACCTATCGCCTCCTTCTTGGGTATCGTCGCCTACACCTGGTTATTGGCCGGCGTCATCATCGCATCACGGCCCACATTCATTGAAAAATATTTCAGCTTGGACAAATTGAACAAGTTCCATGCCGTCATGGCGATCCTTTCTTTATCCATCGGCATCATCCACAAATTTTGGGTGACTGCCATCTGGGGTGAGGTGTATGAGTTTTCGACGGTCTATGGGGACTTGGCCATCGTCACTTTCTTGGCAATAGCCGCATTCACCATACTCATCATGACCAACTGGTTCGGCAAGTGGAAAATTGTGAAATACATCAAAACACTCCTGAAAAAAATGCCGTTTGCCCATTACGACAATATGAAGATTCTCCATAATTTCAATATTCTGGCGGCCACCTTTCTCGCCATCCATGTGCTGACCATGACCTTCATCGTGCAAGGGGATATCCTTGCGGGCACTGTGTTGGGCGCCTATTTTGTCATCGCCGTGAGCCTTTATGTCAACCACAAGTTCCTCAAACCGATGCGGTTGAAGAGGAATCTTTACACCATTACCAGTGTCCATCCGGAAAAGGGCAACATTTTGAATGTGGCGATGAAACCGGATCAGGGGGAAGTATTTCCCTATAACGCCGGCCAGTTCGTTTTCATGCGCGTGATGGACAAGCGCTATCCTTTCGAGGAGCATCCTTTCTCTTTGATAAGCGCGCCCCAAAACCGCAATGAAATAGCCGTTGCCATCAAGGCTTCCGGCGACTATACAAAAAAGATCCAGGATCTGGAACCCGGCATCAAAGTCACGGTTGAAGGACCGTACGGCGGACTTTGGCGCATTCAGGAAGAACTTCAAAATACCGAAGATAGTCTGGTGCTGTTTGCGGGTGGCGTCGGCATAACGCCGCTTCTGGGCATTCTGGAAGATATCAAACACAAGAAATTGCCGAACAAAATCGTTCTGGTCTGGAGTCTGAAGGATCAGAATGAATTTGGCTTCGCTACGCAATTGACAGTTATGCCGAGACCATTCCCGATTTCAATTTGGTTCCCTTCTTCGCAAACGAAAGCGGCTTTCTGGATGCCGGTAAAATCCAGACTATTTTCCAAAATAAAGACGTCCGCTACGAAAAGGCACAGTATCTCCTTTGCGGACCGAGACCCTTCATGGAAGCAATCGAAAAGGCACTGGCGGAAAAAGGTGTTCCGAAAAATCGGATCCACTTCGAAGCCTTCGCTCTATAGAAAAGGAGGGATTTTTATGTATTCCAAAATAAAACTCTTATCTTTGTTGGCCGTCACATCCCTTGCACTGTTCGCCTGCGGAACGGGTACATCCAACAACAGCTCGACGGCTTCTTCGGAAATGGCATCAGCCAGTTCGATTGCCAGCTCGAGTTCGATGTCCAGTGCCAGCTCAGAGATGGCCACCTTTACGCTGGAAGAACTCAGCCAATATAACGGTAAGAACGGGGCAAAAGCTTATGTTGCCGTGGATGGCGTCGTCTATGACGTCACCGATGTACCAGCCTGGAAAAACGGCGAGCACAAAAACGGCTTGACTGCCGGCCATGATTTATCGAAGGAGATCCTAAGCTCTCCGCACGGCAAAAAGGTTTTGGAAAATCTGCCGGTTGTGGGGAAATTGGCAAAATAGCCTTTGCGCGGGCGGGGCCGGACTGAAGAACAAAGGGAGAAGCTCAAAAGGCTTTTCCCTTTGTTTGGCTAAAAAATACGGGGAGGTGTGATGACGATGGATTCATCAAGGCTGAAGAGAGCAGTCTATCCGATGCCGGAAGACATCAGGCATCGGATGGAAGCGGAAAAGGTGCTGGCTGCCTACCAGTTGCGTCCGGCATACCAACAGAATGACTATATCGGCTGGATAAGCCGGGCCAAACGTCCAGAGACGCGCGTGAAGAGGATTGCGCAGATGATCGCTGAACTGAAGGCCGGCGACAGCTATATGGGCATGGACTATCGCGCCAAAAAATAGAGAAGGGATGACGGCAGGGGACTATCCGTGAGAGCCGCTGCTGAGGCCGTCCGGCTTCGATAAATACAGTCTTTATGAAAATGAGTATCTGTATTTTGTTTGGTAATCTGAATCAGGTTGATGTGGATATCTGGAGATAATGCTGTTTTAGCAATATCCGATATCTGCATCTTTGTTTTTGTATAATAATATTACTCTTTAAAAATGGGTCTTTTTATGGTAATGTGGAGATATAGAAATTTCACATTTGAGCGGAAATTTAGTTTCATCAGGGTTGAACTGTCATCCTGTTCACCATTTCATACATGAAAAAGCAGGTTCCAGGAAATGCAGGGCGTTCTTTAGGGATGCTTTTTTTATTTGGCAACCTGCGTCTGAATCATATCAAAGAGAAGGAGTTGTTGGCTTATCAGGAAACATATAAGTGAGATGTTACATATAAGGGAGACGGATGATACCCTTACCAGGGTCATCGGTGCCGGGCTGAGTACGGCTGTTCCGCTGATCATCGGGTTGCTGATCGGAAATATGCGGGTTGCGACGTTCGGAAGCTTAGGGGCATTTGCCTTCTTGTCTTTCCAGCCTTTCTCGACACCGAAATTGGCGAGGCGTATTTCAATTGTAGGGATATCGATCATGGCGGGCCTTTTTATCGGCGGGGTGTCATCACTGCAGCCTTGGACGAGTCCGATTGCGCTCGGGTTTGTCAGCTTGTTGGGCTTCCTGATTTGCCGCATCCTGCGCATACCGAATCCGGGACCTTTCTTGGTCATCATGGTCACGGCGATGGGGACAGGGCTGAAACTGCCATTCCTGCATCTGCTTCAGGCGGTGTCTTACGTCGGCATCGGCGTGCTGGCCTCCCTGTTCTGGGCTTGTCTTGCAGGGTATATCAATCATCGTTACCTGAAACGTCCCTACAGAGATGACACGAAGACGGTTCGGGAACATCTGTACGAAGCGGTTGAGCAGGACTCGGCGTTGTTGCTGTCCTCTGTCCACCATGCGGCCATCATCTTCTTTCGCGGCTTACTTAGCGCAATCGTTGGGGTTGGGCAACTCCTATTGGAGCGCAATTTCCTGTGCGGCAGTGTTGCAGGGACGCGAATTGAAAGTCATCTTCCATCGGAATATCCAGCGCATCATCGGTGGGGTTGTCGGCTTGGCGATCGGGATGTTGTTCGTCTCGCTGAACATGAGCACAGTCAACACGGTCGTCGTTTTGATTATTTTGAACTTCTTCGTGGAATATGCGATGGTCCGTAACTACGGGCTGGCAAACTTCTTCACGAACCCGCTTGCGCTCTTGCTGGCGAATCTGTCCAGCAGCGCATTCGCCAGCGAATTGGTGGAATATCGTTTTTACGGCCTTGTGTTGGGCAGCTTGATCGGGTTTATCGGAGCCGCTTTGATTTCGTTTTCCATGAAGATGTACGAGAAAGAATTGACGTTGGCCCGCAAGAGTCATGAAACGGAACTCAACAAACTTACATAAATAGATGATGAAGAAAAGCTTGTTCATTCATTCCGGAAGGATGGAGGAACAAGCTTTTCTTTTCGCTGTTTTCGTTAAAATGGAGACTGTGCTTGGATAGTAAAGTCGAACGAATCAATCGCTCATTTTGTCTTTTCTTTTTAGTTTGTATATTCCAATCAAATTATGAACATAATCCGAACCTTTTGCTATTAACCGGTAAGTGACTTTCCATTTGAATTCAAAACCCATATACTAATTGTTGTAGGGGTTGCGGGGCAATCCTGTGCAAATGATTGCATGAAACAAGGTAAATACAGCAGCGATGGAAAGCATCATTCCTGTGTGAACCGATAGCATCATGCAAAGAGAACACATTTTGAGAGGAGATTAATAATGAAAGTCGAATTAACAGCAAAACCTTATAACCTGGATGCTGAAGGCATTAAATGGGTAAAAGACACAATCGCAGGCATGTCAATCGAGGAAAAAATCGGTCAATTGTTCATCAACATGGGTGCTGAGCGCACAGAAGAATACTTAACTGGTGTTTTAAACGATTATCATATCGCAGGTGTTCGTTACAATCCGGGTATGGCGGAAGAAGTTTACGAACAAAACAAAATTTTACAAGAAAACAGCAAAATTCCTTTGTTGATTGCTGCTAACACAGAAGCAGGCGGAAACGGTGCATGTAAAGACGGCACCTATATCGGTGTTGAAGTGAAAATCGCCGCTACAAATGATGCTAAGTACGCATACGAAATGGGCCGCGTTTCCGGTGTTGAAGCTGCTGCTATCGGCTGCAACTGGAGTTTCGCACCAATCGTGGACATCAACCGCAACTGGCGTAACCCGATTATCGCAACACGTACTTGGGGCGGTGATGTAGAAAAAACAATCGATTATCGTTGGCATACATGAAAGGTATCCAAGAGAGCGGCATTGCACCAGCGGCAAAACACTTCCCTGGAGACGGAATCGATGAACGCGACCAACATTATCATTCAGCGTAAACCCATATTCCACAGAAGAATGGGATGCTACTTTCGGTAAAGTGTACGGCACATTGTTCGATGCTGGTTTGCCATCCATCATGGCTGGTCACATCTCATTGCCTGAGTACGTGAAATACTTCAACCCTGAAGCAACTGTTCAAGAACAAATCTTGCCAGCTACTTTGAACAAATACATCCTGACAGACTTATTGCGCGACAAAATGGGCTTCAATGGCCTAGTAGTAACAGACGCTAGCCACATGGTTGCGATGACTTCTGCTATGAAACGCCAAGACATGCTTCCAACAGCTATCGCTGCAGGTTCAGACTTGTTCTTGTTCTTCAACGATCCAGACGAAGATTTCCAATGGATGTTGGATGGCTACAACAACGGCGTCATCACGGATGATCGTTTGGAAGAAGCTTTGACTCGTATTTTGGGTACAAAAGCTGCTTTAGGCCTACACAAAAAAGCGAAAACAGAAATCTTGCCGTCTAAAGAAGAAGCGATGGCTAAGATCGGCTTGCCGGAAAACAAAGCAATCGCAGTTGAAGTTGCCGACAAAGCGATCACTTTGGTTAAAAACAACCAAAATATCTTCCCGATCTCACCAGAAAAGACAAAACGTGTCTTATTGGTTAACGTTGAAGGCCATAAAGGCGGATTCGGCGCAATGATCGGCGGCGAAGCTGTTCGCCCTGTTGATACATTGAAAGGTATCCTGGAAGCTGAAGGCTTCGAAGTTTCTATCTGGGAATCTACCGAAGAAAGAATCAACAAATTACCGGAAGAAGAAAGAGCAGCTGCCGTTGCTAACGTGTACGCTCAAAAACGTCCGATCAAAGACTTGGTTGCAGCTTACGACTTGATCATCAACGTAGCTTCGGTACAACCGAATACGGATCAACGCATCCAATGGCCAGCTTCAAAAGGAACACCGGACATTCCTTTCTATGTCCATGAAATTCCTACAATCTTTGTATCTGTACAAGCACCAAACCACTTGGCTGACGTGCCTCAAGTACAAACATACATCAACACATACGACAGCAAAGACTTCACATTGCAAGCCCTTGTCAACAAAATGGTTGGTCGTTCCGAATTCACTGGCGTTTCCCCTGTAGACGCATTCTGCGGATTCTTGGATACACGCTATTAAGCGGATGTTTTCCGTAAAATAAACAGATGTAAAAAAAGCCTCGCATCCCTCACCATGACGGTGAGGGATGCGAGGCTTTTTCGGTTCCATTATATTAGCCTAACGACTATAGGAAGCAAGCTAAGTTGGCATGATGGAAGAGGTGCAATTTCTTGTTCAGTAACAGAATTTTTTCGGATTCAAAAAACAGATTTTTGAACGGTATCGTTCCTTTCCTGAACATTCCTGAAAACGTATTTGCAAGTGCTATTTATGAGTGATAAAATGGAAGAAATTTCTATTAAAAGCAACTGCTGAAAGAGTATGAAAATGCCCTTTATGCGTGAAAACCAAAGGAGGCAATTATGATGAAAAACGAACTAAAAGAAAAAATCCTGAAGATTATCGAAAAAGACAGCAAACTGACTGCGGAGGAAGTTGCGGTCATGTTGGGCGCCGCCACCGAAGAAGTGGAAACAGCCATCGATGAGCTGGAAGCGGAAAAAATCATCTGCGGCTATCATACATTGATCAACTGGGACAAGACCGGCGACGACGAAGTTTCAGCCATCATCGAATTGAGAGTGAATCCGCAAAGAGGCTCCGGCTTCGACCGCATCGCTGAAAAAATATACCATTTCCCTGAAGTGGAAGCCATTTCCCTGATGTCCGGCGGATTTGACTTTATGGTCCAATTGAAAAAAGCGCCGATGAAAGAAATCGCGTTATTCGTTGCAAAACGTCTATCCGTGATCGATGAAGTGCAATCTACGACCACCCATTTTGTCTTGAAACGCTATAAAGACCACGGTACGCTATTCGTGGATGAGGGTGACGATAAACGGATGGTGGTCACTCCATGAGAAATCCGATAAATGCAAAAGTACGGGATATCAAGCCTTCCGGCATCCGGAAGTTTTTTGATATCGCGAATGACATACCGGGCGTCATCTCGCTCGGTGTGGGGGAACCCGATTTCGATACCCCGTGGATCATCCGTGATGAGGGGATGTATACCCTGCAAAAGGGGCGTACCTTCTACACGGCTAATGCGGGACTGATTGAATTGCGCGAAGAAATCTGCCGTTATCTGGATCGCCGCTATGGCTTGAAATATTCGCCACAAGATGAAACGCTCGTGACCGTCGGCGGCAGCGAAGCGATTGACTTGGCTTTGCGTGCCATGCTGGATCCCGGTGACGAAGTTATTTACGCAGAACCATGCTATGTCTCCTATCTGCCTTGTATCGTTTTAGCGGATGGTGTTCCAGTCGCTGTCGAATTGAAGGAAGAGGACCAATTCCGTCTGAAGAAAGAGGATTTGTTGGCGGCAATCACGCCGAAATCGAAAGTAGTCATCCTGTCTTATCCGAATAACCCTACCGGGGCAATCATGAGCAAGGAAGACTTGGAAGAAATCGCCGCAGCCATCATCGAAAACGACCTTTTCGTCATCACCGATGAAATATACAGCGAACTTTCCTACAATGGGGAGCATGTCAGCATCGCATCCTTGCCGGGAATGAAGGAAAGGACAGTCTATATCAATGGCTTCTCCAAAGGTTACGCGATGACGGGCTGGCGCTTGGGATATGCGGCAGCGCCTCCTATCATCATGGAACAGATGATCAAAATCCATCAATTCGCGATCATGGCAGCACCGACGACCAGCCAGTACGCAGGCATCGTCGCACTGAAAAGCTGCGACGACAACGTTGCCGAAATGCGGGAAAGCTACAATCAACGCCGCCGTTTTTTGATGAAGATCATGAAGGATCTGGAGTTGCCTTGTTTTGAACCCTTTGGGGCATTCTATATCTTCCCGAATATTTCTGAATTCGGATTGACCTCGGAAGAATTCGCGACCCGTTTGGTGCTGGAAGAGAAGGTCGCCGTCGTTCCGGGGACCGCCTTCGGTGACTCTGGCGAAGGATTTATCCGTATCTCCTATGCGTACTCCATCGAAGAATTGAGAGAGGCTTTCGAACACATCAAAAACTTCGTTGAAAGACTACGCACCGAAAAGAAAAATAATGGTTAAAACCAAAAAAAAATCCGCAGTATTTGTACCCGATACAAGTGCTGCGGTTTTTTGTATTGAAGGGGCTTATCTTTTTGTTACGTCATTCTTTCGTGATATTATTAACATGAACTAGGGTAACAGATTTTTGTGTTTTGTATCCATAAAGGGGAACAGAGGATTTTCTTTTTTACTTTTTCTAAATTTTTTTCTTATTTGTAAACAAAACAGTTTACAAATAATACCCCTTGGGGTATTATAAGCGTGTGAGATAAATAGATAACGAAAATCAAATCAAATAAAAAAGATACAAGAGGAGCACACCATGTTTTTTAACTTATTCAAGAGCATTCCAACCATTTCAACAAAAGAATTAGCGAATAAACTGCCGGAAAAACCGCAAATCATCGATGTCCGTGAACCGAACGAATTTGTTTCAGGACATATTCCTGGTGCGAAGAACGTTCCTTTAGGAAAAATAGGTTCATATACCCCTAAGGGTAAAGTGTATGTCATCTGCCAATCAGGTGGACGCAGCAAAAATGCAGCGAAAACCTTAGAATCAAAAGGATTCGATGTAGTCAATGTCAGCGGTGGCATGTCAGCATGGTCCGGAGCTACAAGAGGAGGAAAACTGTAATGAAAATTGTTATTATCGGAGGCGTAGCGGGTGGCATGTCCGCTGCAACGCGTTTAAGAAGACTGAATGAGAATGCCGAAATCATCGTATTGGAAAAGGGCCCGTTCGTTTCGTTTGCGAACTGCGGCTTACCGTACTACGTATCAGGGGACATCAAAGAGCGCAGCGACTTGCTTGTCCAAACGCCGGAACAATTACGTGCGAGATTCGATTTGGATGTTCGTCCGTTCAGTGAAGCGACGGCCATTGATGCCGATAAGAAAGAAGTGACGGTCCGTTCGACGGAAGGGGAATACCAGTTAGCCTACGATAAATTGATTCTGTCGCCGGGTGCGAAACCATTCATTCCGCCAGCAGAAGGATTATCCGAAGCCAAAAACATTTTCACTATGCGTAATGTTCCGGATGTGGATGCAGTCACCGGATTCATCCTGGAGAACAAACCGAAGAAAGCGGTCGTGATCGGCGCCGGCTTCATCGGGTTGGAAATGGCTGAGAGCCTGGCACACCGCGGTTTGGAAGTTACGATCGTCGAAAAGGCGCCGCATGTATTGCCGCCGTTCGATGAAGAAATGGCTGCTTATCTGGCGAACGAACTAAAAGCAAATGGCGTAACCCTCTATACGGGCGTTGCTGCTACTGCTTTCCAAAATGAAGGGAAAACAATCGTTCTGGAAGATGGCTTGACATTGGAAAGCGACCTGACCATCATGTCGGTAGGAGTTCAACCGGAAAACGGATTGGCTATCGCTGCTGGCATCGAAACAGGCATGCGCGGAGGGATCCTCGTTGACGAAAATTACGAAACAAGCAAAAAAGGCATCTATGCAGTCGGAGATGCCATCATCGTGAAACAACAGATCACGGGCGAAGATACGATGATCGCCTTGGCTTCACCGGCGAACCGTCAAGGCCGCCAAGTAGCCGACGTCATCAGCGGTTTGAAGAGGAAAAATAAAGGCAGCATCGGCACTGCCATCGTACGCGTCTTCGGCTTGGCAGCTGCTTCAACGGGGTTGAATGAGCGCCAATTGCAAATGGCCGGCAAAGAATATGCCGCTATCCATACCCAAGGGAAGAGCCACGCAAGCTACTATCCGAACGCTTCGGCCATCGTATTGAAGCTGATCTTCGATCCTAAAACAGGCGAAATTTTCGGAGCGCAAGCGATCGGAGCGGATGGCGTCGACAAACGTATTGATGTCATTGCGACTGCCATCAAAGGACAGCTGACCGTCGAAGATTTACCTGAATTGGAATTCACCTATGCACCGCCATTCGGTTCCGCAAAAGATCCCGTCAACATGGCTGGATATGCGGCATTGAATATCGTGGAAGGTATTTCCGAGAATATCCAATGGCATGAGCTGGAAAAAATGCAAGCTGCGGGCTACCAATTGGTTGATGTCCGCACGGAAGGCGAGTTCAACAAAGTGGGTCGCATGGCTGGAGCCGTCAACATTCCCGTCGATGACTTGCGTGCACGCATCGGCGAGCTATCAAAAGAAACGCCGCTCATCGTCAGCTGTCTGAGTGGATTGCGCAGCTACATCGCTGAACGTATCTTGAAACAAAATGGATTCACAGTTAAAAATTTAGACGGGGCATTCAGTCTGTATGCTACCGTCAGACCAGAAAAGGTGGTAAAATAAGATGTTTCAATCAATTACAATGCCGGAATTCGAACAATTATGGAAAAAAAATAAAGTCAAATTAGTGGATGTGCGCGAAACGGATGAATTTGAACATGCCCATATCGATGGCGCTGTATCGATGCCCTTGAGCGAATTGGAAGAAAAGGCCGATCAATTGGATAAAAAGGAAGACTACTATGTGATGTGTCTGAGTGGCGCCCGTTCAATGGCTGCGTGCCAATATCTATCGAAAAAAGGCTATAAAGTGACAAACGTAATGGGTGGGATTTCGGCCTGGAGAGGTGAGGTTGTGTGAATCAATACAACAAAAATATAATAAATCGCATGAAGCGTGCGGAAGGGCAGATGCGTGGCATCCTGGCCATGATGGAGGACGGGAAAGACTGTTCAGATGTTGTGACCCAATTGTCGGCGGTCCGTTCTAGCATCGATCGTGCGATGGGGATCATCGTGGCGGAAAACTTGGTTGCCTGCGTGAGCAATCAAGAAAAAGACGGCATCAGCCAAGAGGAAAGCATCCAGCAAGCCATCAACTTGCTTGTCAAAAGCCGCTAGTGTTTAAAGACAGCCTGATTCTCTGGACCGGCTTAAGATAAGTTCCGCTTCTATGAAGAAAACCGCATTAAAATGGGCATATAACTCCATTTTAATGCGGTTTTCTTGTTTTTTTCGCTTGGATTATGGGTAGGACTTTTTAGCAGACTCTTTAAGAAGGAATGACATTCCTCTGCGCAGAAAGCTAGTTTCGTTTCCGGTCAGAACAGGTTCTTTATTTTCTCGATGTTCTTGATGATGACCGAGAGGGTTCCGTCGGGATTGTTGATGAACTCGACAACCTCTGTATCTTTATAGAGTTCCAACGGGATGCTGATTTCGATGCCGTTATCGAGGCGGAATTTCTGCTTGGAATATTTCGGCCCGGCGACTGCGGCTTCGGCAGGCGCGCGGTCCACGTAGCCCAGTTCCTCGATCTGCTCGAAGTATTTTTGCTTCTTCGCATAGTTGTCGCCGAAGAGGGTTTCGGCGATCATCTGGTTGTCGATGACGTTCTCTTCCTGCATGCTTTGCACGATGGCGTCCTTCGTTTCCGCCAACGCCTGGAATTCTTCGTCATTGAACGCCTTGCTCGTCTTTTGGACGGCTTTTTTGATGATGGAGATGTTCTCCTTCAGGCTGGGTTTCGGCGTGTTCTCCAGGAACATTTCCGTGAAGTAGTTCACCTTTTCGCCCAGCTCGGCGATCAGGTGTCTCTTCTCGATCACATGGTATTCCATCGTTTCCAGGTTCAAGACAAGTCCCTCCTGGATGGCTTGCTTTTGGGAAGGCAGGATGGCGCGGTTCAGGACAATCTGGTTGGTCAATACGTCGCCTTCATAGGAGACGAAATGCGTGTAGCTGTCCGAGTAATTCAGCTTGAATAAACCTAGGCAAGGCACTTCATCCAATTCGAAAAGGGCGAACAGCAGGTCCGCCGCGGCGATCTCCGGATTCAGTTTGGTGATGTTGAACAGCTTGTCCGATAAGGCTTTGGTGCCTTCGACGAAATCCTCTTGGCAATTTTTGAAAAGGGGGTAGACCGGGTTGTCTTCCGCCAATACCCCATCCTTCATGCTGTCGGAGTCCTCGACTTTTCCGACCATGGCTTGGATGTAGTCGATCATCAACCGTTCCGATGTGTCCAGGCCGGCATAGGAGAAGAGCGGTTCATTGGTGTTGATGTCCAGAATATGTAAAATGGCTTCCTTGATACGTATCATTTATACTACCTCCGTTTGTATTCACGCAGATTAGTATCTCACAAAACGGGGATTTGAAAAAGCGAACAACGTAATTTTCCGGGAAAGATTGTGTCCGGGAAATGCTGTTGCCGAGAGCAATCTGTTGGATAATGGGGGGCAGTGGGGTATACTGAAAACAAGTATGAATAAAATTCACAACGAAATGAATGCGCATTCAAGGAGGAGCTAACATGTGAAAGAAGAATACCAAAAATTATTTGAACCGTATGTCTTGCCGTCCGGCGTTACCTTGCGGAACCGTGTGGTTGCAGCACCGATGACGACGCACTCCGGTTTCGAAAACGGCATGGTCACAAACGATGAACTGGCTTACTATGCGCTTCGCTCCTGGGGTGTGGGCGCATTCATCACGGCATGCGCCTATGTGTCGGAAGGCGGAAAATCATTCGACGGCCAAATCGGGATCACGGATGACAAATTCATACCGGGATTGAAGGCCATGGCGGATACCATCAAGGGCAAGGGGGCGAAAGCCATTCTGCAGATCATGCATGGCGGCCGCATGGTCAACCCCAAGGTGATCGGCGGGAAGCAGCCGGTCAGCGCCAGTGAAGTGCCTGCCTTGCGTCCGAACGCCGCGGTTCCGCGTGCGTTGACACAGGAGGAAGTCGAACAGATCATCAGCGACTTCGGTGAGGCGACAAGACGGGCGATCGCAGCGGGCTTCGACGGAGTGGAAATACACGGCGCCAATACCTATTTGCTGCAGCAGTTCTTTTCACCGCATTCGAACCGCAGGACCGACAAATGGGGCGGCAGTCTGGAAAATCGGATGGCTTTCCCTGCAGCCGTCGTGGAAGCCGTCCTCAAGAGCGTAGCGGAGCATGCCCAAGAACCCTTTGCGGTAGGGTATCGCCTGTCGCCGGAAGAAGTCGAAGAGCCCGGCATCACCATCCCGGATACGCTGCAGCTGCTGGACAAGTTGATGAGCTATCCGCTTGACTACATCCATATTTCAACCGGGAAGTATTTCGTGACGTCCTTGCGGAATAAGGAAGACAAAACAGAAGTACTGGATATCATCAGCAAACATGTAGCCGGGAGAATCCCGCTTATCGGAGTGGGCTCCGTCCATACCCCTGAAGACGCATTGAAGGTGATGGATAAGGATATCCCTTTGGTCGCCATCGGCCGCATCTTGATATGCGAACCGAGATGGGTAGAAAAAGTCGAGGGAGGCTGGGAGTTTGAACTGCGCTACCGCATCTCGGCGGATGACATGGACAAACTGAAGATTCCGCGTGCGATGGCAGAAAATATCCAATCCGTACCAGGATGGCTGCCTTTCGAATAAGCGAATAGAGAATAGAGTGAGATAAAAAGCGTTTAGACCCGAATCAGTGGAGCGAATAAGCGGAGATGGTCACGGACCATCTGAGCATTATTCGTGAAGTGACGTCGGGTCTGCTTTTTGGAACACGTTTAGAGAGAGTGTGATAATGCGCGTTTAGACACCCGGACGTTGGAGCAACCTGCTTCCGTTCACTTCTTTTGTGAACGACCCTGAAAGGAAGCACTGTGGTCGCAAGCGCCCAAGTGTATCATGTCTCTAAGCGATTGAAATCGCAAGACACATGACAAAACGGAAGTGGTGTCTGCTTTTTGGAACACGTTTACGATTAATTGTTAGAAAAATAAGAAAGAGGCTGGGGATTTTTCCTTTTGCGTAGCGGTTCAGCAAAAAAATCTGATTTGGTACCGTTATCTTTCAATCTTTTCTCAAAAACACCCGAAAATCCTTCAGCTTTCCCGTTATATCAACTATAATGGACGGAAAAGCGTAAAAAGGAGTAGAGGGATGTCTCGTTATAAATCTGGTGTGCTGTTCACAATCATAGGGGCCTTATTTTGGGGGCTGTCAGGGACGTGCGGGCAATTTCTGCTGCAGTTCCGTGGCGTTACGTCAGGTTGGTTAGTATCGGTCAGGATGTTATCGGCAGGAATTATCCTGCTGTTGTTGTGCTATAAAAAAGAGGGGAAGGCCATTTTCCGCGTCTGGAAAGAGACGAAAGATCGACTGGATCTGTTCATCTTTGCCGCTTTCGGACTGTCATTCTGCCAATATACCTACTTCTCTACGATCACTTATTCAAATGCCGGAACGGCGACGGTCCTGCAATTCTTGGCTCCGGTCCTGATCATGGCTTATCTTTCCGTGAAGAATAGAAAGATGCCGAAGGCGATGGAACTGTTGGCGATTTGCTTTGCAGTGGCGGGCATTTTCCTGCTGGCGACCCATGGCCAGTTCGACAGCCTGGCTATTTCAAAAAATGCACTGATTTTCGGGTTGTTGTCGGCCCTTTCGGTGGTCATCTACAATCTCCAACCGGCACGATTGATCAAAACGTACGGTACGCTGTTGTCTCTGGGCTGGGGGATGCTCATCGGCGGGATCCTGCTGTCCTTCGTTTATCAACCCTGGCAGGTGATTGGCATTTGGGACATGCCGGCGCTGCTTTCCTTGGCGGCCATCATTGTCTTGGGGACGGTCGTATCCTTCAGCTGTTACCTGGAAGGCGTCAACCGCATCGGTGCGACAGCCGGAAGTCTATTGTCATCGGCTGAGCCGCTATCGGCAACGTTCTTGTCGGTTGTGTGGCTGAAGGCATCCTTGGATTGGACGGATGCCATGGGAATCGGCCTGATCCTTTCCACGGTCATCCTGTTGACGCTGAAACCAAACACGGCAGTGGGAGCAGCGATGGCGGAAGGCGAAGCGAACGGTTAAAATCAAAGAATAGGCAGAATCATTAACGGCGCGGTGCGAAAGCATTGCGTTTTTTTTCTTGCCCTGACCCGTCAGATTTTATAAAGGCTCCGGTTTGTTTTATAATAGAATCAACAGAAAGATTGTCGAAATGAAGGGTGCACAGCATAGGAACGAGGGATTGAAATGGTGAAGAAAACGAAGATTGTCTGCACAATCGGACCGGCCAGCGATTCGATTGATACTTTGGTGAAAATGATAAACAACGGCATGAACGTGGCAAGACTGAACTTCTCGCACGGGGAGCATGAAACGCATCTGGGCAGTTTGAACAACGTCAGGGAAGCGGCAAGGCAAGCCAATCAGGTAGTCGGGATTATGTTGGATATCCAGGGACAAAAGATACGCACACACAAGATGACGGATGATGCGGTGACCTTGACCAGCGGGGGATGCTGTCCGCATCAGCATGGATCAGGTGCTCGGGAACAAAGGATAAATTTTCAGTGACCTATCCTACTTTGATCGATGACGTCACGATAGGGATGCACATCCTGATCGATGACGGTCTGCTCGTTCTGGAAATAACGGACATCGATTACGAAACGAAGGAAATCATCGCTGTCGTGCAGACGGGTGGGGTACTGAAGAATTCGAAAGGGATCAATGTGCCGGAAGCAAAATTCAGCATGCCCGGACTGACCGAAAAGGATGCAGCCGATATCCGTTTCGGAGCGGAACATGGTGTGGACTTCATCGCGGCCAGCTTTGTCCGCAAACCGAGTGACATCCTGGAAATCATCGCGATTTTGGAGGAAATGGACGCAACCGATACACAGATCATCGCGAAAATCGAGAACCAGGAAGGCGTACAGAATGCCGAGGCTATTTTGAAGCGTCTGCAGCGGGTCTGATGGTGGCGCGCGGGGACCTTGGTGTGGAAATAAACGGCGGGGACGTGCCGATAGTCCAAAAAGACTTGATCCGGAAATGCAATATCGCCGGAAAACAGGTCATCACGGCTACCCAAATGCTGGATTCCATGCAATGGAATCCACGCCCGACAAGAGCGGAAGCGAGTGACGTCGCCAACGCCATCTTCGACGGGACCGATGCGATCATGCTTTCGGGTGAATCCGCAGTCGGCAAATATCCGGTTGAAACGGTTGCGATGATGGCGCGCATCGCGGTCAGGACGGAAGAGGCGTTGGAGGTGAACGGTGGAAACCTATCGACGATGGATCGTTTCGAAAAAGATTCCGTCACGGAGGCCATCAGCCAAGCTGTTGCGCAAACAGTCAAAAACCTGGGCATCAAAACCGTTGTGGCAGCGACCAGCTCCGGCCATACGGCACGGATGATCTCCAAATATCGGCCAAAAGCCAATATCCTGGCGGCAACCTACAGCGAGCGGGTTCAGCGAGGGCTCTCACTCGTATGGGGCGTCCAAGCCTTTGTGATCGATATTCCGAGAAATGTGGATGATATGCTGGAAAAAGTAACCGCTCTGGCCGTAGAGAAAGGCTTCGCCAAAAAAGGCGATGCCATCGTCATCACAGCCGGAACACCGATACTCGAAAGCGGCACAACCAACCTCATGAAAATAGAAAAAATATGATGAGAAGCATTTGAAAAAGGACACAAAAACTAGCTGCTCCGGTTCCAGATTATGGAACCGGAGCAGCTAGTTTTATAGTAAAGGGGTTTATAATTCTTGTGTCCTGGAACACTGTCGTAGCAAGGACAGTGCGTTTTTTTATGTCTTCTGTACCAGTGGTAGTATAGCTAATCAACATCAACAGAGTTACAACTGAAAAGTATGCCGAACCCCCGACAGGGTGCAGTGTTGTCGGGGGGATGGAAGAGAAAAGTAAGCCGAACCCCCGACAAGGTGCCGTGGTGTCGGGGGTTGGAAGAGAAAAGTAAGCCGAACCCCCGACAAGGTGCAGTGTTGTCGGGGGTTGGAAAAAAAGGATGCCGAACTCCCGACGAAGCCCGCACCATACCATGAGTTACCGGAAAAAGAAACGCGCAATCGGCCAGTATCACTGCCTTATTGCGCGTTATTATTTGCTCTAGGCTCTTATGCCAGTTGTGTTTCAAAATCATCTTGTTCCGGATCTTCCTCGAAATCTTCTTGCCGCAGTTTTTTGTGTTTCACCGTATAGAAAAGGATGATCAGCAAGTTTACGGTAACCAGAATTCCCAGCAATACGGATAAGTCCGCAGAAATGCTTCCGCCGATGCCGAATAACTGTCGGTAGGCATCCACCGAATAGGTGATCGGCAAGTAAGGGTGGAGGGCTTCAAAGAAGCGGTTTGATAACTGGATCGGGTAAGTGCCGCCTGAGCCTGACAATTGCAGGATCAGGAATATCAGCATCAGGAATGACCCGACTTTATCAAACAAGAGATTGAACAACATGACGATCGAGACCGAAGTCAGCGCCGTCAGGATAGTGACAAGCAAGGTTTTTCCGATGGATGAGGGCTCCAGGCCATTCACGGTAAGCAAGAGACCGACCATGATGATGGATTGAAGAACTCCAACAGCCGCAAGGACGGATATTTTACTTGCCCACCAGCTGATGCTGTTTTTCGGATATCTTCTTGGCGTGTAGATGTCGTACATCAGGTTCAGGCTGATGGCGCCGACGAAAAGGGCGACGGACATCATGTAGGGAGCCATGCCGGTGCCGTTGTTGGCGATGGGTGCCGTTTCGGTTTGTTTCGCGATGACCGGTTCAGCCATCATGCCGTAGGTGTCCTCTGTGGCATTCACCTCATTCAAAGCGGCGCTGCCGTCCAGCAGTTTCGTGCTCAATGCGGTCGTTCCGCTCAATAAGGTGGAAAGACCATCATCCAGTTTTTGTGAGCCATCGGCCAACTGGCTGGAACCGGAACTGATCCGTCCGGCGCCGTCTGCAAGCTGACTTGTGCCAGCGGTCAATTGGGGAGCATTGCCGACCAACTGCATTGTTCCGTTTGCCAAGGCTTGCGTCCCTTCCTGCAGTTGGGTTGCGCCGGAAACGAGCGTTCCCGTTTGAGCATTCAAGGTTTGCAGTCCGGTGCTTAATTTGGAACTGCCGTCCGTCAGTATTTGCCCGCCGGCAGCAAGTTGTTGTGTTCCCTCAGAGAGCTGCGACAGTCCGGCAGCAAGCGTCTGGGAACCCGTTTGCGCTTGGGCTAGGCCAGTCTGCAAGGACTGGGCACCGGATAATAAAGCTTGGCTGTTCGTTCCGAGCTGATTGAATCCGGCGATCAATGTGCTTGTTCCGCTGTAGAGACTGCCGTAGCCGATTGACAATTGGCTCACGCCAGCCTGCAAAGCAGCGACTTGTCCTGAAATGGCAGAGACATCGATATTTTTAAGGTCGGATAGGGCAGACAGGTCGGTTCCGATTGTTTGAATGGAGCCGGCCTGTTCGGTTGCAAGGGTTGCTAATTGAGCGGAAACGGCTTGACGGACGGTCGCTTCCTGTTCAGCCGTCAGATTTGCGCCGCTTTGTTCGATTGTCGTCAAAATAGCGGTTGTGTTTGCAGTCGGGTCAGCAGCCGCAAGAATGCTGGACAACTCGTTTTGGACGGATGCAACCAGGGCAGACAGGCTGCTCAATTGGCCCAGCGCATCGGCTAAATCTGTGGAGAGCGTGGAATGCTGCAATTGGCTGTCCAACGTTTCAAGGCCGTCTTTCATTTGGTCAAGTCCGGTCTGCAGAGCGGTCAATTTCGCTTGCTGCTCTTCGCTGGAAAGGGCGTTGTGCAGTGCATTCAATCCGTCGCTCAAAGCTTGGCTTCCCTGCGTCAGTTGGGCCATGCCGTCATTCAGGCTGTTCATCCCAGCCGAAAGGGCGACCGTATTGGTGGCTAGTGTGGATAGCCCCGAGCTCAATGTGCCGCTTCCGCCAGCTAAATCAGCAGCGCCGTTCGTCAATCGACCCACGCCTGATTCCAGGGCTGGCATGTTTGCGGTCAGTTCGCCCACACCTTCATTCAAGGCAGCGGCACCTGCGTCCAGTTGGCTGACGCCGTCCAGATAGGTCTGCAGACCGACATTCAAACTGTCTGCGCCATCTTTGAATGTCAGCGTGCTTGCGGCCAATGTATCCAGATTTGCGGTGAGGATTTCATTGCCGTCTTTTATCTGCAGCGTTCCATCGCTCAATTGTGCGCCGCCATCAGCTGCTGTTTGCATTCCGTCGGCAACACCTTGCAATTCGGCAAAGACGGTTTCGGCATAGATGGACGTCACTTCATTTGAAACGGTCTCCTTGATGGCATTCGCTGCTGATGCCGTCAGTTTGGAGGCTATATAGCTGCGGCCGGCGCTTGTTTCGTAAGACAGTTCCATCTGTTTGGGGTGTTTCGTCCAGCAGGGTTGTCGCGTTTCGCGAGAAATCCTCGGGGATGGTGAGGACCATGTAATAGTCGCCGTCTTCCAGCCCGTCTTCGGCTTCCTTTTGGGATACAAATTCGAAATCCAAAGCATCCGATTCCTTCAATCCCGCCACCATCGTGTCACCGATCGCCAAATCTTCGTCGTTATAGCTGACGGCCTTGTCCTGGTTCACCACCGCAACCGGAAGATCCGCTAATTTTCCATAGGGATCCCACATGGAACTGAGGAATATGACGGTGTAGAGGGAGGGGATCAAACTGATTCCGAATAGGATAGCTAACATCATTTTCTTGTTGAAAATCGACTTCCATTCTTGTTTTATCAAGGGTGTGCACTTCCTTATCATTAATAACCTTCGGTGGCTGAGACGATTGTTTCCCAATCCACATTTTCGACTTCTTCGGATGCCTTCAACCAACAAAGACTCAAGCGTATATTTGTGCAATCGGTTTTTAAATTGCTGTTCCGCATCGAAAAAAACGTCGAGGACTTCCCGCTTTTTGTTTTTTATCTTGTCGGCATGGAGGAAAACTTTTTCAGCCAAATTGGTCGGCCGGACAAAGCTGTCTTTCCCTTCGATCGCTTCATAGATGTGCAGCATCGTAATTTCTTTCGGTGTCCTTTTCAATACGAATCCGCCGTCTTTCCCGGCTTCGGAATGGACCAGACCTGAGACGACAAGCTCCCGCATCACCTTTTTTAGATAGGAATCGGATACGGCCAAACGTCTGCTTAAGATGGTGCTCTTTAAGGGGACGTTTGTCCAGCTGCGTCGCCAACATGATCATAATGCAAAGGGCTTGTTCAACACCGCTCTTCATTTTCATAAAATCGTTCTCCTTTCGTAGATAAAATTTATCCATGGATGTATTTTATCTCTTAATGGAACGATTTTCAAGTTTTTTTCTATTCTAATATTTGTTTGTCTTCGGAAAAACAAAACTGAGGCCGGAACAGATCATCACGGATGATGTCTGTTCCAGCCCCAGCTGCATATATGAACCTGTCTTAATCGGATTCCAAAAGCCTGGATCGATGAAGTTAGGCTTTTTCACCGCCTGCAGCCTGGAAAGCTATCAGGAAATGATTTGGTAATCTTTCAGTTTTTCTTTTACGGCATCGATGTGTTCTTTCACACGTTCCGGTGCAGGACCGCCGGCAACGTTTCTGCGGATCACACATTCCTTCAGATCCACTTTTTTATAGATGCCTTCATCGAAAGCATCGGAATGCTTTTTGTACATTTCCAGAGGGAAATCTTCTAACGTAAGGTTATTGTCTTCGCATTCCTGAAGGATGTTCCCGGTGATTTGGTAAGCGTCACGGAAGGGAACACCTTTTTCTACCAAGAAGTCAGCGCAGTCGGTGGCGTTCAAGTAGCCTTTTTGAGAGGCCGTCAGCATGGCTTCGGCATTGACGTCCATATCGCCTAACATCGGCGGGATGATCTCCAGGCAGAAGATGACGGTATCGAGCGCATCGAACAATAATTCCTTTTCTTCCTGCATGTCTTTGTTGTAGGCAAGCGTCAAACCTTTCATCAAGGTCAAGACGCCCATCAGATCGCCGAAGACGCGGCCGGATTTCCCTCTCAATAATTCAGCGATATCCGGATTTTTCTTCTGCGGCATGATGCTGGAACCGGAAGAAAAAGTATCCCTTAATTTCACGAAACCGAACTCTTGGGAAGACCAGATGATGATTTCTTCGGCAAAACGGGAAATATGGACCATGATGATGGACATGTCCGCCAACAGCTCCAAGGAATAGTCGCGGTCGGATACGCCGTCCAGACTATTTTGGGAGAAGTCTTTGAATCCCAAAGCTTCTGCAGTATACGCACGGTCAAGCGGCAGCGTGGTTGTCGCAAGGGCGGCGCTTCCCAATGGCATATAGTGGAGAAGGCGTTCCAGGTTGTCTTCCAGACGGGATTTATCGCGCAGGAACATTTCCGCATAGGCCATCAAGTGATGCGCAAAGGTGATCGGTTGGGCACGCTGCAGATGGGTGTATCCTGGCATGATGGTTTCCAGGTGCTGTTCCGCTTTTTCGCTCAAGGCAAGCACAACATTGGCGGCAAGTGTCGTCAAGTGTTCCAATTCTGAAGCGGCGTAAAGTTTCAGCGCAGTTGCTACCTGGTCGTTGCGGCTTCTGCCGGTATGGACTTTTTTGCCGATTGCGCCCAGACGACGCGTCAATTCAGCTTCCAGGAAACTGTGGATATCCTCCTCGGAAAAGTCGATCGTCAACGTTCCGTCCTGTAATTCATCGTTCATTTTGCCTAATTCATTGACAAGCGCATCCGCTTCGTCCGCAGGGATAATCCCTGTATGCCCCAACATTTTGGCGTGGGCGATGCTGCCGGCGATGTCGGCATAGACCAGACGGGCATCTGCATCGATCGATGCGTTGAATTGGAATGCTTTTTCGTTCATTGAACCGTGATAATTATTTGACCAAATAGCCATGTTTTTCCTCCTTGAAAGAATCTCTGCAGCCGGCACAACGGCCGATGAGAAGATCTTTTTTTATTTATCCACATTTGCTTAATTGAATGGGTTTATCAGATTGCAATAGCAAAGCATAGATTCCCTGGACAGGAAAGTGCTTGGTTCCATCGACCCGTTCCGCTTTTATTATACCGTAGCTTCCGTCAATTGTACTATCGTTTTAAAGACAAGTTCGATCCCTTTTTGTAGCTGTTCATAATCGGTCCATTCGTCAGGGGTGTGGCTGATGCCGTCCTCTGCTTGGGACGAACACCAGTCCCACATCGGTGAAGCCTGCGAAAATCATGGCGTCATGTCCGGCTCCGCTGACCATGTCCCGGTGTTTCAGCCCCAATTTCCTGCTGTTCTCAGCGAGAACTGCGTGGATATTTGCCGACAAGTGCACAGGTTCCATATATAACAGGTCCGCAATGTCACAAGTGATCCCATCCGTTGTGGACACTGTCCACAAGGTTGTGCACATCTTTCAGGATGCGTTGGATGGTTTGATTGTTTTTGGAACGGATATCCACAGTGAAGACCACCCGACTGGGGATAACATTTGCACCGTTTGGATAAACCGACAGTTTTCCGACGGTCAGCACCGTATCATCCCGCTCCTTCAGCGCCAAATCGGGCAATTGATGGATAACGGTCACAGCCGCCGCAAGGGCATCGGCTCGTCCAGGCATAGGTGTTGTCCCGGCATGTCCGGCTTTTCCTTCGATTGTAACCCGGATTTCCGTCATACCCACAATTGTATCCACAAGCGCCACATCTTCTCCGGCATTTTCCAGGACGGGTCCTTGTTCGATGTGCAGTTCGATGAAGGCTTTCGTATCTTTCGCTGTACGGAGGGCATCGGCTACCTTCTCGGCATGGAATCCGAGCATTGCCATCGCCTCGGCTGCGGATATGCCGTTGCCGTCCTTCATTTCCGCCAGTTGTGCGGCGGTCACTTGTCCGGCAATCATGCGGGAGCCCAACACACCGCCGCCGAAACGCGATCCTTCCTCTTCGATCATTGCGATGACTTCCAATGGATAGGCTGGGACCAGCTGCTGTTCCTGGAATAGCGCTGCGACTTCCAAGCCCGTCACGACGCCGGCTGGGCCGTCAAAGGAACCGCCGTTCGGGACGCTGTCGAAATGGGAACCTACGATGACGGCAGGTGCACCGGGCAATGTCCCTTCCAGCCGGCCATAGATGTTGCCGACAGCATCTTCGCGGACCGCCAGACCATATTGCGACATTTGTTGTTTGATGTAGGCGCGGGCCAAACGATCTTCCTCGCTATAGGAAAGCCTTGTCGTTCCTTCACCGGGGCTAGCCGTATAACGGCCGATGGCTTCGATGTGGTCCTGAATCCTGTGTATATTTGCTTTCATTGTTTACCTCCTTACACGGAAAAAATTTTGTAATGGACGGATGAGGAAAATGATTTTTTGCGAAAAATGCACATAAGTCACCTCTCCTTCTCATTTCGTTCTAATTATATTTTTATAAATTGAATCGTATGCTATAGAGGCCAAAAAAGCAAGGATAATCAAAGATTCTGCACGAAAAACAGCTGTTCACAAAGATGGAAAAAGGTCAAGGAATAAGGAAATCGTCATTGACATGCAGATTGCGAAGGGGTACAATGTGTTTAATTTATAACCGAAAAATGTGATAAGGATGAAATATCTCATCTTTATTTAATGGATAGCAGAGTAGGATGGAGGAAAGCATGATGGAAATGATGAATGGTTCTATGTGGATGATGTGTTGTTGCATGCAAGAATCTTGTGCATCACGTAATCATCTTTTTGACTTTCCTGTCATTTTAAACAGCTGACGCTATCTATCCAGGTAGTGGTAGGTACCCTTTCATCGAGCGGACCTTCCTATAGGAAAACAAAAAATGAATACAGAGTGCATAAGTGTATAGTTATACAGTTATGTGCTTTTTTTGTATCTTGGATCAATAAACGTAATTGAAATATAATGATGACACTGAGGCAAGGATTGAAAAAACAAATGACTGGGGGAGAAATGAATGAAACCTATTATTGGCATCGGCGGCAACCATCTGGCACCTACAGCGGACTGCCCAATGGATAAGACATACACGCCGCAAGGATTTATCGATGGGGTACAGGCTGCAGGGGGGATTGCGTTTGTTATCCCCATCAGCGATCCGTTGGATGTGGAGCATTATGTCAATGCGATCGACGGATTGATATTGGCGGGAGGGCAAGATGTTTCCCCGATATTTTATGATGAAGAACCGACCCATCATTTAGGTGCGACGCATCCGGAAAGGGATACTTTTGAGATAGCCTTGGTAAAAGAGGCATACAGACAATGCAAACCTATTTTTGCCGTTTGCCGGGGCATGCAGATCGTGAATGTCGCTTTTGGTGGGACGCTGCACCAGGACATCCGCATCCTGGAACAGTTTCCGGTACAGCATGATCAAAAAACGAACAGTCAATACGCTTCCCATTCCATAGCCATCGCTCCAAACAGTTTCCTGTCATCCTTCCTTGGGGAGTCGCATTTGGTGAACTCCTTCCATCATCAAGCAGTCAAGGAATTGGCGGATCTATTTGAAGCGACAGCCTGGAGCGCAGACGGATTGATTGAAGCGTTTGAAACAAAAGATAAAAATCAATCCATTTTAGCGGTCCAATGGCACCCCGAATTGATGCTTTCGGTTTCGCAAAAAATGCAGTACTTTTTCGATGAAATTGTCTTTTTGGCCGGTACAGGAATCCATTATCAAGACAATGTCGTCAATTTTTAATATGCTGGCGGGTGCGGTTTTGGCAATCCGTCTCAGAAATGGCTAATAATGATGAACGAGGATGCAAAGGTTGACTCATCCTCGTTTTTTTTTTCGGAATTTATTCGGCGGTAGGCTACCGTAGAAATGGTCAAATGGCCAAAGATGGAATAGAATAAAAGTAAGACAGACAGGTACAGAATGGAGGGGTGTTTGATGAAGCGCGTTCCGAATATACTCACATTGATACGGTTGTTTCTGATTCCTTTTTACTTGGCGGTGTTCTATTCCGACATCGCCCATCCGGTGCGTTGGGCGATGATCATCTTTTTGGTCGCAAGCCTTACGGACATTGTGGATGGCTATATCGCCAGGAAATTTGATGCCATTTCTAAATTTGGTCAAGTCGCCGATCCCTTTGCGGATAAGGTGATGCAAATTTCCGTATTGTTTTCGTTGGCGGACATCGGCTATATCGAAAGTTGGTTTTTCTGGATTATTTTAGTGAAAGAAGCATTACAGATACTGTTGAGCATTGCGATGCTGAGTGTGAAACCGAAAGTGATCATGCCGGCCAACATATTCGGAAAGGTGACGACGGTCCTGATCTTCGCAACCATCATCCTCTCGTTATTCAGACTGCCGGTGCTTATTTATTTGCAGATGGTCGTCAGCGCATTAGCCATCATAACTTTCCTGCAATATGCTTACCGGGTATCGAAGATTTTGAAGGACAGACGGGAGAATCCCCAAGCCAATAATCCGGAATGACGCTAAACAACCGGTCCGAAAAAACAGCGGACTGTGCTGCTCATTCATTCAATCAAGCCGATAAACAAACGCCCTACGCTGGCATCCCTTTCGATAGGGGGGCTGGCGGGGCGTTTGTTTTTTTATTTAAGTTTAGCCGAGGTGCGGGTAAGCCTTTTTGATGTAGGCTGCGATCCGGTCAACGGCCTCCTGCAATACTTCTTCCGATTCGGCAAACGAAATGCGCAAGTAGCCTTCACCCATTTTTCCGAAGGCGGAACCCGGTGTTAGGGCAACGTGTGTTTCCGTCAGGATTTCCATGGCGAATTCATAGGAAGATTTTCCGAACGCCTTGATGTTCGGAAAAGCATAGAAGGCTCCTTCCGTCTTCAAGCAATTGAAACCCGGAATCTTATTCAGCCCTTCAACGATGATATGACGGCGTTTATCGTACTCTTTCAGGAAATAATGCACCTCTGCCTGCGAACTGGTGATGGCGGCCACTGCCGCTTCCTGGATAAACGGAGGTACACAGAAACCGATCGCTTCACGGAATTCGGCCATGCGTTCGATGGCTTGCGGGTTTCCGACCACGTAGCCGATGCGCCATCCGGTCATGGCATAGGTTTTGGATAAACTGTTCACAACGAAGTGATTCTCTTTGGCGCCGGGAACTTGGAACAGACTGAAATGCTTATTGCCATCATAGATAAGGCTCTCGTACACTTCGTCCGATAAAATCGTAATCTGATGACGGTCGGCAAGGGTGACGATATCCTCGATATCCTTTTGATCCAAGATGGAACCGAGCGGATTATTCGGCGTATTCAGGATGATCAGTTTGGTTTTCGGTGTGATGGCCTTTTCGATGTCGGCAGCCTGCATTTTGAATTCATTGTGTTCGTAGACAGGCACAGGAACGACTGTCGCACCCAGCAGCATGATTTGGCCAAGGTAATTCGGATAGCTCGGATCCGCAATGATGACTTCGTCTCCCGTGTTCAGCACGGTCATCATGATATGCAGGATGCCCTCGGTTCCGCCGAAGGTCGCCATGACTTCATTTGGCTGGAAGGGAATTCCGGTTTGGTCCGTATATTTAACCGCCACCGCTTTTTGGAATTCGGCTTCGCCGACATTTGGGCCGTAGTGTGTGCGGTTTGCGGCAATCGCATCCTGCCCGGCTTTTTTGATGAATTCCGGTGTTTCGAAATTCGGCTCCCCGATCGTCAACATGAGCGTGTCGTCAAATTCGCTTGCCAACTTTGCCATTTTCCGGATGCTTGAAGCCGGGAAATTTTTTGATAATTCAGACCATTGATACATATGTGTGTTTCACCCTTCTACTTTCATTTTCTTCTATATTATCAGATATTCTACGACTATCATAGTGCCGGAAGCAGAGTCCTGGGGAAATCTGCGGAATGGATGATTTGGCGGATAGGGAAGGGGGAAAGAAGGAAAGGCAAAAGGAAGATAACAATAAGTTTTTAAAAAGTTGTATTCAGCCAGCCCATTTCGGGTATAATGAAAAGACTGATGTTTTCAAGGATATAAACGGCACTGCGGATCCTGAGGGAAACAGGCGCAATCCACGTTCAGGGACGGCGGCAAGTGACCGCATTTGCCCAGGCAAGGGGCTCTCACCCCTAAACGGAATGGAAATTTTGCGAAAAAACAGAACGACTTGTATCATTGCCATCGTCTTCGACCATCCAGATATTGGTTCTTGTTGATGGGGAAATCGTCAAGAAAGCAGCAGACGTTACATCTTTGCTGCAAATGGATAGCCGATGTTGCCCGTAATCTTAATGATATAGGTGAAAGTCAAATTTTGTAATAACACTTTAGGAGCATACTGATGTCAGACCAGAAGATATATTTATTGTTGACGGATACCGGGTCGCTATTGACTCGGACCATCAAGCTGTTTACGAAGAAAAAATATAATCACGTATCATTGGCGTTTGATGCAGGGCTGATGGATACCTTCAGTTTCGGCAGGAAAAAAGCCAATAATCCCTTTATAGGGGGGTTCATCCAGGAGGATGTAACATCTGATTTCTATAGCCAGGCAAAATGCGCAGTGTACGCATTGACTGTGACGGAGGAACAGGCGGCAGTGATGAGAGGGTATGTTTCTTGTTTCGAAGAGGACAAGGACAAATACCATTATAATCTGCTGGGGCTGGTGACTGCTCTGTTGAATAAAGAATGGGATAGGGAAAATTATTATTTTTGTTCACATTTTGTTGCGACCGTTTTGGTGGAGGGGGACGTACTGCAATCCCGGAAACCGGTGTCTCTGATGAGGCCGGCAGACGTTTTGGAGGCATTGCCGTTTGTACCTTTGTATGAAGGGAAACTTTATCAATTCAATGAGCTATCCATGAGCGAGTTCGATAAAGACCTTGTTCATGAAGCTGAAATGGTGTTTGAATCCATTGATTTGGCTGGGGACGATCGCTGCTTTCCGGAAAATCTCCTGCCTTTTCCTATCCCTTAGGCAGTCTTTCAAAGAAACAATATTATTGTACTTATTATAGAAGGAACAGCTTCGAGAGACAGTCCCGAGCCGCCCCTATTTTTGAATGCCATTATTTCATTTTGCCTAAAAATATTTTTTGTGAATTATTTTTTGTGAATTCTTATAGAAGAGAATCCCGCACGCCATTCTTCAGCACAATGGCTTGCGGGATTTTTTCCGTTAAGCTTTCCCGAAGGCAGGCTGAACCGTAAAAATATCTCATTTGAAAAAGGTGCAAGCCGGCAGAAAAATAAGGAAATGTTAAAATAAGCGGACGAAATATGAAAGACCAATAAAAGGATTGACTTATTTCTAATTTAGATTTAATATTTAAAGAAAGATATTGGAAGGAGTTGCAGCACAATGAAACAACTGAACGATCAATCGCCAGCATTTTCTCGTGCTGCAAAAACTTTATTAGTCATTATTATGCCCTAGGATTCGAACTATTCAATTAGTTGAGTCCTATTCATTCTGAAGAAGGGCTTGACGTATGCTGAAGCCTTCTTAAGACGGAGGGCTTCTTTTTTATAATACAAAGGGAAAAGGGGAGACAGCAATGCGTAGTGATAAAATCAAAAAAGGTGTGGACAAGGCACCGCATCGTTCATTATTGAGAGCAACAGGACAGATAAAAGAAGAGGCGGATATGGACAAGCCGTTCATCGCTGTCTGCAATTCATATACAGATATCGTACCAGGGCACGTTCATTTGAGGGAATTAGGGGATATCGCAAAAGAAGCAATCCGCGAAGCGGGCGGCATTCCTTTTGAATTCAATACAATCGGTGTAGATGATGGAATCGCAATGGGACATATCGGGATGCGTTATTCTTTGCCGTCACGTGAATTGATCGCCGATGCAGCGGAGACAGTCATCAATGCGCATTGGTTCGATGGTGTATTCTATATCCCCAACTGTGATAAAATCACACCCGGCATGTTGTTGGCGGCGGTCCGCACAAACGTTCCTGCCATCTTCTGTTCCGGCGGCCCGATGAAAGCTGGTCTATCCGCCACAGGCCAAGCGTTGACTTTATCTTCCATGTTTGAAGCGGTCGGCACATTCAAGGAAGGCAACATGACCCAAGAAGAATTTTTCGACATGGAAGCAAATGCTTGTCCGACCTGCGGTTCTTGTGCGGGCATGTTTACCGCCAACTCAATGAACTGTTTGATGGAAGTATTAGGATTGGCTTTGCCGTATAACGGGACAGCATTGGCTGTCAGTGAGGAAAGAAGAGAACTGATCCGCGACGCGGCATTCAAATTGATGGATTTGGTCAAAAAAGACATCAAACCGCTTGATATCATCACAGAAGATGCGATCGATGATGCGTTCGCTTTGGATATGGCGATGGGCGGATCCACCAATACCGTGCTGCATACTTTGGCATTGGCCAAAGAAGCAGGCATCGACTACGATATGAACCGCATCAACGAAATCGCTGAAAAAACGGCTTACCTGTCTAAAATCGCACCATCTTCCGCGTACTCGATGCATGATGTGCATGAAGCGGGCGGTGTGCCGGCAATCATGAACGAATTGATCAAACATGGCGCTTTGCATCCGGACCGCATTACGGTAACGGGCAAGACGCTGCGCGAAAATGTTGCGGGCCATGAAATCAAAAACGAAAAAGTCATCCATAAATATGAAGATGCCTATTCACCGGTCGGCGGCCTTTCCATCTTGAACGGGAACATCGCTCCTTTTGGCGGCGTCATCAAAGTCGGCGGCGTTGATCCGGACATCAAATCATTCACCGGTAAAGCCATCTGCTTCAGCAGCCATGACGAAGCGGTGGAAGCAATCGATAACCGTACCGTTAAAAAAGGGCATGTTGTCGTTATCCGTTATGAGGGACCGAAAGGCGGACCGGGTATGCCGGAAATGCTTGCTCCAACATCATCGATCGTCGGCCGCGGCTTAGGCCGTGAAGTTGCTCTGATCACGGATGGCCGTTTCTCCGGTGCTACTCGTGGGATTGCGATAGGGCATATCTCTCCGGAAGCCGCAGCAGGCGGCCCGATTGCCTTGATCAATGATGGCGATGAAATCACGATTGATCTGGAACACCGCACCATCAACGTCAATGTGTCGGATGATGTGTTGGAAGAAAGAAAGAATTCTTTGACGCGCTTCGTGCCGAAAGTAAAAACAGGCTGGTTGGCCCGTTATACCGCATTGGTTACTTCAGCCAATACGGGTGGAGTATTGAGAGTCCCTGATGAGTTCTTCTCTTGAAAATAAATAGAATATGAAAACAGTCCTGCAACGAGCGCAATCATTGCAGGACTGTTTTATTTTGCTGAAGAATGAATGCCAGAAGGCGTCTAAGCGGAACAGACGGATGAAGAAAAATAGCTCCCGGGAACGTTCCATACAAAAAAGCTGAAGCAACCTTGGTTGCCTCAGCTTTTTTTGTGGATTTATGAAATTATTTTCCTTCACGACGTGCTAATAAAATAGCGTTGTTTTCGAGAACTTTTTTCTTGCCTAATGGATAGATCGTCAATAGAATGATCCCGGCAAGTGTCAATCCGACAGCAGGTGCGACAGTATAAACTTGGTATAAGCCATTTTTAACTGCTTCTGTTTGAACTTGGGCTGTTTGTTGATAGCCAATCACGGTCAAAGCATAACCGCCAAGACCACCAGCAAGAGCTTGTCCGATTTTGCGTGCGAACGAGTAGCATGCGTAAACGGTAGCATCTTCACGGACACCGTTTTTGATTTCCATGTTGTCGATGACATCGGTGATGAATGCCCAGATGATGATCATGAAATATCCTTGGCCTAAGTTAGCGAAGAAAATGATTGTCAAGAATACGGTAAGGCTTTGGACATGCGTGAAATACAAGGCTGCGTATAGAAGGCCGGCAATAATCAGTGAAACCCCACCGGATTCCTTTTTACCGAATGTTGCTGCGATTTTTCCGGCGAATGGAGCAAGGATCAGGGTGCCAAGCGTACCGAAAATACCTGCGATAGCCAATCCAGTTGTACTATTGAAGTATTCTGGATACACGTAAGCATTCATTGTTCCGACAAGCAACGTCGATAGCAACAGCAGGATAGCGATCCCGATAAGCGTAAGCAAAGAACGATCCGAGAAGAAGATTCTTGCGATTGCTTTCATTTCTTTGCCGATGCTGGTGCCCTCAGTCGATGCTTTTGGAGCAGTCTGAACACGTTCAACAGAAAATGAGTAGCAGATGCGATACAAAATAAAGGATGTTACTGCAAAAGCAGCAGCGACGATGGTGAAGCGGACAGGGACAATGACTTGCGCTGCAACACCGTTGACGACTTCAGAGGTGAAAACGATTTTTGGAACAAGGAATGAGATGATGATGCTGGCGATAGCGGCACCACTACTTCTGAATACAGAAAGGGATGCGCGTTCATCCGGATTTGCGAGTGATGACGGATGCCATCGATCCGTAAGGGATGTTAATGGCCGAATAAAGGATTCCCCAGATGATGTATGTCACATAAATGTAAGCTATTTTGACAGGCATCGAGGCGTCTTGAACCACGTAAATGAACATAGAGAACGTCGATAAGGCAATGATTGGTGCCATGCGACGAATCCAACTTCTGAAACGGCCATCTTTGGCGGGTTTAGCTGTATCAACGATACGTCCGATCGTAATATCTGCGAATGCATCAATGACACGGGAGATTAAAAACAGTGTACCAACAACAGCAGGGTTAACACCCAACACCTTTGTATAGAATACCATCAAAAAACTAGCTCGTAAAAATGAATGAAAAATCGTTGGCCATATCGCCGATCATGTAACCGATTTTGTCCTTCATCCCAAATTTTGGATATTCTTTCGTTTTATTTACGTTATCCATAGCAATTTCCTCCTATTTTAGCCTGATAGGGCTTTCAATTTAAAATGTCGTATCACAATGTCGATACATCGTTTTGCGACAGGATTATTATATAAAGCTGAACAATATAAGTCAACATGAAATGGCGGGGATTCCAGATGTTCGAAATTTGTTCATATTTTGAAGCGGGGCTGAAAGAGAAGTGGAGTTGGAAAGGGGCAATGCATAGAAAGTTTTTGTTGAATCGATGTGGATCACCTTCATTCCAGTATGGGCCAGTAAAAAATAGCTGCTGCAAGTGACGGTTCTGACAAATCCCCAGGACTGAAGTCAGTGGCTTCCTTGTCTGAGTGTTGTGAATGAAACGGGACTTCTTCTGTGCTAATTATCTTCTATTTCAGCATCAAATGAAAATATAAAAAGCCCAAATTCAAATTTGAATTTGGGCTTTTGAACGAATTGTTACAGTCAGATCCAGAACATATTAATCATTCTCACGTCCAAGCGTGATTTGCATTTCATTAACTGTTTTCCTATCCAAGTTGAAGATGAACTTGAAGCAGATGAACGCTAAGGTATACCCGATTAAGGGGAACAAAGCGGCCATGTCACGGATGGCCAAAGAGTTTTCGGCATTCCAAGTGAAGACATCTTTAACATCCAAGGTAGGGATCAAGATTGCGATTGCAGCAGGGATGAATGATTGTCCGAAACCTTGTGCAATTTTACGTACCATGGAATACGTTGCGTAAACGGAACCTTCGTTACGGACACTAGTCTTCAATTCTTGATAATCGATCGCGTCGGCAACCATACCCCATGTATAGATCGTCATACCGAATGCGAATGAGTTAGCCAAGATTTGCATTGCGATCCAGAGTATCGGATTTTTGATTTCAACGAGGTATAGGAAGGCGTACACTGCGATAGCACCCATCATTGGCCAAGTAGTCAATTCTTTTTTACCGACTTTACCTACTAAAGGACCGCCGATAGCAGTTCCGACAAACAATGGAATAACTTGAGTCAAGATGGAATATGAGCTCAATGTACCATCACCGAAATACATTTGGTAGGTCAATTGATGCAATTGAGTACCACCCATGATGAAAAGGATTTGAGCGATTGAAGCAAGGGAAATACCTAAGATGGCTCTGTTGTGGAAGAACTCCTTTAAGGTTTTGAAATAGTTGAATTTTACTTCTTCGTCTTCCGGTTCAACATGTTGAATACGTTCTTCCGTGTTGAAGTACAACAGGGCGAAAGCGACGATGGAAACAGCTCCCAGGATGATTGCGATAGGAAACATTCTTTCGCCGCGGAAGATACTGGCTGTTTGACCGTCTCTAGTGACTTGTTCGTAAGCGAAGATCGGGATAAGGACACCCAAGGGAACGCCGGCGATGATAGCACCCCAAGAACGGGCGTTAGATAAAGCGGCACGTTGAGAAGGTTTTGATGTCATAACGGAACTTAAAGCGCCATAAGGAACGTTAACGATCGTATAGGTTATATCCCATAAGATGTATCCGCCGATACACAATCCCATTTTGGCTGCATATGTCCAATCGGCAGCATCGATAAACATGACTGTTGCAGCAAGTGCCAAGAAAGGAGCGCCTCTGAATAATCCATGGTTTGAATTTTTCGCCTTTTTTGTTTGCGCCCATGCGGTCAACGATAGCTCCGATGATCGGGTCGTTGATGCCATCGAGAATTTTGGTGATCAGGATTACGATCGAGTAATGCGCCAATGAAATTCCGATATATTGTGTGTAGAAGAGGAACATGTAACTGGAAATAAGGGTGAAACTCATGTTACATCCGAAGTCGCCCATGAAGTAACCGAGTAAGTCACGGAATCCGAAGGGGCGTTTTGTTTCGCTTGCCCAATGATTTTGAGCCATGTACTAAAACTTCCTTCCGTGAATAAATATGTTTTTGATCAGAGTAACGGCAATTGATAATGAATAATGCTGTATCACTTTATGAAATCGTTTTTCTCAATTTGATATAAGTATATTTAGAAAGCGATTTCAAGTCAATCTTTTTCGTGGAAAAAAAGAATATTTCACAAAACATCGTCATATTCCTGTCAAAAAATCGGATGCTGAATGATCGGAAATGCTAAAAAATGTCTGATTTATGAATAAAATATAAAAAAATAGAGTAGGATTTTTAAATCAGCGGACTATTTGTTGCAACCATTAAGCTAAAATTCTATACTATTGTTATCTGGGTTGAAAACGCTGCCATCCTATTTATTAGCGTTTTGCCTTCTTTTTGTCAGAATTTTCCTTGTTGCTGTCCAACTGTTCGAAAGGCATTCAAGTGTTTTCTTCTATGTAAAAAGATAGTTCTTTTTTGGTTTCCATTCGGAAATGCAGGTTATTTTGTAAGGGCAAACAAATTGTTTTGTGAGGGAATAAAAAATTGTAAAAGCCACTTATCATTCCATTAACTATCTGGTATAATTTCATAATGTGAAACGAAATCTCGTGTTCTATACGCAAAATGTTCAGGAATGCACATGGACGTCAATGGGATTTTAGGGCACTTTTTTTCAATTGTTTTGAAAAATGAAAAATACAATAGATAAATAAAAAAGGATGAGTGGATAATGGTTAAAAAAGAAGAAGTAGGAACAGCTACGAAAGTACAGTCGGTCGATCGCGCTCTGGCAATTTTAGAAACGTTGGCTGAATATCAGAGCCTCAGTTTGATGGATTTAAGCGAAAAGGTTCATCTGCATAAAGCGACGACGCATCGTTTAGTCAACTCGCTTTTGGAAAATGGTTACATCGACCGCAATCCGGAAAATAAGCAATACCGGATTTCGTTGAAGATGTTCGAATTGGGAAACAAACGGGTGCATAACATCGACTTCTTGAACGTGGCAAAAAGCATGATTCGCCAATTGTCGGATGAAACGAAACAAACGGTTCATTTAGTAGTAGAAGATAATGATGAGGTTCTCTATATAGATAAGTACGGAGAGTCAAGGGGATCGCGGACAGAATCCAAAATCGGGACAAAATCTCCGCTCTATTACACAGCAGTCGGGAAAGCGATTTTAGCCACTCGCCAAAACGAGTCCATTAAAGAGTATTGGGATAAGATAAAACCGGAACAGAGAACGCAAAATACGATAACGACATTCGAACGCCTGATCAAGGAGATTGAGGAAGTACGGCAAAATGGATACGCAATAGACGATGAAGAATGTGATATTGGCATTTTTTGTATAGGCGCAGCTTTCGCAAGCTACAAAGATGTAGCCGCAGGGGCCATCAGCATTTCCCTTCCGGTATCGGAAAAACCGAATAAAGACTTCTATATCGAAAAGGTTATGGAGTATGCCACAAAGATTTCACAATTGCTGGGTCATTTTTAATATTTACGGTTAAATTTTATTGACAGCGATGCCGGAAGTACCTATAATAAACTCGTAATGCGATATCAAGTTCCACAATGCGAAATTCACGAATGGAGGATGACATATGAGCGTTAAGAGAGACACTCTAGATCAATTACAAAAGAATTACCTATTTGCTGTAGTTCGGGGGGCTTCCGAAGAAGCAGGTTACGAGATTTCTAAAGCAGCGTACAACGGCGGAATCAAGAATATTGAAGTAACATTTTCAACACCGGGTGCTGAGAACGTTATGCGCAAACTTTCTGAAGAATTTGCCGGTACAGACATGGTTGTCGGTGCAGGTACAGTTTTAGATGACGTTGCTGCAAGAATTTCCATCATGAACGGTGCGAAGTTTATCGTTAGCCCATCATTCAATGAGAAAATTTCAAGAATGTGTAATTTATACACAATTCCTTATTTGCCAGGCTGCGGATCAGTGACTGAAGTTCAAATGGCTTTGGAAACTGGCTGTGAAGTTGTAAAACTTTTCCCGGGCGGTTTATTGGGACCTGGATTCATCAAAGACGTACATGGTCCGATTCCTTGGGTTGACGTTATGCCTTCAGGCGGTGTAAGCATTGATAATATGGACAAATGGATCGCAAATGGCGCATGGTCAGTAGGTGTCGGTAGCGCATTGACAAGAAACCTGAAAGATGGCGGTTATGCAAGTGTAGAAGCTGCTGCAAAAGAATTTGCTGATAAATTAGCTGAAATCAAAGCTAAATAAAAGTTTTTTCTTTTCCAAAAAGTTTTTCTTTCAATCTTATCACTGAAACGAAGAAGCAAAGCAATCTGGTTCTGATTTGTAGTCATATCCGGTTACCGATTGCTGAATAATAATATTGGTTGCGAAAGGGAGTTTTTTTCGAATGACATTTATCAACGAAGATTTTATGTTACAGTCTGAATCAGCTAAACATTTATACCATGATTATGCGAAAGACATGCCTATTTTTGATTACCATTGTCATTTGGTTCCGCAACAAATTGCGGAAGACTATGAATTCGAAAATATTACTGAATTATGGCTTGGCGGCGACCATTACAAATGGCGCGCTATGAGAGCGATGGGCATTCCTGAAGAAAAAATCACGGGAAATGCTTCTCCTGAAGAAAAATTTGAAGCTTGGGCGTATACCGCTGAAAATGCTGTAGGAAATCCTTTGTTCCACTGGACTGCCTTAGAATTGAAAAAATATTTCCATATAGAAGAGCTGTTGACAAGCAAAAACTGGAAAGAAATCTACGATGAATGTAATAGAGTATTGAAGGAAGAACATTTGACTGCACGTACGTTGATCAAAAACTCAAACGTTACATTCATTTGTACAACCGACAATCCGACAGACACTTTGGAATGGCATGAAAAAATCAAAGCTGACGAAACATTCGATGTAGCTGTTTTACCAGGTTTCCGACCTGATGAAGCTTTCGCTATCCAAGACCCTGCTAAATTCACAGGCTTCATCGAAAAAATGCAAGCTGTGACCGGCAAAGCAATGGCTAACTTCGCTGAACTGGTTGCTGGTTTGGAAGAACGTATTCAATACTTCGCCGATAAAGGCTCAAACGTTTCTGACCATGGTTTATCTCAAATTTACTATGCAGAAGCTACCGACGAAGAAATTGAAGCTATCTTTGCAAAAGCAGTAAACAAAGAAGCTATCTCAGAACAAGAATACGCTAAATATCAAACACGCTTGTTTGTTGAACTAGGTAAGATCTACAAAGCAAAAGGCTTTGTGATGCAATTGCACTTCGGCGCAATCCGCAACAACAACTCTCGTCTGTTTGCTCAATTAGGTGCTGACGCTGGGCTTGATTCAATCCAGGATCAACCAAATGTGGCCTATGCCTTGAATAAATTGTTGGACGCTCTGGAAACAAGCAATGAATTGCCTAAATTTATCGCGTATAACTTGGATCCGACATACTTTGACTTGGTCGGTACAGCAATCACGAACTTCCAATCCAATTCTGAAGGATTGCGCAGCAAAGTGCAGATGGGTTCCGGCTGGTGGTTCAACGATACGAAATATGGCATGTTGAAACAATTGATGTCATTGTCGGAAGCAGGGCTATTGATGAACTTTGTGGGCATGCTGACAGATTCAAGAAGCTTCATCTCCTACACTCGTCATGAATACTTCCGTCGTATCCTTTGCGACTTTATCGGTGACTTGGTAGAGCGCGGAGAAATCCCTAACGATGACGCTTTGTTGGAAAAACTGATCACTAACGTTTGCTACAACAACGCTGTTGAATATTTCGAGTTTAATAAATAATAAAAATAAAAAATAGAAAAAGGAAGTGCTTTATAATGGAAATGTCATTTAGATGGTACGGTCACGATGATCCTGTTACATTGAAAAATATCCGTCAAATCCCAGGAATGAAAGGTATCGTAACTGCAGTTTACGATATTCCAGTAGGCCAATCTTGGCCATTGGAAAGAATCGAAAAATTGAAAGCAGACGTGGAAGCTGAAGGCCTGCACATTTCAGTTATCGAGTCTGTACCAGTCCACGAAGACATCAAATTGGGTAAACCAAGCCGCGACAAATATATCGAAGCTTACAAAGAAACATTGGTTAACTTAGGTAAAGCTGGAATTCCGGTTGTATGCTACAACTTCATGCCAGTATTCGACTGGACTCGTTCGCAATTAGACTATGAATTACCGGATGGTTCAACTGCATTGATCTTCAAACAAGAAGACATCGATCGCATGGATCCAATCTCAGGCGAATTGTCATTACCAGGTTGGGATTCTTCTTATACAAAAGAAGGATTGACAACGCTGTTCGAAGAATACAAAGAAGTCGATGAAGAAAAATTATGGGAAAACCTTGAATACTTCATCAAAGCAATCATGCCTACAGCTGAGGCAGCCGGCGTGAAAATGGCTATCCACCCTGATGATCCTCCATACAGCATCTTCGGATTGCCTCGTATCATCACAGGCGGAGAAGCTTTGAACCGTTTCATCAAATTGTATGACAGCGAATATAACGGCGTTACGCTTTGTGTAGGTTCATTCGCTTCAGATCCTAAAAACGATGCAGTAGCTATCTTGAAAGATATGTTAGCTAAAAAACGTGTGAACTTTGTTCATGCCCGTAATGTTAAATTAACAGGCGGAAAATCATTCGAAGAATCTGCTCATTTATCTGAAATGGGTTCTATCGACATGTATGAAGTCGTTAAAGCTTGCGTTGACTATGATTTCCAAGGCGCAATCCGTCCTGACCACGGTCGTATGATCTGGGGAGAAACTGGTCGTCCAGGATATGGTCTATATGACCGCGCTCTAGGAGCAACTTACTTGAATGGTTTATACGAAGCATGCGTCAAAGCAAAAAAAGCTGCAGAAGCTAAAGCATAATCCAACATATAATAGGAAGAAGGATCATCAAAATGACAAGTCCATTCGTTCATGATTTTACTGGTAAAGTAGTAGTAGTTACAGGTGCAGGTGGAGTATTATGCTCTTTCTTCGCAAAAGAATTCGCTAGAGCGGGCGCTAAAGTAGCTCTTTTAGACTTAAACGTAGACAACGCGCAAGGATATGCTGACGAAATCGTTGCTGCTGGCGGCATTGCTAAAGCATACAAAGCTAACGTTTTGGAATTGCCTAGCTTGCAAGCTGCTAAAGAAGCAGTTGTTGCTGATTTAGGTCCAGTTGACATCTTAGTCAACGGTGCTGGTGGTAACAACCCTCGCGCAACGACTGACAACGAATACCATGAAACTGATTTACCAGAAGGAACAAAAACTTTCTTCGACTTAGATCAAAGCGGTATCGAATTTGTATTCAACTTAAACTTCTTAGGTACAGTATTGCCTACACAAGTTTTTGCTAAAGACATGGTTGGCCGCCCAGGCGCTAACATCATCAACATCTCAAGCATGAATGGATTCACTCCATTAACAAAAATCGTTGCTTACTCAGGCGCAAAAGCTGCCATCTCTAACTTGACTGAATGGTTAGCTGTTCACTTTGCCCACGTAGGTCTACGTGTTAATGCGATCGCTCCTGGTTTCTTAGTTTCAAAACAAAACCAAGCTTTGTTGTTCAATGAAGATGGAACTCCGACTCCTCGTACAGGCAAAATCCTTGCAAGCACTCCAATGGGCCGTTTCGGCGATCCTTCTGAATTGATCGGCGGCTTATTGTTCTTGGCTGATGATAGTGCAGCAAGCTTCGTAAATGGTGTTGTATTGCCAATCGACGGCGGATTCAACGCTTACGCAGGCGTTTAATAGCCACTAAATAGAATAGGGCAGGTAGAACGAAGTGTGTTGCACAGTTCTTCTCTATCTGCTTTGTTTTTTTGAAACCAAGTTAGGAGAGAGAACATGTCTACATTACCGGAACAATTTAAAAAACAAAAACAATTCTTAGTCTGCGTGGATTCTGACGGCTGCGCAATGGATACGATGAACGTGAAACATGAACGTTTCTTCGGACCGTTGGCTGCTGACGAATACGGCATCAAAGATCGCGCAACATTCCTGGCTGATTGGAACAGAATCAATCTGTTCTCAAGCACGCGCGGAATCAACCGTTTCAAAGCCTTGGTATTGACTTTGCAAGAAGCGCAAGAAAAAGGCGAAAACGTAGGCGATATCACTGCTCTGACTAGCTGGGCAGAAAACGCAGCTTCTTTATCAAATGCTTCTTTGGAAGCGCAAATCGCTGAAACTCCTTCCGAAGATTTAGAAAAAGCTTTGGTTTGGAGCAAAAAAGTGAACGAAGGCATCGAAAAAGAATTGGCTGGCGAAGACAAACCGTTCCCAGGCGTTCTTGAAGGCTTGACTAAGATCCACAGCTTGACCGATGTCGCTATCGTAAGTTCCGCCAACAGCGAAGCTTTGAACAGCGAATGGAATCGTCACAATTTGATGCAACAAGTGGACGTTGTCTACGGACAAGAAGTAGGCAGCAAAGCCGATGCGATTGCTGATTTATTGACGAAAGGCTATGCGGCTGACGAAATCTTGATGGTCGGCGATGCTCCTGGAGACGAAGCTGCTGCAACAACGAACGGCGTATTCTACTACCCGATCCTTTTCGGAAAAGAAGAATTCTCATGGGAACGTTTAAGCAACGAAGCCCTTGGGAAATTCATGAACAAAGAATATGCTGGCGAATACCAAGCAAAAGTTCTTGGAGAATTCCATGCACTTTTAGCGCAATTCGACTAATATATTCATAACAAGCTAATACATTCATAAACTGCGAAACAAGGCGATTTGAAGGGAATTTGTCCAAACATACCTTACTTCAAATCGCCGCGTTTCTTTTTTATGGGTGAAGAAGCAAACCTTTTTTGTTCGTTGAATGAAAAGGGTTACTTTTTTTCCGATAGTTAAATTGGAAAGTCTAAATAATTATAAAAAGATTTTAGGAGGAAACAAAGTGCCAAAATTAGTAGATTTAAAAGCAAAACCATATAACCTAGCTGACGAACAAATCAAATGGGTCAACGATACAATCGGTGGAATGACGGACGAAGAAAAAGTCGGCCAATTATTCACGAACCTTTTCTTCTTCGGGAACGATGCTTTTTCAGGTAACGACTTCACAAACCAAGAAATCATCGAAAAATTCCATATCGGTGGCGCACGTTACCACGGAAATTCAAAAGAAGATATCCAAGACTTATTGAACGACTTACAATCTATGTCTAAAATTCCTTTATTGGTAGCTGCTAACTGCGATGCAGGCGGTAACGGGGCATGTGGCGAAGGTACTTACATCGCTTCCGGTGCACAATGTGAAGCTTCAGGCGACCCTCAAGTTGCTTACCATGCCGGTTTGGTTTCTGCTCGTGAAGAAAAAGCTTTGGGAGTCAACGTAAACTTTGACCCTTGTGTGGACATTCTTTACAACTGGAGAAATACAATCGTAAACACTCGCGCTTACGGTACGGATGCAGAAACAGTCATCAAATATACGAATGCTTACTTAGATGGTCTGACTGCTGAAAATGGCGAAAACATGAAAGACGGCGTTATCCAATGCATCAAACATTTCCCTGGAGACGGAACGGAAGAACGTGACCAACATTTAGTTTTAGGAATTAATGAGTTAAGCCCTGAAGAATGGCGCGCATCATTCGGTAAAGTTTACCAAAATCACATCGATCGCGGTGTTGAAATGATCATGGCCGGCCACATTGCAGTTCCGGCACTACAAAAAGAATTAAATCCTTCATTAGAAGATAAAGATATTATGCCTGCTACATTAGCGGAAGAATTGATCCAAGATGAATTAAAAGGCGAATTAGGCTTCAACGGCTTAGTCATCACAGATGCAACGCATATGTTGGGTATGACATCCGCTATGCGTCGTGAAGAATACGTTCCTAAAGCAATCGCTGCTGGTTGCGATATGTTCTTATTCTTCAATAACATCGAAGAAGACTTCGGCTTCATGTTGAAAGGTTACCAAAACGGCGTCATCACGGAAGAACGTTTGACGGATGCTTTGCGTCGTATCTTAGGCTTGAAAGCTAAACTGCACTTGCCAGAGAAACAAGCAAATGGTACATTGTTGCGCACACGTGAAGATCTAAACGTAATCGCTTGTGAAGAACATTTACAATGGAGAGCGGAAGCTGCTGATAAAGGTATCTCTTTGATCAAAGATACCCAAAATAACTTGCCGATCAACTCAGTTGACCACAAACGCATTCGCTTATACATGTTGGAAGGCGAAAAAGGCGGGATCAATGATACCGGTTCAGCAAGCACAACAATTGTTCGTGGATGAATTGACAAAACGTGGTTACGAAGTGACGATCAACGAACCGGCTCACGTGTAAAAGGCGCTACTTTGAAATACCGTGATGAAGTAGACTTCGCTTTGGAAGTTTCTGATATCGTTGGATACGGCGCTCAAAACAACTACCGCATCCAATGGAGCACTGCGATGGCAAACGAAGTGTCCATGGTTTGTATGGGAAGTTCCGCATGCATTCGTATCATTGAACTTCACAACTCACTTGCATGATGCGACTATGGTGAAAACATTCATCAATGCTTACCACAACAACGAAGAAACGATCAAACAAGTCATCGATAAACTAGAAGGCAAATCAGAATTCAAAGGCGGCCACAACGAATTAGTTTGGACCGACAAATGGCAAGCTAAATTATAATAGGATACGATGAATTCCTGGTAGAGGGTGAGCACTAAGAGGAAAATTACAAGAGCGGACGTTTTTTGGCCGTGCGTGTTTTCAACTTAGGCGGAACCCTCTGCAATTCAGAGTTCAACTATAATCAGTGTGTGATGAATCCTGAGCTCAGAGTTTGAGCACTAACGAGGTTCAGGACCAAACAGCCCGCTTTTGGCTGAGTGGGCAGAGCAGCGTTAGGCCGGAGAACTCTGCGATTCAGAACCGTTCTAATAGGATACGATGAATCTTCTGCAATTCAGAGTTCAACTAAATAGGATGTTAAGAATGCACTGTGGTCGCAAGCGCCATGACAATTCGCGTTTCGTTACCCGGACGTTGGAGCAAATCAGAACGCAATCAAACATGATAATTGTAATAAATCATTCACATGTAGCTATAAATGTTGATATGAAGCGAAAAGTCAAGGTTTATACCTTGGTTTTTCGCTTTTTTTAAACAATAAAAAGCAGTCTCGGTCAATTATATTTTATTTTGTAAGCACTTGTAGTCATTGAAATGTAAACGTTCTTATTTTATACTTTAGAAGGTGCTAAGGGAGAGGGGTGACAGCTATTTCGGAAAAATTGATGATCGGATATCGAGTCAAAGGACAAGGTTACAACCTTGATTTCCATACCCATCCACAATATGAAATCTTCTTGTTTCATGGTGGGGAATTGCCGGTTTTTAGTGGGAGATCAAATCTATTACCTGCAACCGGGAGACCTGCTGATGATGGATGGGATGACTGTTCATCGCGCTTATGTCTTAGGGGATAAGGACGCTTATGAACGAAGCATTGTTCATTTTGATTCGGAATGGATACTCCCTTTGCTGAAGGACCTTAAAATTGATTATTTGTTGAAATTCTTTACTGAGAATCGCAACGGTTTGATTCGGACGTTTCAAAAAAAAGATGAAATCCAGATTGAAAATATGATTCAAAGCATGAATGAATTGGATCTAGTGGATCAATCCGATACGAATGAAGCCAAACGCAAATTAGCGATGGCACAACTGTTGCTGTTGATCGATTCATCAACACATCGGATAGTGGATAAGGGCCAAACCTTTACCGATGAGAAAACGCAGATTGCTCAACGAGTAGCTGCTTACCTATTCGGACATTACCGTGAATCGTTCAGTATTGACGATATTGCAAGCGCTCTTAATATGAGCAAATCATATCTATCGCATGCATTCAAAGAAATAACCGGGCAGACCATCATGTCGTATGTGATGGGGTATCGGTTGTCTCAAGCCAGTGTCGCGCTGCTGATGCAGCCTAAAAAGTCGATCAAGGAGATTTCCCGTGAATGCGGATTTGAAAGCGATGCACATTTCAGCAGATACTTTAAACAGAATCTAGGCGTAACACCAAGCAATTATAGAAAAAATAAAAAAATGATAGTAGAAAAAGGAGAATGACGAGATGGTAGAAAAAGTGAAATTGGGAATTATTGGATATGGTGCAGAAGGCGGAATGTACGCTGGTTTCTTCAGAAGCGAAGATGCTCGTTTAAATGACAACATCGAATTGGTTGCAATCTGCGACAACGATCCTGCTAAAAAAGAAAAAGTGGCGGCTGATTTCCCAGGATTGCCATTCTTCGATAACTACATGGACATGTTGGAATCAGGTGTTGTCAACGCAATCGTTACAACGGTTCCCCACTATGACCACTGTGTGATCGGTATCGACGCATTGAAACGCGGCATCCATTTATTGGGCGAAAAACCAGCCGGCGTTTACACAAAAGACGTTGAACGTTTGATTGCTGCGGCTGATGAAAATCCAGAAACTACTTTCGCTATTTTCTTCAACCAACGTACGAATCCGCTTTACCAAAAAGTCAAACAATTGATGGACGATAAAGCAATCGGTGATCTGCAACGCGCTACTTGGATCAATCACTACTTGGTGGAGACCACAAGGCTACTACAACCAAAGCGCATGGCGCGCAACGTGGGGCGGCGAAGGCGGCGGCGTCTTAGTGAACCAAGCACCCCACCAATTAGACTTATTGCAATGGATCTGCGGCAAACCTGAAAAAGTTTTCGCGAAATTACAGTACGGCGTTGGCCGTGAGATCGTCGTTGAAAATGAAGTGAACGCATTGTTGGACTTCGGCAACGGAGCGACAGGTTCATTCATCACGTGCACGAATGATTTGGTCGGTACAGACCGTTTTGAAATCTTAGGCACAAAAGGGAAAATCATCGTTGAGGATTCCAAAAAACTGATCGTGAAACAATTGACTGCGCCAGAAGCCGAACTTTCTGAAAAACATGGATATGCAGACGTTATGCGCATCTTCATGGGACAAGTCGACATGGCTCAATTCGTTACCGAAACGGAAGAAGAATTCGCATCTGTTTTTGGACAACAACATATCGATGTATTGAACAATTTCGCTGACAACGTCGTAAATGGCGCACCATTATTGGCGAACGGCAGAGACGGTATCAACGGCGTTACGTTAGCGAACGCAATGCATTTATCTTCATGGTTGGACAAAGAGGTAGATTACAATGTGGATGGCGATCAATATTTGGCTGAATTGAACAAACGCATCGCAGCAGAAGGAAAATTCGAAACAAGAAAATAAGAAAGTGACGTGATTTGGGATGTTGAGAGCGGCAATAATCGGATTAGGAGATGTATCGCCAGTCCATCGATTGGGGATTGAATCAAGCGACAATGGCGAATTGGTTGCAGTATGTGACGTGAATGAAGCTATGAAAGTCAAATATCCGGATATACCTTTTTACACGGATGTAGAAACGATGCTGGATAATGAGGAATTGGATGTCGTGCATATATGCTTGCCGCATTATCTGCATTATCCGATCACGAAACTCTGCGTTGAGAAGGGGCTGCACGTCTTTCAAGAAAAACCATTATCACTGAGCTACGAAGAAGGGCTTAAAACAGTCGAGATAGCGGAAAATTCGGATAAAAAAGTGGGGGTTTGCTTCCAGAACCGTTACAATAAAACCTTTATAAAATTGCGTCAGCTTCTCCGCTACGGCAACGTCGGAGAAGTGGTTGCGGTGAAGGGTTTGGTCGCTTGGAACCGTCCGGAAACCTATTACACCGTCAAACCATGGCGTGGAGAAGTGGCATATGCCGGAGCGGGTTCCATCATCAATCAGGCTATCCATACATTGGATTTGATGCAGGTGATCGGAGGGGATTTGGATAAGTGCAAAGCAAGCCTGTCCAATCTGACGGATTATGACATCGAGGTCGAAGATACGGCCGTCGCGAATTTCACTTTCAAGAATGGTGCTCGCGGTTTCTATATGTCAACCAATGCCTATGCGGAAAATTCCAGTGTGGAATTGCAGGTCATCACCGAAAACTTTAAGTTCACCATCAAGGACAACCGTCTGTACCGGACCGACAGCAACGGGGAAAAAGAAGTCCTGCTGCAGGATGCCGCATTGAAAGGGTCGAAATCCTATTATGGGCCAAGCCACTCCACTTTGATTCAACGTTTCTATAACGCGATCGAAGAGGATACGAATGACTATGTGACCGTTAGGGAAGCCTTGCCGGCAATGCTGATGATCGATGCAATGAAATTATCATCAAAAGAAAATCGTACAATCGAAGCGGAGGAAATTATTAATGGCTAAAGTTAAAATAGGCGTACAAGCATCAACTGTAAAAAAAAGTTTTGAAGAAGTAGGACCATACGAAACACTGAAAAAATTACATGACCTCGGCTATAATTCCGTTGAGATTTCTCAAGTTGCGACAACTCCTGAGAATATTGCTGAAATCCAAAAAGCGACAGCTGATTTCGGCATGGAAGTGGCTTCCATGACTGCTTCATTGAAACCGCAAGTAAAAGACGGCGAATCTTTGACGACACACTATGACAAAATCGTAGCGGATTGTAAAGCCGTCGGAACTGACTTATTGCGCATCGGCATCCTGCCGTTCGACGCAATGGCCAGTCTGGATAAAGTGCTGGAATTCTGCCATGACGTCAACGAAGTGACGCAAAAACTGAAAGAAGACGGCATCACCTTGTACTACCATAACCACCATGTCGAATTCCGCAAATATGACGGCAAATTCCTGCTGGACATCATCCGCGAAAAAGCGCCATTATTGGGCTTTGAGTTGGATGTCCACTGGGTGCAACGCGGCGGCGCAAACCCACTGGAAGTCATCAAAGACTACAAAGGCAAAGTGGAATTGATCCACTTGAAAGACTACCGGATCGCAGCCATTCCGGATGAAGCATTCGATGCGTTATACAACGGCGATTATGCGACATTCATGACTGCATTCACTAATATCATCGAATTCGCTGAATTGGGAACAGGCAGTCTGCCGTTGAAAGCAATCATCGAAGAAAGCATCTCATCGGGAGCGCGCTACCTATTAGTGGAACAAGACGACACTTATGGAGTGGATCCGTTCGAAAGCTTGAAGATTTCTCGTGATCACCTGTTAGAATTGGGCTACGGAGAATTATTCTAAAATAACAACATGAGGTTCGGAGATCATTCTCTTCGGACCTTTTCTTATCATAAAGGAGGACGTAATAATGGGCAGTAAAGATGGCATGAATTATGCACCGAAAGGGAAAATAAACAGGGTAGTTGAACCAGGCGAATTCAACGTGGGGGTTACCGCGTTGGACCACGGCCACATCAATGGCATGACGAACGGCTTGATCGAAGCCGGCGCAACGATCAAGTATGTCTATGACCCCGATCAAGAAAAAGTAGCGAATTACCTGGAGTCATTCCCGGATGTTACGGTCGCGGAATCTTTGGAACAAATTTTGGAAGATCCGACAATCCATCTGGTTGCCGCTGCTGCGGTCCCTAACTTACGCAGTGCGTTGGGGAACCGGGTCATGCGCGCAGGGAAAGACTACTTCACCGATAAAACAGGTTTCACTACCTTGGAACAATTGGAAGAAACCAAAAAAGTGGTTGCGGAAACAGGCAAAAAATACTGGATCTACTTCAGTGAACGACTGCATGTGGAAGGCGCTGTTTTTGCCGGCCAATTGATCGAGGAAGGTAGAATCGGACGCGTCATCCAAGTGACCGGATTCGGGCCGCACCGTTTGGATAAGGAAAAACGCCCGGACTGGTTCTTCAAAAAAGAACAATACGGCGGGATTTTGGCGGATATCGGCAGCCACCAAATCGAACAATTCCTGTACTATACAGGCAACGATGATGCAAAAGTGCTGCACAGTAAAGTAGGCAACTACAACAATCCGGACACACCTGAACTGGAAGACTACGGCGATGCGACCTTGGTCGGCGATAACGGCGCAACCTTCATCTTCAAAGTGGACTGGTTCACTCCGGACGGATTGGGGACTTGGGGAGACGGCCGCACCTTCATCACCGGTACGGAAGGCACAATCGAAATCCGCAAATACATCAACGTTGCGACGGAACAGACGGGTGACCACTTGTTCTTGGTGACGAAAGATGGCGAAGAACACTACTCCTTGACTGGCGAAGTCGGTTTCCCGTTCTTCGGCGAAATGATCTTGGATTGCGTCAACCGTACGGAAAATGCGATGACCCAGGAGCATATCTTCAAAGCGCAAGAGCTGTGCCTGAAGGCGCAAGAGCAAGCGTTGCACATCACCGCAAATCTATAAGCACCATCCCTTTTTCTGGCTGTCGCTCGTTCGGCATCCAGAGGAAGGGATTTTCTTATTCCTGCCGATTCCAATATAATGGAAGCAAGAATATTGAAATTTCCTTTTCGACTTGCTATGATGCATACAGATAACTTACTTTTGGAAAGAGAGGATTAGACTATGCAAACGTTGGTGATCATCTCTCATCCGACAATCGAAGATTCAAATACGCAGCAGTTTTTGCGTGAAAGCACACCGGCGGAAGGCGTCACCCGGCACCATCTGGAAGCTGCTTATCCGGATGGGAAGATCGATGTGGAATACGAACAGCATCTGCTGCTGCAGTACGACCGCGTTCTTTTTCAGTTCCCTTTCTATTGGTACAGCTCGCCCGCTTTATTGAAGCATTGGCAGGACGTGGTGCTGACGGAAGGATTCGCTTATGGGAAAAACGGCAGCAGAATCGAAGGGAAGGAGTTCGGCCTCATCCTTTCCACGGGAATCCATGAGCGGGAGTACCAGGCCGGGGGAAGCGAAGGCTATACGATTTCGGAACTGACGAAGCCGTATCAGGCCCTTGCCGCGAAATGCGGATTGCTGTACATGCCTACTCTTGTCATCTCGAAATTCGATTATCGGGATGATAGGGAAAAGAAGCGGCTGCTGATAGACTATCAACAGTACCTCACGAAAGAAAATGACGGGTCCCTTCGGACCTCTGAGGATTGGTTCAAGGGCCAATTGCTGACGATCGGGAAAGCGGGACTGTCTGATGCCGATCAGCGATTGGTTGATCAGCTGATAGGCGTGCTGGATGAAAATCGCGACCATTTGGATGATCTTTTGTGGTCGTTGGAACAGATGGGCGAAGACTGATTGCGGATAAGTGAGGATGCAGCTATGGAAACGGAACAATGGGTATTGGAACAATTGGATCATTTGGATGAACAAAGCCGGGATTATCGCCAAAAGGCTTTGTTCCAGGAAGCGAAGAAACTCTTTCAGGAGCAATATCAGCGGATTGGGCAGAGCGAAGGCGAATTGGACGGCAGAATGTGGAGCCCGAAAGATTGGGGCTGAAGAAGGATAGCGGGGAGCGGTGAAATGGAACAAAAGGCATTCGGTTTTTCGAACTTGGAGATGCTGGAAACGGCAGGCAGCGCAATGGTTTGCGATATCGCAACAGGGATCTGCGGACCGGCTGACGGCACGGCGGCTGGCATCCAAACTTTCGAATTTGCTTTCCCTTTGAAAAAAAACGAAGAGACAGCGGCAAACGGGAAATAATAAATGCATGACGGCAGAAATGAGAGGACAGAAATATGACTGAGAATACAGTAGCAGCAACACAGGTGGATCTTTATTATGCGACGGATCCATTATGTTCGTTTTGTTGGGCATTCGAGCCGACATTACGCAAATTCCGTTATCAATACGGAAAATATCTGGCTCAGGACACAATCGTGATGGGCGGCATGATCGAGAAGTGGGCTACCTTTGGCGGAGATGCCGGAAATGGCATCACCAAGGCGAGTGATGTTGCCCACCATTGGCAAGAAATCGGGCGCCACACGCGAATGCCCATAGATGGAAGCATTTGGTCGGATACGCCGATCGAGTCCTCCTTTCCGAGTTCCCAAGTATTTGAAATTGTCCGTCGCGATCATCCGGAGTCGGCGAATCTTTTTTTGCGGAAGCTGCGTGAGACAGTGATGCTGTGGAACCAGAACATCGCGGAAGAAGCTGTCTTACGCGAATATATTGGAGGAAATGGATCTGGACAGCCAGAAAATATGGGATGCAGCCGATTCTGTGGAAGGACGCGCATTGCTGAGCGGGGATCTGCAATTGACGAGAGCGCTGCAGGCTACCGGGTTTCCGACGCTCGTTTTCGTGAATGCCCTGAACCAAGGAATAAAAGTCGTCGGAGCCCAGCCGTTTGAAGCGCTGGTGGATGCATTGGTAAGGATATTGCCGGAAGGCACCAACGTGGCCCCGGATGAAGTTCCGCCCTTGGCTGCCGTCATGAAGGAGCAACCGTTGCTTCTGTCGAAAGAGGTTGAGGTGCTTTACGGGTTGGCGGAAAATGAAGTCCCCGCTTTTGTGGAACAGGCTTTAGGCGCCGGCAATTTCCAAGCCGGGACAGTACTGAATGAACGCTACTACAAATGGGTGGATTGAAGGCAATGATACGCAAACAAAAAAGCGGGAATCGCAAGGATTTCCGCTTTTTTGTTTGCGTATGTTAATCTTCCACGGGGAATTGGTAGATGTAATCGTCCATCACAAAGCCGCCTCCGATGGGGGAGACGATTGCTTCCGTGCGTATGAAACCGTACTTCTCATAAAACGCGATGGACGGTTCGTTGTGTTTGTTCACCGTCAATTCCAAGAAACGCTTCTTCTCGTTCTTAGCCAGTTCAATCATCTTTTGCATGATCTGGTAGGCATAGCCTTTTCCGCGGGCTTCCTTCAGTAAGTACAGTTTGCTGATGAACAGCTTGTCTTCCTGAAGTTGAACAGCGAGATAGCCGGCTGAGTTCCCATCGCTCTTGATGAGGAAATAGTCCAATTTCCCGGTATCGATGTCCTGTTCCATAATGGCTTTCGATTGGATATTCTCCAGCATGTAGTCCACCTGGTCCGGACCAAGAATCGGTTGGTAATATTCCCGCCAGATGATGTCCGCTAAGCGGGATAGTTCGTCGATTTGGGCCATGCTTTGGACAGGTTCCAATGCAAGGGCTGCTTCCCTTGAAAAAAGTTCTGCATCCGCCATATCAGTCCACCAGTTTGACTAAGAAATATTTTTTCTTGCCGCGGCGCACCAGGATGAAACGGCCTTCGAAAGAGTTGTCGGCCGTGATGACGAAATTCGTGTCGGTGATTTTGTCGCCGTTGATGGAGATGGCGCCGTTTTGGATGTCTTCACGGGATTGACGACGGGATGTTTCGATGCCCAGGTCCACCAGCCACGTCACCAATTCCTGTTCCTTCAAAGCGGACTCGAAGGTCGGCATATTCTTGAAGCCTTCCGCAATCTCATCCGCGGTCAATTCTTTTACTTCACCGGTGAATAACGCTTCGGTGATCTTCAATGCGTCCGCCAAAGCCTGTTCGCTATGGACGAAGCGGGTCATTTCGGCTGCCAATACTTTTTGGGCTTCCCGTTTATGCGGTTCGCTTTCGACTTTTTCAGCCAAAGCATCGATTTCTTCTTTCGTCAGGAAAGTGAAATATTTCAAGTATTTGATGACGTCGCGGTCATCCTGGTTCACCCAGAATTGGTAAAATTCGTAAGGCGTCGTTTTTTCGGGATCCAGCCAAACAGCTCCGCCGGCGGTTTTCCCGAATTTTGTGCCGTCCGCTTTCAGCATCAAGGGGATGGTCAAACCGAACGCCTTCGCTTCGGAGCCCACTTTTTTACGGATCAGGTCTAAACCGGCTGTGATATTGCCCCATTGGTCTTGGCCGCCGATCTGCATGTTGACGCCTTCGTTTTGGTAAAGATGCAGGAAGTCCAGCGATTGTAATATTTGGTACGTGAATTCTGTAAAGGAAATGCCTGTTTCCAGACGGCTGGATACGATGTCTTTGGAAAGCATCGTATTGATGTTGAAATTTTTGCCGTAATCGCGCAGGAAATCAAGCAAGGTCAAATCCTTGGTCCAGTCGTAGTTGTTCACCAATCGGATATCGGCGCTGTGGTCGGACAGGAACAGTTTCTTCATCTGAGCAGTCAAGGCATTCGCATTGTGGACGACTTGGTCCATCGATTGCAGAACGCGCTCCTCGCTCTTGCCACTCGGGTCGCCGATCGAACCGGTTGCGCCGCCGATCAGGATGACCGGTCTGTGTCCCGCCAATTGGAATCTCTTCAATACGATAAAGGGAATCAAATGGCCGATGTGGAGGCTATCCCCGGTAGGGTCTACGCCGCAATACAGGCCGATCTGTTGCTCCTCAATCAGTTTACGCAATCCTTCGGCGTCCGTTTGTTGGTTGATGGCGCCGCGCCATTCTAATTCATCGATAATATTCATGTCTATTCCCCTTTTATTTTGTTTATATACAAAAAAAGCCCCTGCCAAAGAAAAGGAATTCCTTCGACAGGGACGATAGTTACCGTGTTACCACCCAAATTGCAAATTATTTTGAACCAAATCAAAATAGGTTGCCGCTCTAACATGTATCGTATGTTACACGCTTATTTCAATAAGAAAACTCCAAAGTGTAATTCGAATACAGGACTGTACCAGCTCTCACCAACCGCTGACTCTCTTCAATGCAAGGTCCAGATTCTACTTTCTTTTTCATTGCTTTTTGTTATATTTCCATTTGCACAAAGTATAGCTTACGGATTCGGACAAAGTCAATCCTATGTTACGGATTTTATCGGGTAAATCTTGTTGTGGAGGGAAGGAAAGTGCAGTGATGACGGCTTATCCGACATGCGGGGGTAGTTATTTTACAGGAATGTTACAGTTAGGCTACAACTTGACTGAATTAGGAAAAATGAACCTTTTCTGTGATATGATTCATTATGTTGATGAAATCTTAATAAAAAATATAAAAAGTTTAAGTTTTAAATTTAAATATAACCTTAAAAACTCAACCGAAATAAATATACGTAAGCGGAGGAAATGACTTGAAGAAGAAATTAGTGACTATCGCATTAGCAGGTACAATTCTCGCAACAAGCGTTGTAGCGCCATTTACAGCCAAAGCGGACGAATTATTAAATAAAATCGAACAACAAGATCAAAAGCTTTCCACTTTGAGCAGCAAACAAGCAAGTGCGGAAGAAACGTTATCAAAAGTAACGGCAGAAATCGACGCAACCGAAAACAGAGCAGAAAAATTGCTGGCTGATCGTGCAGCGACACAAGCAGAAATTGCAACACTAAAAACGGAAATCGCAAAACTTGAAGAAGTGATCGCACAACGCGAAGAAAAATTGGATGAACAAGCAAGATCCGTTCAAGTCAATGGCTCAAATACAACTTACTTAAACTTCATCGTTTCATCTGAATCATTCACTGATTTGGTTGCACGTGTGGATGTCGTTTCCAAAATGATTTCAGCTAACAAAGCATTAGTTGAAGAACAAGTTGCGGATCAAAAAGCTGTCGAAGACAAGAAAAACAAAACAGAAGATAACTTAAATGAAATCAACGCGATGGCCATGGAGTTGGAACAACTGAAGGGCGATCTGCAAGTGAAAAGAATTGAACAAGAAAGCGCCGTTGCTGGTTTAGCTGCTGAAAAAGCTACAGCCGAAAGCGACCGTCAAGCATTCTTGGCTCAAAAAGAAGATGCTGATAAGAGAGCAGCTGAAGAGGCAGCCATCATGGCAGCCGCTGAAGCAGCAGCAGTTGCAGCAACCGTTCAAGTAAACACGGAAGAAGCATCATCAGTAGCGACTGTTGATATCGCACCTGAAAGCAGTGCAGCAAGCTCATCTCAAGCAAGCGTAGCCGTTGTTGAAAGTGCTCCTGTAGCGGAAAGTGCACCAGCAGTAAGCACACCAGCTCCTGTAGCAAGCGCACCAGTTGCAGCACCGACACCAGTTGCAGCGCCAACACCAGTAGTTGCGGCACCAGCACCAGTCGTATCTGCTCCAGTAGTAAGCACACCAGCGCCGGCTATTTCAGCACCAAGCGGTGATGTACTTGCGATAGCAGCAAAATATATCGGAGTTCCTTATGTATGGGGCGGCAGAACGCCATCAGGTTTTGACTGTTCTGGATTCACGCAATATGTTTTCAGAGAAGCATACGGCATTGAAATCGGAAGCTACACAGTTCCTCAAGAAAATTCAGGAACGCAAATCCCTGTATCCTCTGCACAACCAGGCGACTTATTATTCTGGGGTTCTGCTGGATCGACTTACCACGTAGCCATCTACGTCGGCGGCGGCCAATACATCCACGCTCCTCAACCGGGCGAATCAGTAACGTACTCTTCTTACAATGTAGCTGGCGCAGCATTTGCCGTACGTGTAGCAAGATAAGCGAACGAAATTTTCAGGACAATCCTTCGGGGTTGTCTTTTTTTTCGGGAAATTTGCTGTAATAGTTGACCTTGACGCAACGGAAAGGTTTATGATATCTGTATGGGGGTGTTCGCGTTGGAATATACGATCCAAAAATTAAGCCAATTGGCGGGTGTGACAACCCGGACCTTGCGGCACTATGATGCCATCGGCTTGTTGAAGCCGAAGCGCATCAATTCCTCCGGCTACCGCATCTATGGGGAAGCGGAGGTGGATAAACTACAGCAGATCCTCTTTTTCCGCAACCTGTCTTTCACGCTGGAAGAAATCAAGGAAGCCGTCAATAATCCTGCTTTCGATTCCGAACAAGCCCTGTTGTTGCACAGGCAGGCGCTGCTGGAGAGGAAGGCGGAAATCGATGACTTGCTGCACACAATCGACAGAACGATTGCAAACCGGAGAGGGGAAATCAAAATGAACGACAACGAAAAATTCAAGGGCTTCAAAAAGCAGTTGATGAATGAGAACGAAAAGAAGTACGGGAAAGAAATACGCGAAAAATACGGGGAAGAAACGGTGGCGGCATCCAATAAGAGATTTGCCGGATTGAGTGAAGCTGACTTCGCTGCCATGCAAGACTTGGCTGCGCAGATCCAAACAGGTTTGACGGAAGCAATGAAGACCGAGGATGCCGCCAGTGAAGCAGCGATGAAGGTCGCGGAGATGCATAAACGCTGGCTTGGTTACACGTGGACTTCCTATTCCGCGGAAGCGCACAGGGGGCTGGCGGAGATGTATGTGTCCGATGAACGGTTCAACGCCTATTATGATGAAGCATCGGGAACAGGGGCAGCTGCATTTTTGCGTGATGCCATCCTTCATTTCACGGAAGAAAAATAATGCGTTCCAAGGGGCTCGAGCATCCGTTGCTTGAGCTTTTTTGCTTGCCTAGGTTCGCTAAGCGGCAACGGATGGGCCGGATGAAGTCAGCCTGTTTTGAAATTTGCCCCCATACGTACGGCTTTTTATGGTAGAATGGTACGGTAAGTTGCGTACATTCGCAAAGAACTTAGAATTCAGGGAGGCACTCATTCGTGGCTAAAGAGAAAAATACATTTTATATTACGACTCCAATCTACTACCCGAGCGGTAAATTACATATTGGAAATGCTTATTCAACAATCGCGTGCGACGTAATGGCACGCTACAAAAGAATGCTGGGATACGATGTGTTCTATTTGACCGGGTCAGATGAACATGGACAAAAAATCGAGAAAAAAGCTGAAGAACTGGGCATTACGCCGAAAGAATACGTAGATGGCATGGCCAAGGATATGCAAGACCTTTGGAAACGCCTGGACATTTCCAACAACAAGTTCATCCGCACGACGGATGACGACCATGTGAAGGCTGTCCAACAGATCTTCGAACAATTGCTGGCGCAAGGCGATATCTACCTTGGCGAATACGAAGGCTGGTATTCCGTTTCCGATGAAGAATTCTTCACGGAAACACAGTTGGCTGAAGTTTACCGCGATGCAGACGGCAAGATCATCGGCGGTGTTGCGCCAAGCGGCCATGAAGTGGAACTGGTAAAAGAGGAATCCTACTTCTTCCGCATGAGTAAATATGCCGATCGTCTATTGGCATATTATCAAGAACATGCCGATTTCATCCAACCGGAATCACGCAAAAATGAAATGATCAACAACTTCATCAAGCCGGGTCTGGAAGACTTGGCTGTATCAAGGACGACCTTCACTTGGGGGATACCGGTGAAGAGCAATCCGAAACACGTCGTCTATGTATGGATCGATGCGCTGGCCAACTATATCACCGCCTTGGGCTACGGTTCGGATGATGATTCCCTTTACCAAAAATATTGGCCTGCCGATGTGCACATGGTAGGGAAAGAAATCGTCCGTTTCCATACCATCTACTGGCCGATCATGTTGATGGCGTTGGATCTGCCGCTGCCTAAGAAAATATTCGGCCACGGCTGGTTATTGATGAAGGAAGGGAAGATGTCCAAATCAAAAGGGAACGTCGTCTATCCGGATATGCTGGTGGACCGTTTCGGTTTGGATGCATTGCGCTACTACTTGATGCGCGAAGTGACCTTCGGAAGCGACGGCATCTTTACGCCGGAAGACTACGTCAACCGCATCAACTACGATCTTGCGAACGACCTGGGCAACCTGTTGAACCGCACGATTGCGATGATCAACAAATACTTCGGCGGCGCTATCCCTGCCTGGACGGACAACAAAACGGCCTTTGACGCAGAGTTGAAAGCCATGGCTGAGGAAGTCGTCGCGAACTACGAAAAGGAAATGGACAATATGCAGTTCAGCAGCGCTTTGGCTGAAGCATGGCGTTTGATCTCCCGCGCAAACAAATACATCGATGAAACAGAACCATGGGTGTTGGCGAAGGACGAGGCAAGAAAAGAAGAATTGGGCAGTGTTATGGTTCACTTGGCTGAAACCTTGCGCGTCGTCGGTATCCTGCTGTCTCCGTTCATGACCCAAGCGCCTCATAAGATGTATGAACAGCTTGGTCTGGACTTCGAGACGATGGGCACTTGGGAACAGGTGTCATTCGGCATCTTCCCTGAAGGCACGAACGTCGTAGCAAAAGGGAACGCCTATCTTCCCTCGGTTGGATACAGAAGTCGAAGTCGCCTACATCAAAGAAGAGATGGGCGGAACGACTACGGCTGAAACGGAAAGCGATGCGGAAGCAGAATGGAATCCGAAGCGAGACAGTTCTGGTTTCCGAAAAAGAAAAACAGATCAAGTATGAAGACTTCGATAAAGTGGAACTGAAAGTAGCGGAAGTCATCGACTGCCAAAAGGTCGAAGGCGCCGATAAATTATTGAAATTCCGTTTGGATGCAGGGGATGAAGGCCACCGCCAAATCTTATCCGGCATTGCGCAATGGTATCCGGATCCGGCCTATTTCATCGGCAAAAAAGTTGTCATCGTGGCAAACTTGAAAGCCCGCAAAATGAAGGGCGAAATCAGCCAAGGCATGATTTTGTCGGCTGAAAAGGATGGCGTACTGCAAGTGATCCTTGCGCCGGAAACAGCAGCAAACGGTTCGTCTGTCGCATAGAGGATAATTGGCTTTAAGGAGGAGGCTGGGACATTTGGTCTCAGACTCCTTTATTTATCAAATCGTGAGGCGCAATCAAAATTTGCATAACAAAGCGAGAAAGGGAGTCGTCACTGATATGTTATTTGATACACATACACATTTAAACGTCGAGGCTTTCGCGGAAGATGCCGCTGCTGCCGTTTCAAGGGCAAAAGAGGCTGGTGTCGGAAGATTTGCGGTAGTGGGCTTTGATTCGGAAACGATCAAGAAATCCTTGGAATTAAGCTCAGAATACCCGGAAATCTACAGCATCATCGGCTGGCATCCCACCGAAGCGGGGACGTATACGCCAGCTGTGGAAGAAAGCCTGATGGCGCTCATGGAGGAAGAAAAAGTGGTCGCCATGGGGGAAATGGGCTTGGATTATCATTGGGATACGGCTCCGCATGATGTGCAGGCCAAGGTTTTCCGCAGGCAGATTTCCATCGCAAAAGAGCTGGAATTGCCGATCAGCATCCATATGCGCGATGCGATAGAGGACACCTACAGAATCCTGAAAGAAGAAGATGTGCGCGATATCGGCGGCATCATGCACAGCTTCAGCGGCGATACGGAATACATGAAGAAGTTTTTGGCTTTGGGCATGCACATCTCGCTGAGCGGCGTCGTTACCTTCAAAAAGACGATCGAAGTCCATGAGGTGGCGAAGCTTGTTCCTTTGGATCGGTTGCTCATCGAAACGGACGCACCTTATTTGGCTCCGGTCCCTTTCCGAGGCAAACGGAATGAACCGGCATATGTGAAATTCGTGGCTGAAAAGATCGCGGAGTTGCGGAACAGCAGCTTTGAAGAAATAGCGGCACAGACGACCAGGAACGCCAACAAATTATTTGGACTGGAAAATATATGAGAATAGAAGAGATTATCGTAGTTGAAGGGAAGGACGACACAACCCGGATCAAGATGGCGGTAGATGCGGATACGATCGAGACGAACGGATCCGCCATTGATGAGGCCACCTTGCAGCTGATTGCACATGCACAAGCCACGAGAGGGGTCATCGTCTTCACCGATCCGGATTTCCCGGGCGGAAAGATACGCGAAACCATTGCGCAACGCGTACCCGACGCCAAGCACGCCTTCCTGAAGAAAGACGATGCGCAATCACCGAAGGGCGGCAGCCTGGGAATCGAACACGCTTCCCCCGCGGTGATCCGGGAAGCGTTGGCGAATGTCTATACGCCAAGACAGGATGTCACGAGCGACATCGACAGAGCTTTTCTGATCGAGTGGCATCTGATCGGCCACAGCGATGCGGCACGCTACCGAGAGTTGTTGGGGGATGCTTTGGGCATCGGCCATACAAACGGGAAGCAGTTGCTGAAGCGCCTGAGGATGTTCCAATTGACCCAAAATGATGTGGATGAAGCGATGACGGCAATTTTGCAAGAATCAGAAAAAAAGGATAACCTGCCCGGCAAGCGGCAGGAGGGAGAAAAAGAATGAATCTATTTGATCATGAAAAAGATATCGCGACACCCGGCAGAACCAATGCCATCTTGAAGAAATACAAGTTGACCATGAAGAAGAGCCTAGGGCAAAACTTCCTGGTGGAACCGAATATATTGACGAAAATGTTGGCTGCGGCCGATGTGGACAAGCACACCAATGCCATCGAAATCGGGCCGGGTATCGGCGCCTTGACCGAACGCTTGGCGCAGGAAGCCAATAAGGTTGTGGCTTTTGAACTGGACCGCCGTTTGGCGCCGATCTTGAAGACGGAATTGGCTCAATATGAAAACATCGAAATCATTTTCCAGGATATTTTGCAGGCAAACGTCCGTGAAATCATTGCGGAACGGTTCGATCCTACCGAACGTCTGGTTGTGGCAGCTAACCTGCCCTATTACATTACGACCCCGATCATTTTGAACTTCATCGAGGCTGATCTGCCGATCGATGCATTTGTTATGATGATGCAAAAAGAAGTGGCGCAGCGCATGACTGCGAAGCCAGGCACAAAGGCATACGGGTCATTGACCATCGCAATCGATTATTATACGGAAGCGGAAATAGCGTTCATCGTGCCGCGGACCGTTTTTGTGCCGCGGCCGAATGTGGATTCGGCGGTATTGAAACTGCAACGCCGTTCTGAACCGAAAGTGAAGGTTGCCGATGAGAAGTTCTTCTTCGATTTGGTGCGGGCGGCATTCAACCAAAGAAGAAAGACCTTATGGAATAATTTGATGTCACGTTACGGGAAAAGCCGATGAGGTGAAACTAGCCTTGACCGAAGGGTTGGAAGAAGCGGGCATCGACCCATCCAGACGCGGCGAAACGTTGACCATAGAGGAATTTGCGGCATTGTCGGACGCATTGGTGAAGCGTCTGCATACGGCGGCCGAGTAGAGAGCATAAGGCAGAAAGATGCTGTTGCTTGCGCCGCAGGCAAACGGAAACAGAGAACGCCCATCCGGCCAGTATTGTCAGCCTGTCCGGATGGGCGTTTTCGCATAATCAGCCATTTTTGGAACGGATCCCATCCGAAGCACATCGTCTCTCGCGTTCCGTAAAAAAGGTTGGCAGAACCGATAAAAATTTCCTTGAATTCATGGTTGCATGGAGTCATTCGCTATGATATACTTGATTATTTGAATTATCTGTGTTATAGTGTTCCACAGTGAGGTGAAACAGGATGCCGGATAATTTAATTCAGATTAAAGAAGAACTGGAATGTCACTTAGGTAAGAAAGTCATGTTGACTGCCCAAGCTGGCCGTAAACGTAAGACGGAAAGAAAAGGTATTTTACGGGAAACGTATCATGCTGTATTTGTAGTTGATTTGGATCAAGACGAAAATGCTTTTGAACGTGTATCTTACAGTTACGCCGATGTTTTAACCGAAGCTGTAGAAATTTCATTTTATGACGAAGAAAAATGTCAGTATGCGTAAGCTTTTGGAATTTTTATTTTAATTATTGAAATAATCAAACAGACAATAGGGTTGTCTGTTTTTTTGTGGAATTTTTGTCATTTAAATAGATATTTCTTTCAAAAAAGCCCAGGTTAAGCTAGTATTGTATTATAGAAAGCTAGAGGGGAGAGTCTTTTGATGGAATGGATAGAACGGGCGCCGGCAAAAATCAATTTAACATTGGATGTTTTGTATAAAAGGGACGATTCCTATCATGAACTCGAAATGGTGATGGCTTCGGTTGATTTAGCCGATCATCTGACCTTTACTCCCCTGGAAAAGGATGAAATCAAAATCTATACGAATAAGGCTTTTTTGCCTGTGGACACCCGCAACCATGTCTATCAGGCGGTCAAGCTCTTGAAGGAAAAGTATGATATCCATAAGGGAATCAAAATCGAAATCGACAAAAAAATCCCCGTTGCCGCGGGGTTAGGGGGTGGCAGCACGGATGCCGCTGCCGCTTTGCGTGCGCTCAATAAAATCTGGGACCTCGGGCTTACGAAGGAAGAATTGATTGTCATCGGGAATCAGGTCGGGTCCGACGTGCCGTACAGCATTGTCGGCGGAACGGCATTCGTTTCGGGCAGAGGGGAAATCGTCCGTCCCATCCGATCCATTCCGCCTTGCTGGGTGATTTTGGCGAAGCCCAGACTCAGCGTTTCCACCAAGACGATTTTCCGCATGCTGTCGGTGGATGCATTGGACCATCCGCCGACTTCCCGGGCCGTAGAGGCGGCGATTGAAGCAGGGGATTACCGGAGGATGTGCCAGAACGTCGGAAATGCTTTGGAGCAAGTGACGTTCAAGAAACATCCCGAGCTGATTCAGCTGAAGGAACGGATGCAAAAATACGGATTGGATGGCGTGACGATGAGCGGCAGTGGCCCGACGATCATCGGCTTCAGTCAGAATACTTCCCGCATTAAAAGGGCCTACAACAGTTTGCGCGGATTCTGCGAAGAGGTCTATATGGTCCGATTATTGACCGAAGAATATGATGATTGAAATCGTGAAGCTCAAGGGAAAGAGTGGTAGCGATTTTTTTATTTGAATAAAATTATAAAAATAATTTATAAAAATATGACTTGTTTTTCATGTGTTATCGGGATAATCATGCGGTGGAGCGGATGTTATTTGAAAAAACGATCCGAACTGCGAAGTCAAAAAAATGACAGCCGGAAGAATGGTCCGGAATGGTTGACGGAGCTCGATTATTTGTGTTAAAGTGTCTATCGGGACATAAATAGGAATGGTTACGATTTGGAGGGGCTATAATATGAATAAATACATAAAAATGGGCACGTTATTTTCGGCGGCCTTATTTTCCTTGTTTGGGTGCGGCGCGGGCGACAATGCCGACACCTCATCCGGTGACGGTGAATTGACTGTTGTCACCACCTTTTATCCGATGTATGACTTTACAAAGCAAGTTGTCGGCGACAAAGGGGAGGTCACTTTATTGCTTGAGGCTGGCCAGGAATCTCATGGATATGAGCCGACTCCGCAGGACATCGCCGCGATAGCGGATGCGGATGTGTTCGTCTACAGCAGCGAGGAAATGGAAACGTGGGTGCCGAGCGTTTTGGATTCCATCGAGAACAGCGATGTCGTCGTAGTGAATGCGTCGAAGGACATCCCGCTTTACGAAGTGGCGGAAGGGGACCACGTCGATGAAGATGGGGATGCGCATTCCGTCGATCCGCATGTTTGGCTTGACCCTGTCTACGCGCAAGATCAGGTGGCAGCCATCTTGGCAGGCGTCATCGAAGCGGATCAAACGAACAAAGGTGTCTATGAAGCGAACGCTGCGGCATTCCAAGGAAAATTGGCCGCTTTGGACACAGCCTATCAAACGGCTTTCGCAAATGCCAAAAACCGTACCTTTGTGGTGCAGCATGCCGCATTCGGCTATATCGCCCGCCGTTACGGCTTGACGGAAATGGCCGTCTCATCCGTTTCTTCGGATGCAGAACCGGATCCGGCAAAATTGGCGGAGTTGCAAAAATTCATGACGGATAATCATATCGGCGTCGTTTATTATTCGGACAGCGCTTCTTCAAAAACAGCGGAAACCCTTGCGGGAGAAACCGGTGCGGCTTTGGAAGTATTGAGCCCGCTGGAAGGCATCAGCCAGGAAGAACAGGATGCAGGGAAAGATTATCTTAGCGTGATGCAAGACAATCTGGAAGCCCTGAAGAAAACTATTCAGTAAAGGAAGAGGGGAATTTCCGTGGAATATATAGATGTGCAGCACTTATCGTTCTTTTATGATGACGAACCGGTGTTACAGGACATCACTTTTCAGGTTCATGAGGGAGAGTTCGTCATCTTGACGGGTGAAAATGGGGCAGCCAAATCCACTTTATTAAAAAGCATCTTGGGGCTGTTGAAACCACAAGAAGGCTTTGCGACCATTTCAAAAGTGAACGCGCGCGGCGAAAAACTGACGATCGGATATGCGCCGCAACAAATTTCCTCCTTCAATATCGGTTTTCCGAGCAAGGTTCTGGAATTTGTCGAATCGGGCCGTTACCAAAAGGGCAAATGGTTCAAAAAACTGGACGACGAGGACCACACCCATGTTCAGAAGGCCTTGGAATCGGTAGGTATGTGGGAAATGCGCAATAAGAAAATCGGGGAACTTTCCGGCGGACAGAAACAACGGATCGCCTTGGCAAGGATTTTCGCGACCGATCCCGACCTGTTTGTTCTGGATGAACCGACGACCGGTATGGATAAAGAGTCCAGGGAACGGTTCTATCAGTTGTTGAAACACAACTCGAAGGTTCACAACAAAGCTATCATAATGGTCACCCATGAGCATGAGGATATCAAAGGGTATGTGGATACCCACATTCAGTTGGTCAGAAAGGAGGATTCGCCGTGGAGATGTTTTTCTATGGATTTATGCAAAGAGCCTTCCAAGCATCAACACTAATTGCCATCATGGCGCCGGTTTTGGGTTTGCTGCTGATATTGCGGAGACAATCCCTTATGGCGGATACGCTCTCGCACGTTTCCTTGGCGGGCGTTGCTTTGGGTATGCTGTTGAACGTCAGTCCGACGATCACGACTTTGTTCATCGTGATTTTAGCTGCCGTCGGAATTGAATACTTGCGTGTCATCTTCAAAGGGTATTCGGAGATTTCGATAGCCATCCTGATGGCAACCGGGATGGCGGTGGCGTTGGTTTTGATGAGTCTTGTTTCCGGGAAACAGACGGCCAGCGTGGAGCAATATTTATTCGGATCCATCATCACGATCAGCCAAGAGCAGATCATGATTCTGCTGGTCCTGACGATTATTGTCGTCCTGCTCTATTTGATTTTCCGAAAACCGCTTTATGTGCTGACGTTTGATGAGGATACGGCCCATACGGCCGGATTGCCGGTACGCTGGATGTCTTTGCTCGTCTCCGTCATTACGGGTGTTGCCATCAGCGTTGTGATGCCGATTACGGGATCGCTATTAGTCTCGTCCATCCTGATTTTACCGGCGGCCATTTCGATGCGGCTGGTCCACAGTTTTAATGGCGTCATCCTGCTGGGCATCGGCATCGGACTTGCGGGGATGTACGGCGGTTTATTCGCGTCCTACCAATACGGGACACCGCCGGGAGCGACGATCACCTTGGTATTTGTATCCATTTTCGTGCTGACAAGCATCTATAAAGTGGTGAAAGATAAATCTTAACAATAAGATTTAAAAACAAGCATATAAATATTATGCTTGTTTTTTTATATATTCGTAACAAAAAAACGAACAATAAAGTCAAAAAGGCTTTCAATTATAAGAAATTACCTATATAATGAGAAAAAGAAATAGCACACAAGGAGAGGTTTAGTTTGAAAATAAAGCGCAGTGAACGCTTAGTCGATATGACTCGTTACTTGTTAGAAAGACCACATAAATTGATTTCCTTGACGTATTTTGCTAAACGTTATGAGTCGGCGAAATCTTCCATCAGCGAAGATCTATCCATCATTAAAAAGACATTCGAGGAACGCGGAACGGGTATTGTGGAAACATTGCCGGGCGCAGCGGGCGGAGTGAAGTACATTCCGACCATCAGCAAAGAAAACGCCAAAGCGATCATCGAAGAAATATGCGAAATCATGGCCAGCACCGATCGCTTGTTGCCGGGCGGCTATGTTTACCTGTCGGATGTCCTGGGCCATCCGGAATTGCTGCAAAAAATTGGCCGCGTCATTGCGGCGCAATACGTCGACAAAAAAGTTGATGCGGTCATGACGGTCGCCACAAAAGGTGTCCCGATTGCCCAAGCGGTCTCGACCTATTTGAATGTGCCGTTCGTCATCGTCAGACGCGATTCGAAAATTACGGAAGGCTCCACCGTCAGCATCAACTACGTTTCCGGTTCATCCGACCGCGTTGAAAAGATGGAATTGTCGAAACGCAGCTTGCCGCGCGGTTCAAAAGTGTTGATCGTCGATGACTTTTTGAAAGGCGGCGGCACAATCAACGGCATGCGCAGCATGATCGATGAGTTTGAATCGGAAACGGTCGGGGTCACTGTTTTTGCGGAAGCAGCCTATAACACGAACCGCGAAGAATTTGATTACACATCTTTGGTGCGTGTGAATAAAATTGATTTGAAAGACCATTCCATCGACGTTGGATTGGGCACTTATTTTGACTAAGAACTGAAGATTACCGATGAATGACTTTTTATAATGGCGCCGAGACGAAAATATCCGGTGCCATTTTTTGTGCGGAAAAAACGAACGAACAGTGAACGATGTATCCGCATTCTTCATCAATCTATTAAAAATTGAGGAGAAGTCACGCATTATATACAACATTATATTGAAAAAAGCAAATTTTTAAGCTAAGATAGTTTAGTTGAAGGATAAAAAATGTAGAGATAGGAGTTGCTTATGGCTAATCGTTTTGCAATCATACTTGCTGCTGGTCAAGGAACACGCATGAAAAGCAAACTGTACAAAGTGTTACATGCTGTTTGCGGAAAACCAATGGTAGAGCACGTCGTCGATCAAGTAGAGGCTACCGGTATTGAAAAGGTTGTGACCATTGTTGGTCATGGAGCTGATGCTGTCAAAGGATATCTAGGAAACCGTTCCGAATATGTTTTACAGGAGCAACAGCTGGGTACAGGCCATGCTGTTTTACAGGCACAATCAGTTCTGGAAAACGAAGAAGGAACAACTCTGGTCATTTGTGGAGACACGCCGCTCTTAACTGCGGATACATTGGATGCATTATTACGCTACCATGAAGAGAAACAAGCCAAAGCAACCATCTTGACTGCCCATGCTGACAATCCGACAGGGTACGGCCGTATCATACGGAATGCAACAGATAATGTAGAAAAAATTGTCGAACAAAAAGATGCATCCGAAGAAGAAGCGAAAGTCCAAGAAATCAATACAGGAACGTATGCTTTTGATAACCAATCCTTATTTGCCGCATTGCAATCAGTAGGAAACAATAATGCGCAGGGCGAATACTATTTGCCGGATGTCATTGAGATATTGAAGAATCAGGGTGAAATCGTCACAGCTTATCAGATGGCCGATATGGGAGAAGCGCTTGGCGTGAACGACCGTGTCGCTTTGGCGGAAGCTTCCCAATATATGAAGAAACGCATCAACGAAAAGCATATGCGCAATGGCGTAACGCTGATTGATCCCGATGCCACCTACATTGAAGCGGATGTTGTCATCGGCAGCGATACAATCATCGAACCGAATGTGTTCCTGAAAGGGAAAACGGTAATCGGGCAAGACTGCTTTATCGGATCCGGTTCTGAACTGAGCAATACGAAAATCGGTGACCGTGTACTTGTGAGAAGTTCCAATCTGGAAGATTCCGTGATGGCAGACGACAGCAATATCGGTCCGTTCAGTCACTTAAGACCGAACAGCCATATCGGCAAACGCGTGCATATCGGCAACTTTGTCGAAGTGAAAAACGCAACGTTGGATGAAGATACAAAAGTGGGCCATCTGACCTATGTAGGCGATGCTGACTTAGGCAAGAACATAAATGTCGGTTGCGGAACCGTATTTGTGAACTACGATGGAAAAAATAAGCATCGTTCAACAATAGGCGATAATACCTTCATTGGCTGCAACGTGAATATTGTGGCACCTGTAAAGGTTGAAATGAACACCTTCCTGGCCGCAGGCTCGACCATCACCAAAGATGTTCCCGAAGGCGCTATGGGGATTGCCCGTACGCGTCAAGAAAATAAACCCGGATATTGGGAGAAATTACCGCCTGCTATTAAATAAATGGTGGAATTTCTATGAATTGTGGTAAAATGACTTTGAATAAGCCGAGATAAGTATCAGTGGAAAAATTTGCTAAAAACAACAGATTAACGGAGGATTATCATGACAGAAAATTATTCAGATCCAAAACTTAAGATTTTTTCTTTAAGTTCGAATCGCCCATTAGCCGAAAAGATTGCAGCAGAAGTTGGAGTGGAATTGGGGCAAATCTCTTCCGCGCAATTCAGTGATGGTGAAATCAAAATCAATATCGAAGAAAGTATCCGTGGTTGCCATGTATACATCATCCAATCGACAAGTTCTCCGGTAAATGATCATTTGATGGAATTATTGATCATGATTGACGCATTAAAGAGAGCCAGCGCGAAAACAATCAATGTTGTCTTGCCTTACTACGGTTACGCTCGTCAAGACCGCAAAGCGCAATCGCGTGAACCGATCACCGCTAAATTGGTTGCGAACATGATTACCCAAGCTGGAGCGGACAGACTGCTTACACTGGACATGCACGCACCGCAAATCCAAGGCTTCTTCGATATCCCTGTTGATCACTTATTAGGCGCACCGTTATTGGCAAGTTATTTCTTAGATAATGAAGTATTGAATCATGATGTCGTTGTCGTTTCCCCTGATCACGGTGGCGTGACGAGAGCAAGAAAACTTGCTGAATTCATCAAAGCACCGATCGCAATCATCGACAAGAGAAGACCGAAAGCAAACGTATCTGAAGTCATGAACATCATCGGCAATGTTGAAGGCAAAAACTGCATCCTGATCGATGACATGATCGATACTGCAGGCACAATCACATTGGCTGCACAAGCATTGCAAGATGCCGGCGCTAAAGACGTTTACGCTTGCTGCACGCATGCCGTATTGTCCGGCCCAGCGATGGACCGCCTTAACAACTCCGTAATCAAACATGTAATCGTGACAGACTCGATCGATATCCCTGAAGAAAAATTAAGCGAAAAAATCGTAATGGTTTCTGTTTCGCAACTGATTGCAGAAGCGATCAAACGTATCCACGAAAACCGCTCAGTGAGCCCGTTATTCCAAGAAAAATTCAAAATCATCGATTAATATCGATAAGAAAAGCGGGACAAGCCCGCCCTGCCTCGACAGAAATTTAGGAAATCTGGAAGGGAGCAACGCTCCTTGCAGTCGCCTTGTACTGGTACTCTAAGGAATGAATTCCTAAGACTACCATGCAAATGAGCATACTGCGCAATTGCTGAGAGACTTCCTGCGCCAGCAGGTTAGTCGAACAGTATGTCTTGGCTCGCAGAGCCAAGAGGACCCTTCATCTTTATTCCGAGAGGCAGTCTTGGACCGCTAGACATCATGTGATGGCGTGAAACAGATTAGGAATCTGTGAAACATCTGTAATGATGCGCTACCTATATCAAAAATGTTATGCTTTCGCACAAGAAAAAGCCGTCCTTCTGGGCGGCTTTTTCTTGTGAAAAAAGAGGGGTTGCCTCATTTCGAGGCATTTTGAGGGATACGTAAGATTGCCCGGACCCTGTGGAACAACCTGTCGCGCTCATCGAATGTAGGAAGATCATTCGGGAAATTGCCCCCAGCTTAGGATTATGTAAATAGAAAAGGGCTATCTCATTTGAGACAGCCCCTTCTTACCGAAGTCTGTATTATTTTGTTTCTGTTTCCAAGCTTGCGAAGCCATCCACAAGGACTTTTTTCAACGTCGTTGCCGAAAGGTCCATTTTTTCTTGTTCGGCATCGCTCAAGGGGATTTCGATGATGTTACGGATACCGGAACGGTTGATCACTGCCGGAACCCCGATGAAGATATCTTTTTGGTTATATTCCCCATCCAAGTATACGGATAATGGCATGATGGCATTTTCGTCGTTCAGGATGGCTTTGGTGATGCGTGCTAAAGCGACTGCGATACCATAGAAAGTAGCGCCTTTTTTCTCGATGATTTCATAAGCCGCATCGCGCACTTTGAAGAACACGTCGACTAATGCTTTCTCGTCGACAGCGGAAGTTTGTTTTACCCATTCGTAGATCTGAAGACCGCCAACGTTCGCATGCGACCAAACCGGGAATTCGGTATCCCCATGTTCCCCTAAAATATAAGCGTGGACGTTACGTGCATCAACGCCGACCAAAGAGGCGATGCTGTGACGGAAACGTGCGCTGTCAAGGGATGTGCCGGAACCGATGACGCGGTTTGCGGGCAGACCGGAAAACTTCCAGGTAGCGTAGGTCAGGACATCGACCGGATTGGCAGCCACCAAGAAGATGCCATCAAAGCCGCTGGCCATGATTTCGCCGATGATGCCTTTGAAAATGCGCAAGTTTTTGCTTACCAAATCAAGACGCGTTTCGCCGGGTTTTTGTGCCGCGCCGGCTGTGATGACGACGAGATCGGCATCCTTGCAGTCTGCGTAAGAGGCTGCATATATTTTCTTAGGGGAAGTATAGGCTAATGCGTGGGATAGATCGATTGCATCGCCCTCCGTTTTTGCTCTGTTTATATCAATGATACCCAGTTCATGACCGATGTTTTGTGTTACTAAAGCAAATGCATAACTGGAACCTACAGCACCGTCACCAACTAATATGATTTTTTGACCTGTACTTTCTCTATTTTCAGACATAATAATGCTCCTCTCGCTTGTTTGCTACTCCCATTATAACATTAGATTATTGGGAATTCTTCTATGAGACACTGGGATTGCGCAGTGATTTAAAAATGGTCATCTTAATGTTCTTTTCCGAAAAATAATATAACAGTTCTACGAATCTGTTATATAAACATATTATAAAATAACTGTAGAGTAATTTCAATAGTTATTTGCTATTTTTTTCACAAAAAAATTAGGGGGAGGACTTTTCATTTCTTAACGATTTTGGAAGCGGATATGGTATACTGTTCAAAAGCAAACTGGACGGAGAGAATCCGTGCGGCCTTTTTCATTTGCAGACAACAACGAAATCATAAAAAGCAAACGTCCGGAATGAGGTCAGGTTGCGCACAACAGTTAAAATAAACGGAAAAAATAGGTGAATAGATATGAAAATGATTGTCGGGTTGGGGAACCCGGGCCCGAAATATGCTGATACGAAGCATAACATAGGCTTCATCACAGTGGATGAGTGGGCATCTCAAAACAAACAGAAATATAGCAAGAACAAATTTGAAGCGTTGTACCTTGAAACAACGGTAAACGGGGAGAAAGTTTTATTCGTCAAACCGCTTACCTTCATGAATGAATCGGGCAGGGCAGTACGGCCTTTGATGGATTACTTCAATGTGGGCATCGAGGATTTGGTGGTCGTCTACGATGACATGGATATGCCGGTAGGGAAAATACGCCTTCGTCAAAAAGGCAGCGCCGGCGGACATAACGGGATCAAAAGTCTGATTCAACATCTTGGGACACAAGATTTTAATCGCATCCGCGTCGGGATCGGTCGGCCGCAATTCAACATGACCGTCATCCAGCATGTACTGAGTCCGTTCCCGAAAATGGAACAGGAAGATGTGCTGTTTGCTGTCCGCGAAAGCGTGGATGCCATCAATTATTTCATAGAGGGCCATACATTTTTAGATACAATGAATCAATTCAATAAGAAAAGTTAGGTTCAGTTTTAACTGAGCCTCTTTCTTGTTTGAAAGACTTTTTCTGAGGGATTGATACAGCGTCGGGGCGATTGCGATGTGCGAGCCTGTGTCGCTTCGTCCCGGAAAAATAAGGAGAATTATAATGAAAGACATAGAGAAATATCTAACGACTACACAGAACGTAAAAGCTTTGCTGAAAGACATCGGATCGGAATTGCCCCAGCTGGTCACCGGCATTTCCGGCTCGGCCAGAAACCTGCTGACGAGCGTCCTTTTCAATGAATTGCAAAAAACGATCATTGTGCTGACGCCGAACTTGCTGCAGGCGACGCAGGTCTATGATGACATCAGCCAAATTTCGCCGGAAACACCCACGTTCATTTTCCCGGTTGAGGAGTCGATCGCTGCAGAGCTGTCGTTCTCTTCGCCAGAATACCGCAGCCAAAGGGTGGAAGCCCTGAACTTTTTGAAGAGTGGCGGGAAAGGGATTGTCGTGATCCCGGCCGCTGGCTTCAAGAAGATATTGTCTCCGACCGCCGTGTGGGAAGCACATTGCCTCCATTTTGCCGTCGGGGAAGATGTCGATTTGGAAAAATTGCCGGAAAAACTGGTTGCGATGGGCTATAGCCGTGAAGCGATGGTGGCCAGCCCTGGCGAATTCAGCATCCGCGGCGGCATCATCGATATTTACGCCCTGAATGAGGAGAATCCGATCCGCATCGATCTGTTCGATACGGTAATCGATACGCTGCGGAACTTTGATGCCTATACCCAAAAATCGATCGCGAACAGGGAAGATATCCTGATCCTTCCGGCGCAGGATGCGCTATTCCCAAAGGAAGCCGTCCTTGCACAAGTAGCAGACGTCGAAAAAAAGGTTGAAAAAGCGCTCAAAGCGATAAAAAAAGAAGATACAAAAAATCGGATGACGGCTTTCTTCACGGATTTCATCGAAAAGATGAGAGCGGGGGAAATGCCGCCTAATCCCCAATTGTATACGAGCCTGATCTATCCCAAGCTGCCGACCGTTCTGGATTACATAGCGGAGGATGCTTTGGTGATCGTCGATGAATATGGCCGCATCCTCGAAGTCGAAAGGACGATCGAAGGGGAATCGGCTGATTGGCATGAAGCGAAAATAGATGAAGGGATTTGCCTTCCTTCGCAGATTTTCTCAGCCGATATCCGGGACATCATCAAGAAGTCGAAGCAGCATAGAGTCTATTACGCGTTGTTCCATCGCGGGCTGGGGAACATGCGCTTCCAGGAAGTCTACCCTTTCCAATACCGGGGGTTGACCAATTTCTTCAGCCAGATGCCGCTTGTGAAGGCTGAAATGGACCGGTGGAAGAAACAGGGGATGACCATCTTCGTCGTTGTCCCTACCCAGGAACGCGCCGAAAAGGTGCAGCGCACCTTCGATGATTTCAATATTTCGAGCTTCATCAAAGGGCATGATGCCATTGTTGAAAATCAGGCCAACATCATTGTCGGCAGCCTGGCCAACGGATTCGAAATGCCGCAGGAAAAACTGGTATTCATCACCGAAAAAGAACTATTCAATAAAGTGACGAAGAAACAGCCGCGCCGCCAAAAAATGTCCAACGCGGAACGGTTGAAGAGCTATACGGAATTGAATCCGGGGGATTACGTGGTGCATGTGAATCACGGGATCGGTCTGTACACTGGGATGGAAACCATCGAAGTCGGCGGAGTCCACCAGGATTACATGTCCATCTCCTATCAGGAAGGGGCCAAACTGTTCATTCCGGTAACGCAGATCCATCTGATCCAAAAGTATGTTTCCTCGGATGCCAAAACGCCGAAAATAAACAAGCTGGGTGGGAACGGAATGGGCGAAGACAAAGAGAAAGGTTGCCGCGAAGATTGAGGACATCGCGGATGAACTGATCGAATTGTACGCCAATCGGGAATCGGAAAAGGGTTATGTCTACCCGCCCGATACGCAGGATCAGATCGACTTTGAAAATGCCTTTCCCTACACGGAGACGGAAGACCAGCTGCGCAGCATCGCTGAAATCAAGGAGGACATGGAAAGCGAGAAGCCGATGGACCGGCTTTTGGTCGGGGACGTCGGCTACGGAAAAACGGAAGTGGCCATGCGCGCCATCTTCAAAGCCGTCCAGGAAGGGAAGCAGGCAGCTTTCCTGGTGCCGACCACCATCTTGGCGCAGCAGCACTATGAGTCGCTGACGCAACGCTTCGAAGATTATCCCTTCAAAATCGGTCTGTTGAGCCGTTTCCGCACCAAAAAAGAGCAGCAGGAAACCATCGATGGCCTGCGCAAGGGGACGGTTGATATCGTCATCGGAACGCATCGCATTCTGTCCAAAGATATTGTGTTCTCCGATTTGGGATTGCTGGTTGTCGATGAGGAGCAACGCTTCGGCGTGAAGCATAAAGAGCGCCTGAAACAATTGAAGGCAACGGTGGACGTCTTGACCTTGACGGCAACGCCGATACCGCGGACCCTGCATATGTCGATGCTTGGCGTCAGGGATCTATCGGTCATCGAGACGCCGCCAGCGAACCGTTACCCGGTCCAAACCTATGTGATGGAACAGAATTACGGCGCGGTGAGGGATGCCATCGAAAGGGAGATGGCCCGAGGCGGGCAAGCCTTCTATCTGTACAACCGGGTGGAAACGATCGAGAAGAAAGCGGAACAGCTCCGCGAATTGGTGCCGGACTGCCGTGTGGCGGTGGCTCATGGCCAAATGACGGAAGTGCAATTGGAGAATGTCATCATGGACTTCATCGCGGGGTTGTATGATGTGCTGGTGACGACAACGATCATCGAAACCGGTGTGGATATCCCCAACGTCAATACGCTTTTCATCGAAAACGCCGACCATATGGGCCTGTCGCAATTGTATCAATTGCGCGGACGGGTTGGCCGTACCAATCGGATTGCCTATGCGTATTTGATGTATCAGCCGAATAAATCATTGAATGAAGTCAGCGAAAAAAGACTGCAGTCCATCAAGGAATTCACCGAACTGGGCGCCGGATTCAAGATTGCGATGCGCGATCTGTCGATCCGTGGAGCGGGTAACCTGTTGGGTGCCCAACAGCACGGATTCATCGATTCCGTCGGTTTCGATCTGTATTCCGAAATGCTGAACGAGGCAGTTTCCGCAAAACGAGGCATTGCCGTGAAGGCCAAACGGAGCGCCGTCGAAATCGATTTGGGGATCGACGCCTACTTGCCTGTTGCCTATATCGAAGATGAGAAACAGAAAATCGATATATACAAGCGGATTCAGAATATCGATGGGGAAGAAGATTACGTTGAAATCCAGGATGACCTGATCGACCGGTTCGGCGAATACCCGGACGAAGTTGCTGATTTGCTGGAGATCGGTTTGATCAAAAATTATGCCGAGAAGAGCCAAATCGAAACGATCAAACGGCAGGACGACACTGTGGTCGTCACCTTCTCGAAAACGGGGACGCTCCGCATCCAAGGACCGGCTGTGTTCGAAGCGCTAAGCAAGATGCCGTTGAAGGCGCAAGTGAATCTTAAAAATGATAAATTGATGGTCACGTTGCGGTTGGAAAAACATGCGACATTTAAGTGGCTCGGTTTTATAAAAGCCTTTGTGAAGGCATGCGTCGATGATACGTTGGAAGCATAGGGGAGAAACCGATGAAAAATAACCATATGAAACAGATGATGAGAGGGGCGTTGCTCTTGTCGCTGGCCTCCTTCGTTGCGAAAATATTGAGCGCCGTCTACCGGGTGCCTTTCCAAAATATGGTGGGGAATACGGGGTTCTATGTTTACCAGCAAGTCTATCCCATCTATGGCATCGGCATGACCTTTGCGCTGTCGGGATTCCCTGTCTTCTTCTCGAAGATGATTGCGGAGACGCCGGACGGCTGGGCGAGGAAAAAAATGATGCGCCGCAGCATGGCCATCCTGGGCGTGCTGGGCGTGGCGCTCTTCGCGGGCGTGTACATCTTCGCACGGCAAATTGCCGTTTGGATGGGCGACAGCGCATTGCAGCCGATCTTGGAATCCGTTTCCTGGATGTTTTTGCTGATGCCGCTATTGGCCACCCTGCGCGGGTATTTCCAAGGGACCTATCGGATGGAACCGACGGCCGTTTCCCAAGTGTTGGAACAGCTGGTGAGGGTGGGGGCTATCCTGATCGCCGCCTATCTTTATAAAAAGCTGGAGTGGGACATCTACGAGATGGGCGCAAAAGCCATGAGCGGTGCGACCATCGGGGCAATCATGGCGAGCCTTGTGCTGTTGGCGTCCATGCGCAAAGATTGGTCGGATGGGGAAATTTGGCGACCATCTTCCCTTTCGAAGCGGGATGCGAAAAATGTGCAGTGGGGCAGAATGATCCGCCGATACGCAACGGAAGGGCTAACCATCTGTTTGCTGAGTTCGATCCTGGTGCTGTTCCAGCTGCTGGACTCCTTCACGCTGTATAACGGCTTGTTGGACAGCGGCGTGTTGGCTGATGCCGCCAAGAGCCTGAAAGGGATCTATGATCGCGGGCAGCCGCTTGTCCAATTAGGGATGGTTGTGGGGACCGGCTTTTCCGCCAGTTTCATCCCGATGATGAGCCAGGCTCATGTGCAGGGACGGGAATTGGACTTTGTCCGGGCCGCAAAATCGCTGATCCGCATGACGGCCACCTTTTCGGCGGCTGCGGTGACCGGCCTTTTGGCGATTCTGCCGAATGTGAATCATATGCTGTTCGGCGATCGCGAAGGGACGGCGGTGTTGGCTGTCTATATTTTGGCGATTTTTGTGGCATCCGTCATGACCGCCTATCATTCGATCCTTCAGAGCTTGAACCAATATGCGATTTCATTGGTCGCGCTGGGGGCCGGTTTGGCGACGAAGATGGTGCTGACCGTCTGGCTTGTGGAGAGATGGGGGACGATGGGAGCCAGCTACGCCACAGTTGCAGGCTTATTGGCCATGCTGCTCCTGCTGGGGAGGCAAGCAGCGTTTGTGATCCGGAATGTCTGGATGAAGGACCGGTTCATCCATAAATTGGCGGTCGGCTGCGCACTCCTCTATGCGGGTGCGTGGATCGTCCGCAATGGCTTGGAAAGCTATGTGCTGACTGGCGGCGGACGGATGGAGGATTCGATTATCGCCATCCTGACCGTTTTCGCTGGTGTTGGCGTCTTTGTGTGGTATATTTTAAAAATAAAACTCTTTACATTAAGAGAATGGATCACGATTCCTTTCGGCAAAAAAATATTGCGGAAATTGCCGGGATAAACAATTGCCGAAGGGGTCATTTAAAGGAGAAATTATGGGGAATATACGTGTAGTGGGCCTGGGTGCGGGTGACTTGGAACAATTGCCGTACGGCATCTACAAGATGCTGACGGAAGCGGAGTTCGTATACTTACGCACAGCAGAACATCCGGTAGTTGAGGATTTGAAGGCAATCGGAATGAAGTTCGAGAGTTTTGATGAAGTCTATGAAACGGAAGCGAAATTTGAGGATGTCTACCGCAACATCGCAAACTTCTTATTGAAGAAAGCGAAAGAGGAGGATGTCATCTATGCGGTTCCGGGGCATCCGTTGGTGGCGGAGGATGCGGTGCAGCATCTCCTGCACAACAAAGAAGGGGTAGCAGGTCACGATCGTCGGCGGGAAAAGTTTCATCGATGACTTTTTCCAGGCGGTATCCGTCGATCCGATAGAGGGATTCCAGCTGTTGGATGGTTTGACGTTCCATCAAGATCAGATAAGCTTGGGCAATCATCTCATCATCATGCAGGTGTTCAACGATTTCGTCGCCAGCGATGTGAAGTTGAAGCTGATGGAGAAGTACCCGGATGACCATCAAGTGGCTTTGGTCGACGCAGCCGGCACAAGCGCAGAAACAGTGACCTGGTGCCCGCTTTATGAAGTGGATCGCCTGGAAGGCATCCACAACCTACTTTCGTTGTACGTGCCACCGTTGGCGCGGGATGAACAAACCCGCAGCTTCGAAACGACACAAGCCTATATGGATGCCATCGTCGGGAAGGATGTGTGGGTGCAATCGCAGACGCACGAAAGTCTGTTGCCTTATTTGAGGGAAGAATGCGAAGAAGTGGAAGAGGCCATCAAAAAGGACGATATCGATAACCTTATCGAAGAGTTGGGCGATATCATGCTTCAAGTCTTCTACCATGCCTCCTTCGGCGAACGGGAAGGCTATTTTTCGATGGAGGATATCCTGGATACGCTCAATAAAAAATTGAGAAGGCGCCATCCGCATGTCTTCGATGGCGTGAAAGCAGATACGGTGGAAGAAATCGATCGCATGTGGCAGGCGATCAAGTCAAAAGAAAAGGAGGATTCTGATGAGACTAGATAAATTTTTAAAGGTTTCGCGATTGATCAAACGCAGATCGGTCGCAAAAGAAGTGGCCGACAAAGGGCGCATCCTGATCAACGGAAAACAGGCGAAATCCAGTTCCACCGTTAAGGTAGGGGATGAAATGACCCTTCAGTTCGGAAATAAGACGGTCGTGGTGCGCATCGACAAAATTGTTGAGACCACCAAAAAAGATGAAGCGCAAGACATGTATACCATCATCAGCGAAACGAGCGTTCCCAGAGCAGGCGACAATCCTTTTTGATCGCTAAGGAAATGAGCCTTGCTGACTCTCGGCTTTCCTGTATTCCAGTAGGGTGAGCGGGCTCGTTTTCTTTTTCTCGAGTTTGCGGATAGTCATGGACAATTTAAGCAATTTCTTCTATACTCTACATAAGATGCACAAACTGCATCGTTCTCAAGCAAGGAGGTAGCCAAGTGAAAAAGAAAATGGGAAAACACTCAGCGGACAACGTAACCGTGATGCAGAATGATTACATCAAAGTTCAGAATCAGCAGAAGCGGATCGCTTCACGTGAACGGAAAAAGCATAGAAAGAGACTGTTTCTCATCCTTTTAGCCGGTGCAATCTTCATTGTGCCTTTCCTGTGGAAGACCGTGGGAAATGTGTTGGAAATTCAGCAGCTGGATAGTGAAATCGCTGTTGCAAAAAAAGAAAAGAAAGCTGCGGAAGATCAGAACACAAAGCTGAATTATGAAGTAAAACTCTTGCAGGAAGACGATTACATAGCAAAATTGGCTCGCAGCAAATATTATTTAAGCAAGGATGGCGAAATCATTTTTAGTTTGCCTGAGGATAATCAGACGAAAATGGCAGAAAAACAGGAAACGACTGCAAGGTCGGATTCATGATGTGACTGTCGGCCACCGTCCTATTTTTTTTTTGAATTACATGATATAATAAAGAAACAAAATTTAAGGAGGAACTCTTTTTTTATGTCAATTGAGGTTGGAAACAAAGTACCTGGAAAAGTTACTGGTATTACAAATTTTGGTGCATTTATCGATTTAGGTGGCGGGAAGACAGGATTAGTTCATATCAGTGAAATTTCCGATACTTTCGTAAAGGAAATAAAGGATGTTTTAAAGGTTGGCGATGAAGTGACCGTTAAGGTTATGTCCATTGCAGATGATGGTAAGATTGGATTATCCATTCGTAAAGCTGTGGATAAACCGGCGGGGGAAGTTACCAGACCTCAACGAGAAAGTAAACCTTATCAAAAAAGTTCAGCTCCTCGTTCTGAAGGATCTTACTCTAAGGGTAGAAGCAGCAGCTATTCTGCTCATCCGAAGGAAGAGAAAAAAGGCGATTTCGATTCCCTTATGTCTAGCTTCCTTAAAGATAGCGATGACCGTTTGACTTCGTTGAAACGCAACACAGAAGGCAAACGCGGCGGTCGCGGCGGCAGACGTGGATAATAGGTAGTACATTCTAGAGGTTGGTCAAGGGTCTCATCCTTTGTCGCATCCTCTTTTTTGCTTTACCAACGGATAAGGAAGCAGGGATTTTATGCAGGATTTTGTAGTGCGTCTACGGGAAGAAGTCAAGCAGCACCAGCTATGGCAACCGGACAGCAAACTGTTGCTGGCCGTTTCGGGAGGGGCCGACTCGATGGCGTTGTTGGCATCGATCGCGGGCCTTCCCGATCAGGAGAGGCCTGCATTTGCGGTTGTGCATGTGCACCATCACCTGCGGGAGGAATCCGACGAAGAATTGGAAATGGTGCAGGGGTACTGTGCGGAAAGAAGCATCCCTTTTTATGCCAAACATTGGCTGGCCGAAAGGCATCCTGTCCGGAATGTGGAGCAGGCCGCCAGGGAGTTCCGCTATTCCTTTTTTGCGGAGATGCTGCAGCGATTACAGGCTACCCATGTTTTGACCGCGCATCATGCGGATGATCAACTGGAAACGATATTGATGCGATTGGTGAGGGGAAGCACGTTGCAAGGCATGACCGGGATTGCAAGAAGCCGTCCTTTTAAGGGCGGGAAACTTGTCAGACCGTTGCTGGCGTTCCAAAAGCAGGAACTTTATGCCTTCTGCGCGGAAGAAAACATCCCTTATCGGGAAGATGCGACCAACCAGGAGACGTCATTCACAAGGAATCGGTACCGTCAGCTCGTCGTTCCGTTGTTAAAAGAAGAAAATGAACAAGTGACCAGACACTTCAGTGAATTTTCGGATGATCTGCGGGACTTGCTGCAGGTTGCGCAGCCGATGATCGCAAGGAAATCCGCGGAAACGTTCACAAAAAAAGAGGCGGGATGGCACCTTGACTTGCCGGCCTGGCGGGAAATGGCGCCAGCCTTGCAAAGGTCAGTGCTCAGCCACTTCATCAGTGTGCATTGGATCGCTGCCGGGGGAACCTTTCAGCGGAACCAAATGGAAGCCATCATGGCTTTGATAGAAAACCCCTCGCCGCAAAAGCAAATATCTTTATCGGGAGGCTGGCAGGTACGAAAAAGGTATGATACACTTATTTTCTTATCGGCTTTACCCACCGAAAGCGCAGAGATGGAAATTCATGAGAAACTTGAGTTAAATCGATGGGTAGAGTTGCCGTTTCATGGTAAGATAGGTTTATTTCAAAAAGAAAATGCGCTTCCAAAAGATGCCGTTGCGGGCGCGGAAATCTTCTATGTGGCTGCGGACAGCAAGGCATTGCCTTTTTTGATAAGGAGCAGGCGCCCGGGTGATAAAATTGTACTGAATAAAAACCGACCCTTCACGAAAAAGGTAAGCAGATTGTTCGTGGATGCGAAGGTGCCGCTGGAAGCAAGACAGCAAGCCGTCGTCGTTACGGATAGCGAGGATCGCCTATTATGGGTGCCTGGCTATGCAGAATCCGTCTGGCTTTCCGAGGCCGAAAGCATGCAAGACCGATATGTATTGGTATACATAAAATAATTATTTTGAGGTGAAAGAAATGTTGCATCCTGATATTAAGGAAGTACTGTACAGTGAAGAATATATTAAAGAAGTAGTAGAAGATTTAGGGAGACAGTTGACGAAAGAGTATGAAGGTAAAAATCCTTTGGTAATCTGTGTTCTGAAAGGCGCCGTCATGTTCATGACAGACCTTACAAGAGCGATGTCCTGCGATTTGGAATTGGACTTCATGGATGTTTCCAGTTATGGCGCTGGGATGGAATCAAGCGGGGAAGTAAAAATACTCAAAGACTTGGATACCGCCGTCGAAGACAGACATCTGATCATCGTCGAAGATATCATCGATACCGGCAGAACGTTGAACAGCCTGATCGAACTTTTCAAATACCGCAAAGCAGCATCCATTCAAGTCGTTACGTTGCTGGATAAAAAAGAACGACGTGTCGTCGATCTGCAAGCCGATTATATCGGCGTCAACGTTCCGGATGAATTCGTAGTCGGATATGGTCTGGACTTCAACGAGAAGTACCGCAACCTCCCTTACATCGGCGTTTTAAAAAGCGAAGTTTATGAGTAAAATCATTCGTTAAAATTGGTCAAACATGATATTATTATTAACACAACTATAAAAATGTTTGGTTAAAGAGACGAAACGTAAGATAAAGTATAGCGAAGAACGATATCGCACGAGGAGGTACTAATGAAAAAAAATAGTTTTCTTAAAAGCAGCGGCTTTTATGTGCTGATTTTCCTTGCAATCATTGCAGTGGTTACGATGATTACAGGTGGTATGGAAAATCAGACAAGCCAAGAAATTTCATCCACTGAATTCATGGATGCGTTAAACTCGGAAGAAATAGACAGCTTCTCTATCCAGCCTGGTGCGGGTGTCTATGAAATAACAGGTGTATATCGTACGGAGCAAACGATGGATGCAGCAGATTCTTCCAGTGATTTGTTGCTGTTTGATGATACATCATCAAGCACCACCACGAAAAACTTTACATCTAGGGTATTGCCGAATGACGATACGCTGAAACAGATTTCAGACATCGCCAAAACCACTGATACGCAGATGACGCCGCTAGAGGAAGATCAATCCGGTGCATGGATCAGTATCCTCTTCAGCGTGTTGCCGCTCATTATCTTCGTCTTCTTCATGTACATGATGATGGGGCAATCTTCCGGTGGACAAGGCGGGAACCGCAATGTGATGAACTTCGGAAAAACAAAAGCCGAAGATGCATCCAAGAAACAAATCAAAGTGCGTTTTTCTGACGTTGCCGGTGCAGATGAAGAAAAACAAGAATTGGTCGAAGTTGTGGAATTCCTGAAAGATCCTCGCCGCTTTACGGCATTGGGAGCAAGAATTCCTGCTGGGGTATTATTGGAGGGACCTCCCGGCACGGGTAAAACATTATTGGCAAAAGCTGTGGCCGGTGAAGCGGGTGTGCCATTCTTCTCGATTTCAGGGTCAGAATTTGTCGAAATGTTCGTAGGGGTCGGCGCAAGCCGTGTGCGTGACTTATTTGAACAAGCCAAAAAAGCAGCCCCTGCCATCATCTTCATCGATGAAATCGATGCTGTCGGCCGTCAACGTGGCGCCGGTATGGGTGGCGGGCACGATGAACGCGAACAGACATTGAACCAATTGCTGGTAGAAATGGATGGTTTCTCCGGTAACGAGGGAATCATCGTCATCGCAGCGACAAACCGTTCCGATGTCCTGGATCCAGCTTTGTTGCGTCCGGGTCGTTTTGACCGTCAAATCCTTGTCGGCAGACCGGATGTGAAAGGCCGTGAAGCAATCCTGAAAGTGCACGCACGCAACAAACCGTTGGCGAACGATGTGGACTTGAAGGTTGTGGCACAGCAAACGCCTGGTTTCTCGGGTGCCGATCTGGAAAACCTGTTGAACGAGGCGGCATTGGTCGCAGCCCGTCGCAACAAAACAAAAATCGATGCGCTTGATGTGGATGAAGCACATGACCGCGTGATTGCCGGACCTGCCAAAAAGGACCGTGTCATCAGCAAGAATGAACGCGAAATGGTCGCTTATCACGAAGCGGGTCATACCATTGCCGGTATGGTCTTGAGCGATGCGCGCATTGTCCACAAGGTAACGATCGTCCCTCGCGGACGCGCTGGCGGATATGCCATCATGCTTCCGAAAGAAGATCGCTTCTTGATGACAAGACAAGAATTGTTCGAGCAAGTTGTCGGATTGTTGGCTGGCCGTGCGGCTGAAGAAGTCGTCTTCGACGTTCAAACAACCGGCGCAAGCAATGACTTCCAACAAGCAACCGCATTGGTGAGAAGTATGGTGACGGAATATGGGATGAGCGAAAAATTGGGTACCGTTCAGTACGAGGGGAACCATCAAATATTCGTTGGCCGTGATTATGGCCAAACAAAAGCCTATTCAGAAGATATCGCTTACCAAATCGACTCTGAAGTCCGCAGCATCATGAATGAGGCGCATGTGAAAGCGCACGAAATCCTTGCAGAGCACCGTGACCAATTGAATCTGATTGCGGAAAAATTGTTGGAATTGGAAACATTGGATGAAAAGACAATCCGCAGTTTGTTTGAGACAGGCCAAATGCCTTCGACGACACCATCGGATGAATATCCAAGCGAAAAAGCTGGTTCTTTTGAAGATGCCAAACGCGCCTTGGAACAGAAGGAAGCTGAAAAACTTCGTGAAGAAGAAAAAGCCCATGAAAAGGGCGAGGATTTCACTTCCGGGGATAGCGACGTTGCGACAGAAACAACCGCAACCAACCCTACTGAAGAAACTCCGTCAGAGGATTCAACCGAATCCGATGAAACCAAATAAAATAGTTTGAAACAGAAAGTCCGGGATTGTTATCCCGGACTTTTTGCTATAGAATGGATTGGGTATTTTTCCATGAGCAAAATATGCTCGTTTTCGGGAATTCTATAGTAGAATGATTGAGAGTTTTATAAGAAAGATAAAGGTTATGGGGGATAATTGATGAAGGATTATATAGTGAAAGCTTTGGCATACGAAGGGCAATTCCGCGTATATGCCATCAGGGCAACAGCAACGGTTGGGGAAGCACAAAGAAGACACGATACATGGAGCGCTTCTTCAGCAGCTTTGGGCCGTACAATGGTCGGAACCCTTTTGCTGGCTTCTGCCGGTTTGAAGAATGAAGAAAAAATGACGGTTATTGTCGATGGGGACGGTTTGGGCGGACGTATCCTTGCCGATGCAAACGGAAAAGGGGACATCAAGGCGTACATCACCAACCCTCAAGTCAGCCTGGAATTGAATGGCCAAGGGAAATTGGATGTCAGAGCGGTGGTCGGGACAGAAGGCACATTGACGGTCATCAAGGACTTGGGGATGAAAGAACCTTTCTCAGGCCAAGTGCCGATCGTCAGCGGTGAGTTGGGGGAAGATTTCACCTACTACATGGCCAACTCAGAACAGGTTCCTTCAGCCATCGGGTTGAGCGTCCTTGTCGATACGGATGATTCGATCAAAGCGGCTGGCGGTTTCATGATCCAAGTGATGCCCGATGCCAGCGATGAAGCCATCACACAAGTGGAGAAAAACATCGCAGCCATCCCTCTTGTCTCCAGATTGATGGAGAGCGGAGAAACGCCGGAACAAATTTTGTATCGCATTTTAGGCGAAGAAAATGTTCAGATCCTTGAAACGATGCCGGTGCAATTCAAATGCGATTGCTCGAGGGAGCGTTTTGCGGAGGGATTATCCTCCATCGGTAAAGAGGAATTGCTGGAGATGATCCATGAAGATCATGGCGCGGAGGTCGTTTGTCACTTCTGCGGCGAGAAATACCACTATGCCGAATCGGACCTGCAAGAACTGGTGGACGCCATCGATGAAAAAAGAGCAGCCGATTTCAAGTAAGGTGGAGTGCTCTGGCTTGAATTTCCGATGACGAAAAATTATAATAAAATAGTTATAAAGACATAGTTGGTGGACAATCGCTTCAAAAAATCATAATGGATGATGGAGGCAATAATATGGTGAAAATAGTATCGTCAGTCGCAAACCTGATCGGGGAAACGCCGATTGTAAAATTAAATAAAGTGGTCCCTGAAGGGGCAGCCGATGTCTATGTGAAATTGGAATCGTTCAATGTCGGCGGCAGCGTAAAGGACCGCATCGCCTTGAACATGATTGAGGTAGCCGAAGAGGAAGGCTTATTGAAACCGGGCTACACCATTGTGGAACCGACCAGCGGCAATACAGGCGTCGGTTTGGCGATGCTTGCAGCAGCTAAAGGGTACAAAGCGATCTTCGTTATGCCGGATACGATGAGCATGGAGCGCCGCCTCTTGCTGGCGGCCTATGGGGCGGAATTGGTATTGACGCCAGGCGCGGACGGCATGCCCGGTGCGATAGCGAAAGCAACCGCGATTGCAGCGGAACCCGGCCATTTCATGCCGATGCAATTCTCCAATCCGGCCAATCCGGCAGTCCATGAAGCGACGACCGGCCCTGAAATCGTCGAAGCCTTCGACGGCAAAGGACCCGATGCGTTTGTTGCCGGTGTCGGCACCGGCGGAACCGTGACCGGCGTCGGCAGAGCTCTCCGCAAAGCCAATCCGAATGTCGAAATCTATGCCTTGGAGCCTTCCGAATCGCCCGTGTTGAGCGGCGGGCCGAAAGGGCCCCACAAGATCCAAGGGATCGGCGCAGGCTTTGTGCCGGACGTTTTGGACACTTCTTTATACAATGGCATCATCCAAGTATCCAGCGAGGACGCTATTGCGATGACCCGTCGTGTGGCCGCAGAGGAAGGCATCCTGGTCGGCATCTCAGGCGGTGCCGCAATCGTAGGCGCCATCGAAGTCGCTGTCCGTCTGGGCAAAGGGAAATCGGTTGTTACCATTGCGCCTGACAACGGCGAACGCTACCTGTCCACTCCGGTATTCAGCACACAAGCATAGGACGAGACGACTATCCTTTCCGCTGTAATCTGAATGGACGCAAGTAATCAAAAAAATAAATGGGACAAGACTGGAAAGTGGTTTTGTCCCGTTTTTTATTGTCTTTTAAGGTTGAGGGGAACGTTTTTCAGGATAACGATGAAAATGCCAGTATATTTTTCTTTTCTTACTGTTTGTAAGATGTTAGAATGGTCCAAGAGTTTTTGACGCATGCAGCAAGTGGCTAAGCAGTATATAGAATAACAGAAGAAGGAAGAGTGTTCATGTATAAAATCGGCAATATAGAAATCAATAATCCCGTCGCAGTGGCACCGATGGCCGGCATCAGCAATTCGGCCTTCCGTGTCACCGTCAAAGAAATGGGCGCAGGGCTGGTCGTCTGCGAAATGGTCAGCGATAAAGGGATTCAATTCCGTAATGAAAAAACATTGCGGATGTTGCACATCGAACCGAACGAATACCCATTGAGCGTCCAAATCATGGGCGGAAATAAGGATACGTTGGTGGCAGCGGCGAAATATGTCGCTGAAAACACGGAAGCGGCAATCATCGACATCAACATGGGCTGCCCGGTCAACAAGGTCATCAAAGCCGAAGCCGGCGCCAAATGGCTGTTGGATCCGAACAAAGTGTATGAGATGGTTTCGGCCGTCGTCGACGCCGTGGACAAACCCGTGACCGTCAAAATGCGTACCGGGTGGGATGCGGAGCACCTTTTTGCCGTGGAGAATGCTTTGGCGGCCGAACGGGCAGGCGCTGCAGCGGTAGCGATGCATGGCCGGACGCGGGTGCAGATGTATGAGGGCAAAGCCGATTGGTCCATCTTCAAAGATGTCAAACAAGCCTTGACCAGGATCCCATTGCTGGGGAACGGCGACGTGAAGACAGCGGAAGATGCCCGCAGGATGATCGATGAAACGGGTGTCGATGGCGTTATGATCGGCCGGGCCGCCTTGAGCAATCCTTGGATGATCAAACAGACGGTGCATTATCTGGAAACCGGTGAAATGCTTCCGCAGCAGACGCCGTATGAAAAAATGGAAATCGCAAAGCTGCACTTGGACAGACTGGTTACCCTGAAAGGGGAAGCGACCGCCGTCAAAGAATTCCGCAGCATCGCAGGCTATTACCTGAAAGGCGTTCCGCGCGCTTCAAAAACGAAGGCGGCAGTGACTTCCGCAGCCAGACAAGCGGAAGTTGTGGACTTGTTGGACCGCTTCATTTACGAAATGGAAGAACGGGAAGCGTCCAAAGAAGCGCGTACATTCGAAAAAATGGAACAAAATGCATAAGACGTCTTGATTTTTCAACGATTTATTGGCACTATTAAGAAGACCTGGATCAAGAAGATTTTAGAACGGAGTGACATCATTGAGTCAAGAAAAACATTCAGAAGAAATGAATGACCAGTTACTGATTCGCCGTGAGAAAATGACGACTTTACGCGAAGAAGGAATTGAACCCTTTAACAATGGGTTTGTAAGAACGCATTTATCAGCAGAAATCCACCAAGCATTTGATGAATTCTCAAAAGAAGAAATTGAAGAACAAGCAGAAACAATCGTTTCCGTAGCCGGTAGAATCATGACAAAACGTGGAAAAGGAAAAGTGGGCTTTGCACATCTACAAGACAGCAAAGGCCAAATCCAAATCTATGTGCGTAAGGATGCAGTAGGCGAAGAAAACTATGCAATCTTCAAGCAAGCCGATCTAGGGGACATCATTGGCGTTACAGGGCCGATCATGAAGACAGATACAGGCGAAGTGACCGTTAAACCGACAGCGATCGTCCATTTGACGAAAGCATTGCGTCCGTTGCCTGATAAATATCACGGATTGACGAATGTGGAACAAAAATACCGTCAACGTTACCTGGATTTGATCAGCAACAAAGACAGCTTCGAAAAATTCGTGCAACGCAGTCAGATCATCAGCGAAATCAGAACGTATTTAAATGGATTGGGCTACCTGGAAGTCGAAACGCCAACTTTGCACAATATGGCTGGCGGGGCTACCGCAAGACCGTTCATTACGCACCATAACGCATTGGACATGGAATTATACATGCGCATCGCTTTGGAGCTGCATCTGAAACGTTTGGTCATCGGCGGCATGGAAAAGGTCTATGAAATCGGCCGTGTATTCCGTAACGAAGGAATCGATACGACGCATAACCCTGAATTTACGATGCTGGAAATGTATACAGCCTACACCGACTTCCATGATGTAATGGCAGTGGTGGAAGGCATCTTCGAAACCGTTGCGCAAAAAGTGAAAGGTTCTACGACCGTTGTCTTTGACGGAACAGAAATCAATTTGGCCGGACCATACCCACGTGTCCACATGGTGGATGCAGTCAAGGAAACGTCAGGTGTCGATTTCTGGCAACCGATGACGGCTGAAGAAGCGCGTGCTTTGGCTGAAGAACACAACGTGCCGTTCACGAAAAATATGACTGTCGGCCATATCATCAATGAATTCTTTGAAGCATTCGTCGAAGAAACTTTGGTTCAACCAACCTTCATCTATGGACATCCAATCGAAATTTCTCCGTTGGCCCGCAAAAACGAAGAAGATCCGCGCTTTACCGACCGTTTTGAGTTCTTCATCATGGGTAAGGAGTACGGAAATGCCTTCACCGAGTTGACAGATCCTATCGATCAAAGAGAACGTTTTGAAGCGCAAGCGCAAGAAAAAGAACAAGGAAACGACGAAGCCCATGGCGTAGACGAAGACTTCATCGAAGCTTTGGAATACGGTATGCCTCCAACAGGCGGATTAGGGATCGGTATCGACCGCATGGTTATGCTGATGACCGACAGCCAATCCATCCGCGACGTCCTGTTATTCCCGACAATGAGAAACATCGAAGATTAAACAAGCTGCTCCGTGCTGCAATTCGGAGTGCCGTTGAATAAGGAAATTTTATGCAGGCGGGAGGGCGACCTTCCGTCTTTTATTTTGATGAACAATGTGCAATCCGGATTTCTCATCGAAATTTAATGGGAATTCGCGTAAAAAGACCGTGCAAACTGTTGACGTACAGAAATATACATGGTATTATTCAAAAGGTGCTTTTATACACAGATCCCTGAACAAAATCTGTCAGTCGTGCTGACTGGTGTATGATAGTCACACAAAGAAATGTAAGTCGCGAAACATCGATTTATTTATTTTTTTACCAAAAAAGGAACCACCTGGATGTGTGGACCTAGTTATCCCATTGAGGAAGGAGGAAAATCAATGCCTACAATCAACCAATTAGTGCGTAAACCTCGCAAATCTGCTATTGAAAAATCTAAAGCTCCTGCTCTAGGAAAAGGTTACAATAGCTTCAAAAAAGCTCAAACGAATACAAATTCACCTCAAAAACGTGGTGTATGTACTCGTGTGGGTACTATGACTCCTAAGAAACCTAACTCGGCATTACGTAAGTATGCTCGTGTACGTCTGTCTAACTTATTAGAAGTGACAGCTTACATTCCTGGTATCGGTCATAACCTACAAGAACATAGCGTGGTATTAATCCGTGGAGGTCGTGTTAAAGACTTACCGGGTGTACGTTACCACATCGTTCGTGGCGCTCTTGATACTGCTGGTGTAAACAACCGTATGCAAAGCCGTTCTAAATACGGTGCTAAGAGACCTAAGAAAAAATAATAACAACTAAAAAAATAATAACACTCGAGAAAGGAGGAATTTGAATGCCTCGTAAAGGTCCAGTCACAAAACGTGAAGTAATGCCGGATCCAATTTACAATTCTAAATTGGTAACTCGTTTAATCAACCGTATCATGGTTGATGGAAAACGTGGTAAAGCTGCAACCATTTTATATAACGCATTTGATATGATTAAAGAATCTACAGGAAACGACCCATTGGAAGTTTTCGAACAAGCTATGAAAAACATCATGCCTGTTTTAGAAGTAAAAGCACGTCGTGTAGGGGGTTCGAACTACCAAGTGCCTATCGAAGTACGTCCAGATCGCCGTATGGCTTTAGGATTACGTTGGTTGGTTAACTACTCTCGTCTACGCGGTGAAGATACCATGGAAGAACGTCTAGCTAAAGAAATTATGGACGCTGCTAACAACTCTGGTGCTTCAGTTAAAAAACGTGAAGATACACATAAAATGGCAGAAGCTAACAAAGCTTTCGCTCATTACCGTTGGTAAGATGCACTTGCAAGTTTTTCTTGCAAGACATCTGCAAAATGGTTGCGTAAGATCATTTTATTAATAAAATGGTCTTACAATTACTTTTAAAAGAGAGAGGTGTTTGAAGAAGATGGCACAAAGAGAATTTTCTCTACATAACACGAGAAATATCGGTATCATGGCTCATATTGACGCTGGTAAAACAACGGCAACTGAACGTATTTTGTACTATACCGGTAAAATCCATAAGATCGGTGAAACCCATGAGGGTGCTTCACAAATGGACTGGATGGAACAAGAACAAGAACGTGGTATTACCATCACTTCAGCTGCTACTACTGCACAATGGAAAGGGTATCGCGTAAACATCATCGATACTCCTGGTCACGTGGACTTCACTATTGAAGTTGAACGTTCCCTACGTGTATTAGATGGCGCTGTTGCTTTACTTGATGCACAATCAGGTGTAGAACCTCAAACTGAAACAGTTTGGCGTCAAGCTACAACTTATGGTGTACCTCGTATTGTTTTTGCAAACAAAATGGATAAAATCGGTGCGGATTTCTTATATTCGCTTAGTACTATCCATGACCGTCTGCAAGCAAATGCTCATCCGATTCAATTGCCGATTGGTGCTGAAGATACATTCAAAGGTATCATCGATTTAGTCGAAATGAAGGCTGAAATCTATGATAACGACGAAGGTACTGAATACCATGAAGAAGATATCCCAGCGGAATATCTTGAAGCAGCTGAAGAGTGGCATACTAAATTAGTTGAAGCTGTTGCTGAAACTGATGAAGCCTTGATGGAAAAATATCTTGACGGTGAAGAAATTACGAAAGAAGAATTGAAACAAGGTATCCGTACTGCTACATGTAATGTAGAATTTTTCCCGATGCTTTGCGGTTCTGCTTTCAAAAATAAAGGGGTTCAATTATTGCTTGATGCAGTTATTGACTACCTACCATCACCTTTGGATGTTGCTGCCATTACAGGTACAGATGTAGAAACTGAAGAACAAATTGCTGTTCCTGCAAGCGACGAAGCGCCATTTGCAGCACTAGCATTTAAAGTTATGACTGACCCGTTTGTAGGTCGTCTGACATTCTTCCGCGTATACGCTGGTACACTACAAAGTGGTTCTTACGTTCAAAATGCTACAAAAGGCAAACGCGAACGTGTAGGCCGTATCCTACAAATGCATGCTAACCACCGTAACGAAATCCCAGAAGTATTTGCTGGAGATATCGCTGCTGCAGTTGGTTTGAAGGATACAACTACAGGGGACACTTTATGTGACGAAAAGAAACAAGTAATCCTTGAATCTATGGTATTCCCAGAACCAGTTATCGAAGTTGCTATTGAACCTAAATCAAAAGCTGACCAAGATAAAATGGGTATCGCTCTACAAAAACTTTCTGAAGAAGATCCTACTTTCCGTGCTTACACAAATCCAGAAACTGGTGAAACAGTTATCGCTGGTATGGGTGAATTGCATTTGGATATCATCGTTGATCGTATGAGACGTGAATTCAAAGTTGAAGCCACTGTAGGTGCTCCACAAGTATCTTATCGTGAAACATTCCGTAAATCAGTTCAAGCTGAAGGTAAATTCGTTCGTCAATCAGGTGGTAAAGGTCAATACGGTCACGTATGGGTCGAATTCACACCTAACGAAGAAGGCGGCGGATTCGCGTTTGAAAATGGTATCGTCGGTGGGGTTGTTCCTCGTGAATATATCCCTGCAGTTGAAGCCGGTTTGAAAGACGCAATGGAAAACGGTGTGTTGGCTGGTTATCCTTTAGTTGACGTTAAAGCTAAATTGTATGATGGTTCTTACCATGATGTCGATTCATCTGAAACAGCATTTAAAGTTGCTGCTTCACTTGCTTTGCGTAACGCTGCTAAGAAAGCTGACCCTGCAATCCTTGAACCAATGATGGCTGTTGAAATTACAGTTCCTGAAGACTATTTGGGAGATGTAATGGGACACGTAAGTTCTCGTCGTGGACGTATCGAAGGTACTGAAGCACGCGGTAACGCACAAATCGTTAAGAGCAGCATTCCATTATCAGAAATGTTTGGATATGCTACAACTTTACGTTCTTCTACACAAGGTCGCGGAACGTTCTCAATGACATTCGATCATTACGAAGCTGTTCCTAAATCTGTTCAAGAAGAAATCATCAAGAAAAACGGCAAAAACAGCGAAGAGTAATCTCTTTGTTGTTTAGCTTCTATATTGCTTTTTTTACCGCAAATCGGTATACTTTATACGATAGACGATCAGAGTCTAGACAAATTATAAGCGCTCAATATGAGGAGGAAATGATTTAAAATGGCAAAAGCAAAATTCGACCGTTCAAAACCCCATGTTAACGTTGGTACTATCGGACACGTTGACCATGGTAAAACAACATTAACAGCAGCTATCACAACAGTTTTAGCTAAAAAAGGTTTCGCTGAAGCATCTAACTATGCTGCAATCGACAACGCTCCAGAAGAAAGAGAACGTGGTATCACGATCAACACTTCTCACGTTGAATACTCAACTGAAACTCGTCACTACGCTCACGTAGACTGCCCAGGCCATGCTGACTATGTTAAAAACATGATCACTGGTGCTGCACAAATGGACGGCGCTATCTTAGTAGTATCTGCTGCTGATGGCCCAATGCCACAAACTCGCGAACATATCCTATTGTCTCGCCAAGTTGGTGTTCCATACATCGTTGTTTTCTTAAACAAAGTTGATATGGTCGACGACGAAGAATTATTAGAATTAGTTGAAATGGAAGTTCGTGACCTGTTAACAGAATACGATTTCCCTGGCGACGATGTTCCTGTAATCGCTGGTTCAGCTTTGAAAGCTCTTGAAGGCGACCCTGCTTACGAAGAAAAAATCTTAGAATTGATGGCTGCTGTTGACGAATACATCCCAACTCCAGTTCGTGATACTGACAAACCATTCATGATGCCTATCGAAGACGTATTCTCAATCACTGGACGTGGTACTGTTGCTACAGGCCGTGTTGAACGTGGACAAGTCCGCGTTGGTGACGAAGTTGAAATCGTCGGTATCGCTGAAGAAACTAAGAAAACAGTTGTAACTGGTGTTGAAATGTTCCGTAAATTATTGGATTACGCTGAAGCTGGCGATAACGTTGGAGCTTTATTACGTGGTGTTACACGTGATCAAATCCAACGTGGTCAAGTATTAGCTAAACCAGGTACTATCACTCCACATACAACTTTTACTGCTGAAGTTTATGTATTATCAAAAGAAGAAGGCGGACGTCACACTCCATTCTTCACAAACTACCGTCCACAATTCTATTTCCGTACAACTGACGTTACTGGTGTATGTAACTTACCAGAAGGCGTTGAAATGGTAATGCCTGGCGACAACGTTACTATGACTATTGAATTGATCCACCCAATCGCTATCGAAGAAGGAACTAAGTTCTCTATTCGTGAAGGTGGCCGTACAGTAGGCGCTGGTATCGTAGCAACAATCGAAAAATAATTTTATTCTGAATAAAATTTAATACGATAAAAAAAGTCCTGAGAGCTTCTGCTCTCGGGACTTTTTGCGTTTTGGAGACCATGTGCCTCAGCGGAAGATGCCTGTTAAGGTCAGCTTGTTCTTACGTCAAAAAAGAGGACATCGAAGAGGTTAACATCGGGCACGTCACTGGTTCCCAAACATCCAACAACTTGGGCAACCTGATCGGCATCAATGTCGGTTTGCCGATCACATCGATAGGGATGACGATCAACCGTATCTGCGGATCCGGGTTCCAACCCATCGTTTCCGCTGCACAAGAAATCAAATTAGGCGATGCAGAAGTCGTTGCCGCCGGTGGGGTTGAATCCCTGTCGCGTGCGCCGTTCTATCTGCCGATCGAGTCGCCGCGTTACGATGGCTTGAAAATGGGCAACAAACCATTGATCGATGCTAACTTAGCCGGTCACTGGAGCGCTTCCGGCCGCGATGCAGGCATCGCCCACATGGGGAACACCGCTGAAGCCGTTGCACGCAAATGGAACATCACGCGTGAACGCCAAGACCAATTCGCTTTCGACAGCCAAATGAAATGCAAAGCTGCCATGGAAAGCGGACGTTTAGCGGAAGAAATCGTACCTGTAGAGATCAAGGGCCGCAAGGGGCAAGTCACTATTGTTGATACAGACGAATTCCCTAAACCAGATACAACGTTAGAAGGTTTAGCTAAATTAAAACCGGCTTTCGAAAAAGATGGCACCGTTACTCCGGGAAACGCATCCGGCTTGAATGACGGCGGCGCATTCAGCATCGTGACATCCGCTTCTTATGCCGAAAAAAATGACTTGACCGTTTGGGCAAAAGTTGTTGACTATAAAGTTGCTGGCGTAGAAGCAGAATATATGGGTATGGGACCCGTTCCAGCCATCAAAGCTTTATTGGAACGCAACGGTTTGGATCTACAAAAAGATGTCGGCATCTTAGAAATCAACGAAGCATTCGCAGCGCAACAAGTTGCTTGGATGAACTCGGCGTTGACATGAACAGCGACTGGTATAAAAACAACTACAATCCAAATGGCGGTGGAGTATCATTAGGTCACCCGCTGGGCATGTCAGGTGCGCGTATCATGGTTTCCATTCTACATGAATTCAAAAACCATCCGGAATACAAATACGGTATCGGTTCTGCTTGTATCGGTGGCGGTATGGGGACTGCGATCCTATTGGGAAACGGCTACCATAAAGCTTAAACTAAATATTTTGAGAGAAAAATGATCGCATCAAAAGAACCGAAAACGAATCGCTCAAGATTTGCCGCAAAAAAATCCCCGCCCTGCCGGTTTTATCCAGGAAGGGCGGGGATTCATTCAGTTTAATGTAATGTTTCTTTACTCAGCCTTTTATTTGACAGGCTGAACATCGGATAACCCATCGCATTTCTTTGCTATGCTTCTACCGGATACTCCAATGCTTTTTTGCCTTGGTCCCCGGTGCTGACGCGGATGACATTCTCAACATCGTAAACAAATATTTTGCCGTCGCCGATATTGCCGGTGTACAGCGCTTTTTTGGCTGTCTCAATGACCAGATCGACCGGTACGCTACTGACAACGATCTCCACTCGGACTTTCGGCAGCAGGTCCGCTTCGGCCTCCACTCCGCGGTAGTAAGTGGTGTGGCCTTTTTGCATGCCATAACCGAATACATTGGAAACGGTCATGCCGGTGATGCCAATACCATTCAGGGCTTTTTTGAGACGGTCGAATTTGCTTTCGTTGATCACTATTTCGACTTTTGTAAGTTTGGCATCTTTAGGCAATGAATTATCCGAAATGGCTACGGAGCTTCGTTCCACTACAATGGCATCATGCACGTCGACGTTGTAACCGCCGTCGAACGCCAGAGCAGGTTCATTTGCATTGAACTTCATGTTTTTAAAACCGCTCAGTACGGAAGACAAATCCGTCGGCACTGTTTCATATTCGCTTCCAGACAGCCCGTTATCAAAACTCACAGCGTTGACAGTACCGTAGGCAGCTTCGCCGTGAAGGGAGTAATCCAAACCGCTTTCCTCTTCTTCAGCCGTAACCCTAACCGGCATAACCAGACTGATCAGTTTCAATAGGATATAAGATCCCGCAGCAGCGTAGGCAATGACAGCCGCCATGCTGATGAGCTCGGCGATCAATAGCGCAAGATTGCCATCCACCAGGCCACCTTCGATTCCGGGGTTGATGGAGCTTGATGCAAAAATACCTGTTGCAATGCCGCCCCAGATACCGCCGATTCCGTGGCAACCGAAAGCATCAAGTGCATCATCATAGCCTAATTTCCGTTTCAAGACGGTGACACCGAAGAAACAAGCGATCCCGCCGATGAAACCGATAGCCAGTGAAGCGAGAGGGCTGACAAAACCTGCTCCGGGTGTAATGGAAACGAGTCCGGCAACGATGCCGCTGACGAAGCCCAGAGCGGTGGGTTTCTTATGGATGATCCATTCGCACAAGAGCCAGCTAAGACCGGCAGTAGCAGCAGCCATAGCGGTTGTGATAAAAGCGTTCACTGCGATATCGTTGATGGCAAGGGCGCTGCCTGCATTAAAACCGAACCAACCGAACAAGAGCACGCCCGCACCGATCATGGTCATCGGTATGCTATGGGGTCTAACCGAATCCGAATTAATCCTCTTTCCGATGAAAATGGCTGCGACAAGGGCGGAGACGCCGGAACTGATGTGAATGACGCTCCCGCCCGCAAAATCCAGCGCGCCCAGTTCGCGGATCCAACCACCATTACCCCATACCCAGTGGGCGATGGGATCATAGATGAAGGTCGTCCATAGTAAGATGAAAGCAAGGAATGCCGGGAATTTGATTCTTTCTGCGACACTTCCTGAAATCAGGGCGGGGGTGATGATCGCGAAGGCCAATTGAAACATCATGAATAATTGATGGGGAATCGTCGGCGCATAATCGATTGGTGAAAAACCTACGCCATTTAAAAGGGCAAAAGAAAAATCTCCGGTCAAGGGGCTGTTTCCCCCAAATACGAATGAATAACCAAAAAGTAACCATTGGATGGATACGACTGCGATTGCCGCATAACTGTGCATCGTCGTGCTGAGCACATTCTTCCCTCTGACCATGCCTCCATAAAACAGAGCCAAAGCCGGCGTCATCAGCATGACCAGCGCTGTTGCGAAGAATACGAACGTAGTATCTGCATAATTAATATTTTCCATTTTGTAATCCTCCCTTTAATAAAAATGATTTAAAAGCTATGTATTTCTTAACGTTTCACCCATTCTACAACCGAATCCAAAGAAAATCATCAAACTGATAACGAGTCATGTTAGAATATGTAACATTGGACTGATGCGCACTATTCGAAAGCATCCATGAAAGGTGACTATCCGCAAAATGAGTGGAAGACTGCAAAAATCAAGTGCTTCGTATATAGTAGAAAGAAGTACCGGCATCAGGGATGGCGAAGCGGTATTCTGACATGAGCGGTATTCGCAACCGGCAAGGAAACACCTGTCGAAGACTGATGGAACGGGGTTTATCAGCCTTTTGAAAATATTTTTGGAACGAATCGAAAAACAAGGGGAAATTCGTCTTTCGTTTCCCCTAATCTTCGCAAAAATGAAAAAGACGTGTTTCTTCTATAATAAGGGGGGCAAGGTGCGACTGCGATCATTATAAAAAACTGGACTAAAAATAAAATGATGAGAGAAACCGGAAAATAGTTGCAATCTATTTTTGAATCAGTATAATAGTGAGAGGGTAAAATGAATCATATCAAGGACGCATGCAAATTATTTTTGAAAAGGACATGAGAAAAACCGTGTTTGTTTTCAGAAAAGACTTGCATTAGTTTGTGCGATTGTGTATACTTTACTAGTACGACATTCATGTTCATGGGTGAAGTATGGGGACCCGATGATTCGGGAACTTCAGCTAAGAGACGAGAGGTTGCGACACACCCGGTCGCTTTGTCACGGCGGGTGTACCGGAAAATTTTCGTGGAGCTAGTCTTATGAATTACATTTGACGAAGGAGGGAACAACATGGCAAAACAAAAAATACGTATTCGTTTGAAAGCATATGAACACCGTGCTCTTGATCAATCAGCGGATAAGATTGTGGAAACAGCAAAAAGAACGGGAGCTACCGTTTCAGGTCCGATTCCATTACCGACTGAAAGAACACTTTACACAGTGATCCGTGCTACTCACAAGTATAAAGATTCTCGTGAGCAGTTCGAAATGCTTACTCACAAACGTCTAATCGACATCATCAACCCAACAACTAAAACTGTTGACGCGTTAATGAAGCTTGATTTACCAAGCGGCGTAGACATCGAAATCAAATTATAATCAAACCTAAATAATAAAAAACAAACGGAGGTGTTACCATGACCAAAGGAATCTTAGGCAGAAAAGTAGGAATGACTCAATACTTCACTGAAAATGGTGAATTAGTACCAGTTACCGTTATCGAAGCTACTCCAAACGTTGTTTTACAAGTTAAAACAATCGAAACAGACGGCTACGAAGCAGTACAACTAGGTTACCAAGAAATTCGCGAAGTATTGACAAACAAACCTGCTAAGGGTCATGCAGCAAAAGCAAAAACTGCTCCTAAGCGCTTCATTCGCGAATTTAACGATGTTGAGCTGGGAGAATACGAAGTAGGACAAGAAATTAAAGTAGATATGTTCGAAGCAGGCGACATCGTTGATGTCACTGGTACATCTAAAGGACATGGCTTCCAAGGCGTTATCAAACGTCACGGACAAAGTCGTGGACCAATGGCCCACGGATCTCGTTACCATCGTCGTCCTGGTTCAATGGGTGCAGCTTCATTCCCATCTCGCGTATTTAAAGGTAAAAAATTAGCAGGACGTATGGGTAATGACCGTGTCACTATCCAAAACCTTGAAATCGTAAAGATTGACGTTGAGAACAACGTAATCTTGATCAAAGGTAATGTACCTGGTTCTAAAAAATCATTAATCGAAATCAAAACAGCTCGTAAAGCTGTTAAAAAATAATAAAATTAGAGAGGAGGAACGAGAAAAATGCCAAACGTAGCCTTATTTAGACAAGATGGAACACAAAACGGTGAAGTTACTTTGAATGAAGAAATCTTTGGAATTGAGCCAAACGAAAACGTTGTTTACGATGCAATTCTTATGCAACGTGCTTCATTAAGACAAGGAACTCACGCAGTTAAAAATCGTAGCGCAGTCAGCGGCGGTGGTCGTAAACCATGGAAACAAAAAGGAACTGGCCGTGCACGCCAAGGCTCAATCCGTTCACCACAATGGGTAGGCGGTGGAGTAGTCTTCGGACCAACACCTCGTTCTTACAGTTATAAATTAAATAAAAAAGTTCGTCGTTTAGCTATCAAATCTGTTCTTTCATCAAAAGTGGCTGAAGGAAACCTATTAGTAGTTGAAAGCTTGAACTTTGACGCACCAAAAACAAAAGAATTTGCACAAGTGTTGAAAAACTTAAACCTTGATAAAAAAGTATTGTTCGTTGTAGAAAACGACAATGACTTCGCTGCTTTATCAGCACGTAACATTCCAAATGTTACTGTACTTGGCGAAACTGGTTTGAACGTATTAGATGTTGTTTCAAACAACACATTAGTATTAACACAAGCTGCACTTTCTAAGGTAGAGGAGGCTCTTCAATAATGGAATCATATGACGTTATCAAACGCCCAATCATCACTGAAGCTTCTATGCTTGCAATGGATGAAAAGAAATATACCTTTGAAGTGGATGTTCGTGCTAACAAAACGCTAGTTAAACAATCGATCGAATCATTGTTCGGCGTAGACGTTAAAAACGTAAACATCATGAATGTACGCGGCAAGTTAAAACGTATGGGTAAATACAAAGGCTATACAAAAAAACGCCGTAAAGCAATCATCACTTTGACTGAAGCATCAAAAAGCATCGAATTATTCGAAAATTAATCATGTTTAAATACATCAAATAGGAGGGAAAAACGTGGGAATTAGGAAATACAAACCTACTACAAACGGCCGTCGTAATATGACTGGTTCTGATTTCGCAGAGATCACAAAAACAACACCTGAGAAATCATTGATCCAACCGATCAAAAGAAAAGCCGGACGTAACAACCAAGGTAAAATTACCGTTCGTCATCAAGCTGGTGGACACAAACGTGCTTACCGTGTGATCGACTTCAAACGTATCAAAGACGGAGTTACTGGAATCGTCAAAGCAGTTGAGTACGATCCAAACCGTTCTGCAAACATCGCATTGATCCAATATGTTGATGGAATCAAAACTTACATCATTGCCCCTAAAGGCATCGAAGTAGGCCAACAAATCGAATCTGGAGTAGAGGCTGACATCAAAGTCGGTAACGCATTGCCATTGGCAAACATCCCAGTCGGTACAGTTATCCACAACATCGAAACAAAACCAGGCAAAGGCGGACAATTAATCCGTTCTGCTGGTACAAGTGCACAAGTACTTGGACAAGAAGGCAAATACACTTTGGTTCGCTTGAACTCAAGCGAAGTTCGTATGATCCTTTCAACTTGCCGTGCAACAATCGGTGCTGTTGGTAATGAACAACACGAATTGATCAACCTTGGTAAAGCTGGACGTAACCGCTGGAAAGGCAAACGCCCTACAGTACGTGGATCTGCAATGAACCCGAACGATCACCCACACGGTGGTGGTGAAGGTAAAGCTCCAATCGGACGTAAAGCGCCAGTATCACCTTGGGGACAACCTGCTCTTGGTTACAAGACTCGTGATAAAAAAGCTAAGTCCAACAAACTAATCGTTCGTGGACGTAAAAAATAATTACTGAAACATCAATGAAGAGAAGCAACAGATAATCGAAAGGAGGATTCATCATGGGTCGTAGTTTGAAAAAAGGTCCTTTTATCGACGAACATTTAATGAAAAAAGTTGAGGCTGCTTTAACAAGCGAAAAGAAACAAGTAATCAAAACTTGGTCTCGCCGCTCAACGATTTTCCCTCAGTTCATCGGTCAAACGATAGCAGTATATGATGGAAGAAAACACGTTCCAGTTTACATTCAAGAAGACATGGTAGGACACAAATTAGGAGAATTCGCTCCAACAAGAACATACCGTGGCCATGCCGCAGACGACAAGAAAACAGGTCGCCGTTAATTACGAGGGGAGGAAATAACATGCCAGAACAAATCACAGCTGCAAAAGCAACTGCAAAAACTGTTCGCATTGCCGCTCGTAAGGTTCGTTTAGTAGTGGATCTTATCAGAGGCAAAAGCATCGGAGAAGCTATCTCCATTCTGAAATTCACACCGCGTGGCGCTTCGCCCGTTGTTGAAAAAGTGTTGATGTCAGCAATTGCTAATGCAGAACATAATTACGATTTAGATATTGAAAAATTGGTAGTAAGCGAAGCTTACGTGAATGAAGGAGCAACAATGAAACGCTTCCGTCCACGTGCAAAAGGGTCAGCTTCACCAATTTTGAAACGTACTAGCCACATCACAATTGTGGTATCAGAAAAGAAGGAGGGATAATCTGTGGGTCAAAAAATTCATCCATTAGGATTACGCGTCGGCATCATCCGTGACTGGGATGCTAAATGGTATGCTGAAAAGGATTACGCAGCTTTCTTACATGAAGATTTACGTATTCGTAAATACATTGAAAAGAACCTTAGCGAAGCTTCTGTTTCACAAATTGAAATTGAACGTGCAGCTAACCGCGTGAACGTATCAATTCATACTGCTAAACCGGGTATGGTTATCGGTAAAGGCGGTTCTGAAGTAGAAAAAACTCGTAAAGAATTAAACGATTTAACTGGTAAAAAAGTACACATCAACATCGTGGAAATCAAAAGACCAGATTTAGATGCTAAATTAGTGGGCGAAGGCATTGCTAAACAGTTGGAAAACCGTGTAGCTTTCCGTCGTGCTCAAAAACAAGCAATCCAACGTACAATGAGAGCTGGAGCTAAAGGGATCAAAACTATGGTTTCCGGTCGTTTGAACGGAGCAGATATCGCTCGTTCAGAAACTCATTCAGAAGGAACTGTTCCATTGCATACATTGCGTGCAGACATCGATTATGCATGGGAAGAAGCAAATACAACTTACGGTAAATTAGGAATTAAAGTATGGATCTACCGTGGCGAAGTATTGCCAGCAAGAAAAACAACTGAGAAAGGAGGGAAATAATCAATGTTAGTACCTAAACGTGTTAAACACCGTCGTGAATTCCGTGGAAAAATGCGCGGAGAAGCTAAAGGCGGAAAAGAAATCGCATTTGGCGAATTTGGTTTGCAAGCAGTAGGTTCACACTGGGTTACAAACCGTCAAATCGAAGCAGCTCGTATCGCGATGACTCGTTATATGAAGCGTGGTGGGAAAGTTTGGATTAAAATCTTCCCTCACAAATCATATACATCCAAAGCTATCGGAGTCCGTATGGGTTCTGGTAAAGGGGCACCTGAAGGCTGGGTATCTCCTGTAAAACGTGGCAAAATTATGTTTGAAGTAGGCGGCGTATCTGAAGAAGTAGCACGCGAAGCTTTACGTCTTGCATCTCACAAACTGCCACTTAAAACTAAAATTGTAAAACGTAAAGAAATTGGTGGTGAATCGAATGAAGGCTAATGAACTTAAAGAGTTATCCACTGCTGAAATGGTTGAAAAAGAAAAACAATTCAAAGAAGAATTATTCAATCTACGATTCCAACTTGCAACCGGACAGTTAGAAAACACTGCTCGCTTGAAAGAAGTGCGCAAATCAATTGCACGTATTAAAACTGTATTGCGACAACAAGAATTGCAAAAATAGTAGATCAGCAAAGGAGGTCACAAAAAAATGACTGAAGAACGTAATCAACGTAAAGTCTACCAAGGCCGCGTTGTTTCCGATAAGATGGACAAGACAATTGTTGTAGAAGTATCTACTCAAAAAACTCATCCTACTTACGGAAAACGCATCAAGTACTCTAAAAAGTACAAAGCGCATGATGAAAACAACCAAGCTAAAATGGGTGATATAGTAAGAATTATGGAAACTCGTCCTCTTTCTGCTACAAAACACTTCCGTTTACTAGAAGTTGTTGAAGAATCCGTTATTATCTAATAGACAAAAAAATATTTCTATATCCGGAAGGAGGATACTGAAGTGATACAAACAGAATCCCGCTTAAGAGTTGCCGATAATTCAGGCGCTAAAGAAGTGTTAACTATCAAAGTGTTAGGTGGTTCAAACCGCAAATTCGCAGGAATTGGTGATACAATCGTCTGCACAGTAAAACAAGCTACACCCGGTGGTGTTGTCAAAAAGGGTGATGTCGTTAAAGCCGTTATCGTTCGTACAAAACATGGCGCACACCGTAAAGATGGTTCTTACATCAAATTTGACGAAAATGCTTGTGTAATCATTCGTGACGACAAGAGCCCTCGTGGAACACGTATCTTTGGACCAGTTGCCCGCGAATTACGTGATAACAACTACATGAAGATCGTTTCCCTTGCTCCAGAAGTATTGTAATAAACTGTCATAAATGAAGGAGGTGCAACAACGCATGCACGTAAAAACTGGTGATAAAGTTAAAGTAATTACTGGCAAAGACAAAGGCAAAGAAGGAGTAATCCTTAAAACTTTCCCTAAAAAAGATCGTGTTCTTGTCGAAGGCATCAATATCGTCAAGAAACATCGTAAAGCTTCACAAACAAACCCTACAGGTGGAATTCTTGAAGAAGCAGCACCTATCCATGTTTCTAACGTTATGTTAATTGATGCTAAGACTGGTGAACCTACTCGTGTAGGATCTAAAGTTGTAGACGGTAAAAAAGTCCGCGTTTCTAAAAAAACCGGCGAAATCATTGATTAATTATTAGAGGAAGGAGGATCACTTAGATGAACCGTTTAAAAGAAAGATACTTGAATGAAATCGTACCATCTATGATGGAAAAATTTGAATATGAATCAATCATGCAAGCTCCTAAAGTTGATAAGATCGTTATCAACATGGGTGTTGGTGATGCAGTTTCAAACACAAAAAACTTAGACAAAGCAGTTGAAGAACTAACGTTGATTTCTGGTCAAAAACCAGTCATCACCCTAGCGAAAAAATCAATCGCAGCATTCCGCTTACGTGAAGGTATGCCTATCGGCACAAAAGTAACTTTACGTGGCGAAAGAATGTACGACTTCTTGGACAAACTAGTTACAGTTTCATTACCACGTGTACGTGACTTCCGTGGGATCAGCAAAAAATCATTTGATGGTCGTGGAAACTATACATTAGGCGTTAAAGAACAATTGATTTTCCCAGAAGTTGACTATGATAGAGTCGACAAAGTTCGCGGTATGGATATCGTTATCGTAACTACTGCTAACACTGACGAAGAATCAAGAGAATTATTGACTCAACTTGGAATGCCATTCCAAAAATAAGCTAAGGAGGCGAATAATAAGTGGCTAAAAAATCCATGATTGCTAAAAACAAGCGTCCCGCAAAACACTCCACTCAAGCTTACACTCGTTGTGAACGTTGCGGACGTCCACATTCAGTTTATCGCAAATTCAAACTTTGCCGTATTTGCTTCCGTGAACTTGCCTATAAAGGACAAATTCCCGGCGTTAAAAAGGCTAGCTGGTAATTTAACCATACTCGCAAAAGGAGGTATAATGTAAATGGTCATGACAGATCCAATCGCAGATTTCTTAACTCGTATTCGTAATGCCAATATGGTACGTCACGAATCTTTGGAAGTGCCTGCATCAAAAATCAAATTAGAGATCGCAAACATTCTTAAGGCTGAAGGGTTCATCAAAAACTTTGAATATACTTCAGACGACAAACAAGGTGTTATCCGCGTATTCTTAAAATACGGCCCAAATAACGAACGCGTTATTACTGGCTTGAAACGTATTTCAAAACCAGGTTTGCGTGTATACGCTAAAACTGGCGAAATTCCTAAAGTATTAAACGGCTTAGGAATTGCAATCGTGTCTACTGCTGAAGGTGTTATCACTGATAAAGAAGCAAGAGCGAAAAACGTCGGCGGAGAAGTATTAGCTTACGTTTGGTAATATAAAAAAAATAGAAAATTAAAGGAGGTGCAGCCCTGTGAGTCGTATTGGTAATAAACTAGTCGAAATCCCAGCTGGCGTAACCGTTACTCAACAAGGTAACACTGTTACAGTTAAAGGCCCTAAAGGCGAATTAACTAGCACATTTAACGAAATGATCGGTATGAATATCGATGGAAACACTGTTACTTTCACACGCCCTAACGAAGATAAATTCACGAAATCTATTCATGGTACAACCCGTGCTTTGTTCAACAACATGGTTGTCGGCGTATCTGAAGGATTCCAAAAAGAATTAGACTTAGTAGGGGTTGGGTACCGCGCTCAAATGCAAGGAAACAAACTTGTATTAAACGTTGGTTACTCTCATCCAGTAGAATTCACTCCTGACTTTGGTGTTGAAGTGGAAGTTCCAACTAACACTAAAATCATCATCAAAGGTTACGACAAATCTAAAGTTGGCGCATTAGCAGCTAACGTTCGTGGCGTACGCCCACCAGAACCATACAAAGGTAAAGGTATCAAGTACACTAACGAAATCATCCGTCGTAAAGAAGGTAAAACAGGTAAATAATAGTCTGTCATTAAAAATGGCAGCTTGATTGACCTGAACAAATCAAATTAAATTAAAGAGGTGACAATTGTGATTACTAAACCAGATAAAAATAAAGTGCGCCAAGCTAGACACGCACGCGTAAGAAGAAAAATCTCTGGTACTGCTGAGTGCCCACGCTTGAACGTTTTCCGTTCCAACAAACACATCTACGCTCAATTAATTGATGACGTAGCGGGTGTGACGCTAGCAAGTGCCTCTACAAAAGAACAAGAAGTCGCAACTGGTACAAAAACTGAAGCTGCTGCTACAGTTGGAAAACTAATTGCTGAACGTGCTGTTGCTAAAGGTATCAAAAAAGTAGTCTTTGACCGTGGTGGCTATCTGTACCATGGGCGTGTACAAGCGTTAGCTGAAGCTGCTCGCGAAAATGGACTAGATTTCTAGGAAAAGGAGGATAACCACACATGGTTTATGTTGACCCAGCTCATATTGAATTAGAAGATCGCGTTGTTGCGATTAATCGTGTAACAAAAGTTGTTAAAGGTGGACGTCGTCTACGTTTTGCCGCTTTAGTTGTTGTAGGAGACAGAAACGGACATGTTGGCTTCGGTACTGGTAAAGCAGCTGAAGTTCCTGAAGCTATTCGTAAAGCTATCGAATCAGCTAAAAAGAACCTAATCGAAGTTCCAATGTCTGGCTCTACAATCCCTCATCACGTTGTCGGAACTTTCTGTGGCGGTAACGTAATGTTGAAACCTGCTAGATCCGGTTCTGGAGTTTCCGCAGGTGGCTCAGTTCGTGCCGTTGTAGAATTAGCTGGTATCGCTGATATCACAAGCAAATCACTTGGTTCAAACACACCAATTAACATGGTTCGTGCTACAATCAATGGTTTAGAACAATTAAAAAATATTGAAGATGTTGCGAAATTACGCGGCAAAACAGTAGAAGAAATTATAGGATAAGGAGGACCACATAATGGCAGAATTAAAGATCACTTTAAAACGTAGCTTGATTGGACGTCCTCAAAACCAAAAAGATACTTGCAAGGCTTTGGGATTGTCCAAAATCGGCAAATCTGTAGTGAAACCAGTTAACCCAGCTATCTTGGGCATGGTAAACACAGTAAGCCATCTAGTCGTAACAGAAGAAGTTAAATAATCAATATTAGACCGAAGGAGGTGCCAAGTTACTATGAAACTTCATGAATTAAAACCAGCTGAAGGCTCACGTAAAGAACGTAACCGTGTAGGTCGCGGATCTTCATCCGGAAACGGTAAAACTTCAGGACGTGGCCATAAAGGTCAAAAAGCCCGTTCAGGTGGCGGTGTGAGACTTGGATTCGAAGGTGGACAAACTCCATTGTTCCGTCGTGTTCCAAAACGTGGATTCACGAACATCAACCGCAAAGAGTACGCTGTTGTCAACTTAGAAACATTAAACCGTTTCGAAGATGGTACAGAAGTTACTCCAGCTTTATTAGTTGAAACTGGTATTGTCAAAGATGAAAAATCAGGCATTAAAGTTTTAGGCAACGGAAGCGTTGAGAAAAAACTTACAGTTAAAGCTAATAAATTTTCCGCAGCAGCCCAAAAAGCTATTGAAGCTGCAGGTGGGACTGTAGAGGTGATCTAATGTTTGGTCTTCTGAAAAATGCATTTCAGGCGAAGGACATTAGAAATAGAATCTTTTTTACTCTAGGTATGTTGATTGTGTTCCGTCTCGGAACACATATTACTGTACCGGGTGTTGATGCGGGTGCCATCACTAGTCTGGCATCGACAGGCTTATTCAGTTTGTTGAACACTTTTGGCGGTGGAGCGCTGAGTCAGTATTCCATTTTCGCTATGGGTGTTTCGCCTTACATCACTTCTTCTATTGTCGTTCAATTGTTGCAAATGGACATTGTTCCTAAATTTGTGGAATGGTCCAAACAGGGTGAAGTAGGTAGAAGAAAGTTAAATCAAGTTACAAGATATTTGACGGTTATTTTAGCATTTGTACAATCTGTCGGTATTTCAATCGGGTTTAATCAGCTCTCAAATTTGGGATTGATAAACGACCCGGGCATGGCAACCTATATGATGATCGCATTAGTGATGACTGCAGGTTCTATGCTTGTTATGTTTATCGGGGAGTCGATTTCAATGCATGGTATCGGAAACGGAACTTCATTGATCATCTTCTCTGGTATCATCGCAAGAATTCCAACAGACTTGTATACGTACTACAATGAACGTTTTGTAGATGCAGGATCCGCATTGACGAATAACATTCTCTTTTCGGTAGCATTGTTGGTCGGAATATTGTTGGTTGTGATTTTAGTTGTGTATGTTCAACAAGCTGAACGTAAAATCCCGATCCAATATTCTAAACGTGCCTCCGGCACAAACCAATCTGCGCATTTACCCTTAAAAATCAATTCCGCTGGAGTTATTCCAGTAATCTTTGCCAGTTCATTTATGATGACTCCGCAAACCATCCTAGGATTCTTTGCAGCGACTCATAGTGAAGCAAGCTGGTATCAAGTTTTAACAACCATCTTTAATTTCCGTGAACCAATCGGTGCAGCAATCTATACTACGTTAATTATCGTCTTTACCTTTTTCTACGCGTTTGTTCAGATCAATCCTGAAAAAATGGCTGAGAATTTACAAAAACAAGGCGGCTACATTCCAAGTGTCCGTCCTGGTAAGGGGACAGAAGAATACATTTCCGGTATGATTATGCGGCTTAGCACGGTCGGAGCTCTCTTTCTTGGATTGATTGCATTATTGCCAATTATTGCTTCAGGTTTGTGGAATTTGCCGAACTCGCTCGCTCTTGGCGGAACAAGTCTCTTAATTGTAGTTGGTACTGCATTGGAAACGGCAAGGCAAATTGAAGGAAGAATGGTTAAACGTAATTACCAAGGATTTATTCAATAGTAAGGTTGTGACGGGGAATTTTATTCCTCATCACATTTTCTTACATCTTTAGGAGGCAGTAAAATGATGAACCTAATTATTATGGGACTTCCCGGTGCAGGTAAAGGAACGCAAGCAGAAAAGATCATCGCGAAATATAACATTCCGCATATCTCGACTGGCGACATGTTCCGAGCTGCCATTCAAAACGAAACAGCATTGGGCCTGGAAGCTAAATCATATATGGATAAAGGCGAGCTTGTACCTGATGAAGTCACAAACGGAATCGTTAAAGAACGGTTGCAAGAGTCTGATACTGAAAAAGGCTTCCTGTTGGATGGTTTTCCAAGAACCCTCGTTCAAGCAGAAGCACTCGACAAAATCATGACTGAACTTGACAAAAAAATCGATGCTGTTATTAACATTGATGTGAACCCTGAAGTTTTAATGCAACGTCTAACAGGTAGAATCATTTGCCGCACTTGTGGGGCGACCTATCACAAAACAAACAATCCTACAAAAGTTGAAGGAACGTGCGATCGTTGTGGTGGACATGAATTTTATCAACGTGATGACGACAAGCCTGAAACCGTAGAAAATCGCATTCAGATTAATCTAATACAGTCTCAACCAATCATTGAATTTTACAGCGAAAAAGGTTTACTCCACACTGTAGATGGCGAAATCGGGATTGACAATCTTTTTACCGAAATCCAAAAGATTATAGAATAGTTGCAATTTGACAAACTAGAATTAATCATATTTTTCTTTTCAATTGCTATTTGCTGTGGTATAATCTAACAGTTAGAGTAAAAATTGCCAAGACATGAGATTAATCAGCTCAACAGAATGTTAGGAGGTTAGCAGGCGTGGCGAAAGACGATGTCATTGAGATCGAAGGAGTTGTCGTTGAAACTTTGCCCAATGCAATGTTTAAAGTCGAACTTGAGAATGGTCATATAGTATTAGCACACGTATCTGGTAAAATTAGAATGCATTACATCCGCATTTTGCCAGGCGATAAAGTTACGGTAGAATTATCACCGTATGATCTTACTCGTGGACGCATTACTTACCGCTTTAAATAATTGCACTCCATCACTAAATAGGAGGGAATTTAAATGAAAGTTAGAGCATCAGTAAAACCCATTTGCGAAAAATGTAAAGTGATTCGCCGCAATGGTCGTGTTATGGTGATTTGCGAAAATCCCAAACACAAACAACGCCAAGGATAATAACAAGGAGGTGCCTATAAATGGCTCGTATCGCAGGAGTAGATATTCCGCGTGACAAACGTGTAGTTATTTCATTAACTTATATTTTTGGTATCGGATTGAACACAGCTCAAAAAGTTTTAGCTGCAGCTGAAGTTTCAGAAGATACACGTGTTCGTGACTTAACGAATGATGAATTAGACCGCATTCGTATTGAAGTGGACAAATTAAAAATCGAAGGTGACCTTCGTCGTGAAGTAAGCCTAAATATCAAACGTTTGATCGAAATCGGATCTTACAGAGGAATGCGCCACCGTCGTGGTTTGCCTGTTCGCGGACAAAACACTAAGAACAACGCTCGTACTCGTAAAGGCCCAGCTAAATCAATCGCAGGCAAGAAAAAATAATAATTAAGTGAAGGAGGTTAAAACTTCATGGCTAAAAAAATAGCTCGCAAACGTCGTGTGAAAAAGAATGTAGAAGCAGGTGTAGCACATATCCGTTCTACTTTCAATAATACTATTGTTATGATAACAGATGTACATGGAAATGCTATTTCATGGTCTTCAGCAGGCTCATTAGGATTCAGAGGTTCTCGTAAATCTACTCCTTATGCTGCACAAATGGCTGCAGAAGCAGCAGCTAAAGTCTCAATGGAACATGGTATGAAAACAGTTGAAGTTGCTGTTAAAGGACCTGGTTCTGGACGTGAAGCTGCCATTCGTTCATTACAAGCTGCAGGTTTAGAAGTTACCGCTATTCGCGACGTAACACCTATTCCTCACAATGGATGTCGTCCACCAAAACGTCGTCGTGTTTAATTGAGATTGTACTGCATATGTAACGAAACGCAATGGACTCACTTACATGAACTACACGTTTTGAAAGGGGTAAATTGATAAATGATCGAAATTGAAAAACCAAGAATTGAAACGATTGAGATCAGCGAGGATGCCAAGTTCGGTAAATTCGTTGTAGAGCCACTTGAACGCGGTTATGGTACAACCCTTGGTAACTCATTACGTCGTATTCTATTATCTTCCCTTCCTGGTACTGCAGTTACAACTATCCAAATCGATGGTGTTCTGCATGAATTTTCAACGATTGATGGTGTCGTGGAAGATGTTACACAAATCATCCTTAACATCAAAAAATTGGCTTTGAAATTGTATACAGAAGAAGATAAAACTATTGAAATTGATGTAAAAGGCCCTGCCGTAGTAACTGCAGCGGATATTACCCATGACAGTGACGTGGAAATCTTAAACCCTGATTTATATATATGTACAGTTTCAGAGGGAGCACAATTTCATGTACGACTGGATGTAAAAAATGGTCGTGGTTATGTTCGTTCCGAATATAACAAAACTGAAGATATGCCTATCGGTGTTTTACCAGTTGATTCAATTTACACACCCATCAGTAAAGTAAATTATCAAGTAGAAAATACTCGTATCGGACAAAAGAACATCTATGACAAATTGACGTTGGATGTCTGGACAGATGGTTCCATCAGCCCGGAAGAAGCGGTTAGTTTAGCTGCTAAAATCCTGACAGAACATTTGAACATTTTCGTTAATCTGACCGACGAGGCCCGTAAAGCAGAAATTATGGTTGAAAAAGAAGAAACACATAAAGAGAAAATGCTGGAAATGACTATTGAAGAGTTGGATCTATCCGTTCGTTCATACAACTGTTTGAAACGCGCAGGCATCAACACAGTTCAAGAATTGACTGATAAATCTGAAGCAGAGATGATCAAAGTACGAAATCTGGGACGTAAATCACTTGAAGAAGTGAAGAACAAGCTGAATGATTTAAATCTAGGCTTGCGTCAAGACGACTAGTACTGTAGCAAAGGAGGAAAACCTAGGATGGCTTACCGTAAATTAGGACGTACAAGTTCTCAAAGAAAAGCAATGCTTCGCGATTTAACGACTGACTTATTGATCAACGAACGCATCGTTACAACTGAGGCTCGTGCTAAAGAAATTCGTAAAACCACTGAAAAAATGATTACTTTGGGCAAACGCGGAGATTTATCTGCTCGTCGTTTAGCTGCAGAATTCGTTCGTAACGAAGTAGCAGATGTACGCGAAGAAGATGATAAAATCGTTGTTCAATCAGCTTTACAAAAATTGTTCAGTGATATCGCACCTCGCTATGCAGAACGTCAAGGTGGATACACACGTATCTTGAAAACTGAACCTCGTCGTGGCGATGCAGCTCAAATGGTTATCATTGAGTTAGTATAATTTAATCAAAAGATGAAACGTTCACTTTTAGATGGAATAGAGTGTTATGATGATGGGAATGCGTAAAGCTACCCTAGTCTAGCTCAGGTTCTTCCGGAGATTGCCATAATCTCCGGAGGGGCATTATTCATCCAAAAAGTGCTTTTTTTATCAAAAGAAACTAGAAAAGGGCATTTTTTTTCTAGTTTCTTTTGATATATAAAATAAAAGCGTTTTTATTTCGGGGAGTGTCAAGACAGCGGATGAAAAATGCAGAAGAGTAGTTTATACTGTAGTAAGGTAGACGATTGCTTTTCGGCATGTTTTTTTTTGTTCTCAAAATGGGAATGCCGGAGGCTCCTTGCAGGGCAGCGGATATTGTTGTCTCCTGGCTCCCGCAAAGAGTGCATCGTAGGATATAACAAATGAGAGAGTGGGATTAGCTATCATGAATGATATTATTGAGTTGCGTAATGTGACTTTTTCTTATTCAGAAGAGGACAGCAGACCGGCATTGAACGATGTCTCGCTGTCCATTCAACAGGGCGAATGGATAGCCATCATCGGGCCGAACGGTTCAGGGAAATCAACCCTGGCAAAGACGATCAACGGACTGATTGAAGTCCATTCCGGTGAGGTCATCATCAGCGGGATTACCTTGAATGCCCAGACCGTCTGGGACGTCCGCCGTAAAATCGGGATGGTCTTCCAAAATCCCGATAATCAATTCGTCGGTTCGACCGTGCAAGACGACGTTGCCTTCGGCTTGGAGAATGTGGGTATCCCACGGGAAGAGATGATCAAACGTGTGGCGGATGCCGTAGCGGCAGTCAACATGGCTGATTTCATGGATAAGGAGCCGGCCAGACTTTCAGGCGGACAGAAACAACGGGTTGCAATCGCCGGCATTGTGGCATTATCGCCGGAAATCATCATCCTTGATGAAGCGACGACGATGCTGGATCCGGAAGGACGCCATGAAGTCATCGAAACCATCCAAGAAATCAAAGAAAAAGAAAACTTGACGGTCATCTCCATCACCCACGATATCGACGAAGCCGCAAAAGCGAACCGCATCTTTGTGATGGAAGCCGGGCAGCTGAAGCAGATCGGTACACCGGAACAAATCTTTGGCGTCGGAAAAGACATCATCGATATGGGCTTGGACATCCCGTTCCCCGAAAAATTGAAATATCAGCTGCAAAGACAGGGCCTTACGGTGCCTGCAGAATATTTAACCGAAGAAGGGATGATGAATTGGCTATGGACATTACTTTCGACAAAGTAGGCTTCTCCTATTCGGCTGGAACCCCCTTCGAAAATAGAGCCTTGTACGATGTGAACCTGAATATTCCGGACGGCAGCTATACGGCGTTGATCGGTCATACCGGCAGCGGGAAATCGACGGTTACCCAACATCTGAACGCATTGCTAAAACCGACGGAAGGGACCGTAACGATCGGGGACCGTGTGATCACGGCGAAATCGAACAACAAGAATCTGAAAGCCTTGCGCAAGAGGGTTGGGATCGTGTTCCAATTCCCGGAATCGCAATTGTTTGAAGAAACGATCGCAAAGGATATCGCATTCGGACCGATGAACTTCGGCGTCAGCAAAGAGGACGCAATGGCGATTGTGAAGCGCGTATTGCCTTTGGTGGGACTGGACGAATCATTCATGGAGCGTTCCCCCTTCGACCTCTCAGGGGGGCAAATGAGGCGTGTGGCGATAGCCGGTGTCTTGGCGATGGAACCGGAAGTGCTGGTGCTGGATGAGCCGACTGCCGGACTGGATCCAGCAGGACGCCGGGAAATCATGAACATGTTTTACCAACTGCATGTGGACAAAGGCCTGACGATCGTTTTGGTCACCCACCAAATGAATGACGTGGCCACCTATGCGGACCATGTCATCATTATGGAAAAAGGCACGGTCGTGAAGATGGGGCCGCCAGCTGAAATCTTCCAGGATGCCGAATGGCTGCAGCAGAGACAATTGGGGCTACCTTCCGCACTGGCGTTTTTGGACAAGCTGAGCAAAAAAACGGGCATCGATTTCGGCGAGGAACGGCCGTTGCGCACGGAGCATTTGGCATCCGTGCTGATCGCCAAAATAAACGAAAATAAAGCACCTGACCAAGCTGCTCCAGGGAAAGCGGGTGAACCGCATGCTTGATAAATTATTATTCGGCCGCTTTATCCAAGGGGATTCCCTTGTTCACCGCTTGGATCCGCGTGCGAAACTGGTGGGGGCCTTTTACTTCATCATCATCATCTTCCTGGCGAACAACTGGCAAACCTATCTGATCATGACGCTCTTCACGTTCCTATGCGTGATTTTATCCGATATCAAATTGTCGGTGTTCCTGAACGGCGTCAAACCGCTTGTTTGGCTGATCCTGTTTACGGTGCTGCTGCAGATCCTCTTCACCAGAGGCGGGGAAACCTATCTGCAATGGGGACCGATCAGCATCACTTCCTACGGGTTGATCAACGGAGCATTCATATTCATGCGCTTTATCCTGATTATCTTCATCTCGACCTTATTGACGCTGACGACCATGCCGCTGTCTTTGACGGACGCCATCGAAAAATTGTTGGGACCGTTGAAACGCTTCAAGGTGCCGGTGCATGAAATTGCCTTGATGCTTTCGATTGCATTGCGTTTCGTCCCCACGTTGATGGACGAAGCCACCAAAATCATGAATGCGCAACGGGCTAGGGGTGTCGAGTTCGGCGAAGGGAACATCGTGCAACAGATGAAGGCAGTCACACCTATTTTGGTGCCGCTGTTCGTCAGCTCCTTCAACCGCGCCGACGAATTGGCCAACGCCATGGAAGCGCGCGGCTACCAAGGCGGAGAAGGCAGAACGAAATACCGCGTATTGAACTGGCAATTGCGGGATACGCTGAGTCTTTTGGCGTTTGCCGTATTGACTGCTTTGCTCGTATTCTTCCGCACTAGCTAAAGGATCGGAAAGAACGAAAGACACGAATGATTATAAATCCAAGGGACCCGGGAATGCTATCTCGGTCCTTTTTTTGAGAGAAAGGGGCATACTGCTTTTATGAGTGCTCAGCGATATAAATGTATTGTCCAGTACGATGGCACCAACTACGTTGGCTATCAGGTGCAACCCAACGGCAACAGCGTACAGGCAGAGATTGAGAAAGCTTTAATAAAAATGTGCAAAGGGGAATATATCCCCATCCAGGCATCAGGAAGGACGGATTCCGGCGTGCATGCGCTGGGTCAAGTCATCCATTTCGATTATCCGGTGGCCATCAAGGCGGACCACCTGATGCGGGCAATGAACAGCCTGTTGCCGGCGGATATCATGATTACGGAAATCGAACAGGCAGCGGAGGATTTCCATTGCCGTTACCATGCGGTAGGGAAGAAATATATCTACCGGGTGGACCTGAACCGGTTCCCGGATCCGTTCAAACGCCACTACACTTTGCATCACCCGTTTCGTTTCAGCATGGAAAACCTTCAGCAGGCGATCAAACAGCTGGAAGGCGAGCATGACTTCACCAGCTTCTGTTCGACAAAGACGGACAAGACCGATTTGGTGCGCACCGTCTATGAAGCCAGTGTCATCAAGGATGAAGCGGCCAATGAGCTGGTCTTCACCTTCAGAGGGAACGGCTTCCTGTACAACATGATCCGGATCTTCGTGGGAACGTTGCTGCAGATTGCGGATGGGCTGAAGCCCGTCGGAGAAATCGAGCGGCTCTTGAAAGTGAAAGGACAGGCGCAAAGCCGGACCGACGGCTGCACCGGAAGGACTGTATCTGGCGGAAGGTTTATTATGACGAGGAAAAATTGAAAAGAGGAGAGTAGGGGGGAGCAAAGGATGTTTAAAAAAGAAAGAGCGGAAATCGATGCAATCGATAAAGAATTGGTGAAATTGTTTGAACGCAGAATGGATGCCGTAACGGAAGTGGCACGCATCAAAAAAAAATATCATCTTCCCGTTTTGGATCAGAAGAGGGAGGATAAGGTGCTGGAAAAGGTACGCAATCTGACCGAAAACAAAGCCTATGCCGAGAGCATGGTGCAGCTGTACAAACATCTGATGAACATCACAAAAGATTTCGAAGAGGAACAAAACAAATAGAGGATCGGGCGATCGCTCCCTTCCGGACAGACAGAGTAACTGATGAAACTCCGCCTATCCGGAAGGGAGTTTTTGTGCCCATTCGCAGCCCGGCTTCCCCGAGGAATGGATTGAGCGGATTTTCCATTCACAAATGGGGCAGTCAAACAGTATAATAGTGGATAGACACAAAGACAGAGTGAATGGAACGGAGGCGATCTCTTGGATAAAGCAGCATTACGCAAAGCAGTGACCGAAAAGCTGAAACGGTTGACGGAAGACGAAAAACACGAAATCGAAAAGAAAATGACCGATGTGCTCGTCCGCTCTGAGGTGTGGCAGGAAGCGAAGACGATCGGCATCACGTTGGCTAACGGATTCGAATGGGATACCCGGGCCATCATCGAAACCGGATGGCGGCAAGGGAAAAGCATTTGTGTGCCGAAATGCAACCCAAAGATGATGCAATTGAACTTCTATCGTTTTACTGACTACGACCAATTGGAAGTCGTCTACTACAATTTGCGGGAACCTAAGCCCCAGGCGAGCGAGCGGGTGGACATCGGGCAGATGGATCTCCTGATCGTTCCCGGCATCGTCTTCGACAGGCAAGGCTTTCGGATCGGCTTCGGCGGCGGCTATTATGACCGTTTCTTGGAGGGTCAGGCAATCCGGACGGTTTCCTTGGCCCATTCGATGCAAATAGTCGACAAGATCCCCTCGGAGCCGTTCGATGTCCCTGTGGATCGGCTTGTCTCAGAAAACGGCATGGTGGTGTGTCAAAAAGGATAGCACAAAAGAATAGACTGCGGCTGATAGAACTTGCTATCAGCCGCAGTCTATTTTATTGCATTATTTGACGGAAATTGCGGTTGCTGCGAAAGCTTGCCTCAAATCGGCAATCAAGTCGTCGGCATCTTCGATACCGGTCGAAATGCGCAACAGATCATCGGTCAGCCCGTAGGATTCCCTTACATCGGCGGGGATATCGGCATGGGTTTGGCTGGTCGGGTAGGTGATCAAGCTTTCGACGCCGCCCAGGCTTTCGGCAAAGGTAAAGATCTTAAGGGCATCCAGCAGGGCCGGGATCTGTTCCTTATCCTGCACGGTAAAACTCAGCATGCCGCCTTTCCCTGGGTAGTGGACCGCTTTGACCGAAGACTCCTGCTGCAGGTAAGCGACGACGGCTTTCGCGTTGGCTTGATGTTGCTTCAAACGCAAGGGCAGGGTTTTGAGGCCACGCACCAAGAGCCAACAGTCAAAGGCATCCAAGGTTGCACCGGTCGTGTTCAACAGGAATGCCAGCTGTTCAGCCAACGCATCATCGTTCGTCACGACCGCACCGGCCAGCAAGTCGTTATGGCCGCCTAAATACTTCGTGGCGCTGTGCACGACGATGTCCGCACCCAATTCCAAGGGGCGCTGTAAAAGCGGCGTGTAGAACGTGTTATCGACGATGACGTAGCAACCGTGTCTTTTGGCGACGGCCGCAACGGCAGCGATGTCTGTTTCTTTCATCAAGGGGTTTGTCGGCGTTTCGATGAAAATAGCCACGGTGTTTTCCTGGATGGCCGCTTCGATCTCTTCGGGATCATCGACATAACTGAAGGAGTAGAATCCTTTTCTTTCCGTATCCTGGAAGTAGCGGAAGCTGCCGCCGTATAGGTCACGCGATGTCACGAAGTGGCTGTTGGCCGGGAAAATGCTGATCGCCAATTGGATGGCGCTCATGCCGGAACTGGTTGCGAAGGCTTGCGTGCCGTTTTCGAGCACTGCTAACCCCTCTTGGAGGATGTCCCTGGTCGGATTTGCTGTGCGGGTATAGTCATAGCCGGTGGATTGTCCCAGTCCCGGATGCCCAAAAGCTGTGGATAAATAAATCGGGGCGCTGACTGCACCGGTTATGCTATCTTTGCGGTTGCCCAGTTGCGCCAAATAAGTTTGTAGCGAAAATTCTGTCATGTTCTTTCCTCCTCGATTGATTAAGCTAGTATGGTTAACAATAGACGGATGCGGGTCTTTGGAGACAAAAAAAGCCCTTGCACAATAACTATTGTGCAAGGACGATCGATTGTCGTGGTACCACCTTGTTTTGCTGAGTACATTCAGCCTCCATCAGTGCGTTTGCGGAAACTGCGGCAAAGTACACTGTTTCGTTCTAACGGGGAACTCCGTAACAGTTTCAGGCAAGTGCGTTCGACTGTTCCGCTCAAAGACCATTTTCCATTATGCTTTCCCGGCTTCTTTTCACCTACCGAAGCTCGCTGATGCGGTTCCATATAATGTACTTTTCTTATCATCGCGTTTATCATTGTTTTTTAATAATTGAATCAATGATAGCACGCGGGAAAATTAGTGTCAATTATTTGTTGAAAGATAGCAAATGAATAGAACAAAAAGATTCATGCTGCATGGAGTCCATCCAGACCTTTTCCGGAAAATTATGCGAAATTCTTCAACTTTTTCCAAAGGCAGGCATTGACAAGCACAAAGAAATATTGTAACATGTAAGACGGTATTGTTTGCCCCACGATGAGCCCCGGAAACTCAATTGGATCAAACAGACAGAGAAGAATATGGAGGAAACAAACGTGCGTACAACATACATGGCTAAAGCAAACGAAATCGACCGCAAATGGTTCGTTATCGACGCAACTGACATCCCATTGGGACGTGTATCAACACAGGTTGCAACTATCTTACGCGGTAAAAACAAACCAACTTTCACACCTCACGTAGATACAGGGGATTATGTGATCGTTATTAATGCAGATAAAATCAAATTAACAGGTAAAAAAGCAACTGACAAGATTTATTCTCGCCACTCAGGTTATCCAGGTGGACTAAAACAAATCACAGCTGGCGAATTACGTGCTAAAAATTCAAGAAAATTAGTTGAATTATCTGTAAAAGGAATGCTTCCTAAAAACTCTTTAGGTGCAAGACAATTCACTAAATTACATGTGTACGGCGAAGCAATTCACCCACACGAAGCACAACAACCAGAAGTTTTAGACATCACTAATCTAATTTAAGGAGGGAATTTCATTGGCACAAGCACAATATATCGCAACTGGTCGTCGTAAAAATTCGACTGCCCGCGTACGTTTAGTACCTGGAACAGGAAACATCATTTTCAACAAAAAAGACATGACTGAATACATCCCATTCGCTTACTTATATGAAGTTATCAAACAACCTTTAAACCTTACAGGTACTTTAGGCAACTACGATATCTTCGTAAACGTAAACGGCGGTGGATTCACTGGACAAGCTGGAGCAGCTCGTCACGGTATCTCACGTGCATTATTGCAAGTAGATCCTGACTTCCGCCCTGCATTAAAAGCAGCTGGCTTGTTAACACGTGACCCACGTATGGTTGAACGTAAAAAACCAGGTCTTAAGAAAGCTCGTAAAGCTTCACAATTCTCAAAACGTTAATATTTATTGTATCAACGTTTTCAAAAAGGTTTTTTGCTTCAAGTTGGTTCAAATGCCCAATTTGAGAAATCAATTAAAAGCCTTAAAGCATCAGCATCTTGCTGATGCTTTTTTTCTGGCATAAATTCAAAACAATCATTCTAAGTTGTTTGAATGTAGTAGGTTGTTGTTTTGGAAGTCGATCAGTGAGTCTAAAAAAACGTTGCCATCGGAGAAAGTTATTCTCATTAATATATTAACCAATTACAACTTCTTATTGCCCTAAAAGTATGGAGTGTTACATTAGCAAAGGTGGTGTGAAAAGTGGAATCAAAAGAGAAAATGTTAGAGTTGATTAAAAAGAAACAAGCAGGTGGCGGAAATTCTAAAAAAACCGATTCGCCGAAAAATGATCTTAAGAACATGCGAAAAGGTCCAAAGATTTATAATAAATAAGCTGATTTGCAATACTTTGAAGGTATCAGTCAGAAGATAATAGATTCGAATGAAGTTTATTTTACGTGACACCTCAAAACGTTAATCTTATTATCGTTACGAAAATTTCAGGGAACTACACTTCGGTGTGGTTCTTTTTTTGCGTCCGGTACTGCAACAACAGGCGGGCAGGAGCAAAAAGTTTCACTTGAATATGGTAAGTTGTATAATGGATGTGTTAATGCTTTCGGAAAAAGTCAGTGCAGCATCGTTTGGACAGGAATGACCGCGGAAATAGACTAGGGGGAATGAAAGATGGCTAACATCAGCATTTTTGGCAAAGGGAAGATGGGGAATGCGATCGGAGGCAACTTTGAGGCTGCCGGAAACAAGGTAACATACATCACGAAAGATGCAGCTGTGGACGAATTGGGTGAAATCGTCGTTTTGGCAGTTCCATATGCAGCAGTTGCCGGCATCTTGGATGCTTATCGGGACCTGCTTTCCGGGAAAATCGTCATCGACATCACCAATCCTGTGAATTATGAGACGTTTGACGGCTTGGTCGTCCCAGCCGATAGCTCAGCCGCTGCGGAAATCGCCAAGGCATTGCCGGATTCGTCGGTCATCAAAGCCTTCAACACAACTTTCGCCGCCACTTTGGTGACGAAGAAAGTAGCGGATGCCCACCAAACCACGGTATTATTGGCATCCGATGATCAAGGAGCGAAGGATAAGGTTGTGGCAGCGTTGGACGGCAGCGGCCTGGCGTTCATCGATGCCGGCTCACTGAAACGGGCCCGCGAGCTCGAAGCGATGGGGTTCCTGCAAATTGCATTGGCTGTCTCTGAAAAAATCAGTTGGACAGGCGGCTTCGGCATTTTTCATTGATGGGAAACATAATGGGAGCGGCTTTGCCGTTTCTTATGCAAGAATAAAAAAATACGCAAAAAAACTCCCTGCTGTGAAATTAGTCCAGTAGGGAGTTTTTGATCGAAGTGATCAGTATTTTTTCTTGGGATGGCGATCAACCGGCTCGGGATATTTGGCCAGAATGGCTTTTCCTTCAGGCGTTATCTGAATGCCCCTGATTTTGAATTGGGTGGCGAGCTGTTCCTCGGTTAGTTCTTTTTTCGCGAGTTCCATCAATTCGGGTTTCTTCAGTTTGGAATAGCCTGTCAGTTCAAAATGTTTTAGTATCGCCTTCAACTGTGCAGCGTTCAGGTAATCTAAGGAGTCGGTTGCGGACAGCGCTCTTGCATAGCCTTTTTCTAGTAGTTCAGTCAGTGCCTGTCTACCATTGATGCCGTAGTTGTATTCAAAATATTTGGGGAAGATGCTTTCATTGGTAAAGGTGCCGAAATCGATGCGCCACAGTAGAATCAGATGCCCCGGTAAAATATCCTCTTCGTAGCGGACCATATTTCGTTTGGGCACGAGCTGTTCTGAACCGATCCTCACTAAATGGATCCAGTTTTCTAAATTCCGTTTGGGCGAGATGTAAGGGACTTCCGCATAATCTTCATAGAGTGAAAAGACATCTTGTACGTCTTTTTTATTCAAATCGAGATGGCTATTTTGTTTGTCGCTGTTTGTTGTGTTCATAGGTTATAACGCTCCTTTGATTATCGCAAGAAATTTTGAACAATTCATTAAGATAATTATACTCCATCAGCTTAGTGAAAGCACTTGAGAAGAAAGGGAATGGACAGGCGATTCATCTCACGACTAAAGTCACGAGGGTTCTCGCCTGACTCCTAAAGCGTTCACAAATTGTTAATAATAAATGCGTTGTAACCGTTTTTCTGCAGTGTTATCATTACCTTAGTAATTAATGTAAAGTTTTATTATTTTTTCTGCGGACGGATTTTCATGAGATTCGGTTTCATTATGCGGAACATTTTGGTGCTCTTATCACTCAGTTTTATTGGTTGGTTTTTAATATTTTGGAAGAGGTGTTTAAAGATGAAAAATGTAAACGATAACACAAAGAATGTAAGAGAGTTTGGTATGATCGACAAACTTGCCTATATGGCCGGGGACATGGCGAATGACTTGTTCTTCATCTTCTCAAGTTCATTCTTGATGCTGTTCTACACGAAAGTACTGGGGATCAGCGGTGCAGTAGTCGGTACGCTGTTCTTGTCCGCACGAGTTGTGGATGCATTTACGGATATCGGGATGGGGCGTCTGGTCGATACGCTGAAACCTTCGAAAGATGGCCGCTTCAGAGTTTGGATCAAACGGGTCGCTCCTTTCGCCGTCGTTGCGGGCTTCCTGCTGTTCTTATCGGTCGTTCAAAACTGGTCCATGACTGCAAAAGTTATTTACATTTTTGTGACGTACCTATTCTGGGGCAGCATCTGCTACACGGCAATCAATATCCCCTACGGTTCGATGGCATCCGTCATCAGCCAAAAACCGGAAGATCGCGCTTCACTTTCCGTCTTCCGTAGTGTGGGTGCCAGCATCGCCAGCATCTTCATTTCGTTCTTTGTTCCATTGTTTGTCTACAAAACCGATGCGAATGGCGCACAAGTTGTCATTCCGGAACGCTTCACAATGATTGCTGCCGTCTTTGCCGTCCTTGCTTTCCTCCTGTATCAATTCTGTTACCACTTCTCGGTTGAACGTGTACAATTGCCGCAAAAACCGGAGGCCGAAAAAGAGTCTCTCGGCAAAGAAATGGCAAAACTCTTAAAAGGCTTATCAACAAACCGCGCTTTAGGCGGGATCATCGCAGCCGCTATCTTCTTGCTGTTGTCCATGCTTTTGGTAAATACAATGAACGCATACCTGTACGCCGATTATTTCAAGAGTTCTAAAATGTTAGCCATTGCCGGTATCTTGGGTACGGTCGGAACGTTGTTGCTTGCGCCTTTCGCAAACAAAATCGCTGCTCGCTTCGGTAAAAAGGAATCAGCAACAGTAGCTGTGTTCTTCTCAGCAATTGTTTACGCTGTCCTGTACTTCCTGCACACAGGCAACGTCATGGTCTTCTTGCCGATGGCCTTCATTGCCAGCTTGGGCATGAACTATTTCAACATCATCATCTGGGCTTTCATCACCGACATCATCGATTATCAAGCTGTTAAAACAGGCAATGCCGACAGCGGTACCGTCTATGCTGTCTACTCATTCTCAAGAAAACTTGGCCAAGCTTTAGCGGGTGGTTTAGGTGGATTCGCGCTAGCGGCAATCGGCTACGTTTCTGCAGCGGCAATACAAGATCCTGCCGTACTGGACAAAATCTACAACGTTGCTACACTTGTGCCAGCCATCGGCTATACAATGGTTGCGCTATGCTTGATGTTCATCTATCCGTTGACAAAAGCGAAAGTGGAAGAAAATGTCGCAATCTTGGCTGCACGTCGCGCTGCTGCTGAAAATCAAAAATAATCAGTTTTAAAACGTAAAGTCATAAACAAAAGAAGGCTGCCTTTCTGGTTCTTATCAGAAAGGCAGCCTTCTTGTTTCTTATATAAGAGAAAAAAGACCTGAAACAGCTGCTCAAAAACGGGGGTTCAGCCCTCTGGGTTCAAGTTATTTAGCCGTCTTTGCTGACGAGCTCCCCTCAGCTGGAGCAAGGGACAGCATGGCGCCTTTGGGTGACGGCGGGTTCTGAAAAATTTTTCCCTCAAGAAGCCAAGATGGTGCTAAAATAAATGGAAAGCAAAGAAGAACAAATAACGGCAGGAATGCTTTCAGTGAAGAAACAGGAAACACATCAAACATAGAGGAGAGCATTATGGAAGATTTCAATAGTAGAGGGAAATATTCTTCGGACTGCAGTAAATGTTTTGCGCTCTGTTGTGTAGCCCTGCAATTTCAGAAATCGCAGGATTTCCCTTTCAGCAAAAAAGAGGGTGTGCCTTGCAAAAATCTAAGAAGCGATTTTGGCTGCGCTATTCACAATCAGTTGAAGACAAATGGCTTCAATGGCTGCACGACATATGAATGTTTTGGGGCGGGGCAATTTATCTCGATGGAACTTTTTAACGGAGTGGATTGGCAAGCTGATCCGGGCAGCAAAAAGCGGATGTTTCAACTGCTGCCCGTGGTCAGAAACATCCATGAGATCATTTACCATCTTCGCAGCAGCATGGAAATGACGAAAAACAAGGACACAGAGAAGGCATGTGAGGATTTGAGAAAGGATCTGGAGAGGATCAAACAGGACCAGCGAGCACTCCTTGCAGGTTTCGATATTATGCCTTACCGGATAATTTCCGGCGGGATTTTGGTTTTTACTTTCACCAGTTCCTTGCCGGTTGTCTTGGTTGACTCATAATTATCGAGACCTGCGATGTACTTCAGCGTCTCGTTAAATGGCATACCCATCGCAAACGACAGGTCAATCCGCTGAGGGAAACGATAATAGATCCTTCGCATCACTAAACTATGTGGGGGTCAAAAGAAAAAAGATTGCTGAATACTTTTTATAAATGCACTCTTGCTAAACAGGGATTACTGTCAAAATGATGTCTCAATCATAAGTAAACAGGGATTCAAGACTTCAGGAAACGAATAAAAAATTATGTTGGGGATTTTATTGTTCCCGGGTTATTCGAGTAACACTGCGTTAATGACGCCGTCCTGACCCGGGCGACTCAGGATACGGGCATTCCCGATCTCGGTCTTGATGATTGCGCCCTTGGTCAGAAGATTTCGCCGCACATAGTTCGGGTTTGCCCCGTTTTCAACGACACTTGCAATTTTAACCTTTTTGCACACGCCGCTTTTAAGATCGGTCACATTAGCAAGATTTGCCCTGAGCGCACGCATTTTCTGGTTCGCACCGGTGGTACGGATACTTTTTCTCCGGTCGTCACCAATATGGGTATCTGCGGGTGCGAGCCCGATCTCCGTTCTTCGCTTCATCTGTGCCGGGCGGCGCCTGCCACCGGATATTTTTCGTACTGATTCTCCTTGCCACTGCATGGTGTCACTCTCGATAATATTTCTTTGAGAAACCTTCCCCAAAGATGGTGCTCTATATATTCCCTCCAGAATTATTTATAGTATCTCCTGATAGCGGGAAAAAACGCATCTCTGTTCACAAGAGGGATTGGATTACAAGCTCACAAAACGTCCTGATAAAATTTGATCGAGGGAATAATTTACCTGCACGGGTATCCGATTTCTATAACTTTTTTATGAGAGAATGCAATCCAGGAGGGCAGCAATACCATCACCCGTCTTCAGGTTAGTCCTGAATACCGGCATATCGGGATTATATCGATGGATATCTGATTCCATCCGGTCAAGGTTAGCTCCTACAAAGGGGGCCAGATCAACCTTGTTGATCACGCCAATCGTGCAGTCGCGGAACATCATCGGGTGCTTGTTTACCACGTCATCGCCCTCCGTTGAACTCACAATGACAATTCTCTTTTCTGCTCCCAGCCGGAAGTCTGTCGGGCAGACCATATTGCCTACGTTCTCGATGAACAGGATATCAATATCATTGAGCGGAAGATGCTCAATCGCATGTTCTACCAGGTGGGCATCAAGATGACATTCCTTACCCGTGTTTGCGTTGAACGCCGGGATGCCAAGAGCTACAATCCGTTTAAAATCATCGTCACCATACACATCACCGGCAATCGCACCCGCACGCAATCCCTTTTTTACGAGCAGGGGATTAAGGCGCTCTATGAGGGCAGTTTTTCCTGATCCGATTGCGCCGAGCAGGTCAAATGCCCGTACGCCATGAGATTTCAGGTGCTTTGCATTCTTGTCGGCAAGGGTGTTGTTGACGTCGTAAATATCCTTCTCTATCCGGACGTCTATATGATGCATAGTACAAGGTACGAGCGTACACTGTTTATACCTTGACCCACAAATTCTCTTTATAATGGCACAAGGCGAGTGCATCTTATATCCCTGTTATTTCAATGCGGCATATTCACGTCGTGAGGGGCGACGTGTGTCACGGAACCATGCGGTAAAGGCTCCGGTCATTGGCGACCTTGAACGCGCATTGAAGCGTGCCGGTGTAACCTTCAGGATCGAAGACAACCATCACCCCGCTCACTGGATGCGACACGAGGGCCGTATTGTTGCAGAGTGGCAGGAAAGTAAAGGGGCCCTTATCAAAAAAGTTGCCCAGAAACTTGAGGTGAAACGATGAGCGGATTATATGACCTGCATACCCATTCCATCCTTTCAGACGGGGAGATGCTTCCCATTGAATTAATTCGCCGGATGGCAGTACATGGGTACACGACAGTAGCTATTACCGATCACGTTGATACGTCCAACACAACATCTGTCATTCAATCACTCGACCTGGTACGTGAATCCGCAAAGATTTTTGGGGTTAAACTGCTCTGTGGAGTTGAGATAACCCACGTCCCTCCATCGCAGATCGCAGACCTTGCAAAATCGGCAAAGGAATCCGGTGCAGATATTGTCATTGTCCATGGTGAGACCCCCGTTGAGCCCGTGGCTGCCGGTACCAACCATGCTGCATGCACCTGCAAATATGTCAATGTGGTTGCCCACCCGGGACTTATCACCAGAGACGATGCAATCCTTGCCGCAAAGAACGGTATTGCTCTTGAGATCACCTCAAGAGGCGGGCATAACCGGACAAATGGCCACGTGGCACTGGTTGCACGGGAAACCGGATGCCAGATCGTCGTGGATTCAGACGCGCACGCACCCCATGATATTTTGGACGAACGCGCGAAATTTGTAGTGGCAAAAGGGGCCGGACTAACCGATGCTGAATGCAAACAGGTTATATCTTTAAATATCGACCAGTTTCTTGTTTCCTGAAATTTTATTTATACTTTCACGCAATGTTTAAATACCGTAGTGACTGATATATATAGGTTACTAAATTATTTCAGTAATTTTGTATCTTTGAGGGTGTTGTGTGAAAGTTGTTGGTCGAGCGATGAGCACCGTTGGCAACCGGATGCTCATTATACAATGTGATGCCGCCCAGCTCCCCCTTTGTACAGCGAAGTGACTGATCGGAGGATGAAGCCAGTGGGGAAGATACTGGACCTCTTTGGCAATGTCAAATCACCGTATGCTGCGGTTCTCTGCCGCGAAAAATGTACGGTTCTGCCGAATGAAAAGATCTTCGCAAAATGATGACACACCACCCGGGATACGCCGGTTTTGCTATTCAGGATAAAAATATAACATTGGAGAATGTGGATGCAGGAAATTGAAAAAGTAAAAGTCCTTCAGAGTGAGAGGGAAGCACTCAAATTAAGGACAAAGGGAAAAGAGACCGAAAAGAAGGCGGAAAATCATACCGAGACGGTCTGCCCTGAGTGTGGAGGCAGGCAGCTTGTCCATGATTACGAAAGGGCAGAACTGGTCTGCCAGGGTTGCGGTCTGGTAATCGATGATGATTTCATTGACCGTGGTCCTGAGTGGCGTGCGTTCGATCACGACCAGCGTATGAAACGCTCACGTGTTGGCGCTCCGATGACCTTTACGATCCATGACAAAGGTCTTTCAACAATGATCGACTGGCGCAACCGGGACTCGTACGGCCGTGCAATCTCATCGAAAAACCGTGCACAGCTCTACCGCCTCCGCAAATGGCAGCGACGCATCCGGGTCAGTAATGCAACCGAGCGTAACCTTGCATTCGCCCTTTCAGAACTTGATCGTATGGCATCTGCACTCGGTCTTCCGAGAAATGTGCGTGAAACTGCAGCGGTTGTTTACCGTGATGCAGTTGACAAGAACCTGATTCGCGGGCGAAGTATTGAGGGTGTTGCAGCAGCAGCACTCTATGCAGCCTGCCGCCAGTGCAATGTGCCCCGTACACTTGATGAGATCGCAGAAGTATCCCGTGTATCCCGGAAAGAGATTGGCAGGACGTACCGCTTCATCTCCCGTGAACTCGGGCTTAAGCTTCTCCCGACGTCCCCCATTGATTACGTCCCGCGCTTCTGCTCAGGCCTCACCCTCAAAGGTGAAGTCCAGAGCCGTGCGGTGGAGATCCTCAGGCAGGCAGGAGAACGCGAATTAACAAGCGGCAGGGGCCCAACCGGTGTTGCTGCAGCCGCAATTTATATCTCATCTATTCTTGGCGGGGAACGACGCACCCAGCGCGAAGTAGCTGAAGTTGCAGGTGTTACCGAAGTCACTATCCGGAACAGATATAAGGAACTGGCAGAAAAGTTAGATATCGAGATTATTCTCTGATATCATCTTATTTTTGGGCTCGTAGATCAGGGGTAGATCGTTACGTTCGCAACGTAAAGGCCGCGGGTTCAATTCCCGCCGGGTCCATTGTTCATTCCATTTTTTTAGGAACAATTAAAAAAAATTACTTTTTAGACATTGCCAGCACTTCACTTTCGAGAGTGCTTTTCAAACGCTCCACTGCTTCATTGATATCGTTTGTCGTCGTCAGGGTGAACTGGTTATCCGTCTTTGGGTCATGGTAGGTAACGATAAATTCAATCTGTCCGTCTTTTCCTTTTTTTAATTCAACGATCAGTTTTGCCACAACGTTTCACTCCGCTACGAAGTATAAGAAATTAAAGGTATAATAGGTGTATTGTTACAACTTTTTCATCACCTTTTCATTCCCCTTTCATTCCCTTTTTTGTTATCTCCTGTTGTCTTTTTCATAACGACAATGACCAAAACCGATATAAGAGTCAGCCGAACAATACTGATGATATCAATTATATATTCGCCATGTAAACCAATCGAAGGGAGACTATGGTCAGATTAAATACTACCAAAAAAACCTGCATCCTTATACTGTTTGTTGCACTGCTGTTCGTAATGCCTTCATCTGCTCTGAACATTGCCGTGTATGGTGATTCCTCAGGTTTCAATCCTGATCTCCATAAGGAGAATTTTACTGTTGTGTATTCTCTTCCGGGTTCTTCGGGAACAGATCTTGACACCAACATTACGAAATATACCGATCCTTCAGTTGATGTAATTTTTATGGGAGGTGATGATTCGTTCAGTCCCGCAACTGCATCACTGATCGAACAGGCAGTTGCTTCCGGGAAGATCCTGGTAGTAAGCAATAAAAATTACCAGAAGTTTAATTCCAGCCTGCCAGCTACCAGCAACGGTTCTGTACCTGACGGGCAGTATCTTGTAATCACCGATCCAAACACAACGCTTTCAAAAACAATTTTTAGCGGTTTACGCACGAATTTCCCGAACACTGACCCACTTCTCCTCGCGTTTAACTATAAAAGCAAAAGAGGGGTCGGTCACTCTCCTGAGTTATGACATGGGTGATCCTGCACTGCTCTACCGGCAATACGGGAATGGGTATGTAATTGAATGGGCACCGGTATCAAACAGCCGTTATCTCAACAGCACAGAAGCGGATCTTGTCAATTATCGTTTGATCACCTCTCTTGTAAATGAAAAGTTACCGAAACCTGCAGTTACAACCACATCGCCTACCCAATCGAATTCAGGAAGTGTCACGGTGTATTCTTCACCCCTTGGGGCCAGTGTCCTGATTGATGGGAGATACTATGGGACTACACCGGCAAACCTGACAGATATTCCCTCTGGTAACCATATTATCAGGCTGTCGCTGAGCGGGTATTACGATTATGAAGGTACGATCTATGTGATTCCCGGTCAGACAACCCATGCATACGGGACACTTCCGCCACTGGGCCAGTTCTCCACTTCCCCGACTCCGGTTCCGACAACCGCAGTCCCGATCATCGTTCAGGTACCGGTGACAGCAGAACCCACACAATCACAGGCACCCCTTGAAAACCCGGGTGTGATAGCTGCCATTATCGGTGTAATTACTGCAACTATCGGAGCAATCGCAACGATTTTTTCCCATATATTCAAGGCGAAAAAAGAATAAACAAAAAGATCAGCGGGCAGGAAAATATTTTTTTAATTTTTGTAATCAGATAATCAACGATTTTACCTCTTTTTGGAGATACCGTCAAATCAGGAGTTGTGAAATTAGCACCTCACCGTCGTAATATCCATTCTCCGTCGTTAATTCCTCCCACGTACAGATCCCTGTTTCTCAATCCAGACACAGAGCATTTTTATTCAGCACCTCGGTAAAAGCCACTTAAACGCGATACAGCAGCATTCCAAATCCCATGACCATCTATACAGAACACTTCCGGAACCTCAAAATTCAACCCAGCTTTGGGGGTACTATAAAATCGTCCGTTTGGCAAAATCTGCCCGAATTATCGACTTTATTGATCGGAGCACGGAATGGGCTCCCTTTCTTAGTGTCAGACACAAATCGGAGGCCAGAAAGAGCCTGGATTGACATCAGGTATTTTGTGGCAGAATCCCGGATTTTTGATGGTTTTTCTGCCAATCAGTATCCTGCGACGAATTTGACGTGACACCGGAATGTATCGAACGAACAGTAACAACTATATGGCATCCGCAGAAAACTAGTATGCCACACAAGGGCTCGTAGATCAGGGGTAGATCGTCACGTTTGCAACGTGAAGGCCACGGGTTCAAATCCCGTCGAGTCCACTCGTTTCTTTTTTATCAATCGATCCAGTCGAGCATGACCCGGGGTTTTTCCTGCTCTTTTTGTTTTTGTAACTTTTCTTTCACGTTTTTTACCGCAATCGTGGCTGGAGATGATTTTTGTTCGAACTGGCCGTAGTCCATGTAATCGTGGGTGATCCTGTCTTCACCACCAATAATAATCTCCTGGATAGGCTGTACCTGTTCTTCATCATGGAAGGGTTTTGGTGAATTCTTCACCAGGTGTGAATCGTTACCCTCAATGGGAGCAGATTCCGTGAGATGAGCGGGTTCCTGCACAAAAAGGGGAGGTGGGGCAACATTCTGGAAAGATACCGGAGTCTGACCGGCAGCCAGAGGTGCAGGTACATTTCCTGACCTGAACAAAAGGAAATCAACGAAATCTTCAACCTCCTTACGCTGTTCAGGAGACAGTCGGTCCAGTTTACTCTCCAGAGATTCCATGCTGTGTTCCAATATGGGGTCTGATAATGAACTATCTTTCATTAAACATATTTATAGTCGATAACCTGCTCTACAACACCATTCCGGGTTTTTTGGTCATTTCAGATAATTCCATATTTACGGAGTAAAAGGCCACATCCTGCATACAGCGATATCGACACAAGAATGACTGCACACCAAAAGATGATAAAGCCGGTATTTCCGGAGACCAGCGCATCCCAGAATTCTGTGATAAAGAACAGGATCCCAAGGGCAATGACGATCAGTCCACCGTAAATAAGGACGATCGCACCAAAGCCCTGAACGACCATATCATCCATATTCAGTAGTAGGTAATCCGTCTATATGAACTCCGCCGTTCTGATACGTCCAATTTAATGATTATCACTCAAGATATTGTGCCAGCAGGTTGTCATAAAGGCGCACAATATTGTCTTTGGTTGGTGGCATTGATGGAAATCCCTTATACTTCATTGCAGCAGGGACATCCTCCCTGAGGTTGAGTTTGTACTGACTTTTTGAATAAAACCAGCCCATCTTTTCGTAATACTCGGAAAGGTATTCCTGCTCGGGTTGTCCCGGTGTTGGAATAAAAAGTCCATGGCGCTTATTGAGTTCGGCCATTTCCATCATTGAAGTGTAGCCCGAGCGACAGATGATAAACTTCGCCCGGTTCATGAGGCGAATTTTTTCCTGCGTGCTCGCATAGGAAATGAGCGTGCAACGGTCGGATAGTGAACGCGTCTGAGTTTTTTGCGGACTGCCCAGCAATACTATCGTAGAACCGTCCAGTTCAGGAAGCATGGGTGTCAGGATCTCTTCAAGCCGTGTCCTCTGCGGCTCGGGACCGGATATGATGACGAGGTTGTCAAGATCCTGTTCAACATCCATTTTTGGGGTGCTTGAGAGAATTCCTGAAAAAAATACCTTTGAATCGGTCAGCCCATGAACCGGGCGGGACAGTTTTCCCGCAAGGGATGTTGGCCCCGGTGGGTTATCGGGAACGATGACACGGGAGTAATTTTCAAACAGGAAGTAATTTGCAAGGATTGAGGAAAGTTCTATGGGCCAGAACAAGAGAGGGAAGTGATAATGGATCTGGTGAGTTATAAAGATCGTTGGAATTTTTAATGAATATACCCCTACCCGGTTATCACTGATGATAAGATCATAATGGTTTTTTTCAAGAATGTTTTGCAGGGTATGGCGTTCCTCAGCAAGTGCTTTAGAAAGGGTTGGCAGGGATGCAATGAACTTCGGGATAAAGAAACGGCTTGTGCTGTACGGTGAGGGATAATCGTTAAATTCGATGAAGGTGCATTCAGGGAATTCGTGCTGGAGCACCGCAAGTGCGTTGCCGGAGGCAGCGATAGTTACATCGTGATGATGATCAAGCAGGCTCCTGATAATAGGGATATCCCGTGTGGCATGACCCAGACCCCAGCTGAGCGGAGAGAGCAGTACGTTAGCCATCCATCACCCTATTGTTAATAAGTTTATTCCTGCTTTTGTATTGAATGATTCGGATTTGCAATATCGCCCAATATTTGACAATCACCTGTTGTAGCCACCATTATTTTATTAATTATTTGATCAAATGAGTGTTAATCATTCAGGAGGGTTCGTATCCATCCGCTGGTCAGACTTCTACGGTTCGGGGAATATGGTTTTTTGTCCATTATCGTCGGACTATTTGGAGCTTTTCTGGGATCCTCTGTGGTCGATATATCTCTTATCTATCTGGTGGTTTTCATCATTACAGCATCTGCGTTTGGATTTGTAGTAAACGATATTTCAGACCGTGAACTGGATGCAAAAACACCGTTCCCCAGAAATCCGCTTGCAGACGGTTCGATGTCATTGCCTGCTGCAATTCTCGTGAGCGCCATACTTCTTCTCGTCACGCTGGTGTGTATGGTGCTCCTGCCGTCAAAACTGCTCTGGATAGAGATCCTGATCCTTTTCATGTTTGTCACGTATTCATTTCTCATTGAGACAAAAAATATCGCCGGACTTGACCTTCTCTATCATGCAGTACTCCCGATGCTCTGCGGTATGCTTGGATACCTCCTGTATCATCCGCTGGATCGGATGGGTATCATCTTTTTTTCTCTCCTGGCACTCTTTGGGATCATCAGTGAACTCCTCAATGAGATCCGGGATATTGAAAAGGACCGGATTAAACGAAGGAACTCGGTCATGATTATCGGGGAACAGGCAGCATTCAAGTGGACCATGGCACTCATGGTTCTTGCCCTGATACTCTGTGCCTTCCTCGTCTCGGTCGAAATGGGATATTTCTGGCTGCTCCCGTTATTTCCCTTCGGGCTGATTCTTATTAAACCGGTATACAGGGCGATGAATGATGCCAGCTACAAAACGCAGTTTGTTGAGGAGATGAATACCCAGACAATAAAAGTAGCAGGTATCTCACTCCTGGTCTATTGTGTACTCCGCTTTTTCGGGTACATGTGATAAAAAATTTCAGGGATATATACCTTACAAAAAATCATTCCCACCGGTGCTGGTACCCGCGTTTCTCTACCGGGATGCCATCAATGAGGACAACTTTTTCTGAAATTGTTTTGCCGATAACAGTATAGGAAACACCCTTCACCGGATGCAGTTTTGGAGGCAGGGTGAAGATTAGTTCATAATCCCCTCCACCATACAGAGCAAGCTCCTGTGCCTGGAGTGCAGGGATGCCCGCGGGGACGGGAAGTTTGGTTGAATCAAGGGAGAATCCACATTCGTTCACGCTGACCAGATCATAGAGCGAGAGTGCGATACCGTCACTATCATCCATCATTGCACTAACGCCAGCCCTGCCCAGATGCTGCCCTTCCCTGACCCTTGGCTGTGGTTCAAAGAGCGCCTTTTCAAATTGGGGGTATCCGTCAAGGTATGCCTGAGCCTGACCTGGAGTACCCGTAATACATACAAGATCCCCCGGATGGGCACCAATTCGACGCACGACCTGACGTTTATCCACAAGACCAAGGCCGGTTGTCACAACAGTCAGCTCTCCGTGACGGTCAATATCACCACCTATGATTTCAGCACCGAATGTTATGCAGCAATCCTTTGCGCCCTGCATTATTCCGGCAAGATTCTGCCATGTGTCAAGTCCGACAGCAATGAGAAGATATTTTGGTGCTGCCCCCATGCTCGCAATATCTGAAAGCGTGACTGCAGCACTCATCCAGCCGATCTGCCAGTCGCTCATACCCGCGACAAAATCAGTAGTGCGGTGGAGCATGTCCGTTGTCACTACCATAACCTGGTCACCACAGGGTACTTCGGCACAATCATCAAGGCATTTCTCTTTTCCGACAATCCCCATTACGACTGTTAAGAGTTCGCGGTCATCCACTCTTGCGCACCTCCTTACCCCGTTCGCTCTTGTACTCTTTGAATATGTGCTCGATCATTTCAGATTTCTTTTCCCGTTCATGCTGCGCCTGTTCTTCCTGCCAGCGCAGAAGAGCACCTTCAAGCGTTTCCTTCCCGCAAAGTCCCCGCTTTCCTCGTACCTGAACGCCCGAATCCGTATCAGAAATGAGAGGGATTTTTGCTTCCCGGAATACCGGAAGGATCAGGGGATCACTTTGTGCCAGTGCTGCAGAACTGCAGACAACCGCTTTTATGTTAATTTCTGCAAGATCCTTCACCACAGTTCTTCCCCATCCATCCAGCCGCGTGACAAAGATTATGTCTCCTTCTTCGATCCCCATATCTTCAGTAAGACGGCGAAGTCCTTCTTTTGTCAGTGCATCCATCACCTTGACCGGCAGCACCTCACCATCCATCGACAGACTCTGCAAATTGTTTGATACGTACGATGCGTTTGGACAGATTCCGGTTATGTCGTTCCTCCCTGCGCAACCGTTTTTTTAAACCCTGGATGACCACATCTTTTTTCATCACTTCAGAATCTTTTGCAAGTTGCGCATCCTGTGAAGTGTGAATCTTCCGGACGCGTGCCTGGAGCCTCTGGATTTCAAAGTCCTTTTCCTTTATTTCTTCCTGCAGCTCAGCCACATACGTGCGAAGGCGCTTAACCATGCCGTCAAGCACCCGTGCCTTCTCGTCGTGCTTTACTTCTACAGGTACTGGGGTATATCCGTCAGCGGAGCAGGAGTTACCGCATTCATCTCTCCAATTACCTGATCAAGGGACTGTCCCCGGATTACCCGTGCCCTGACCTCGTCGAGATCGTGGCCAGGAGGACCCGTTTGAGCAGGTTCTGGAATTTATGACGAGTACTGGCGATAGGCATCGAGCGCTGCGGAAAGTGCATCCCGTTCGTGATCGTTTGTATATGAAAACGCCGACGTCAGTTCTATCTTTGTCTCAACACTCACATCCTGTTTTGGAGTATAAGCAACCGCAGAAAATGCCCGCCGCACCTTTTCCACAGAATAGGGCATTTCCTGCACATCCGATGCAATAATAAGGGGTTTTCCCACACGGTAGAGTGATTCGACAACGTCGCCCATGTTCATCTGGCGGGACTTGCAAGATGCATCAGGTTGCCATCGAGATCAAGCGCAGCTACTGCGGTTGTTGTACAGGATCGATGCCGACAATCAGGTACCGGGGTTTTCCAGAAAGCGGTCGGAATCGGATCCGCCGAAGGCGTTTCCCACTAATCCTTACCTGACCATCAGAACCACGATCATTGGGCACCGGGATTGGTCCCTTTTTGCAAAGAGACCGGAATGCCACCCTGCTGCACCCGCCAAACGCCCGGGTCTCTTTCTTTTCATACTTTATCCCGGCAGCAACTAGCGCCATCTCAATCTCGCGGCCCTTCAACTGCACAGCCCCGTGAATTTTTCGCACGTAGCGGTTCTGGCTCCACCCTCCTTTGCCCAGGGAGCGGTGACGGCTTGCAACAATCTCGCTCTCGTTTTCAAATGCTATGATCTCTGCGCCTGCCCCAAGCGAGGCAACCTGCGCAGCCGTGCGGGCTTCAGCAAACGGATCAAAGCGGTTGAAACTGATGTTATATACGGGCGGCGACCTTTCCGAGGGTCTCTTTCCGTTCTCCTCCCGTAACCTGGACAAGCCGTGAGTTTACGGGGGGGCAATGCCTGTAAAAAGAAGAAAAGATCGTGCTGGTCAACGGCGATTTCCTGGAGACTGTCAACGGCAGGGATTATCCGGTTTTCCTCGTTGAGCATCCGGAAGAGCCGGACATCGAGAACCTCCGATTCACTTTCGATGACCTGCCCCTCCATCCGGATAAGTGCATACATCGGGCGGCGGGATCGGGACCTCACGGATCCTTTGATGATGTCAATACCAAAGACCCTTAATCGATCACGCATCGCATTGCATCCCCGCGATCATAATCCAGGTTATATTTTCGTTTAAAATAGGTGAGGATATTTTCAATATCCCGTTCAGGATAGTCTGTGCATTTATATGGGTTGTTGCAACCCACTGTGGCCAGTCAATAATAACGCACCGCCCGTCCTCCATCATGATATTATATTCCGACAGGTCGGCGTGGATAATTCCTTCACGATAAGCGATGCCGGCATAGGTGGGTTTCATCCAGTACCTCTTTTGGTTCTTCGACCCCGGCAATGAAAAAATTGGGCCGTTTTATCAGCGCCATGACGACGGTATGACGGTTCTGTGCTATAGGCAGCGGGACGCTGACTTTGGGTGGAGGGCAGTGAGTGCCTGGTATTCACGTTCTGCTAATTTCCGGGATGCAAGCAACCATGGGCAGTGCCCGTCCTCCGGCATGTAATCACGGTCAACGGGCTGAGGAAAATGAGCGTAGCCCGACGCGGTGAAACTTGATGGCTACCGGTCCAAGTCCGAGCGCTTCGTAGACAATGGGCTAGCTACCTCACCGATAGGTGAACCAAGTGCTGATATCGTCCCGTTCCTGGTCAGGGTAGAAAGCGCCAGCGTATCGTAACCACCAAAAACAAGGGAATACCCATCATAGGGCACGGGGTTGAACCGCACCATACCCCATTTGATCAGGCGGGCGAGGCGGTAGTTGATCTCTGATTCGGAGAGTTTCGTGGCATTTTTTATCTGATCCAGCGGCACCCATTCGTAGCGTTTCATCCCACGTTCAAGAGAATTGAGGATGGATTTTTCATATTTATTCAGCGTGCGAATACGTTCCGCGGCGATAACCATAATCGATAGATTGGTTATGTTCCAGACTATAAAAATCGCATCTTACCTGGCACTCCTTTAAATCAACACAACCTTAAACATCTTTTATCGTCCAGATTAGATTGGATTTGGCAAATGCAGTGCAACAAATGCAGTAGGGACGCAATTCTATTTCAGGAGTATCCGGGCAACACCTCTGCAAGTACCATGTTGGAGCTGATGTTGAGGCAAAGGCAAAATATGAAATCCGCAGGAACCGCTGGATGGTTCCCGGTGATCGTATCGCTGTTGCTCTGTCGGGAGGCAAAAACAGTAGTGCACTCCTGTATTTTTTGAAAAAACTCATTGCAGACCGTCGTGATATCCGTCTCCTGGCTATCACCATCGATGAGGGAATTACCGGACATAGTGATCCCATGTATGCTGTCCAGATTGCCCGTGCGCTGGACATTGAATGTATTACCGTATCTTTCCGGGAGACTTTTGGGATTACTGCAGACGGTATCGCATCTAAAAAAGGTACAGGATTTTCCCCAACGTTTTGCACCGTGCTCCGGAACCTCCTGCTGAACCGGATTGCATCAGAGAATGGAGTGAAAAAAATTGCAATCGGTGAAACACTCGATAACGGGGCAGTGTGTGCACTAAAAAATATACTTCAGGGAACTCCTGAACGCCTTGTTGGTTTTGAGAGAACCGGCAGGAGAGAAATTCCTCATATCCGTCCGTTTATCTCTATTCCTCAAAAAGAAGTAGAGCTGTATGCAGATCTTCACCTTCATGGATTTAACCTGTCCCACAATCCCTATAAACAAGATCCATTCAGCGGGGATGTTGAGACCATGCTTAACGATTTCACCCTCCGTCACCCAGCAACAAAATTTGCACTGGCCAACCTGAAAAAAAATCTGGCCGGGACGTGTTCTTCGATCGCTGATTTGATTCCATTCTGTGAAAAATGCGGGGAACCGGGAGATCCTCTATGTGATAGATGCCGTTTCATCAATGAGGTGACAGCAGATGGCACTTAGACGCGGACGGATCTGGAGGGCTATCCGGAATTCACCAGTCCTTCAAATCTCGATTTATTTTTTCGCGTTTGCCCTGCTTGTGGGAGTCAATACCTATTTATTTTACTCCTATTATCCACTTCTGGAGAGCAAACCTCTTTCCTGGTCTGAATCACTTCTGTTTGTCGTTGAATCCATGACAACAGTCGGGTATGGTGAGTTGTTACCCTTCACCAGCGAAATTACCCGTCTCCTTGCGATCCAGATAATGCTGTCCGGAGTTATCATGATCTTTGTTGTGATTCCGCTGCTCCTCGCTCCGTTCCTCACAACCCTGCTTGCTCCTTCACCTCCGCGAAGAACCCCCCACAAGCTTTCTGGTCATACTGTTGTAATGGGATACGATGAGGTCACAAGATCGGTAATTGACAGCCTCGCAATTTCTGACCATGACATTGTAATTATCGAACAGGATAAAGCAAAAGCCCTTGAGATAGCGACCCAATACCGGAGACGTGCTTACGTTATCTGGGGAGATTATGACGATCCTGACACATGGTCTGCTGCACATATCGGCGGTGCCCGCTTTGTCGTAATCTGCATGGATGAACGGCAGACAGCCAGCGTCGTTCTTGGCATTCGTGAACTGGTGAAAGGAAAGATCATTTCGATCGTGGACAAGTTATCATTCAATCGTTATCTTCACTATGCTGGCGCTGATTACGTATTATCTCCCAAGGATACTACCGGAAGGCTTCTTGCACGCCACGCCATCCTTAACCCAAACGGGGATACAGAACCGGATATTCCCGGTCTGGACCGAAGTTCCATCAGTGTCCAGGATGCTCCCGGAACACGACTCAGGCTCATCAACATCCCTCTGGTTTTCGGGTGCAAAGCCGCTTTCAAATCCCTGTCTGACCTTCACCTTTATGAGCGGTTTGGGATTACCGTGCCATTTCTCTGGAAGGCCGGAAAATTCATTCCGTCACCCAGGGATGATATGGTGATTGACAATACCACTTCCCTGTACCTTTTGGCAGGATTGAGTCCATTGTTTCAGCTCTCAAAGAAGAGTTACCGCCCGGAAGGGTGTGCGGATGCGTTGGCTGTAATTGCTGGTTTTGGGGATGTTGGTGCAGCGGCATATCATAAACTGGAGGCATCCGGTGTTTCCTGCATTGTTGTTGATTCAAAAAAACAAGAAGTGGAGCAGGTTATCGGCAACGCTGAAGATGAAGAAGTTCTCAAAAAAGCCCGTATCGAAGAGGCACGGTTCTGTATCGTTGCATTGAACGACGATAATGTGAATATCTTTACTACGCTTATGGCACGGAATTTAAACCCGTTTATCCGGATTTTAGCCAGGGCCAACGGGGCGACCAGTTGAAAAACTCTACCGGGCAGGTGCAGACTATGTTGCTCTCCTCCCCAGGATCGCGGCCAGACAATAGCAAGAATTATTCTTGCAGATCTTGTGACCATCCTTCTTGAACTCCCTAACAACGATCTGGTTATTCTTAAACAATCACGTAGTACCTACCCGAACCGGTTGGAATGGTTCACACAAAAAAGCGGAGTTCCGGATTATCGGTATCGAAGGACCTGGTCGATCAATTGTTTCACCTCGTCCTGATGAAACCCTCCTGAAAGGGGAAGCCGTCATCGCCGTTGGTAATACTGAACAAATTAAAAGATTTATCAGACTACTGTAAAGGGGACAGGTGTCATGGAAACAGAATTGGGATGCAGGATGGGCCAGGTTGAACAGATGATACGCTATGCCTACTGGAAAAGTGGTAGCAAAGGAATTGTTGTCGGGCTGACGGGGGTGTCGACTCGGCCGGTGACTGCGACGTTCTGTTGCCGGGCAATCGGAGGGGACAAGGTGCTTGGACTGACTCTCCCATCAAACGTCAGCACCCCGGCAGATATCAAAGATGCTGCGGCACTCTGTAAACACCTCGGCATGGATCACCGGGTAATTAGTATAGAGCCAGTGCTTGAAGGTTTTAAAACAATGCCGGATTTTAAAGAGTCCCGGTACTTGCTTGGCAACCTGATGGCCCGATCCGTCTGACCGTTCTCTATTACCACGCCAATCGCGAACAGAAAATTGTCTGTGGTACTCCAACCGGAGCGAGTACATGCTCGGTTACTGCACAAAGTATGGCGATAATGCTGCCGATCTCCAGCCGTTACTGCATCTGTATAAAACCGAAATTTACGAGTATGCCAAAGAACTGGGGATTTACGGAATCGATAATGAAAAAGGCGCCTTCCGCAGGTCTGTGGGAAGGACAGAGCGACGAAGAAGAGATCGGCCTTTCTTATGAGAAAATCGATGCCTCCCTCAGGTCACTTCGACTGCATGGCTGGCAGGCAACAACACCCATTGAAGAAAAAGTTCTTGGACTTGTCAGAAAAAGCGAGCACAAAAGATTCCCGGCACCTAACCTTTTAGAGAGACTGAAAAAATTGTAAGAAATTTTTTTTCAGGTAATTGCTGCAGTCAGTGAATTCGCATTACCTATTAGACATCAACCATTGAGACTTCCCTCTCTGGTACTAAAAATCACTGTTTCTTCTTCATTACCAGGAAATAATACCCGGCGGCAATGCAAATCAGAGCGATAACCACAATTATTGGAAGAGACTGCATGAGGCCGGCTGATGCAGGTTTTGGTTGAACCTGAACCGTGACATGAATGATATCCGAATTATGGCTGATGTCCAGTGCGTCACGGTACCGAATCTCGGTATCCAGAGTGTAGTCCTTTACTGCCGCTGTATCATCTGCACTCATCTGGTAGCGTGCAGTTGCTGTCTGACCTGGTTTCAGATCTCCAAGGTACGCCGTATCATCCGTGCTGGTAAACGGATCAACAACGGAAATGCGTGCCTGGGCATTGAATGCAGTCGTGATACCAGTGTTCTGGTATTCTACCTGGATCACATTTTGCGATCCCGGTACCACCTGAACTGGTCCCGAGGTTATAGCGAAACTGATTTTTCCCCCGATAGGAATACCGATCGTCTCAATATCCGAAGTAACTACATCACCGTCACTATTCTCATAGGTAACGACAACATCAACCGGGTAGGTCTGTTTTTCTGCGTCACCGGAGATCGTTACCTTGTATCTGCTGGTAACCGTCCCATTGTGCGGGAAATCCCCTATAAAAACGCTGCTGTCGGTCGGAATTATCGGACTAGCCCCATTGCGGATTAACTTCACGGTAGCCTTTTTGCCATCCTCTGATCCTGTATTTCTTATTTTCATGTTAAGATATCCCTCACTTCCGACAATCAGGTTTTCCGGCACGGCTTCAAGGACTTCAACCTTCACCTGAGGCTTGATTTTTATTGTTATCGGGAACGTTTCGCTTGTGAGCTGGTAATTTGACTGGAGAGTGTCACTTGCGGGCTGATCGGCTGCTGCGAGATACGTGTAGTTTATGGTGAGAGGGATCTGGTATTCTCCCTCGGTGGCATTGGGGAGAATTTTTGTGGTGATCGCCACCGTGCGGATCTCATTACTTTTGATATCCCCGACTATCTGCGGATCGCTTTTGACAATTATTGGGGCGTTCCCGGCAGAGAGTCCAACCGAAACCGTTTTTGCAGTTGTGAGAAGATCATCCCGGCTAATGGACCCGCCATTTACAAATTGCAGGTTTTGAACACCACTATTCTGTACGATTACTGTTATGGTTGCGTCCTGTCCCGGGAAAAACTCGTTGACCCCGGAAATTAATGCTGACATTTGAGGACGTCCACCCAAGTACGCTGGTCACACCCATAACCGGCATGCTGAAGCACAACCACATTACAAGAAAAACCATTATCAATCGGTAATATCTCATTATCAATCACATGTTGTTATTGTTATAACAACATTTATTATTGCAGGATATAAAGCGATGTTTCAATGAAATTGTCGTCAGAAAATTCCGTTCGCGTCACTGAAAGTCTCAAATCACTTGGACTGACAAAATATGAGGCTCGTGTATATATTGCACTCCTTAAAGTTGCCAGCGCAACTGCAAGTGAAATTCATGAGATTTCCGGTGTTCCACGCGCTTCGGTGTACACAGTTATCGATCAACTTCTGGAAAAAGGACTCGTGTCGGTATCCCAGTCTTCACCCAAGAGGTTTGCAGCCTATTCTCCTGATGACGCGATTTCAAAACTGATGGACCATATCGAAAAGGATGCAAAATACGCCCGCGATACATTATCCCCGATATTCCCGGGAACAGATGAGTCCTTCAATCGGGAGCGAGGAGTCTGATATGGAATATTTATGGCATCGGAAATATTGAAAAAAAACTCACCGATATCATTTCCCGTGCAAAAGATGAGATCAGAATTATTGCTCACCCGCAGATTTTATCACCTGAAGTAAAAAAGAAACTGGCCAGTATGGCAGACATGGTCAGTGTTGACATAATCACCCCTCACTGGACCGGGGATATGCCAGAAAAAATCAGGGTGTATCTCATTCAGCATCCCGAGATCCCAAAAGGACTCGATAAGGCAAAAGAGATGATGGCAGGTGGTGTCTGTATCATTGACGGTCGTAGCGTGATGGTGATCGTTGGCATCGATAAAGAGGATGCGGTAGCACTGTTTTCAGAATCTGAAGGGTTCGTCCGCTTTTTCATACGGTATTACACGCTGATCTTTGAGTGGGCTAAAAAAAGCGGATAATGAGATAATATCGCTTTAAAATCCCGGATTTCTTCCATCTGAGAAATTTCCATCAGGCCTTTCATTGCCTGTGTCTGTACCCAGCGACCACCCTCGCGAATTGCAGCCATCGGGTTTGTACCGCCAACAGCTGCAATAGCAACGTATTGGGGACTCACCGGCACTCCAAGAAGAGGCAGGTTCGGCATTCCCACTTCAAGAATGCCTGAGAAACTGCTGTTTGAAAGTTCATCCAGAACCAGTCCAACCCGTGATTCTGCCTCCATATGGAATTCCCTGATATTTGCAAGGATTGCTCCGCTCCCCGTCCTCATCACGCTGGTAACAGATGTTGTCTTCTGGGAGATCAGCACCTGGAGCGGATCGATGGTCGTATGTTCGTCATAATGATATGGGTAAACCGCAGAGGTGTGCGTTTTCTCGATTTCGACAACCCCTCCTCCTATGGGATTGACGGGAATGCCACCCGATCAGGAGACCGTCAAAGGTCATACTGCAAAGGGTACAGATACCCGTGCATCCTTTCGGCACTGCATATCCTGCAATTTTCTCTCCGGAAGAAAAGAATTTGACCAGGCCACTTACCGTGACACCAGTCTTATATGCATCCTTAAGTATCGAAATTGCAAAATCGAGATCCTCGTTTTTGATAATTGACAGGTTATAAACAACTGTGCCATCGCCAAAGACCGGATCAAAAGTAACCTGCATTGCAAAATCTTCAATGCTGTGGTTGATGAATTTGAGCGGGGTGGTCATTATAGTAATTTCAGACATCGCAATAGAAAAATTGTTCTATAAGCCCATGGCAATTTATTTATCATGGAACACGATATGCGGGAAAGAGCCAGAATGCCATGCGACTCATTCTTGAGGCTGCCCGTTTTGAGGTCGAAGAGGTGGATGAACCTCTCGATCTCTCTGCGGTACGCGACGGCACGTGCCTTCTGGTGCTCTGTTCAAACGACAGTGACATTATCGGGCAGTTTGACAAAACCAATTACAGTCTGATGATTGACGATCATGAGATGTCCTGCAAGAAACTTCTCTTTTCTATTGATAAGGGGATTGTAACCGAGAATTGCATTCAATGGGGCGTTGACGAATTTGTGCGGTATTACCGGTGAGGCAGTGCTCGCAGATATTCTTGACCGCGAACTGGCATTGGATCTTACCCCTTCAAAAGGCAAAAAGACGCCCGGT